>NZ_JAYKTV010000009.1:2923-4771 GCF_036913575.1 Companilactobacillus sp. HBUAS59699 | reverse complement strand
TCTCAAGTTGTTAAATAATTAATTTAAAAAAGTTCTTGACATCATGTTCGGTTCTTGATAAACTAATTAAGTCGCTTGTTAAGAAGTTCACTTCTTAACAACATGTAGACCTTTGAAAACTGAACAAAGTTTTAACAATCAATTGTGTAGGCCTTATTAATTTAAGGTTTTAGAATTAAGAAACATTGACGAAGTCAATTTTCGCTAGTATTAATTTATGAGTCACAAACTTTTAATATGAGAGTTTGATCCTGGCTCAGGACGAACGCTGGCGGCGTGCCTAATACATGCAAGTCGAGCGAACTCTGGTTTTTGATTTTTGGTGCTTGCACCAAAATGATAAAACATTTGAGTGAGCGGCGGATGGGTGAGTAACACGTGGGTAACCTGCCCTAAAGTGGGGGATAACATTTGGAAACAAGTGCTAATACCGCATAACAACTTTTACCTCATGGTTTAAGTTTGAAAGATGGTTCTGCTATCGCTTTAGGATGGACCCGCGGCGTATTAGTTTGTTGGTGAGGTAACGGCTCACCAAGACGATGATACGTAGCCGACCTGAGAGGGTAATCGGCCACATTGGGACTGAGACACGGCCCAAACTCCTACGGGAGGCAGCAGTAGGGAATCTTCCACAATGGACGAAAGTCTGATGGAGCAACGCCGCGTGAGTGAAGAAGGTTTTCGGATCGTAAAACTCTGTTGTTGAAGAAGAACATGCGTGAGAGTAACTGTTCATGTATTGACGGTATTCAACCAGAAAGCCACGGCTAACTACGTGCCAGCAGCCGCGGTAATACGTAGGTGGCAAGCGTTGTCCGGATTTATTGGGCGTAAAGAGAACGTAGGTGGTTTATTAAGTCTGATGTGAAAGCCCTCGGCTCAACCGAGGAAGTGCATCGGAAACTGGTAAACTTGAGTGCAGAAGAGGAGAGTGGAACTCCATGTGTAGCGGTGGAATGCGTAGATATATGGAAGAACACCAGTGGCGAAGGCGGCTCTCTGGTCTGTAACTGACGCTGAGGTTCGAAAGCGTGGGTAGCAAACAGGATTAGATACCCTGGTAGTCCACGCCGTAAACGATGAGTGCTAAGTGTTGGAGGGTTTCCGCCCTTCAGTGCTGCAGCTAACGCATTAAGCACTCCGCCTGGGGAGTACGACCGCAAGGTTGAAACTCAAAGGAATTGACGGGGGCCCGCACAAGCGGTGGAGCATGTGGTTTAATTCGAAGCAACGCGAAGAACCTTACCAGGTCTTGACATATCTTGAAACACTAAGAGATTAGTTTTTCCCTTCGGGGACAAGAATACAGGTGGTGCATGGTTGTCGTCAGCTCGTGTCGTGAGATGTTGGGTTAAGTCCCGCAACGAGCGCAACCCTTATTACTAGTTGCCAGCATTCAGTTGGGCACTCTAGTGAGACTGCCGGTGACAAACCGGAGGAAGGTGGGGACGACGTCAAATCATCATGCCCCTTATGACCTGGGCTACACACGTGCTACAATGGTCGGTACAACGTGCTGCGAACTCGCGAGGGTAAGCAAATCACTTAAAACCGATCTCAGTTCGGATTGCAGGCTGCAACTCGCCTGCATGAAGCTGGAATCGCTAGTAATCGCGGATCAGCATGCCGCGGTGAATACGTTCCCGGGCCTTGTACACACCGCCCGTCACACCATGAGAGTTTGTAACACCCAAAGCCGGTGGGGTAACCTTTTAGGAGCTAGCCGTCTAAGGTGGGACAAATGATTAGGGTGAAGTCGTAACAAGGTAGCCGTAGGAGAACCTGCGGCTGGATCACCTCCTTTCTAAGGAAATGTGCGAAAGCACAACGGAATACACAAGTTAA
>NZ_JAYKTV010000009.1:0-2827 GCF_036913575.1 Companilactobacillus sp. HBUAS59699 | reverse complement strand
TCTCCGAATGGGGGAACCCAATCATCGTAATGGATGATTACTTATATGTGAATACATAGCATACTAAGAGGAAGACGCAATGAACTGAAACATCTAAGTAGTTGCAGGAAGAGAAAGAAATTCGATTCCCTGAGTAGCGGCGAGCGAAACGGGAAGAGCCCAAACTAAAGAGCTTGCTCTTTAGGGTTGTAGGACTGGCGTTATGAGAAAAAAAGCAAGTATAGCTGAACAACTTGGAAAAGTTGGCCAAAGAGAGTGAAAGCCTCGTAAGCGAAATACAAACTACTCTAGCCGGGATCCTGAGTACGGCGGGACACGAGAAACCCCGTCGGAATCTGGGAGGACCATCTCCCAAGGCTAAATACTCCCTAGTGACCGATAGTGAACCAGTACCGTGAGGGAAAGGTGAAAAGAACCCCGGAAGGGGAGTGAAATAGATCCTGAAACCGTGTGCCTACAAGTAGTCAAAGCCCGTTAAGGGGTGATGGCGTGCCTTTTGTAGAATGAACCGGCGAGTTACGTTTACATGCGAGGTTAAGCAGAAAATGCGGAGCCGTAGCGAAAGCGAGTCTGAATAGGGCGCTTTAGTATGTAGATGTAGACCCGAAACCAAGTGACCTACCCATGTCCAGGCTGAAAGTGTGGTAAAACGCACCGGAGGGCCGAACCCATGTATGTTGAAAAATGCTGGGATGAGGTGTGGGTAGCGGTGAAATTCCAAACGAACTTGGAGATAGCTGGTTCTCTCCGAAATAGCTTTAGGGTTAGCCTCGGGGATTAGGATCATGGAGGTAGAGCACTGTTTGGACTAGGGGCCCGTCTTGGGTTACTGAATTCAGATAAACTCCGAATACCATTGATCTATACCCGGGAGTCAGACGATGAGTGATAAGATCCACCGTCGAAAGGGAAACAGCCCAGATCACCAGTTAAGGTCCCAAAATTCATGCTAAGTGGAAAAGGATGTGGAAACGCATAGACAACTAGGATGTTGGCTTAGAAGCAGCCATTCATTCAAAGAGTGCGTAATAGCTCACTAGTCGAGTGATTCTGCGCCGAAAATGTACCGGGGCTAAGCATGATACCGAAACTGTGGATGCATCGTAAGATGTGTGGTAGGAGAGCGTTGTAAGAGCATTGAAGCTGTACCGTGAGGAGCAGTGGAGTTCTTAGAAGTGAGAATGCCGGTATGAGTAGCGAAAGATCAGTGAGAATCTGATCGGCCGAAAGACTAAGGTTTCCTGGGGAAGGCTCGTCCTCCCAGGGTTAGTCGGGGCCTAAGATGAGACCGAGAGGTGTAATCGATGGATAACGGGTTGATATTCCCGTACTAGTTTATTTTGTTTGAACGATGGAAGGACGCAGGAGGATGATGTGTGCACACAGCTGGAAAAGTGTGTTCAAGCAGTAAGTCTTGGTAAGAGTCAAATGCTTTTACCTTTAAGGACAAGCTGTGATGAGGAGCGAAATTTAAGTAGCGAAGCACAGTAACTCACACTGCCGAGAAAAGTTTCTAGTTAGAAATAAACTACCCGTACCGCAAACCGACACAGGTAGTCGAGGAGAGAATCCTAAGGTCAGCGAGTGAACTCTCGTTAAGGAACTCGGCAAAATGACCCCGTAACTTCGGGAGAAGGGGTGCTGGTGTAACAGCCAGCCGCAGTGAATAGGCCCAAACAACTGTTTATCAAAAACACAGGTCTCTGCTAAATCGTAAGATGACGTATAGGGGCTGACGCCTGCCCGGTGCTGGAAGGTTAAGAGGATCAGTTAGCGTAAGCGAAGCTGAGAATTGAAGCCCCAGTAAACGGCGGCCGTAACTATAACGGTCCTAAGGTAGCGAAATTCCTTGTCGGGTAAGTTCCGACCCGCACGAAAGGCGTAATGATTTGGGCACTGTCTCAACGAGAGACTCGGTGAAATTATAATACCCGTGAAGATGCGGGTTACCCGCGACAGGACGGAAAGACCCCATGGAGCTTTACTGTAGCTTGATATTGAGTTTTTGTGTGACATGTACAGGATAGGTAGGAGCCGTTGAAGTCGGAACGCTAGTTTCGATCGAGGCATTGGTGGGATACTACCCTTGTTATATGAAAACTCTAACCTACACCATTTAGCGTGGTGAGGGACAGTGTCTGGTGGGCAGTTTGACTGGGGCGGTCGCCTCCTAAAATGTAACGGAGGCGCTCAAAGGTTCTCTCAGAATGGTTGGAAATCATTCATAGAGTGTAAAGGCACAAGAGAGCTTGACTGCGAGACTGACAAGTCGAGCAGGGACGAAAGTCGGACTTAGTGATCCGGTGGTACCATATGGAAGGGCCATCGCTCAACGGATAAAAGCTACCCTGGGGATAACAGGCTTATCTCCCCCAAGAGTTCACATCGACGGGGAGGTTTGGCACCTCGATGTCGGCTCATCGCATCCTGGGGCTGTAGTCGGTCCCAAGGGTTGGGCTGTTCGCCCATTAAAGCGGTACGCGAGCTGGGTTCAGAACGTCGTGAGACAGTTCGGTCCCTATCCGTCGCGGGCGTAGGAAATTTGAGAGGAGCTGTCCTTAGTACGAGAGGACCGGGATGGACATACCTCTGGTGTACCAGTTGTGCCGCCAGGCGCATCGCTGGGTAGCTACGTATGGACGGGATAAACGCTGAAAGCATCTAAGTGTGAAGCCCCCCTCGAGATGAGATTTCCCATTCCTTTATGGAAGTAAGATCCGTTAGAGATTATGACGTAGATAGGCTGCGGGTGGAAGTGTAGCGATACATGGAGCTGAGCAGTACTAATAGATCGAGGACTTAACCGAGTAAGTGGTTTTTAGTGTTT
>NZ_JAYKTV010000008.1:0-47811 GCF_036913575.1 Companilactobacillus sp. HBUAS59699 | reverse complement strand
CTCATCTGGTCTAGTCCTCTCTTTAGGATAGGTTAAGCATACCATTTACGATAAAAATAAGCTCTTAAATAAGCTCCTAATTAATCAAAAATGCTAACGTAATAAATATTAAAAAAGGTGGTCGCTCAAGACGATAATTCCTCCTAGCACTTAAGTACTAGGTTTCCTTATCTAGCGACTCTTATGCACTGACAGCTGCCTTTTTGTAGAATTTGTTGATTCCTATTCCCATATTTATTCCCCTTTTCGACAAATAACTTTTGTTTACTTGGGAATCTTAGCAGAGGCGTGCGTCACTATGTGTCGATTTTAGAAATCAAAGTATATAAATCACTGCATAATTATTTGTCTAAACTTAAGAGTTCAGGTTATGGCATGATTTAGATTTCACAATACTATTTGACGTAGACCCAAAAAAAAGCCCTGACATCAACTGTCAGAGCTTTATTTTTTTACTGCAATTTTGGATGGGTTTTGGCTGGGAACCATGTTAATTTACATGATTTTAGCCTAATGTTCCGTCACAAGAAGCCTGATATACCGGCATTTGCCTTCAAGTTATATTGGCTACTTATTCCCACTCAATGAGACATAAAATGCAGTTGCATCTTACTGCCCCATGAGTTTAATACATTAGCAAGGTACTTATAAGTCGACTAAAAGTCGATTTATTCATTTGAAATCGATAATCTACCTAAGCTCTCTTAAAGAACTGATTACCATTGAACCCCTTCAATTTGGACTCTTTCGCCTTTGAATATTTGATTGTACCATTCATTTCCTTAGCAATCACATCATCAGCTTTAGGAAACATATGTGCATAATACTTTAATGTAATATCAGGACTTGAATGTCCTAGTCTGTTACTAATCAATGTAATATTAGCGTGAACCACATTAATTAAATAAGAAACATGACTATGTCTCAAACCCTTTGGCTGAATCACTGGTACTTTAGCAGCTTTGGCATATTTCTCTATTATTCGTTTCACTGTTGATCTATGTTGAGGAGATCCTGTACATGTAAGTATGAAATCATTATCACCATGACTTCTTTGAACTTTCTTCCAATCTTTTAAACAATTGATAGTTTCATCGTCAAGAGCAATGGTTCTCATACCGGACTTAGTTTTAGTGTGATCCTGGACAACAAAATTGTTACGATTTACCATTTTTAAAGTTTGATAGATCTTTAATTTTTTGTTTTCAAAATCAACATCTTTCCAACGTAGAGCCAAACCCTCGCCAACTCTAATTCCAGTCATATAGTATAACCAAATCATAACAAAGCACATATGCTCATAGTAATCATCAACATAAATAGTAGAAATAACACGCTCAAATTGATTCAAAGTCCAATACGGAATATCCACTTTTTTCTTTGGAATTGATCCAGTCTTCTTACTTACGTTTTCTTCAACATAATTAAGTGTTACAGCATAATCTAGTATCTGGCGCAGAACACCATAAACCAAACCAGAATAGTTAGTTGATAAATCATCGTTTTTCAAAAGCCAAAGGCGAAAATGCTCACATTCACGAGTATTCAAGTCAACTAACTTAATATTACCCAAACGATCGGCTACATACTCTATAGCATTACTATGAGAATTATAAGTACCATCCTGCACAGAAGCTTTATAATAGGGCCGATACTCTAATCTAATAAAATCACTGATTGTTAAATCACAATCAGCTCTCCCAGCTGAAATTTCAAAGTCATGTTTAGCCTCAATAGCAGCTAGATATGCCTCTTTAGCACTTTTGAATGGCTCTCCATTTTTACCCTTTTTACGTTTTTGCTGAGTGGGCTTACCCTTGACAGGGTCAATCCCTAAAAAAATGTGGTAAAAAAAATGTCCGTCTTTGTCTTTGTAAACATTTGGATATCTTGTCTTCAATATTTAACATCTCCGTCATTCGAGACACCAATTAGATCCAAAACAGCACTTTTAGGCACAACACCTAGACGCTTATTATTATAGAGCTCAAAGCCCCGATTGACCATAATTTGTTTGACCTGTCGAACAATCATAACCGCTTGACCTCGTTTGAATCCCATTGTTTCAATATCATCTGCTGTTACCATAATGTTACTTGTTGTATTTGGCATGTTTAATACTTCCTTCCTGTTAATTTTTAAAGTTCTAGATTGTTCTTGCCTTGATCCTTGATTTCATCTTTTTGTGATTGATTTGAATGTTCGCTAGTCATTTCAAGAAAAGCTTTCTTGATCTCATTTTGAAGATTGACTTTAGTAACATTTTTATATTGAGTATCGACATGTTTTCCAGCCAAGAATTTTGTAGTTTCAATCATTCCCCGATTTAAAGTTCTTAACTTATCCTGACCTTTCAAATGATCAAAAAAGCTAGGAACATGTAAGTCTAATGATTCTTTGTTAATAGTTTTGCTTTCTGAAGTAAGCCTAATAATATTCAATTCATTACCCAAAAATTTATTTGGGTCAGAAACAATGAGCTTCTTAAACTTATTGATCTCCGTCAGTCTTGAACTCGTGAGATCATAAGTAAAAACGTGTTCCAAATTTTCACACATTGTTTCCTTAGGATTTTTACCATTAACGCTCGCCCAATTTTCATTCTGACTGAAATAATTATCCATTTTTTCATTAGTCCAATTGGACAATGGTTCTTTTAAAATCCATTCAGGGGGAGTAGCCCCCAGTGATGTCCAAATTCCGCACATCAAATTTGCATATTTCTTCTGTTCTACAAGCAACGATTCAATAGAATCATTAACTTTTCCTTTCATATCTTCATACTGCTGTGTATCTTTATATTTCAATTCACTAGCCTCTTTCGTATCACTGTTTACTGGATCAATCCATGAAATTTTATTTTTTATCAAAATAGTAACCTCCTATTAATAGTACAATTCCAAATAAGATCTTAAACCACCACAGTGGAATGGCTGAAACGAAAATCAAACCCACGAAACCAAATTTAAAAAAGCTTTGAAAATCAGAAATTTTTGAACTTAATGCATTAGTCGATTTTTGGATTTCAATCTTTTCTTTATCAATATCATTTAAAACATCATTGATGCTTTGAATGGTTTTTTCATTGATAATTTTCTTGATCATTTGATCAACTGTCGTACCACATTCATTTTCCAGTGCCTTAAGCAATTCATATCCGTTAATATGAACATCTTGAAGTTGATCAATTAGTTCTTTTTCCTTACGACTGTTATAGTTAATAATCTTGCATAGCCTGTTATTATTATTAAACAGTTGTTCCAATAGTGAGTGATCCGCAGTTGCCATCTGTGTTGCCTGAGTCTGAGTGGTACTCAGTGCATTTAACCGACCTTGTTGACCTTCAATTTTATTTCTTAATTCATTGAATAGTTTCTCATCGCCATTCTCTAGAGCCTTAGTTAAGACAGACTCCAACAGTTCACTAGCGTTCGAAGTCAGAGCTGAGTTGTGACTGTTCAGTTGACTTACGATTTCTGCCCCCAGATTTTGAATATCCTGTTTTGTCACCTGATTCAGCTGATTGCTGGATGGCTCCTTGGATAATTCTTTGTTGTCTTCTTCTTTCATCAACTCGTTTAGATCGTCCATAATTAGTAACCTCTTTTGTATGATTTTTTTGAGAACTGTCAGTCTCGTGTTGTTTCGACTTAAAATATTTCTTAAGTTCCAATGGAGTATATTCGATACCCATTCCGCGGGTAGATCTAACTTCACCAGTCTTCTTATTCTTCCGTTGGTAAAAATCTCTTACTGTTCTTTTTTTACCACCGGCTTCGGTAACATATGACCAAGCACCTTTTTTATTTCTTTGTTTTACTGTCACGTTCTTGGTGGAAAGCAGATCAACATACTTTTCAAGCGAGTTAGCCACTTTTTTTGCCCAATCCAATTTTTCCTTTAATTCTTTTTGCCAACCACTCAAATTTGTATTTGATGTAGTTTTACTTTGTTTCATTGGATTTAAATACAGATGGCCAGTAACGGAAAGGTAGTGTTCATTCATATAGTGATTCCATTCATTACGAAGCTTGGAAACTGAAAATTTGTTTGTTTGCACACATTTTCCACTAACTTTTACAGTATTCACCAATACATGAGCATGAAGCTTATATCCCTTCCCATCACATTGCACTGCTGAAACCCATTGTGTGCCAGGAAAATTCTCGTCCATAAACCCTTTAACCAATTGATTAATTTGATGAGACTTATCAACTAAATCTGATGATCCAGTAGTTGGAAATTCACTTTCAGAAAAAGAAAGAATCAAGTGCTGTGCCTGATGTCGCTTATTCTTATTCCGAGCTCTGCGTCTCATATTTTTAAACTGCGAATTTAGATAATATCCTGATTGATCAACATATGGTTGACCTGATGCCGATCGCCATAAATTAATATGACTCCCTTCAACTGCTAACACTCTATGTCGACTTCCATCATGAGCTTCTTCATCAAAAATATAATGAAGCCGGCTCCATGCACTAGTTGAACTATTGCTTTTGACGTAAGTCATGGTTAATAATCTCCAAAAATTGCATTAATTGCATTTCGTAATTTAATTACTTCCTTTGTATACAGACGCAATTCATCTTTTGGAACATCAACTCCAGAATTAGCTTTACGTGCCAATTGATTAATATTGTTTCCAATTTGCTTCACTGCATAATTAACAGTACTCAAATTATCAATTCGTCGCATTTCTAATTTCCGCTTCAAAAATAATTCTTGAGAATATGCAGCAATTACAGTTGGTTTAACATATAAAGACAGCAATTCAGGACTATCTTTGAATCGTTCCAAACGCCATTTTTCAATGTCGCTTGGAATTTTAAAACTCGGCAATTCCTTAATTAATTTCTGAACAGACGTATAGAACGTCCATTCAGTTTCAATCCCTCGGTTGACTACATCACTCATTGGACTATTACCTGCCATCTTTTTTAATCGGGAATACTGTTCCAATGTCAATCGAATGGGATATTGATGTCGTTCCGTTCGTTTCAATTTGTGAGCTTCAATTTGTAATTGACGCTTCTTCTTTTGATCCAGATTTAACATAAAAATCCAACCTTTCCTCCACAACCGATGACCAAAAGAATGATCCAACATCATTCTTTTAGTGTCTCAATCGTTTAATTTGAAGTCACACTGTGACTTCAAAATGGCACTTATTAATCCAATGGCTCTGCGCCAAAAGGATTAATTTGACAGTGGTCATCGAAAGCTACAGAAAGGTGCAAGTAGTTATGTTTGCGTATCACGCAACATATATACTTGGCAAAGGTGACTTCGTCTCCCCTGCACCCCTCTAGCATAGAACCCACTGCCGTTTTATTCTCTGCACTTTCTTTCGGAGTTAATTTGGTTTTCCAAATTAACTAAATATATTCAAAAACTTCGTATTGAATATATTAGAAACACAATATTCACATCTATCAATATTCTGATAGCTTGTTCAAAAGTGTTTCTATAAAATCTAATAACATTTAGAAAATGTCTATACTGATATTCATTTTCTAATTGGACAGATACATCTTATTGCCACGATACTTGATTCCCATATCGTACCCGGAAGCTGTAAAGCCTTTCAAATCATCCAAAGTTATACTTGGATTACTTTGAAATACTCTGTCTGCCTTCAATTGAATTCCTTCAATCATTTTTTTAACTGCTAAAGTAATATTTCTCATATCTTTTTTTGAAATATTTTCATTAATAACAGAATCAAATACATGTTCACTATCCTCAGTATGAACATAGTCATACTTATGGATGTAACTACCACCAGGTTTAAAATTGATAATTGATACTGTAATCTTAGTGGCCTTATTTCCGTGCGGCTCCAATTTAATTTCGATAGGAATCCTTCGCAACAATTGGCTTAATTGTGATAGATAAGAAAATATTGCTGATACATCGTTCTCCTTAAGTTTCCACTCATCGTTAACCTTTTCCAAATATCCTAGTTTCCCAACACCAGGGGCATACCTTAATACCTGTCTAACATACCCAGAAACACCATCACTATAAACATTCGTTAAAAAAGTATGGTGTACATTCCACGAGCTCTGATTAACAAATCGACTAGCAATTCCAGGAACCTTATGTGGATCAAGAAGATCTTTCAGTTGAGACCAACTAAATGAATTAGGATCAACTTCATCAATAATTGAAGATCGTTCATTCGCATAGTTTTGATAGGCATCAAACGTTTTACCTTCATCTTTTGTAGCCGCCATGTGTGGCATTCGTCCTTTATCAAACTCTTTCGCTAATTCATTAGCTAATCTAGTCTTTCCGATTCCACCAGTGCTTGCACTAACAAATATTGTTAGCATTTGACGGTCGTAATCGGCATCAGAAATAATAGCTTCCTTTTCATTTTCTAAAATAGCATCCATCTTAGAAACAAAATTCTTATTAGATAAAAGGCTGTCAGCATCATCATCATTAAATGCGGCATGGATCAGTGTCTTAACATCCACAATTTCAATCTTCTTCCTTCTAATCCATGAAATTATCAAATCAATAATCAATTTTTGCGAATGAAACGAAAATTCTAATTTACCTGAATTCTTTTTTCCGAGCATTCTTAATTGAATCAGTTGCTTGTAACTAAAAACCTTATTATCTTGTTCGCTACCGACCCATTGACTAGTATGATGCGCCTTATTATAAGGGGAATTTAGATTGTCGATTACTTCTTGGTTTAAATCTTTTGCAACAACCTCATTATTGAAAACTCCAGCAATTTGAGAATAGTTTTCAATTGAGTCCTTAGGAAGCCAGGAGATAACTTCATCGATGTCATAGGGAGTCTTTTGATCCTTTTTGGCACCCGAACTTTGATGAACTAAATATTTAAGTGCTGCATCATAGTGATCGGGTACATTAAAGTTGTCTATCATTCCCTTTAATGAATTCAAGAATGATTCAACTCGATCATTCCTCTTACTTAGTTGAGCATCATGTATCCAATTAAACGTATCCGTAAAATCATCGAAGTTGCTACCCAGTGCCTTCATAACTTGATACCTACTCTGAGGGCGCGGTAGATCGAGAACTCCATGAAAGTGACTTCCCTTATGTTCAACCCCACCATTTCGATCTATCGATTGAAAATCCCTGGTATGAGCAATTAAAAAGGCATAAAAATTTCTATCAAGATGTCGTTTAGAATCAAAGTAATTTTGAATTGCTGTAATTTTCAATAAAATTGATTTAGAAAAGCCATCATATTTTGGATGTCCTGTTGCATCAAATTTAACAACATTACCATCATCGTCCCAAGCACTACCAAAATCCCAAGTACCTGCATCCACAAATCGACTATCTGCAACTAATTTATCTTCGTGCCTTACTAATCCATCAGGATCATCATCAACGTGAGCTAATTCTCCAAAGTGATCACTAGGAAAATCAGTTGAATACTTTTGATATACAGGTGAAAACTTAACATTATCGATTTTAGTGATATTTGGATTACAGACCGTGTAAAGCCAATGAATTGAGAATGACCATTTTCTTGAAATTACCTTCAAAGAATTAAAAATTTCAATGGCTTTTAGTGCTAAATTAATCGATTCCTCATTCCAATCACCTTTCTTATCTTTCAAAGGAGGGATTACACTTAATATCGACTTATACAGTTCCCGCTTGGAATGACTGAAACTCTTAAGCCCATTGGTTGCTTCGATTCCTTTTTCGGAAATAGTTTTACTTTTTTTCTTCAAACCAATGAAAATCCTCCCTTCCTAAATCCTGGTATATAGTTCAACCTCATGCTGTCACTGAGATTAACCATCGACCACTACGGTATGTTCACTTATAATCACTACGGTTGATGGTATAAAAAGCGCTTAAACGGCTTGCCTATGCTGGGATTAACTAAGATTCAAAGAACCCCAAAACCAATCTGAAAGACGGAGCGTCAGATTGCTTGCGTGCGCGCGCTAAATAGTGATATTGCAGGCTTTTGCCGTTTTTTTTTGAATTTTTTTAACTATTAACCAAAAAAAGACCTCCCCACAAGCAATTAGCTTGTTAAGGAGGTCCCATCTAAAATTTTTTAAAAAAATAGACGTATGTGCACTCCAAAAACAGAAACTCAATTAAACATTGAGCAAGCTAATTGCTTTTTAATTTTGTTCTTGGAGCGCAGTCCACGCGTCATCCAAAATTCATCTACACAGCGGAAGGAGATTCAGCTCGTTTGGGGGAACATTTCAGTTCATAGTACATTGGGTTAGAATACTGCCACACACGCTAACCGCCCCGGATGGTATAGATTATATTATATATTTTATACTTCCAACGTGCTTAAAGCATATCATCATTAATTTCAGCTTTCAATAGGTATACTCTGACTTTTTCTTGAAGAATCAGAATTTTTTAATATATACATAATAATTAGGCGTCACGGACGCCTTTTTTTCATTTACGAAACTAAAGAATGGAGGTCCAGTAAAATGACACTAGACATTAGATTTACAGAAATCGTAGATGAAATTAAGGAAGATTTAGAATTACAATCAGGATTGGTTTTAAGTGAGACACAATCAGGGTTACTAAAATTGAATAAACATATTGTCTTCAAAAAGTCTGATATAGAGCCATATATAAAAGATATAACAGAATATCTTAAAAACACGTCTCCAAGTGAAAGAGTTTGGGAATGTTATCAAGTTGTCTCAAATGATATGTACATAATTGCTATAAACATCGAAAATCCTTACATAAGATTAAATGTGGTTGACTTATATAACTAGAAAAATCCCCCAACTTTACAAAGTTGAGGGTTAATTTTAATCATTCGTTTTTTGACTCAATTTAATAACTTGCAACACTCGTTTACTCAATTGCTCACCTTGTTCAGGTTCTAGATTATTTAAAAAATTAGCTAATTGTCTTAAATTAGGACCAAATTTTTTATTTGACTCTATATTTTCACCGTTCATTAGTGAGTCCATTGTTACACCTAGAGATTTAGCAATTTTATTTAATGTATTAGCACTCAAGCGTGTAGTAGTACCACGTTCGATCTTAGATAGGTAGTTGATCGTAAGATCACTAAATTCTGCAAGTTGCTCCTGCGTCATTTTTTGATTATGGCGTTCACGAGCTATATTACCACCAACATTGGTATCCATATCTCAACCTCTTTACTTTACATACTAATCTAAAGGTTAATGAAGAAAGTAAAGTGTTATAAGTTCCAATGTGAATATAAAAATAAAAATACTTAAGAAACATGTTCCTAAAGGAATTATAAAATTATAGTTCAATTTGATTGATTAAAGAAGTATAATCGAATTAATTACTGATATAGGGAAATATATAAGGGAGATTAAATATCATGAAATTTACATCAAAATCAGCAGCTATCGTAGCTGCACTAGCAATGGCTACAACAGGAGTTTTAGCAGTTTCAAATAACGAAACTACAGCAGATGCTGCAACAGTTGCAACCGTGCATTCTGGCGTTACAGCACGTCTTTATACAAAGACTGGTCAACTCATCACAAACCGTGCCTTAGCACCAAGCACACCTTGGCTCGTTGGTAAGATCGCACAAATCAATGGACAAACAATGTATCAAGTCTCAACTAACGAATACCTAAAAGCTTCTGACTCAGACCTATCAGGTCAACAACAACAAGCTTCAAACAAGCGTGTTGCCAAAGCAATTTACGGTACAGTATCACTATATCGTGATGACACAAACAGTATGGCAAACCGTTCACTTGCTAAAGGTTCCGCATGGCAAGTTGGCAAATTCATCCGCAACAAGAACAACCAAGAATTTATCCAAGTTTCAACACACGAATACGCTGACGCTGCCATGTTCTCATATAACGTTCGCATGACTAATCCAACATACATTGCTGACTTCGGTACAAATACTGATTTCACAGTTATCAAAGTTGGTAATGGTGACATTGCCGGTTCAACATCAACAAACACAACTACCACAACACCAAGTCAAAACCAAAACAATAACACTGGTAGCACAACTGTAACTACACCTTCAACAAGTACAAATACTGGTTCAAATTCATCATCAAACGGATCCGTTGCATATCCAAGCACATCTGCCGTTGAATCAGCTGTTTTATCATCAATTAATGCTGAACGTGCATCCAAAGGATTGTCCCCATTGACTGTGGATCCAACATTGGCAAGTATTGCTAAGACACGTGCCAACGAAATTACCACAAACTTCAGTCACACTGATGCAAATGGTACTGAACTATATAAGAAATATCTTCACGCTCAAACATCATACTTGAGTCAAGGTGAAAATATCTCAGATGATCACTGGGGTGGTAGCGAAACAAGAACTCCAGAACAACTAGCAGGAAAAATCATGGACAGCTTCCGTGCCGAAGGCACCGACGCCTCATGGAATCATTACAAGGCTGTCATCAATCCAAACGCAACAAAGATTGGTATTGGTGTAACAATTGGATCTGACGGTCTAATCTACACTGCTGAAGATTTCGCATAAACACTACAAACAAACTCAACCCAAATCCTAAAAGATTTGGGTTTTTTCTTTCCCAAAAACCATAAAACCCCATCACGAAACCCAAAGTCCGTCTAACTATTTTTACGCAGAGTCAATTGCTTGCATAACTTCCAAATCATGAAACCCTTTGTGCCAGTAAAGTCCACCCCCCCCAGCATTAACGTGTTGGGGGGTTCTTTTCGATAAACCCATCACGAATCAAAATATCTAAACAACATCACACCAAGCAATCCACATTTTTAAGCTTAAATTAAGTTCGATACATTACTCTTTATTCGTGAAATAAAAAAAGACCACAACCAGAAGTTGCAATCTTTCTAAAATTCCAAAAAACTATTTTACGTTAGAAACGTTCAGAGTCAATGTATCCGCGTCATCGGCACGAACCCACATGTCCGTTGAAATACGATACATCACGTGTCCATCGATCACTGCACGACGGTCTGTCTTCCAACTAGTATTAGCGGCTAACTTACGGTTTGTTTGAGCTTTACCGTAGTCGTCATAGATAGTTGTCTCTTTGGAAACAGTCAATACGCCAGTCTTATGATCCCCGGATGTTAATGGCTCATAAGAAATTACGTCATTAACATTGACGAAACCAATTCCTCCAATATAAAAGGTAGTTCCACAATCTAATCCTCGACACAATCGTGTTGGAAATTTTTTATTAAACAGTAAAGTATCAAATACCTTAACTAATTACAAAAAATATTATGAATTTTTACATTACGGTCATTTTATGAAAGTAATGCAAACTATCTTAATGTTTACAATATTGAGAAACATATGTATTTCGCTTGTAAAAAGGATAAACTGTTCTAATTTGCTTTGTTACCCAATCAGATAGTAAATTATCATACATGTATTGTTTGAAGACTATCTGACCCAAATAATCACTGATTTTATCGTAATTAGTAAGATGATGCCTAATATAATTATCTACCCAACGATTACGATCTTCCTCCGGAGCTGAGTCAAGTCCTTCATAACTTGGAGAACTTATGTAATAATATTTTTCTGGATATTCTTCTTCTACCAATTTATCATGATTTAACTTAGTTAATATCATTTTTCTATATATCAAATCTGGTTCGATTTTCCGTATCCTAAAATCAAAACTCTCTAACATATGCACTCCCTTCTCCAATTTAGTTTTATTTGCCTTTGCTGCTCGTTTTACATTTTTTTCATGATTAGCATCATAATTCTTCTTAAGCTCCTTAAATTCGCTACTGTGAATACAACGCAAAATGTTAGTATAACTAAAATACTTTACCATTCCATAAGTCCATTTTTTCTGATAGCTTGACACAAGTATTTGATTATCAACCAATTTTTTAAAAAATCCTTTATTAATTTCCAATAAATCTCGCACTTGATAGCTGGGTATTTTAATTTCTCTATATAGTTCTCTCTTAAGTCTCAGATTAGCATTTTCATTTTTGTCAGCATAATTAAGTATTACTGATTTAAATTCTACTATCTTTGCACCATCACCCAATTTTTCTAACATTGTCTTTGAAAGCACGTGTGAAGCCAATTGCTTAATTTCCTTTCGTGTTCTGATTTTTTGAATTAATTCTGTTGTTTCAGGAATATTTAACATATGAATTACCTCTTTAAATAAATTTTTTAGATCTGTTCCATAGCACAACTAATCATTAATCGAACAAGACCCAAATAACCTAAAAGAGCAGCGTGCTGCTCGAGAACTTTTGAGCTGCTAATAAAATAAGACAAAATAAAAATGCTCTCGATATTTTCTATCAAGAGCATCCATTATTAAATATAGAATTTTTTTATTTTGACGATTTTATTACAAGTTTGATTATAAAATATTTCTGAGATACATCAATTCAGCCTATAATGATATATGATCAAGATATAAAAAGAACGCCTGTGGCGTTCATGTTCTGAATCTTATTTTCAATCAACTTGAAACGACACATCTTTTGACTTTGAACTTTCCACACAAAGTAACATATCTTTGAACTTGACCTTTACATCTTCGAAAGACCCTAAAGCAGCTGCGAGATGCTAAAACGGGTGCCGTGGCACCCTAAGCACTTTTTACTATGTCGATATATATTTAAAGGATATCGCTTTTCAAATTCTTGTCAAGAGCAAACATAAAATCTTATAAAAATCTTAATATTAAATATTATTATTTTCAATTTATTCAAAACAACGTTGTTATTCTATATTAGAGAATATTTGATTATACGAAGGGAATCGTAATTATGCTAGCAAAAACATTAATGGGTGCATCAGAAATCATTAACTATATCGATAATAAATACGGCTATAAAGGTTCAAACAATAGCGACCATATAATCACACTACCAACATGGAGATCGTGGAAGAGCGCCTATAATAAAGCTCATCAAATGCATCCTATTGTCAATCAGGGATCTCAAAAAACAAAAGGTTCCCTCTATAGCAAATCAGATATCGGTAAATTAATAAAATGGAAAAAAGACTCATTGGATAAACTATATTTCAAAAAGACCTCTTCTCCATTCGACTATGATGAATTCACAGATACACATTTTAAAAATCGAACACCAATATCAAGAATAGAAGACAAGATCAAAAAGAACAATTCGATCAGTCCCTCTGAAGTATACAAATTAGAAGTAGAAATAAAAGAAAAAATGCTTTCACTTTTTGATCTGGATCAACTATCAAAAGACATTTGTAAAGTAAATGAATTGGATACAAAAATAGATCACAATAAAGAATCAATTAAATTTAATAATCCAATATTATACTTAAAACCATCAATACTTAAACAACTAAAAGAGAATGATTTTAAGCCTGATATAAAAAGCGGTAAATAAGAAAGACAGCTGTAATAGCTGTCTTTCTTAATGTCTAGGCAATTATACGATGCGTATTTACAGAAGCCCATTTTTACCTTTACTTTTACGTAAAAAGTCGAGTAAAAGTCGACTACCATGTTACTTCAAATCATTTCTAATTGCGTTTCGTCCTTCAAAATGCTGTTGGACCGGCATTCTCGATTTATATTTTGTATAACAATTATTCCCACTCAATAGTTGCTGGCGGCTTAGATGTAATATCATAAACTACACGATTGACATGATCTACTTCGTTTACGATTCTAACTGAGATCTTTTGAAGTACATCCCAATCGATCTTAGCGAAGTCAGCCGTCATACCATCGATTGAGTTAACGGCACGAATTCCGACTGTATAGTCATAAGTTCTACCGTCACCCATAACACCAACTGAACGAATTCCTGGTAATACGGTAAAGTATTGCCAAATCTTTTCGTCTAGTCCGGCTTTTTTGATCTCATCACGAAGGATAAAGTCAGAGTCACGAACAATCTCTAGCTTATCTTCTGTAACGGCACCAATAACTCGAATTCCAAGTCCAGGACCTGGGAATGGTTGACGCCATACTAAGTCATGAGGCATGCCTAATTTTTCACCTAATTCACGAGTTTCATCTTTGAACAAAGTTCTCAATGGCTCGATCAGTTTGAATTGCATGTCTTCTGGAAGTCCACCAACGTTATGGTGTGACTTAATTGTTTGAGCAGTACTTGTACCACTTTCGATAACGTCAGTGTACAAAGTACCTTGTGCCAAGAATTCGATTCCATGAAGCTTTGTAGCTTCTTCATCGAAGACTTGAATAAACTCGTTACCGATGATCTTACGTTTTGTTTCTGGATCAGATACTCCAGCCAACTTATCTAAGAAGCGTTTTTGAGCGTCAACTTTGATAATGTTCAAGCCAAACTTGCCTTCAAGACTAGCCATAACTTGATCGGCTTCACCCTTACGTAGAAGGCCATGATCAACGAAGATACTTGTTAGTTGTGTACCAATTGCTTTATGCAATAAGACACCAACAACTGATGAGTCGACACCGCCTGAAAGTCCCAAAAGAACTTTCTTGTCGCCAACAGTTTCGCGAATCTTTTCGATTTGTTGGTCAATGAAGTCATCCATTGTCCAATTTGCTTCGGCTTCACATACGTCGAAGGCGAAGTGCTTCAAAATATCCATTCCATATTCTGTATTACGCACTTCGGCATGGAATTGAACACCATACATCTTGCGCTTAACATCAGCGATCGATGAAATAGGTGCATTCTTACTTGTTGCTGTAACTGTGAAACCATCTGGTGCTTCACGTACTAAATCACCATGGCTCATCCAAACAACTTGTTTTTGTGGCAATCCTTTGAATAAGGCAGATTCTGTATCAGTAACTTCGATATCAGCCTTTCCATATTCACGATTGCTGGCAGATTCAACTTTTCCACCCAAGTTGTATGACATCAATTGCATACCGTAACAAATACCAAGCATAGGAATTCCTAGCTTATAAATGTCTTGGTCAATTGAGAAGGCATCTTTGTCATAAACTGAATCTGGTCCGCCTGACAAAATAATACCTTTTGGATTAATTTCTTTAATCTCTGCGGCAGTAATTGTATTAGGTAGTAATTCTGAATAGATACCAATATCACGAATTCGTCGAGTGATCAATTGGTTATATTGGCTACCGTAATCCAAAACAATAATGCTGTCCGCATCTGGCCATTGTTTGCTCAAATCCATATCCCCCTAGTTTTAATTTATTCTATTGTATATGAAAAACGACTCTCTGTCATACTTTGGAAATGCTTTTTTAGTATTTTCTCAAAAGTATTTTATCTATCTGGTGATTTTCGGCCTTGTGAAGGATCAAATCAGCCCGAGTCATGGTTGGTTTGATGTAGTCACGCAAGTTCACATAGTTGATCGTATCCCAAACATTGCGGGCCATCTGTAACGCCTTATCCTCAGGAACCTGTGTGTACTGATAGTAATATGAATTAGGATCATTGCGGGCCAAGTCTAACAAGGTCTCGAAGCGATTCAAGAACCACTCTTCAATATCTTCCACTTCAGCATCGATATAAATCGAGAAGTCAAAGAAATCACTGGTATAAATATTGGAGTTCTGAGTTAATTGTAAGACATTGATACCTTCGACGATCAAAATATCCGGGTGATTCACTTCTTCATGGCGATCGGGAATGATGTCATAAATATTGTGCGAATATAACGGATAAGCGATCGGACCGGTGGTCGTCTTAACATCACTCAAAAACTTCAATAACTTCGGCATGTCATAAGTCTCTGGGAAGCCCTTCTTATTCATCAAGCCACGTTCTTTTAAGATCTTACTAGGATACAAAAAACCGTCAGTCGTCATCTGCGCTACCTTATACTGAGGGTAAGCACGTTCTAACATGATCTTGAGTAATCGAGCTGTCGTACTCTTACCCACGGCCACAGAGCCAGAAACACCGATAATAAACGGAACTTTCTTATTACTACTATTAAGGAAATCACTCTTTAACTTTGTTAGCTTACGATAGTTCTTCAAATAAATATGCAACAAGTGACGAATCGGTGCATAGATCGACTTCACATCATCGATCGAGATCTCATCATCAAGTGACTTGATCTTGCGCAATTCACCATCAGTAATTGCTTGCTTATTGTATTCTCCATGAAATGTCTCCCACTGTTCACGGGAAAATTCATTATAGTTAGATAAATTTTGCATATTACTAAACCTACTTAACATTTTTTCTGGTATTCTTATATAGTATAGAACTTTTTAGAAGGAACTAATATATGAAAAAAATAGTATTATTTGGAGACTCGATCATGGCGGGATTTCATGACGGCGTTATGAGTGATATACTAACTGACGCTATTCAAAAACACTTCCCCAAAGACGAGGTCATTAACGTATCTATTCCCGGATACAAAACCAGTAATGCTGTGACACGTGTTGAACAGGATATCGTAAGTTTGAAACCAGATATCGTCGTCTTAGGATTTGGTGCCAATGATATTTCTACAACTGACGAGATCAAACCCGGCAAGTTTTCATCGAACTTGGCTACTATGATAGAAGCTATCGGAGCTTCAAAAGTAATCTTGCTTTCTCCACCGTACACTGACTGGGTCAAAAACCCTACCAGACCTTGGACTAGACAATTACAATTTGAATTAGTAACGGAACATCTCGCTAAGCAAATGGACGTATCTTACATCGATTTATTACATCAAATGACTAGCCAATCTGTAACTAAACTATTACAAGAAGATGGACTACACTTTACCAAAGATGGTTATATTTTACTTGAGAGCAAACTTGTACCAGAAATTAAGGCAACGCTAGTTAAACAAAACGAACTAGTGTCGAATTAGAAGGAGCACTTTATGAATTTAAATATTCCTCAAAAATATTTTATTTTATCGTGCAATGAAAAAGGCAGTGTACGAATTTTTAAGAATACTAGACGCAGAGCCTATTTAGCGGAAAGTTCTTTTTTCGACTTAGCTTTAAACGATATTATCGACTTAACTGACAACAGTGTCATCATTAATAAGGTTTTACCTGATGGTAAGGAATATCTCAATGAATTCTTCCAAATCATCAACAAGAATCAGGGTAAGAGCGTTACACATGTCCTTCGTGCCATGGCCACAAAAGAAAGCATCACAAAACAGATCTACAACGAGATCGGTGATTCACTAGTCGACAAAGTCGACGTTACTAAAGCCGTCACCGGCATGGTATTTAAGACTAACAATTACCTTCCTGACCATCGTGTCAAAGAAGACTTAGTCAGTGACGTCCGTCAGGAATTTCTCGACAAGAACAACAAAGTTTCACCTGAAACATTTGCCTTGCTAGCAACTCTTTACGGCAGTCACGACTTGAAGACCTACTTCACACCTTTTGAACTGAAGGAATTGAAGACTAGTATCGAAAACAATCAGGACGATCCTACATATGAGAAACTGTATGAATTATCCAAACGACTCAATCGAGTTATTTTAACTCTCTTGGGATAAACAAAATCGAAGCTTAACGGCGTCGATTTTTTATTTATTTTTTTGTTATTTTCAGAAAAATTTAAATAATCATAAAACTAATTTTCATAGCAGGAGCATGGTACGATAAAGACGGAAGAATACGACCATGGAGTGAGATATTATGAATAAGATAATAACGTCAACCATAGTAACTATCTTCTTCATCGCTTTGATTCCAGTGACCTTACTGTTTTCATCCGATGTAGCTGTACGTGATCGTGCCTTTCGTGAAGCCACTACTGTTCTCGACAGCAGAGACTCCGCCAAATATGGATATGATCATCAAACAAAATCATATCTACAAACACACCCTTACTTGAAATTAAAAAAGCTCACCGATCTGCAAGGCAGCGATGATCAAGGAGCTTATTTTATCGGGAAAACTAACCACAATGCTTTGCTAAAAATTTATGTAAAATTTGCATCAAATCAAACTAGACTGGAAGACTTCCACCCAGTCTTGCACATTAAAAAGATCAAGTTACTAAAAGAAGCAGCCGTCACTAAGACAGCTGCTTCTCTTTATTTTGTATAATATTTTTCTGGCACACGTTCCAACAATTGTGATAATCCACCAATGGCCGCAATCGTTAAGCGATGCATTGCCCGTGACGTGATCGTATAAACCAATTGTTGTTCATCTTCGTCAAATCTATCTTTTGAAGCGTTCCACATAATGACCGCATCAAATTCTAGACCCTTAGCTAAGTACGATGGTAAAACAATTGTTCCAGTAGCTAAACGTTGGTTTTCAGATCTGATCCAAGTTGATTGAATACCTGCTTCTTCAAGCATCTTCTGAACTTGTTCTGACTCTTCCAACGTCTTAGTTATGATAGCTGTTGTATAGTTCTTTTCATCATTAGAAGCTAACTGATCAATAACTTGATTCAAAGATTCCTGTTCATTTTCTGCCATCAACAAGTTAGGCAAATCACCTTCACGATTGAACGGTTCGATCTTTTGACCATTAGTCAAAATCGCTTTGGTATAATCAGTAATCTGCTTAGTAGAACGGTATGAATGCGTCAACTGAACTACTCTAGTTTCATCCGCATTGAACAAGCTTTGAACTTCTGACAACAACGTCTGACTATTCTTCTTAGTAAAAATCGACTGATTCAAGTCGCCCAACATTGTGTAACGAGCACGAGGGAACTTATCCTTCAAGTAAGCCAATTGGAAAGGTGTGTAATCTTGAATCTCATCAATGAAGACAAACTTCATATCCAATTCACCGTGCTTGCCAGTGACTAGGTCATACAAATACAAATATGGACTCAGGTCGTCCATAGAGATCTGCTTATGATTGAACAAGTCCACGAAGTCATCAACGTATTGTATCCACTGCTCTTCAGTAATATTGTGCTTACTCAAGTCAGTGATCTTCGGAACGGCCCTTAAAAAGTTCAGATAATTAGTTGAAACATTCAAAAATCGCAAATGCATGATTTGGCTATAGACCTTCTGCATTGCCGCCATAACGATCTTACGAGCTAAGAATTTATGCTCTTCATCACCATTCTTGAACTCTTGATCAGCAGTATTGTAAAGCATCTTCAATTGTTCTTGACTGAGATCTTCGATTTGTTCAGAGACCCACTTAGAACGCATCTCTGATCCCACTTTACGACGCAACATTTTTTGGAGACGTTCAACGGTCGCATCTAATCGGTTGCCCAAATTATATTGCGGACCGAAGCTGTAATATATCTCAGCAATTTTTTCTTTAGAAATGAAGACATTTCCTTGGAACTTGATGTTCTTGAAACTGACGCCACCTTGATTCAACAATTTACCGTAATTAGTCAGTGTCTTGAAGAATCCAATGTCTGAGACGAATTTGGAGATATTCTTCTTCACTGGATCTTCTTGTTTTTCAAACTGTTGTGACAGATTCTCAACTGAAATATTCGGCAAACGACGTGCCAAATATTGGCTGTATGTCATTTGTACCATGTTTTGTTCACCCATTTCAGGCAAAACATCTTGAATATAATCATTGAACAGCATATTAGGACTGAACATTACCACTTGGCTAGAAGTCAAAGTGCCCCGGTATCGATAAAGCAAATAAGCGATCCGTTGCAGGATGGCAGAAGTCTTACCTGAACCGGCTGCACCTTGAACAAACAAGAGCTTCGACTTAGTATCACGAATGATCTTGTTTTGTTCTGACTGAATAGTCTTAACAATACCCTTCATATGAGTTGAAGATTTACCATCAAGAACTTCTAGCAACATTTGGTCACCGATAGTCTCTTGAGTATCAAAGTAAGCCTGGATTTTACCATTATCAACTAAGAATTGACGCTTTAAGAACAAGTCAACGTTTTGTAGGCCATCCGGTGTTTGGTACTCAACATTACCGAGTTTTCCATCATAATAAATACTGGAAATCGGTGCACGCCAATCGTAGACCAAGAAGTGATCGGTCTTATCCGTAAAGGAACTCAATCCAATATAGATAGTTTCACGTTTTGGTTCGCCCTTCTCTTGAAAATCAAGTCGAGCGAAGAAAGGATTCTTTTCCAATTTCTTCAAAATACCCAAACGTTGTTTGGATTGTTGCCAACTGTTATTACGCTCATCAAGCATTTGTTGCTGCGCATGGATCGAAAGTGCTGAGTCCATCGAGATGGCGTCACCATCCATACCAACATGAATATCGTCAAAGGCACCATTGATTACCTTCAGATCATCTTCAGCAATATCAATATGCTCCTGTAATTTTTTTTCAGAAGTTTTGATTTTTTGAACAACATCATCAAGATGTTCTTGTTCAATCTTTTTTTCATCTAATTGTTTAACTTCAGATTTTTCCGTCATGTCCACCTCGAAAATTTTAGTTAAATAATATTACCATTTTTATAAACATAATTCAAAAATTATAACTTATTTGAAGTCCCACAAACGTTGATATATCACATTTCATAGAGGAATAATTAATATTACATTTTTCAGACATTTTGTATACAAAATCTGGTACAATTTAGCCATAAAAATGACTATGGAGATGATTCAAATGCAATCACAACTTTACCCATATTTAGCTTTTAAAAATGCTAAAGAGGCCATCGAATACTATCAAGAAGTCTTCGGAGCCACTGACGTCTATCGTCTGAGTCCACAACCAGAACAAGCCAAACAATTCGGTATTCCTGAGGATGCTGACCTAGACAATATGACTATGCATGCTGGTTTCACGATTCTTGGCATGAAGATTGAATGTGCCGATGCCTTTACCGGTAACGCCGATCCATCTGGCCAAGTATCATTATTGTTGGATATCAACAATGAAGACCCTGAGAGTGCCAAAGCTGCTGATGAGTTCTACCAACATCTAGAAGAATCCGGTCAAGTAAATATCACCATGCCATTCGCTGAACAATTCTGGGGTGGCAAGATGGGCGGTTTCACGGATAAGTATGGTATCAACTGGATGCTGCACACATCCCCTTGGTCACAATCTCAAGATCATGCTTAACTGCCGCTGATGGTGGGAAACAATTCCATCTGCTAGATTTGTCTTACCAATGTTTTTACTCAAATAATTAAGTTTTATATTCTATAAATAAAAACAGCACACTATGGAAAATGGATAAATAATATCCCAAAACCATAATGTGCTGCTTTTTAATTTCGAATAAAACTTCTAACTAACCAAACCAGATAAAAGACTACCAATTAGCCGGAGGTAGAAAAAGAGAAGGCCCGCAGTGGCAGTTAAGTTAGCGATTCATCGCTTACTTAACTAGACGTATTTTAAAATTCGCGATTTATGTGAAGTTTAAAATCGAGCTTGGAGACCTTGGCTCCAAGCGGTCTTCACCGCGGCCTTCTCTTTTTCTACCGTAGGCGGCAAGCGGCAGGCAATTATTCAACCATAGCCAACCCGTCAGCATCCAAAATCCTAATCAAAGTATTAGACTTCTTTTCGATCAAATTATCCTTAGCCAACGAACTCAACTTACGACTGATCGTCTCAGGTGTCGTACCCAAATAAGTCGCAATATCCTTTTTCTTCAGAGGCAAATTGAATTGTTCCTGCTTCAAACCAGCACTAGTCTCTAACAAGTAACTAGCCAACCGGCTTTCCACACTAGAAGTGGCAGCTTCAGTAGTCTGCTGCTCCAATTGCACGATTCGTTGACCAAAAGCATTGACCATATTGACAGCCAATTCTGGCGAAGTCTTCATTAATTTTTGGAAATCACTACGCTTGATCTGACAAACATCAGTGTCCATCAAAGCTTGCGCAAAACTACCACGATCCTCATTACTAAAAAGGGCGGCTTCTCCGTCAAAATCACCAGTCTGCAGAATTCTCAACATTTGTTCTTTACCATTAGCGGCAAGTTGGAAGACTTTGGCCTGACCATGAGCAACAATTGTCAGTGCGTCTGCCGGATCACCAGCTTGATAAATATATTCACCACTTTCAAAGTGTTTATCTGAAACTAATGAAGCAACTGTTTTAGTATCTTCATCAGATAGTGATTGAAAAATCGTTACCAATTCCACACAATCCTCGGCTGTGTGATTATGAGCTAGATGTGCCATTTTGACCGACTCCTTTTTAGTTTTTATATAGTAATAGAAGGACACTTTTGTCCTTCTATTTTTTGTCTAAGTTTTTTTATTTTTGAAACAAATTCTGAGAACTATCTGTACTCGCTAGTCTTCGTCATCATCATCGTCTTCTTCAAATCCTGCTTTTGCATCGTTACCAAGTAAAGCTTGATAAATACGGATCTGATGATTGTTCCAGCCTAGCAATTCAACTAGAACTTGTGCCATGAATGGACGATCTTCATTTTGAGCTAACTTGATCGCACGTGTGACAAACATGTTATCAGTAGCGAAGTCATTAACAACTGTTTGGATCATGCTTTCAGCGTCCAAATACTTATTAGCGCCGTTTTCTTCGATCATAGTGTAATCAGTATATTCTTTCATAGTTGATGGTGGCAATTCACCTTCATCTAACAATTGGTCAGCAATTTTGTCAAACCAAGCATTGTTTTCGTCGATAGTGTCGTTCAAAACTGCCTTGTAGTTTTCAGTGTTTGGTCCTTTAACGAACCATTTTAGTTGATGCAACTTGATATTCATATAAGCATGATTGGAAACAATATGTCCAGTCATTGCACCTGCGGTTGGTTTGTGGTGGTCGGCATCAGCTTGTTTTTGTTCTGCCGCAAACTTTTCATCAATTGTTAATTCTGTCATTATGCGATCTCCTTTGTCTTGATCTTCTTAACTTCATAGCCTAGTTCAGTGATAACTTTACCCAAGTCTTCACCTGAAACTTTGGCTTCATCAATGTTAGCTTTTACTTTACCTGCATTGAACATAACTTTTACATCTGAAACTCCGTCTTGATTTGAAACTGCTTTTTGAATTTTTGTCATACATGATGGGCATGTTAATTCGCCTAATTGTAATACTACTTTTGCCATATTTAAGTTCCTCCTAAATATCTTTAACTAACTTACAAGTCATATAATAGATGGTTTTATGCGGTCTTAACTTGATTTACATCAAGTTTTGGAGATTTTTTGAAACTTTTTATTCTTAGCAATCTCATTGCGTTGAATATAACTACTAAGATACTGAATTCATGAACGAACATTCCACTTGCCATGTGAATAACACCAACTAACAAGCCTAGTAGTAACAGTGCAACGGTACCTACAGCGATGATGATATTTTCCTTAGTATTAGCGACAGTCTTCTTAGCTAGTACATATGCGTGTGCTAGTGCATCGAAGCTTGACTTGACCAAAACAACATCGGCTGTTTCGATTGCAACATCAGTACCTGTACCCATACCAATTCCGATATCGGCAGTAGCTAGTGATGGCGAGTCATTGATACCATCCCCAACGAAGGCTACGTGATGGCCTTCATCAGTAAATTTCTTAACAAAGTCAACTTTCTGTTCAGGAAGTAATTCAGCGTGAACTTCATCGATCGGTAATCTGTCGGCAACGTGTTGTGCGGCAGTCTTATTATCACCAGTAAGCATAACGACACGTTTGATACCGGCTTGTTTCAAAGCTGTTAAGCCTTCAAAGGCATCTGATCTAAGTTGATCATTAACGCCAACAACGATCTTTAATTCTTTATTTACCGCCATCAAGACGATCGAGTCACCTTGATTGACACGTGTATCCATGGCCTTTCTAGCTTCAGCTGAAATTTCAACATTATTAGCTTTCATGAGACGTTCATTACCAACTAAGATATTGCCGTCAGCACTTTGTAGTCCTTGTCCTTTGACAGTATCTAGTTCAGGAAGTTCTGATGTAGCAGTGATATTTTCACCAGTGATATATTTAACGATCGCACGACCTAGTGGGTGATCTGATGTACCTTCAACGGCACTGAGTAAGGCCATATCTGATTCTTGATCTTTACCAAAATGACTTAATTGTGTGACACTCATTTGACCAGTTGTTAAAGTACCAGTCTTATCAAGTACTAAAGTATCAACTTTTGAGAAGGTATTTACAGCATTTCCACCCTTCATCAAGATACCGTTCTTAGCACCGTTACCAATTCCGGCAACGTTTGAAACTGGAGCACCGATGACCAAAGCACCAGGGCATCCTAGAACTAATACGGTGATAGCCAATGGGAAGTCTTGTGTAAAGATCCAAACTAAAATACCAATAATCAAAACTGCTGGTGTGTAATATGTTGCGAACTTATCAATAAAACGAGCAGCTGGGGAAGCACTATCTTGAGCCTCTTCAACTAGTTCAATGATCTTACCAAAAGTTGTATCTTCACCGACTGAAGTTGTTTCAACGGTGATCGTACCATTATCTGTTAGTGATCCAGCAAAGACCTTATCACCAATAGATTTTTCAACTGGTGTAGACTCACCAGTGATTGAAGCTTCATTCATATAACCTTTTCCTTCGATGATCACACCATCGACAGGAATTTGACCACCTGGTTTAACGATTACGTGGTCTCCTTCGTCAACGTCATCAACGTCAACGGTTGAAACATTTCCATCTTCATCAATGACTTCAGCAGTAGTTGGAGCCATTTGAGTTAAATTCTTAACGGAGGAACGAGTCTTTTGTAGAGTTCTTTGTTCTAGATAACTACCAAATAAGAACAAGAATGTAACAACGGCTGATTCTTCGTATTCTCCGATTACAAAAGCACCGATAACGGCAATGGAAACTAATAATTCAATACTGATCACCTTATTCATCAGAGCTGTCCAGGCGTGTAAGAAAACTGGAATAGCACCGATGATACTGGCGATGATCATGGTTGGTGTTTCTACCATATGTAAATGTAAAAACTTAGCAGCGAAACTAATTACGATTAAAATTGCGATTGCTGCAGTCATTCTATTTTGATTTTTTTGAACCCATATATTAAATTTCATATTATCTTTCCTCCTAAGCACAAATACATTGTATTAGGATTTGTACTACTTCAACTTGATTACGATCAAGTTTTAAAAGAAAGTACAAAAAAAGGACAAACAAACGTTTATCCTCTATCGTTCACTTTCAAAAATCAACTTAATATATGCCAGAATATCTTGCAAATCAGCTTCTCGCAAAGATTCAACATATTCACAACCTCTGTCAGATAAATCTAAAGATCTAATTTGATCTAATAGAATTTTTCCATCCGTTTTTAAATAATCTGGAATGTCAACATACAATGGGAAATCTCTTTTAGTATGACTGATTGGGCAGCACAACCAAATGTTAGAGTTTTTCTGTACTAAATGATTACTAACAATTAGAACTGGTCGAAATCCTTTTTGTTCATGCCCATGCGTCGGATTGAAATTGACTTTTACAATATCACCTTGTCTAAGATCACCAGTATTCATGTCCGCGTTTTTCTCCCCAATCAATTTCTCCAGACTTAAACGGCTTGCCTTTATAGTCCTTAAAAAGTTCTTCTAATGATGAAGGCACATTTCTTTTTTTGATGATCAACTCGCCTTTGTCCACAATCAAATCTACTTCATCATTTCTCTTAATACTCACCTCATCTAATATTTCTTGAGGTATTCGCAATCCGTTAGAATTGCCCCACTTGGAAATCTTAGTTTTGTATGAAACAGGTATTTTTTTCATTTCCATCGCCAGTCACCACCTAATTTTTTATACCGTTCTCTATGTATATACAAGTATATACTCTGCTATTTAAAATCGCAATTCCAAAGAAAAAGGACAGACAAAATTGTCCGTCCATCATCAAATTACGATTTTATTTTAATTTAATTTTTCAAATATGTTCCTTTTAAAAGGATGATCCAGAGCAACAATACCGTAATACCGATAGCTGTTAAGACGTGTCCCGATTCATTTCCAGTCTTAGGCAATGTCTGTGAAACGTCTTTGGCAGAACTAGTATCGGTTGCCGCTGAGGCCGTCCCATTTTGTAGTGACTTCAGATCATCAGAAAGATTCTTCAAGTCATTCAACATATTCGACAGATCCGATGTGTTAACTAGCTTAGATAAATCCAACGATGACAAGCCATCGAAGTCCAGATTAAAGTCAAGCAGCGAATCTAGCCCATAGTCAGGACTGTTCAAGCTCAATTGACCAGGGATCAACTTGCTCAGATCATCCAAATCATCAATATTGAAATTAAATTTCAAATAATCATTGTCACCCTTGGTGTACTTGAAAATATTCTTAGGATCAACGGTCTTGTTATTGATCATATTGATCTTAACTGCTGAATCACCTAACTTCTTATTATAAGCGATCGTCATTGCAACATTATAAGTTCCATCATTATTAGGTGTGATCGTAGCCGTATTAGTTAGATAATTTGCGGCCGCTGAATCACTCTTGTCATTTTTGACTACCTTGTAAGTAATGCTTTGCCCATCACTGTTTTTGGAGATCGTCGTACTCGATTTAGGATCTTCAATAATAATATTCTTAGAAGAATTGATCTTGTTCGATGTTACGGGTGGAGTACTAGTAGTATCAGTATCCGATTTGGTTTCATCAGTGATAGTCTTGAGATTGTCCAGTAGAGTACTTCTATTATTAGTGGCGCCACTAGCTGTGGCAGTATCAAATGCAAAGTCGACATTAGACTTAGTCAATTCGACACCTAATACTTTGGTTTTCGACTCTAAGGTACCTGAAATTTTATTATTTAAATCGTCCAAACTATTAACATTAAAACTAACATCTTGATACGTTGTCCCATTGTCATCATAAGTAGATGAATTAGGTGTTTGACCATCGATTGACGTTACCGTTAATGATTTAAGTTTGGGAAGGCTCATCGTCAAGGTGACCTTATAAGTACCGTCACTATTTTGAGATACTTTAGCTGATTTAGTGAAATAAGCACTGTTGGCATCGATATTATCAGTGCCACTTTGATATACATTGTAAGAAATATTTTGTGAATCTGCGGTATTCGACGAAGCCTGTGCAACTTGCGTAGTCGATACCAGTGGTAAATTGTATTCAGCAACAGTCGTTACTCCCCCGAGTAAGACAACCGCTGTCAAAAACTTGATTAAACTCCTCTTCATCGTATCGCCCCCAAGCACATAAATTTTATCATATTTTAACTCACATAGTCACCATAATACATTGTAACCACAGGCTTTTATATAATTGTTTGATTTAGATCAATAAAACAGCAACGTTATTAGTGAATTTAAGAAACCGATACCATAATTTTAATATTATCCAAATCTTTGTAATTTCATTTACTAAATTTTTGTCCTTTTATATCCAGACATATTACCTTAGTTAGATATCTATATCTAATAAACATCCTTACAAATAGTATACTTAAATTAAATTGATTAAAGAATTATTACAAAATATTTGAATTGAGCTCTATTTAGGTTATATACTATTAATATTACATTTTCAGGAAGGTGAAATTATATGAAACAAGGCACAACTATTATCACTCTCGATAACGGCTACCATCTATGGACTAACACACAAGGCCACGGCGACATCCAACTACTTTGCCTACACGGCGGACCTGGTGGAAATCACGAATACTACGAAAACTTCGGTGAAGAGCTGGCTGACCTTGGTGTACAAGTATCAATGTATGATCAATTAGGTTCATGGTATTCAGACCAACCTGATTACAGTGATCCAGCTATCGCTGACAAGTATCTTACTTACGAATACTTCGTTGATGAAGTTGAAGAAGTTAGACAAAAACTAGGATTAGACAACTTCTATCTAATCGGACAATCATGGGGTGGCGCTCTAGTTCAAATGTACGCCGCTAAATACGGTCAACACCTAAAAGGTGCTATCATCTCAAGTATGGTCGATGAAATTGACGACTACGTAAAGAGCATCAACCAATGTCGTTTAGATACACTTGGACCTGAAAAAGTTAAATACATGGAAAAAATCGAAGCTGATAACAACCTTTCTGATGCCACTTATCAAAGTTACGTTGACGTGTTGAACGCTGAATACATCGACCGTAAGCAACCTACTTCAATCAGACACTTGATCGACACTACTGCTACTGGTGTCTATGGCGTCTTCCAAGGTGACAACGAATTTGTTATTACTGGTAAATTAAAGGATTGGCACTTCAGAAAGCATCTAAAAGAAATCACCGTTCCAACTTTGATCACTTTTGGTGAACACGAAACAATGCCTATCCCAACAGCTAAGATCATGCAAAAAGAGATTCCACACGCACGCTTAGTAACAACACCAAATGGTGGACATCATCATATGATCGACAACGCCCCAGTTTACTTCGATCACTTGAAGACCTTCATTAAAGATGTTGAAAACAACAATTTTAACGATTAGCTTGGTTGCTGGTTGTTGTTACTGCCGCTGATGGTGGCCAACAATTACATCTGCCGTGGACCGGTTTCAAACTTCGTTTTCAACCTCGCTTTGAAGCCTGTAGTCTTCAAAGTCGTCCAGTGTTCTAGGCGATAAATCGCTAAGAACACTTTTACGGCGGATTCCATTGTTGACCACCACCAGCTAATCTTGTATTACTTTTCAATTAGTAATTACCCGAAAGCATAGTAATAACTAATACTTATAATCTATAAACTAAAATAACGCATTACGACAATCTTGCCGTGACGCGTTATTTTTTTATTTACACAATCAAACTAGCTGGAGGTCAGCAGTAATGGAATCAGTAGCGAAAGTGGTGTTAATGCGGGCGATTTTCCCGCATTTACAGCACGGACGTCTTGACTGATTTGCGGTTTATGCAAAGCAGCCAAGCGAAGTTCGAGACCGCTTTTTGGCTCGAACTGGTCCCGCCACTGATGTAATTACTGCTGACCGGAAGCGGAAACGGAAAAGGAATTCAATCTAAAAATCTTCAATGATTTTAATCTCAGTCTTACCCAAAGTCTTGCCAATCAAATAATTTCTAACTTCACAACACAGTCGGCAAGGAACAGTATCCAGCATAAAATCATTAGCCTGGATCTTGTGCGAATTAGCCGAAGTATTCAAAACCACTAGAATCTTACGATTATCCAGACGATAAGTATAACCAATTCCATAATCACCCAAATAAAACGGTGAGAAATCAGCTTCATTGATCCAAGAATGATTCTTGCGCCATTGATACCACTTTTGAACAGTATCCTGTAAGGATTTGTCAGGATTATTCCAAGGAAAATAGGCTCGGTTCTCCGGATCCTTACCACCAGTCAAACCAGTTTCATCCCCATAATAAAGACATGGTACACCAGGCAACGTGAATAATAATCCAAAAGCCTGCTCCAACCAATCACGATTGCCATGCAACAAGGTTAGAATTCGTTCGGTATCATGACTACCAATATTGTTGAAATTGTAGTTGAAGACTGTTTTAGGATAATTCTCTTTCAAGGTCATCAATTCCAACCACCACTCTGACGGTTTAAGATCACCCGTCAATACACGGATGATCAATCTGCGCAGTGGGTAATTCATAACCGCTTGCAACATGCCACCTTCGAGGTAGTGCCGACGTCGACCGTAAGCCAATTTATGCGATGCATCTTCCCAGACCTCGCCGATCAAAACTTTGTCAGGATATTTGTCTAGTGCCTGGCGGATGCCTCTAATGAAATCATCTGGCAATTCGTCAGCAACGTCCAGCCGCCAACCATCGACACCACGTTCTGTCCAATAATCAATGACTGAATTTTTGCCGCCATAGATAAATTTTTGAAAATCCGGATTGCTCTTATTAACAGTCGGCAAATCGGTCACACCCCACCAACTATCGTATTCCTTAGGATACTTGCTAAAAGTGAACCAAGGATAATACGGACTATCGGTCGATTGTTCCGCACCGATAGTGTCGTAATAGCCGCTTTGATTGAAATACCGCGAATTAACGCCAACGTGATTAAAGACACCGTCCAGAATCAAGCGCATGCCGGCACTGTGAATAGCCGCAACCAAGTGATCGAAATCAGCTATAGTTCCTAGCATCGGATCGATCTTCAGATAATCCCCAGTATCATAACGGTGGTTGCTCATCGCCTCAAAAATAGGACTCAAGTAAATCACAGTTACACCTAGTTGTTTCAAGTAAGGCAACTTCTTCTCAATTCCTAATAAATTGCCACCATAAAAGTCCCAACGAATTATTTCTTGTTTTTGATTCCGAATGTACATCGGCAAGTCAGTCTTACGACCATAAATAAAACTATTCGGCTTAGGGTTATTAACGTGGCCATCTTCATTACCATTGTTAAAACGGTCAACAAAGATTTGATAAGCCAAACCATGCTGATACCAGCCTGGAATTGGTTCAACGTGATCAATAACCGTCAATTGGTACATTTGAACATCTGAACGTTTGCTATAAACGATCCCTTCGCCACCGAAGCCACCATCAAGACATCCATAAAAACATTGATCCATCGCCGTCTCAACTTCGAAATAATAAAAATACAATCCCGAGTTTTTGGGAGTAAACTCTGCCCCGTAAAACGGCTGCTGCAAAGTCATTTCAATTTGATGTTCAGTGTCCCAATGTCCATCTTGAGCCACATGTAAAATAACTTTTTTAATTGGATCATTAGCGTGAACTTTGATTTGAAAATTAACCTTACTGGCTTTTTCAATCGCACCAAAGGGAGATTTATCAGTTGTTTGAAATGAATCATATTCTATAACGATACTCATTGAATGCCACCTTACTTCAAAATACGATCATATGGAACTTGCCAAATATCTTCACCATACCTTGCGACTGCATAATCAGCAGAGAAGGTCCCTGACGCAGCAATATTAGCCAAGGAACGTTGTTCCCATTGTTTACGGTTGGTAAAATCTTGACTAATTTGTTTTTGTTTTTGTACATATTCAGCATAGTCAGCTAGAACGAAGTATTCATCGTTATAACGGATCAATGAATCGTATATTTCATGCCCTTCTGTCGAAATCCCCGGAATCGTTCCATCGATCAAAGTATTTAAGATCCGCTGTAACTCGGGATTTTTATTCGCAAAATCACTAGAATGATAATCTCCGCGACGATAATAACCGTAAACATCGTCAGCGGTTAAACCGAAAGTATACTCATTCTCCTTACCAGCAGCTCGAACGATATCGATATTAGCTCCATCCATAGTAGCTAATGAAAGTGCACCATTCGTCATCAATTTCATATTGCTGGTACCTGAAGCTTCTTTGGAGGCTGTGGAAATTTGCTCACTAATATCAGCTGCTGGAATAATTAACTCACCTAAAGAAACACCATAGTTTGGAATGAAGACTACTTTGATTTTGTTTCCAATGTCCTTGTCACTGTTGACCAGGTCCGCTAAAGCATTGATCAATTTGATAACTGATTTGGCGTAGTGATAACTCGGTGCTGCCTTAGCTCCAAAAATATGCACTCGCGGTATGACTTTCTTTTGTGGATGATCTTTGATATCCAAATATTCACGGATAATTTCAAATACGTGCAGTAACTGACGCTTATAGGCATGCAGCCGTTTGATCTGCACATCATAGATTGCATCGGTACCAATCGTGATACCTAATTCATCTTTAACGTATTTGGACAAATTCTTTTTGTTTTCTATTTTGACCTTCTCCAAGTCTTGTAGGAATTTGTCATCATTTTCAAAGGCGGATAAAGTCTGGATCTGTTTAGGATTAGAACGCCAATCTTTGCCGATTTTCGAATCGATCAACTTCGATAATGGATCATTCGCCAACTGTAACCAGCGACGATCAGCAATACCGTTTGTCTTATTGTTGAAGCGCTCTGGGTAAATCCGGTACAGATCCATCAAGACATCTTTCTTGAGTAATTCTGTATGTAACGGTGCTACACCGTTGACACTGTGACTACCGATCACTGCCAAATAAGCCATTCTCACTTGACCATTACCTAAAGGTGCGGTTTTGTCGACTGTATTCTCACCAAAGATCGGTAGCTTCTCTTGACGATAACGTCGATCGATCTCTTGAACAATTTGATAGATTCTTGGCAACAGCCCCTTAAACATGTCGATTGGCCAAGTTTCCAAAGCTTCTTGCATAATTGTATGATTGGTATAACTCATTGTGGCAGTAGTGATCTGCCAAGCCTTCTCCCAAGGGCAGTCGCATTCATCGAGTAAGATCCGCATCAATTCAGGGATCACTAATGTAGGATGTGTGTCATTGATATGAATCGCTACTTTGCGTGGAAACTCCTTGAGTGTTGAATGATCCAACAAGTAATGACGAACGATACTTTGAACCCCAGCAGATGAGAAGAAGTATTCTTGACGAAGACGCAAAGAACGTCCAGCCGCATTCGAATCATCTGGATATAGGACTTCAGTGATCTGGTCGATACGATCACGTTGTGCCTGCGAATAGAAAGTTTGATCTGCACTTGGTGGTAATTCTGCTGACCACAATCTCATTGTATTTGTAACGCCGTTATGATAGCCAACTATTCCTACATCATATGGCACCGCCAAGACATCATCTGTATGATCGTAGACTGGACGTAGATGTCCATCCGCCTGTGGTTGTAACCAGACATGACCACCGAATCTGACTACACAAGCTCGATTTTCACGTCTGATTTCCCACACATTACCATTTCTCAGCCAATCGTCAGGTAATTCGACTTGGTAACCGTTCATGAAGACTTGTTTGAATAACCCGTAGCGATAACGAATCCCGTTACCGTTGCCTGCCATTCCTAAACTAGCCATAGAATCCATGTAACAAGCAGCCAAACGACCTAAACCACCGTTACCTAAACCTGGATCTGGCTCCGAACGACAAATTTTTTCAAAATCCAATCCTAACTCACTCAATCCAGCTCTGACGGTATCTAATATTCCCAAATTAAGCAGATTTGATTTTAACAATCGACCTGGTAAAAACTCAATTGAAAAATAATAAACTTGTTTATCGTCTTTTTGACGATATTTCTTGGAGGTATTTTTCCAATTACTACTGTCATAACGCTTGATCAAATTGCCTAAGGCCATCAACTGCTCTAGTGGCGATGAATCCTTGACATCAATGGCATAGGTGGCTTTGACCTCACTTACAAAATCCTTTGTAAACTTTTTTTCATCCAATTTCATATTTTTATAGCTCCCATCAATCGTTAGAAAATTAATCGGCCAATTCTTGATATAATTGACGATATTTTCGTGCTGACTTTTGCCAACCGAAGTCTTGTTTCATCCCGTGAAATCTGATCTTGTTCCATTCTCTAGGATTGTTACTATACAGATCATAAGCAGCATTCATTGTCTTACCGAGAACTTCTGGACGATAATCATCAAAACCAAAACCGGTACCTTCGCCAGTAAAGTGATTATACGGTTTGACCGTATCTTTCAAACCACCAACAGAATGAACTAGTGGCACGCTGCCATAACGCATCGCCATCATTTGTGAGAGTCCGCACGGTTCAAACGCTGACGGCATCATGAAGACATCACTACCAGCATAAATTTGTTGCGCTAATTTAACATTGAATTCAATGGCCGCAACGAACTTATCTGGAAATGCCATTTGATAGCCTCTGAAGCCGACTTCCAGATCTCTTTCGCCGGTACCTAGAACTATCACCTGTGCATCATGCTTCCTCAAAAAATCATTCAAAGCATCGAGCAAGAGATCCATCCCTTTTTGCCGCGTCAATCTCGATACCACCGCAAAAATTGGTACATCGACTTGCGGAAGTCCAAGCGATTTTTGTAGTGCGTGCTTATCTTTGACTTTATTAGCGATATCGTCCACATGATAATGAGCCAAAATATTAGGATCAGTGGCTGGATCATAAACTTGGGTATCTATTCCGTTGACGATTCCTTGCAATTTATAAGCATTATCACGAAGGATTCCATCCAAACTCTCACCGAACTCTGGCGTTTTGATCTCTTCAGCATAACTAGGTGAGACAGTGGTGATTGCATCAGCACAATAGATCCCACCCTTCATGAAATTGACGTTGTTATAAAACTCTACGGTTCCGTGATCAAAGGTATTCATGCCAATTCCAAACAAACTACTCAAGACGATTGGATCAAAGACGCCTTGAAATTGGATATTGTGGATCGTCAAAACAGTTTTGATGTGATGATAAGCATTGATCCAATTGTATTTATCCTTAAGTAACACAGGAATAAACGCCGTATGCCAATCGTTACAGTGAATCACATCCGGAATATAGTTGATTTTTTCCATCATTTCACAAATAGCTAATTGGAAAAAGGCGAAACGCTCGCCGTCATCCCAGTAGCCATAAATACTGTCGCGTCCAAAGTATTCTTCATTATCGATCAAGTAATATTCGATATTATCCAGTTTCAAAGTCTTGATCCCACAATACTTCGACTTCTCTCCTACTTGAACTTGGAAATACGTTAGTTCTTTTATTCCAGCTGCGTATTTTTGTGGGAAGAGTTTTTTGTAATACGGAATCACTACTTTTAAATCAACATTTTCTTTAACTAGAGCTTTAGGCAAGGCCAAACTCACATCACCTAAACCACCTGTTTTATAAAATGGTGCAGCTTCTGCTGCCGCAAACAAGACTTTATTCATTAGTAACCTCCGCTTGCCTAAAAATTCGTTTCTCCTTGCCAATTACCAGTGGTTTCTCTGGTGTTCCTTTCAATTCTAGATTCGGACCAATGACAACATTCTTATCGATCACTGCATTTTCAATCGTCGTTCCTGCCCCGATCCTCGTTCCTTGCATGATGACCGAATCCTTGATGGAACTATTACGGTTGATGAAGACATTTCTAAAAATAACGGAATTATCGATTTTGCCTTCAATGTAGCCTCCGGTCCCACACAACGTTCCCTTCACCTGCGAACTGTTGGCAAAGAAAGTTGGGATCTCATTTTTTACTTTTGTATAGATCCGACGTTGACTGTAAAACAATGCTCTAAAATTGTCTTCATTTAATATCGACATACTGGCTTTGTAGTAACTAGAAATATCGTGGATATTAGCGAAGAAGCCTGTGTACTCAAATGCATTCGCATTGTGCTGAATCACCGCTCGTTTCATTAGACGTTCCAAACTGATCAAGTCACCGCGGTTATTAGCTTCATTTAAAATATCGATCAAATCGACGGTACTCATCAAATAAATATTCAAATCCTTGGCTAATTTACCTTCACTAGATGGAATCGTCTTTGAAGCTTGTACGACCGATGTTGCCATGCCATTATCTGTCAATTGCAGCACTGTGTTCGTCGGCTTGATCTCGTCAGCCATAACGCTTTTGTAGACCGTTGTAACTCTGTTGTCGCGTTCTTGATGATAACGAAGCAGTGCCTTTAGATCGATATTACAAATATTTCTAGTGCCCATAACGACGGTATATTCGCTATTGCTACACTTCAAAAAAAGAATCGCGTTGTCATAATAGTGGTGTATCAACGCCTTCTTCTTCTCAGAATCAAGCAATGACAAATCGTTATATGGAAAATTAAACAGTCCACCTCGAACCGTATCGAGATTCCAATCATTACCACTTCTAATGTGGTCAGAGACTGAACGTCCTGAACGTGGTGAAGCAATCATGACATTCTTTATCCCAGCGTTAGTAATACTCGAAAGTGGAAAGTCCAACAACCGGTAACGTCCACCAAAAGGTATCGTGCCCACGGGACGATTAAGCGTTAAGGGGGCTAACTTTTCCCATGGTTCTACCAAATTAACAATTGCACTTACACTATTTTGTTTCATGATTTCTTAACCCCCACAACTTCGCCGTAACCAACCACAGCGATATCTTTTTCAGTGCCCTTTATTTCAGCACCATCACCGATGACCGCTTCCTCACCGATCAAAGCATGATCAATGACCACATTCTTGCCGATAGTCGCACCTGGCATGACCATACTGTCAACAATTCGACTGCCAGTCCCGACTGAAACACCTTGAGACAAGATTGAATGATCCACTTCACCCGCTACATAACAACTATCCACGATCATGGAGTTGTTGACATTACTCGTATTAGTCAAGAACATCGGCGGTAAGACTTGAGCCTTCGAATTGATCCGCCAGTTGTGATCACCAATATTCAAAGTATTGTGGGGTGAAAGAAATTCCATATTGGCTTGCCATAAGCTGTGAATCGTTCCAACGTCACGCCAGTAACCATTGAAGGCATAAGCGTAAGTAGATTCATTATTGGCAAGATACATGGGAATGACATTTTTGCCGAAATCTTCCAAGGTCTTATTAGTTGAAAAACTAGTCGTAAGGTAGTTTCTCAAGGTTGGCCAATTGAAAATATAAATTCCCATTGAAGCCTTGTTGCTCTTAGGATGTTCTGGCTTTTCTTCGAACTCAATAATGCGATCAGTCTCATCAGTATTCATCATGCCGAAGCGCTTAGCTTCTTCCATCGTCACTGGAATAACGCCGACCGTTAATGAGGCTCTCTTAGCCTTGTGATAGGCCAGCATAGCTCCATAATCCATCTTGTAAATGTGATCTCCTGATAAGACTAAGAGGTATTCTGGATTCTGCTGGTCAATGTATTCGATATTCTGATAGATAGCGTGCGCTGTTCCTTCAAAGAACTTCTCCCCCTCACTGGAAGAAAATGGTTGTAACACCGTTACACCGCCATTTTGATCATCCAAGCCCCAACTCGAACCATTACCAATATGTGCGTTGAGTTCCAGTGGTTGGTATTGGGTTATTACTCCGACATTATTGATCCCCGAATTAGCACAGTTACTCAAAGTAAAATCTATGATCCGGTAACGCCCACCGAAGGGTATTGCCGGTTTTGCGGTGGACTTAGTAAGTTTTCCCAAACGTGTACCTTGTCCACCTGCTAAAATAATTGCTAACATTTCATTCTTTTCTGTCATGATGACTCACCCCTACTTCAATTTAGTTGGTTGAATCAATAAAGCTCCCATCGCTGGGAGTGTTACTGTGAAGCTTGCAGGTTGCCCATGAAACGATTTCTTTTCAGCTGTAAATTTTGTTTCCAATTTAGTCCACGTGCCGCCGAACTTTTGATCTTCGGTATTCAGCAGCAATTCATAATCACCTGCAAAAGGAACTCCGATTCGATAATCTTTTCGTTCAACCGGTACGAAATTAAATGCTGCCACAACAAACTGACGCTTGCGTTTACCCTGGCGGATGAATCCCATCGTTGAACTAGCTGCATCATCGGTATTTGAATAAATCAACCCTTGAGGAAGATAATCTTCTTCCCATAACGGCCGCTTATCACGATAAACAGTATTTAACTTTTGTGTGAATTCTTGCATCTTGCTGTTAAGTGTATCTTTTAGATCGACCCATTCTAACTGACTCCAGTCACGCCACTCGAGGAATTGGCCCCATTCTGAACCCATGAAGTTCAACTTCTTACCTGGAAAAACCATCAAGTATGTCATCATCGTTCTTAAATTAGCGAATTGATTGTAACGATCTCCCGGCATCTTGTGCATTAACGATTTCTTGCCGTGAACCACTTCATCGTGTGAGAATGGCAAAATAAATTTTTCATTGTACATATAAACAAAAGCGAATGTTAATAAATCAAAGTTATCACGGCGATATAACGGATCCATTTCAAAAAACTTCAACGTATCATGCATCCAACCTAGATTCCATTTAAAGTCAAAACCTAGACCACCATCTGCAACCGACGCTGTTACACCTTTATATGCCGAGGATTCTTCAGCAATCATCAAGACGTCGGTATGGTCATGATGTATAGTCTGGTTCAACTTTTGTAAGAACTTAATTCCTTCCAGATTACGATTATCGCCTCTGTCATTCTTTTGACCTTCTTTGCCAATGTCGTAGTCCAAATAAATCATGTTAGAGACAGAATCTACTCGTAATCCATCTAAATGACAGTACTCTAGCCAATACATCGCACTAGAGATCAAGAAGCTCTGCACTTGTGATTTGCCCAAATCAAAGTTCCAAGCTCCCCAGCCACGATTGTTGGCACGTTCAGCATCTTGATATTCATAAGTTGGCGTACCATCATACTGATAAAGCGCATCATAGTTACGAATGAAGTGACCTGGTACCCAATCGACTAACACACCGATATTAGCTTGATGCAATTTGTCGATCAGATCTAAAAAGTCCTTGATATCCCCGAAACGGCTCGTTATTGCAAAGTAACCTAATTGTTGATAACCCCAAGAGGCATCTAGTAAGTGTTCCATTACTGGCATCAATTCAACATGGGTGTAGTTCATTTTTTTGAGGTAAGGAATTAATTCATCTGCAATTTCGACATAGCTATAATAACTGTCATCTTGATGACGCCGCCAAGAACCTAAATGTAGTTCATAAATATTGATCGGACGTTTTTCAGCATTGCTGCGTTTACGACGTGCTAACCACAAACTGTCATGCCATTTTTTAATGATCGGCTTTACTACGACTGCAGCATCACCTGGTTTCTTCTCAAATTTGCGTGCATAAGGATCGATTTTTAAATGCCTTTGACCATCTGGACCGGTCACCGCAAACTTATACAGTGAACCCGGTGTAACTTGCTTAAATTCTCCATGCCAAATTCCTGTAGTACCTACTTGGGACAATGGAGTATCTTGCCAGCCGTTAAAATCACCAACAACTGCGACTGATTTGGCATGGGGAGCCCAAACATTAAAGATAGTCAGTCCTGTGTTTAACACGTGACACCCCAGGAATTCATAGCTTCTAAATGATTTACCGATATTAAATAAATAACTACTTTCAAGTAGAGTATGTTCCAATACCAAATTAATCACTTCCTAAGATTACAATGTGAAATAATGTATTATTAATTTCATTAAAGCTCAATTCATTGATATTATATTGCTTTTTATCAGCTAAATTATGACAATTACAATCTGTCTATATACAGCCAGTATCGTTGATATGACGGGAATCAACGGTGATAGTATATGCTCGAATCTAAAATTTGTAAAAGAATATATAACATTAATTTCATCATCAAAAATCACACTTTTGTTAGAGCGAAATAATCACAATTATCAAAATACAAGCATTATTGTCTAACTATACCAATTGTATTTTGGACAAAAAAAAGAGCCCTCAACGAGGACTCTTAACTTGTAAATATATTTTTTGTATGACTACGCGATTTTAAACTACTTTGCAGCAGCTTCTGCAGCGTATGCAGCATTTCTCTTCTTCATTTGATGTGCGTACCAGATAAAGATCAATAGGTATGCAGCTAATGCAAGTGCAGCATAAAGTACAAATGTGATTTGTCCTTTTGATGCATTACCAACAAGGTAAGCCAAGAATTTTTCAACTGGACCTTCCATTGTTGAGTGAGAAATCATTGTTCCTGATGCAAGACCCTTAGGGAATGCGCCAAGCTTCTTAGCAGTTTCTGTAACGAATGGTGCTGATAGTGTACCGGCCCATAGGAACAATGGTAGTTCCAAAGCACCGATAACGATCATACGAACAATCTTACCACGTGTAACAACTAGCAAGGCTGGTGTAACACCCATGGCGATGATACCACCAAGAGGTAAAATCTTGTTTCCAGGTAATACTAATGATTCAAGTAACATGATAGGAGCAAGAACGTTAGCGGCAGCCCAGATTTCAGCACGTCCGGCGATAAATGGCCAGTCAAGTCCAACGTTCATAGTTCTACCTTTAAGTCTCTTGTTAGCAAAGTCTGTAATACCTTGTGACAATGGTTCAACAGCGGCAATAAACCAAGAACCGATAAGTGAGAATAGTTCCAAACAGAAAGCAGCTGTAAATGATAGTGTAAAGATTTCCTTAACACCTTGGTGTGAAAGTAAACCGATAAAGATACCTAAATAAATACCAATGGCGAATTTGCTTCCCCAGAAACCAATCTTCTTATTTAGATCAGCAGCATCGAAGTCAAATTTGTCTAACCATGGGAAGATAACATCAAAGATCTTATCAAAGACCATGATAATAGGGTTCATCATGTAGTTCATGTGTGTTGTTGTCATTGGGTTTGAAGCTGGTGCATGAAGTAGATCGTTAAAAGTAGGTTTCATCAAGTCTGAGTTGATAATCTTCAAAGTACCAATGAAAATAACAAGGATTGTAGCAATAAGTAGATTTGCTCCGAAGAACATTGATAGCAATCCAACGAAAGCTAGATGCCAGATATCGAAAATATCAACATCCAATGTATTTGTCTTGTTAATAACGATCATAACAACGTTAACGATAACCATGATCAACAAGAAGTACAAAGTATATGGAGAACCCCATGTGATTGTAGCCAATGGAGCCCAACCTAAGTCAGTAACTGATAGTTGAATACCAGTTGATTTAACAAAGGCGTTCAATGCGTCTTGGAAGGCTGTTGTCAACAATCCAATAACGGCACTGATAGCTGTAAGAGCGATGGCTAATTTAATACCACCCTCCAAAGCCTTAGAAAACTTAACTCTGAATATCAATGCGATGATAGTCAAAACGATTAACATCATAGGTGCAGCACCTAAATCAATTAAGGGTTTGAACACCGCATTGGCAAAATCAATTATTCCTGACATATTTGTTTCCCCCTAGAATTTTATGTCGGTGAATCTTGGTGCCAATAGTGCGATAAAACTCAATCCAACGCCGAAGGCTAATCTCTAGCCCTTGCCGCTTTCCTTGATAACTTTTTCAACAGCATCGTATACAGGTGCAGCCATTGCAGGCATTCTGTACAAGATAGGACCAGCATCAACAACCGGAACGTCAGATTTGAATCCCAAATCAGTAGCAGCGATTGGTGTGAATAAATCGTAGTCCTTCATCATGTCTTCTGTGATGTCTTTAACCATAACGGCATCAGCTTGGACATTGTAACCACGTTTGCCCATTTCTTCTTCCAATGCATCTTTGATTTGGTGACTTGAGTTAACTCCAGCACCACAAGCAGCTAAAATTTTGAACATAATAAACACTCTCCTTTAATTAGTTGTTATCTTTTGCGTATTGCGTAAACTTACGATTCAAGAATGAATAAATATCCTTAGGATCGCTAGCCTTAAAGAATGAAATCAGCTCGTTTTCAGAAGTACGAGCCATGAAGTCCATGATTTGAGCGAGAATATTTGATTGTCCCTCAGGATCATCATTCAAAATCATGAACAAGAACTTAACATCGAATTCTTTCGATGGATCAATCATATTATGGAAAGAAATCGAATTGTTTAATTTAATCGGAACGATCATTCGTGTCTTAACGAACTCACTCTCAGTATGTGGAATTGCGATATTAGGTATCTTTGGTGATACAACTGACATATCGATCCCAGTTGGATAGTTAGCTTCACGTTCCAACAAATTATTAATGAAATCCTCCGTTACTAGATCCCTCTTATATAAAGACTCAGCTACTTCACGAAAAACCTCTTCCTGATTAGAAGCGTTTGAAATGAACACTTCATTTTCGTTAAATAGTGGATCAGTAGCCAAATTGCTCATTAATGCCACCACCTGCCTATTGGTTGTTTGTTTTTGTTTACAAGACAATAGTAAACGCTAACATAAAAATTGTCAACAATTATTGATAAACTTATGATTTTGCTTACTTTCTCCCTATAATAGGGATTAATAACAAATGAAAAGGCTTTACCTTTGTAAACAAAAACCATTGACAACGAACACCATAGATGCTAAATTGTGTTTGTAACGAACAATAGTAAACAAAAAGAGGTGGTCTTTTGTTAAAAAAGGAACGCTTTCTAAAGATAATATCCGAATTGGATAAGAATGACATCGTTACTGTTAATGATTTAACTTCCCTACTTAACGTATCCGATATGACGATACGCCGAGATCTTGAAGAGTTATCCGAATCCGGTAAGTTGATCCGAATTCATGGTGGTGCTCAAAAAGTTAATGTTTCTCCATTAGAAGAAGCTTCACACGCTGAGAAGCGAGAAGTACATATAAAGGAAAAACAGGAAATTGCTAAGTTAGCAGCCAATGAGATTCGTAATTTTGATACTGTCTTTGTCGGTCCTGGTACAACATCAGAATTAATTGCTCCCTATATTAAGGGCGTTAATTCTTTGCGGATTGTAACTATAAGTATTCCTGTCTTTGAAAGTTTTAAGAACGCTGACGTTCAATGTGAATTGATCTTAGCTGGTGGAATATACCGAAGCAGATCAGGAACATTAATAGGTGCTTTAGCAAGTAATGCTGTTAGTGGATTGAAATTCGATAAGGCTTTTGTAGGTGTCAACGGGATCCAGAACTCACAGATCATGACCGCTAATACCGAAGAAGGCCGTATCCAAAGCGTTGCTTTAAACAATTCTCAGACAAAATACATTGTGGCTGACAAATATAAGCTCAATCGTAATGATTTTTATACTTTTTACAGCTTAGATGATGTTGATTATCTGATTACCAATAAGGACACTTCTTATGAAACTTTAGATTACTATCAACAATATGTAAGAGTTATCAATGATAATAGGAGGAATTAATTTATGAAAATTGCACTAGCTTCAGATAAAGCAGGATTTGAATTGAAGGAACATATCAAGAGTTACTTACAAGGCGAAGGCAAGGGTTATGAAGTTATTGACCTAAGTGAAAAACCAGCCGCTGATTTCGTTGATTCATCAGTTGAACTTTCACATTACATCCTTGATGGAAAAGCTGATCGTGGTGTTATGTTTGATGAATATGGTACTGGTTCAGCAATGGCAAGTAACAAGATCCACGGTATGGTAACAGCTAACGTTGTTGAAGAAAATACTGCTCATATGACTACACAACACAATGGTGCAAAGGCTATCGCAATGGGTGCCGGAATCGTTGGACCTAAGAAGGCTGAAGGAATAGTTGATTCATACTTAGGTGTAAATTACGCTGGTGGACGTCACCAAATCCGTCTAGATATGCTTGAAAAATTAATCTAATTAAAAAATTCAATTTGATAACAGGAGGAATATTTTTATGATTATTGCACTAGGAAACGACCATATTGTTACAGATGTTAAAATGCAAATTTCAGATATGTTAAAAGCTATGGGTAACGAGGTTATCGATGTTGGTACATACGATAACACAAGAACTCACTATCCAATCTACGGACTACGTGTTGCTAACTTAGTTCGTGATGGCAAAGCTGACTGCGGTGTTGTTCTTTGTGGTACTGGTGTTGGTATCTCAACTGCTGCTGACAAGAACAAGGGCGTACGTGCTGCTTTAGTTAACGATACAACTACTGCTAAGTATGCTAAGGAACACCTAAATGCTAATGTTATTAGTTTTGGTGGTGCCGTTGTTGGTGAACACTTGGCTGAAGATATCGTTAAGTCTTACCTTGCTGCTGAATACAAAGGTGAAGATGATGATCTTGTTGCTAAGATCGATGCCCTCGAACCAGACAATCCAGAACAACATGACAATCCACACTTCTATGACCACGAAATGAAGTTATGGAACGAAGGTTACTACCACGACTAATTAGAGAGTAGAAAAAGGAGCTCAATTAAATGAGTAATTCAGTTCTTACAATTACAATGAACCCTTCTGTTGATATATCTTATCCACTAGATCATTTGAAGATCGACACGGTCAACCGTGTTAAGGAAGTTTCAAAGACTGCTGGTGGTAAAGGTCTAAACGTTACTAGAGTTCTCAAGCAATTAGATGTTCCCGTTACAGCTTCAGGTATTATTGGCGGAACAATCGGTCAATATATCTTGAATCAACTCGACGAAAATAAAGTCGATCACGCCTTTATGAAAATTAATCAAGAATCACGTAACTGCATCGCCATTTTGCATGACGGTGGAGATCAAACAGAAATTCTTGAATCGGGTCCTAGCCTTTCTGAATCTGATGAAGAAAGCTTCTTGGAACACTTTGAAGACCAAGTAAGTGGATTCTCATTAGTTACCATTTCAGGAAGTCTACCTCAAGGTTTGTCAACTGCCCTCTACTCTAAGATGGTTAAAGTTGCGGCAAAGCATAACGTACCCGTGATTCTAGACAGTTCTAACGAAGCTTTAAGATTAGCACTTGAAGCTGATGTTAAACCATTTATGATCAAACCTAATCAAGACGAAATAGCTCAACTTATAGGCAAAGAAGTTGAAGACTTAGACGACTTGAAGGAAAAATTAGCAACCGAAGAAATATTCCAAAATATTCCTTGGATCGTAGTATCACTTGGCTCAAAGGGTTGTTTTGTAAAACACATCGATAAATTCTTTAAAGTAAACATACCTAAGATCCACGCCGTTAACCCTGTCGGATCAGGTGATTCTACTGTTGCTGGTCTTGCCGCTGGTATCGTAAATCAAGAAAGTCCAGAAGACGTTATGAAACGCGCAATGACTGTTGGAATCTTGAATACTCTTCAAGAAAAAACTGGATTCATTGACATTAATCAATATAAAGATTATTTTGAGAAGGTAAACGTAGTTAACTACTAAATTTAAATTGTTTTAAAAATCGGAGGAATGAATTAAATGACACCAAATAAATATGCAGCACTCGAAAAAATGTCTGACAAAAACGGAGTTATCGCCGCACTTGCTATTGACCAACGTGGCTCACTAAAGAAAATGCTAGCCGCAGCTTCAGGCAAGCCAGCCAACGAACATGATATCGTTGAATTCAAGAAAGTTATCTCAAAAGAATTGACACCTTATGCATCATCAATTCTTCTAGATCCAGAATATGGTCTTCCAGCATCAAAATTACGTGCTGATGGTTCAGGTCTTCTAGTTTCATACGAAAAGACAGGATATGACACAACAGAAGCTGGTAGAATGCCAGACTTGATCCCAGAATGGTCTGTACGTCGTTTGAAGGAAGCCGGAGCTGACTCAATCAAGTTCTTGCTCTACTTCGATCCAGATGAAGACAAGACAATCATCGATCACAAGGAAGCATTTGTTGAAAGAATCGGTTCAGAATGTGCCGCTGAAGACATTCCTCTATTCGTTGAACTTGTTACATATGATGACTCAATTGGTGACGTTAAGAGTGCTGAATATGCTAAGGTAAAGCCTCACAAGGTTATCGAAACAATGAAAGAATTCTCAAAACCTGAATACAAGATCGATGTCTTGAAGGTTGAAGTTCCTATTAACCTTGATTATGTTGAAGGATTCAATGGTGATAACGAAGCCGTTTATACTAAAGAAGAAGCAGTTAAGTACTTCAAGGAACAATCAGATGCTACTAACTTGCCATACATCTTCTTGAGTGCCGGTGTTACTGCTGAAGCATTCAGAACAGAACTTAAGATGGCTAAAGAAGCCGGTGCTAAGTTCAATGGTGTTCTTTGTGGACGTGCCACATGGAGAAACGGTGTAGAACCATTTGCTAAAGATGGTGAAGAAGCCGGTAAGAAGTGGATGAACACTGAAGGTAAGAAGAACATTGACGAATTGAACGAAGTATTAGCTGAAACAGCAACTTCATGGAAAGAAAAAGTTTCAAAAGACTAATTTAAATTTAAATCCGATGTTTTGACAATTAGACGATCTCAATCGAGATCGTCTTTTTTTGCTTTCATGAATATATTTGGACCCACATTATCAAAATTCTTTTTGTACAAAATGAATTATTTGTCAATATACATAATGGTAAGCTTATACCAACTTATAAATGAGGAGAGGATTTATGCGGCTTAAAAAGTTTATCCTAACTATCTTCGCTCTCTTATTGGCATTAACTTGTTTTCAATTTACAAGTTCACCTGTCAGTGCCGCTGACAGCGATACCGATCCCACTGCAGAAGATGTTGGGTACTACCACAAACCTACTAAGGACGTTAGAAAATTCTTTGGTATTTGGCTTACGACCGGTTTTGCCTTGCAACCCAAAGAAGATAATTATGTTGTCGTTGATCACACTATTACTTTGAATACCGACTCTGCCCGTTCAGCGGTGTATGCTGTAACGACATTAGGTAGAAGTGCCAGATATCAATGGTATCAATACAAAGTCGGTGATAAAAAGTGGACCGAAGTCAGTAAAAAAGATGGAGGTACAAAAGAAAATCTCGTCGTAACTGGGAAAAACGCTGACGAAACCACCTATTATCAATTACAAGTTCAGTGGCAAGGATTTATTTGGAATTACCTCGCCAAAAAAATCTATTCCCACGTTGCTGCAGTACATACTGTGCCAGAACCTACTGATGGTAAAGAAATGACGATCCGAACTGATGATAATTATATTTATAGTACGTCATTCGATATGGCAACAACTTCGACTTATGCCCACGCTGATATTACTCCGTCCAATCATACTGGTTACGTTACTTGGAGTGTCGACGATCCTTCTCTAGCGACGATCGATGAAGATACCGGTCTTCTGACCGCCGTTACTAAACCAGAAGTTCACGGAACCGTGACCGTTATTGCTACCCTTCATAATCCCGTTGGTGACGATATCCAAGCAACTAAGACCGTTCAAGTCGGTCAAGGTCTCGAAGATCAGTCGGTTAAGGCCGGAGAAAAAGCTACCTTCTCGATCGAAGGTAACTTAGGTGATCTGGATGATATCGATGATGATGGCGATGATGAAGACGGTGGCGGTGACAATAGTGGTGGAACTAATGAATATACCGTCAAATGGTACCGCGATAATCCCGATGGCTCACGAGTTCAAATCAATAAGGATGACGAAGTGAATGGTGCCCTATCAGTAACAACTGATCCTACTAATATGGAGGATGACAACCAAAGCAAATACCAAGCTGTTATCAATGTTAAATTAGGCGTTCTAAATAAGAGTTACACCACTAACAAGGCAACGTTGACAGTTATTCCTGACGGATCTCCCGATATCAAAGTAAAAAACAGTTTGACTAACGTGGATTATCACGATGATCTGGATAACGATCTGCATCTATTCGGCGTTAATCAAGGCGACAAGATCACTGAAACTGCTACACTAACTAACGACAGCAATACCGGTATCTTGTCAAATGGCTCATATCACTTGCCTATCAGAGAAAGCTCTACCATAAATTCAGTCGTTGTAGATGATGAAGAATTATCTGCTGACCATTATGAAATAATTTCTAATTCCAAAGATGGCACTAAGGAATTAGTAGTTAAAAACTTAGGCTTCACTACCAAACAAAGTCACACTGTTCAAGTTACAACGACAGTCGGTGCTGTTGAAGAAAAATCCACCCAACGCACAACTCCTTATGTCATCGGTCAAGTTGCCAGTACTGATGACTATCGCAGCAGTGGTGAGGAAGAAGCCATCACCTACTCTACTAACAAAATTCTGATGAATGTTAAAGACATTGATTTTGGATTAATAACCCCATTCTCCGCTAATGAAACCATCTATCGTCCCGACAATTTGAATGAACCCGAAAATGTTGTTGAAATCGATGATCAAAGGCGCAATAAGAATCAAGCTGAAGTCCGAGTTCAACAAGCCAGTGATTTTACTAACGCTAAAGATGTAAAACTCTTGGGCAGCTTACAATTTGTTGAGGAAGACGGTGTTGCTCACGATATCTTGGGCAATGATCAATTGATTCAAACAACCAGTGCAGGTAACGCTGTTTCTTCAATCGGTTGGGCCAAAGAGAATGGCATTTTGTTACACATGAATGATAATAATCTTACTGCCGGCGTTTATAATACCGAATTAAAATGGTCCATTGTCGAAAGTGTCTAATTACTAAAAAAAGCAATCTCGAATTGAGATTGCTTTTTTGCTCATTTATTCATAAAAGTCGCTAGATAAGGAAACCTAGTACCTCCGTGCTAGGAGGAATTATCGTCTTGAGCGACTGCCTTTCTTAATATTTATTACGTTAGCCTTTTTGATTAATTAGGAGCTTATTTAAGAGCTTATTTTTATCGTAAATGGTATGCTTAACCTAT
>NZ_JAYKTV010000007.1:0-80041 GCF_036913575.1 Companilactobacillus sp. HBUAS59699 | reverse complement strand
GAGATCACAACGCTGCTAAGAACATCTTGGCAAAAGGATTGAAAGAAATAGCTTAAATAAACAGTCCGTTCGGCAACTTGTGGACTATAAAGACCTTGGTAATTACCATGTAAGACCTAAGCTAATTAGGCAACGGTGTATCTAGGTAAATTGTAATGTACGTATTCTTAGGATTACGTATTCTTACAAGCTCGGTACTTTAGTGCCGAGTAGTTGACTAGTAGCCGCATCTTTATTAGGAACTGGAGTTTTTGGAATAACTGGTGCCTTGAGTAATCCAACAAATGTTCAAGCTACGTCGGTTGACTATGAACTTGCTTCGGATTCAGGACCAGTTACTGTTGGGATGTATGTAAATGTCGATGGTCAACAAAAAGAAGTTTGGACACAAGGCGTGGTTTGGGCAAAAAATGTTGGTGATATTGATACTGTTGATGCGCCGTTAGTAGATGGCCATGTTGCCACTCCAAGTAAGATATCGTTCCAAAAGACAACCACTGGTTATAAATTACTGGAGTTGCCTACCTATACTAAGAGTGATCCAAGCGTTGCAGCTAAGAATTCTATTACTAAAACTAGTTACGAGAGTATAACTGTTAAGAATAAGAACGGCGGTTCATATTGCCCAATCGTAGCTTTTTCCAAAACAACTGGTGAAATCTATGACGTAAAGAATCGTGCCTTGATGACGAATACTGACTGGTACTCTGACAAGGTCAAAATCTATGATGGTGCAAAGTACTATCGTGTTGCTACCAACGAATGGGTCAAGGATATTTACTTCGCTGGAGGAATCAGTAGCTGGTATATGGGTTCCAATTAATTAGATAAAATCAGCCTCTTAGTCTGGATACAAAATCCAAGCTAGGGGGCTTTTACTATGCTTAAATTTAATTTAGAATTTCCAATCCCAACGACAATTGAGTGTACACTATGATTAATAATAAATTTTATTATATCAGGAGGGATAGATATGAAACTTAAATGGTGGGACAAGCACAATAGTTTGGAGATACTAATGATAACCATAGGTTGTGCCGTCTATGCTTTTAGTTTGGATATGATTTCGATTCCTAACGGTCTAGCTGATGGTGGATTGAGTGGTATCACGCTGATCATTCGCTATTTTCTTCATATCAACCTTGGCGTGAGTACTTTGGTCCTTAATATTCCACTGATATTAATAGGTTTCAGGTATTTGGGCAAACGTGTTATGATCTATACTCTTTATGGAACAGTTTGTTTGTCATTATTTCTAATGCTCTGGTCACATCAAACTATCATTAAGCCATTGCCGCTGAAACATGATCTACTACTATCATCCCTTGCCGCCGGGGTATTATCTGGGTTCGGTATTGGATTAGTCTTTCGTTACAATGGAACGACTGGTGGCAGTGACATCATGGCACGTGTGGGGCAGTTAAAGTTAGGCATGTCATCCGGTAAGGGGATCCTTATCATGGATTACATTGTTCTGTTCCTATCACTGTCGTATCTAGATATTTATCACATAATGTATTCGCTGATCGTCAGCTTCGTATTGGCAAGGATGATCGATCTCGTACAGGAAGGTCCTAATCGTGCCAAAGCAGTGCTGATTATTTCTGATCGATATCAGGAGATTGCCTATCTGATCGACATTACCCTCGATCGTGGCTGGACATATTTGAATGCGGAGGGTGGACATAAGAATGATCCGAAGCAAATTATTTACTTGATGATTCAGCCGCGCGAAGTGCCGCAACTAAAGGAATTGATTCGATCGGTTGATTCCAAGGCCTTTGTTACGGTACTGGATGCTCATGAGGTGATTGGTGAAGGCTTCAGTTATCAGAGAAAGAGATATCATATTAGTTTGCATAAATAATTAGTGATAGTTTTACGTAATTTCTTATTAGAAGGATATGTCTTGATAAAGTATGATTCAAATACTTTGACAATACGTATTCAGTGCGTATACAGTGTAGAATTTCCAGACGTACCGGATGCTTTAACTTATGGTGATAGTTTAGCCGAAGCATTGGACAGGGCTCCTGAAGCTTTAGGTTTATCATTGTATGAACTGGCAGAATTGCCTAAACCTTCTGACCTTGATGAAGTAAGAAGAGACAATCCTCAGGCGATTGTAAATTTGGTCTGTGTTGATTTGGAAAAAATCAAATTAACAGTCAAGGTGCCATACGTAAGAAAAAATACTTCCTTGCCCGCTGATATTGCTCAAAAAGCTGAAGAAAGAAATATTAACTTTTCAGAGACGTTACTAGAAGGATTGAAACAAAAATTAAAATTGTAGATACCAAAACAGCCATCAAAATTAATTGATGGCTGTTTTTAGTATCAGAAATTTATTAAGCTTTGACAAACTCATCCGTAGCTACTCTATAGTAAGTTTGACCATTGATAACTACTAGCTGATCAGTTTTCCAATCTGTACCAGCTTTTAGTTCTTGTGGTAACAATTGACCTTTACTGTTATAAAGTTCAGTTGTTTTATTTGCGTGATAGATTTGCTTGATTGGTTGATAGGTGTAGGCATCGGCTGCTTTGACCCATTCATCGTTGGCAACACGATACATCTTTTGATGATCGATCACAGCTGATCCATCGCTATACCAATTACTATTTGAACTTAAGTCAGCGTTAAGAGCTTGACCTCTAGAATTATAAAGCATAGTGTCAGCTGCTAAGTGAACCTTGTCTTTTTGAGGTGTGAATACAACGGTATCACTAGCTAAGATGAATTCGGTTGGTGCTAATTCATAGTACTTTTGACCGTCAATAGTTACAGTGTTGATTACCTTCCATTGACTATCAGGAGCTAAGGTAGTAGTTAGTCTCTTACCTTCATTGTCGACTAATTTAGCATCAGAGGCAAAAGTCCAAACGGCTTTTTTACCGTTCATGTGACTGTAGAAGTCGGGTGAAAGTACCCAGTGATCACTCTTATTGATGCGATAATAGGTCTTGCCATGTATTACGATAGAAGCAGTGATAATTTTATTGTTGAGGTTGATATGCTTATCAGCAACTGCTTGACCATTTTGATCGTAAACTTGTACATACGGACCATTATTGTGGTAGTTATCAGATGAAGATGAGGATGAAGTTGAAGAATTATTATTTTCAATAGCGTTATATATCAAATTAATAACTTGTGGATCTTGAGTAAAGTTACCCTTCAGTGAAGTTGTAGGACTGGTCAATTGGTAACCATTGATCTGACTAGTCTTAGTTAGATCATAGGGGTCACCAATATTAGTACCGCTAAGAACGGTTTGAAGAGCCTTGCCATTTTCCATGATTGGTTGGTTATTGCTGTCTAAGTAATTGACAGTAACGGTTGGATGGCTCTGCCAAATAATAGGTTGACCGTTGAGAATGAAGTATTGGAAGGAAACATTACCGTAATTCTTATTGAGGAAGTTATCAGGATTAGAACTATAGCCATAACCTAGATAACCATATGCCAAGACCGAAGCATTTGGAGTAGGATGTTCCAAAACATAGTGATCATTGCCAAGGTTAGTCAAATCTTCTTCAGACAAATATTGTTGAGGAACTGAATTTGAGAAGTGATAGCCACCCGCGAGATCTTCACCATCTAGTCCCAGAACTGGTGGAGCAGTGAAGGTGATCGGATTGTTATCTACAGCGTAAACCGGAGTGTTGTCAATGTGAGCTGGTGTATCAACAACAAGATCGATAGCTGGACCAGTTGTCAAAGGTTTGAGGGGTGTGAAGTCAGTGATATTGGTATTACCAAGGTCTATTTCCATATAATTAGTATAATGTCTGTCCAAACTGAAATTATTCAACCAAGGACTGATAGTTTGGAGTTGTTGGTTAGTTAAACCAGAACCATAGGAAACACCATAATCACCGATTAAAGTAATACTTGATGCATCGGAAACATCTAAGTTATTTAATTGACTGACATCGATTTCCTTAGCATTAGGATTACTGAAATTACCAATAAGCTCAAGTGATGAGAACTTAAGTCCATAGAGAGGACTTAAATCCTCGTCAGCATTGGGATCAGAAGCTAATTTAACCTGAAATTGGACTGGTGCAGTAGCAGGTAGTAGTTGAAGATATTGCATACCATTTAAAGTTTCGACTGCTGGGACATCTGTATCGGAGATGGAATGGGTAGAGCTCTGAGCTGCATAGTAATTAGCTTCACTAGCGGTAAAGCTATTGCCGTTAAAGTGTCTTAGTTCGCCAGCCGTGATTTGTGCAGAATCTGGTAATTGTAAACTGAACTTGATAACATTTTCCATGATTGGATCTGCGAAGCTTATAACTGCACTATCCGGTAGACTCTGCAATTCAGCGAGCGTTGTTGGGTAAGTGATCGGTGTAGTCGTAGTAGTACCGGTAGTATTAGTTGCCGTACTACCTGTAGCGGTATTAGTGGTACCTGTGGTATTTGTTCCGGTAGTGCCAGCAGTATTTGTAGTTGTGTTAGGCGTAGTGTTGCTTGTAGTGCCAGTGAGTGTTGGAGTAGAGGTAATACTATTTGTGGTATCAGCTATTGAAGTTCCGGCGGTGCTAGTAGTTGTATTTGAACTAGTTGCAGTGTTAGTTGCTGCAGTACCGGTATTGGCGGTCGTGTTATTGGTGCCGCTAGTATTAGCTACGGTAGTTGTATTTGCTGTATTAGATGTAGTTGGATCAGCGGCTGCCGTTGTCGTCGAATTATTTGTCGTGGTTGTTGGCGTTGTATTCGTCGCAATCACTGAAGTTGGTACTGAATTATTATTATTATTTGTTGTTGTATTAGATACAGTTACAGTAGGTTGTTGAGCTGCAGCTGTTGTATTTGTAGTTGTAGTGGTGTTAGTGGAATCAGTAGTGGTAGTAGGGTCAGCTTTAACTGTTTGTGAAGCCAGCGGCATGAGAATCATTGCCGAAAATAGTGAAACACCAAAACGATAAGCTAATTTTTTGAATGTCATTTTCAAAGCTCCCTTTCTTTAAGTTCAATTCAATCGTAGTTCCTCGAAAAATAGATACCAAAATATATGATTTTGGTATTTTTTGCTTATAAATATTGATATAAAGGACTTGAATAGACTTTTTTAGTATTTTTATATACGCATTGTCATAGTATTCGGCACGTTCGGTCTCCGGATAGGTATCGTTTAATACATGAGTGGTGGACACAAAAAATAAGACTCAGAAACCAATTTGATTTCTGAGTCTTATTTGTATACAGATATTAAAATAATTTAATTGCTTCATTCAAATTAGGTAAAACTGCTGCGGCTTGCTTAAGTAATTCCTCTCGTGGTTGCAATAAATCAGGCACAGCTACTACATCTATATTAGCTGCCAGTGCTGCTTCAATGCCGCTTTCAGCATCTTCAAAAACAACTGTTTCTTCAGGATCGGCATTAGTAACAGTTAGAGCATGCAAGTAAATATCAGGAGCAGGTTTATTATTTTTTACGTCATCACCACTGATGATGTCAGTGAAGTAGTCTTCAATTCCAACGTTCTTAACATTGACCATTAGGACATCGCGTGTTGATGATGAAGTCACGTAACGATCGATATTTTGTTCCTGTAAGAATTTTAGCAATTCCAGTGCGCCAGGTTTCAAGGCCACTTCCCCGTTTTGGACTTTTTGATGGTAAAGATCCATCGATTCATCGAATATTTTTTGTCCGAGTTCCTTATCGTCGACTAATTTTTGTATTCGTCGAGTAGTGTCAGGGAAGCCCTTGGCGATATAGTGTCTGTTGTCTGCTTCCGTGAAAGGGAAACCGTACTTCTTCAAAGTGGCTTGTCTAGTTGAAAAGTATAGTTTTTCAGTGTCGATCAATAGTCCGTCCATATCAAAGAAGACGTATTTTTTGTTGTGTAGATCTTTCATAAAGTTTTCTCCTTATTCAATCTGTTGGTGTCTATCTTGATTGTACACTAATACTTGAAATTTTTAGTAATCTCATTGTATATTAAAAAATATAATTCAATAAGATTACAAAATGCTGTATAATTTAATTGTTTCAAGGTGATAGGGAGATTATAAATAGGGGGAAAACTAAATGAAGCAGTATTTTACGGGTAAGAATAAAAAGAAAACATGGATAATAGTAGCAGTTGTCATCGTTGTTCTGATAGTGTTTTTTAACTTAGGTACACATAGAGGTGATAACAGTGGTGGAACTAGTATAGCTGCACCTAAGAAAATTTCTTTTGTTAAACAAGCAAGGGAGAATGGGACACATATTTGGTTTTATACTCAATCTGAAAATAATGACATAGCTAAGGATAGCCCTATTTACTATGTTTATATTTTAAAAAATAAACGAATGCAACAGTATAAAATGTTTGATGATAATATAACTTTAGGTAAATTAAGTAAAATGAATAATCAACAGGTTACACAATTGGCTGAGAAGCAAGATAAAAAGTTCGTTACCACCGGTATGATATCGGAAATTAAGAACGGACGAAGTGGAGTAACAACAGATATAACTAGAGGAGACGACGAAACTGCAGATGGAATTATAAACATATTTTCCGTTAATAAAATTGATGAATCTGGGGGTAGTCAAGGAACAGCAATAAAAATTATTAATTCAGATAATTTTAATTATGGCAAAAAACTTCCTGATGGATATGGTAAAGACGAGAGTGGAATAGAGTCGATGGCTCCAGGAATAGTGAAAATAAGTGATAATGTCTATAGAGATTCAATCATCAAACATATCAAAAAATCTAAATATAAAGAACCAAAAAAACAAAGTATTAAAGTAAAAAATATTACTGATAATTCTGGAAACAAAGTAATTAGACAGGAAGTATCATATGATTCTTATGACATGTTTGTTGGTGATCAAGCAGATGAAAATGTATATCATTTAGCACTCAAAAATAAATCAGAATTTTTAAAATTATTGAACTTAAGTCGGACATCATCTTATATTGTTGATCCAAATGATACTGAAGTACTAAATGAAGAAATTACAAGACAGAATCAAGGTAAAGAACTCTATACTAAATTAATTTCAGATCATGTAGACGATATTACAAAAGATATTTATGGTTATCATTCATATTCTAGTGGTCTCACATTAAATGGTCCATTTGTAAGTCAGCAAATATATAACACACGTTTTATTGGATATACTAATAAAGTTGGTTATCTACTAACCAAAGCACAAAACGACAAACAAAAAATTGAATTTGGTAAATAAACAAAAAAATTCCTCATGATTAATTTCATGAGGAATTTTTTATTCGTTAGTTTTCTGACTCAATTTGATAACTTCCAGTAGTCTTTTACTAAGACGCTCACCTTGTTCTGGCTCCAGACCATTCAAGAATTTGGTTAATTGTCTTAAGTTGGGACCAAATTTTTCAGAAGATTTCATGTCCTTGCCATGCATCAATGCATCCATGGTTACACCTAATGCAACTGAAATTTTATCGAGGGTAATGACACTTATCTGTTTAGCAACTCCGCGTTCAATCTTGGATAAATAGTTAATGGTCAGATCACTAAGTTCGGCAAGCTGTTCTTGTGTCATTTTTTGGGCATGACGTTCTCTAGCAATATTGCCGCCTACATTGTTTTTCATACTGCGACCTCTTTGTCTTTATTGTCTTATTTTTAAGGTTAAAGAAGAATAGCCATTGTTTTAAGTTCCTATTAGCACTCATCTAATATAATACCATAAGACTATAATCCGATAGTATATATAAATATGTGGTTCTATTTGATTATAAAATATTGTATAATCAGAATGAATCTTCAGACAGAAGGGGAAGAATTATGAATAAAAAGGGTCTTACAGCGCTGGTATCTGTACTTATGGGTAGTGGCATTTTATTGACAGGATGCTCAATTGGAAATGTTTCGATCAGTGATAATTCTACAAAAACAGAATCACCAAAAAAAACTAATAAAGAGACGAAAGCTGACAAATTAAGAGAAAAAGAAGCTGCTAAAAAAGAAAAGGCCGAGGAATCTAAGCGGGCTAAGGAACAAAGAGGTAAAGAATACACGTATGGAATACCTCATGGTCCTGCATGGATACACGTTTATGCCAATGGCAAAAAAACTACAGCACACATGGATCCTACTAAAATCAATACAGTTAAACTACACGAGAATGATACTGTCAAATTTGGTGGACCCTTACCTTTGGTAGGAAATCTATTTACCAGAGAAATGAATGTTTCTGGTAATTCGAGTAGAGCAAAGATGGATGACGAGGGGAAATTTGATAAGATGTTGTCCCTACAAAGTGTCACTTTTTATGATGATAAAAACGGCAGCATGATATTTTATTCATTAAAGCATTTGGATAACAAGGGTGTGAGTGACAGGGTATTCGCTGATCTTCCTAAGTACTTGGATGCAGCTAGTACAAATGATCCTTCTAAATTACCAAATCAATCAGATGCTTTAGTTAAATCATTAGATGGTACGAATAATCTTCGAGGAGATTCTGCCGCAACTTATCAAGTTATTGAACAATACTTTAATAAAAAATCAGCTCTTCATAAAAACAATGACAATGATTTTCATGCTGATGATGCAACGTATGTTCAAATTCATAATAATAGCGAAACAAATGAGGTCGGTTTAACACAACTGTATGTTCAAGTATTTGCCAAAGTTAAGAAGACGGACACTGATCAACATGAGTTTAGAACGGATGGCGGCCCTAAGTACGGCAGCACAAGCACCGAAATGGAAGATTATTCAATGGAATATCAATTAACGGATGACAATAATTGGGAATTGGTCAATGTTTTCAAGGGAGAGACTTCACCATATTCAATGAATACGTCTGGTTCAAATTGGATCATGCAAAAGAACTAGGGGGAAAATTAAATGCATTGTAGTAATTGTGGAGTAAAGATACCAGCAACTGCTGACTTTTGTCCAAATTGCGGACATAAGGTAGTTAAAGTATCGAAACCTAAAGTAATAATTAAATCTCATAGTAAGAAAAAAAGTCTTATTAAATTAGTTCTTGCGGCAATAGTGATATTGGTGGCCTTTTTAGGTTATCGCTTAGCTTATTTACCGACAGTCGTACGGGCAGATATTCAGAAGTATGGATTCACAGTTCGTGGTTATTCAACTCAAGCTAATGTTTTGAGCAAAACGATAGTTATTACAGCAGATGAACCTAAAGTTTATAACTTAGTAGCCGCCTCAACTAATAATGATTTTTCAACTGCCCAAATTGGTGCTGAAGAGGAGTTAGTTAAGATGGGCAAAGATTTACCTGGAAACTGGACCATCCAGATCATCCAGAATACTAATAGTGATTCGCCAAGAATCATGTGGGAATATTCGAATGGTGAAGAGAGTGTTCGCTATCAGAATTCCAATGAGTTCAGAAGAGCCAAGCAAGCTTATCTGGAATCAGCTGAAGAGAAAAGTGCCAGAAATCAAGAGATTGAATCTGCAGTAGGTGGGCTGATTGGTTCCGTCCTACGTAGATAAGGGGAGGATTCAAATTGTTTTGTCCGAAGTGTGGCTACAAAGTTGAAAAAGGAACAATGTTTTGTCCAAAGTGTGGACAGAATCTTATGAGCAAAAAGAATATTAATCATGCTAAATCAGCAAATGAAAGTGTGGTCAATAAATATCTTCATAATAAGAAGTTCGTCATTGGATTTATAGCTGTGGTAGTAATTTTAATAGCTTATTTTGCAATCTATGTTCCCATGACTGTTAATTCTGTACTTAGTAGAGAGGAATTCACATCTAAAAATGATTATAAAGTTACAACTAATCCATTAACTAAGACAATCCAAATCAATGCTGGTGAAAAAGGAATATATGACATTGAAAGAGGATTGAATAGTTCTGAATTCGGCAGTGCTCCGATTGCTATTGAGTATCGATTGAATAGTGCAGCAAAGGCTATATCTTCTAAAACAATTGGTAATTGGAAGATAAGTTTGACTCAGAATAAGTATAAGGATACAGCACATTTGTTGTGGCAATTTACAGGCACGAGTGAAACGCATCGTTATCAAAATACGTCTGATTGTCATAAGCAACATCAGCTTTATTTACAACGTGATGAGAATGAAGAAGAAAATAATCAAAAGAATAATGAGGAAGCACAAGCTGCAGGTGGTTTATTGGGCTTGTTGTTCTAAATAGGGGAATCAAATTGGAAGAGAAAAATAAAGTGATTTTTTGTACAAATTGTGGGGCTAAAAATAGTACTGAATCTAAATTTTGTACTAAATGTGGTAAAGCATTAGCTGAGGTCAGTGACGAAGAAATCGATAATGATAGTGAATATGTTGAAACAAAGGGATCGATGTTTGATTCAGCCACTTCCAAATTGAATAGTTGGACTGGCGGAAGTGGTGCAGTGGAAGTGAGCTGGAAGGACTTTTTCAGTGAAGTTTTCAAATCACATACCGAGGACGAAGCGGAAGATATTTTTATTGCTGGAACGAAAGATACGACACCAAGTTTGGATGAAGTTTCCAATGAAGAAGTACATCCATGGTTGTTTTCGAGAATTTTAGCGGTCATTATTATTGCGGGAATTCTATTGACAGTTTTAACGCAGTTAAATCAAAGGACGGGTGACTTAATAGCGGCTGACGTGATAATTAGTATCGCTGTACCAATGTCGGCCTTAGTTTTGTTTTTTGAAATTAATGTTTTTAAGAATATTAGTTTTTATAAAATTGGCAAGATAATGTTATTGGGTGGAATCCTGTCATTAATCGTGACAATAATATTAGATAGTTTTACGTCAATCAGTGCTTTGAATTTAATCGGCTCTCTTTTAACCGGATCAATTGAGGAAATATCTAAAGTGCTTATTGCCGCCTTCTTTATTCAAAAACTAAATATCAAAAGGATATTCAATGGATTATTGGTTGGTGCAGCAGTGGGTACTGGTTTTTCGGCATTTGAAAATATTCAATATATTGTTGCATCTACTGGTCAAATTGCTTCGTTTACTGATGCATTTCAGAGAACGCTATTGTCAATTTCTGATCATACCGAATGGTGTGCTATTGCAACAGCAGCACTAATTATTGCTAAAGGTTCACAAAAATTGACAACGAATACTTTTATGGATCTTCGCTTTTTAAAATTTTTAGTCTTGGTTATTTTGATTCACACATGTTGGGACTGGAATTTTTTTGATAATTACACATATATCAGATACGCCATACTTGTGGTAATAACTTGGGTAACGGTCTTTGTGATGGTCCATGCTGGATTACGGGAAGTTAAAGAATTACAGCTGTCCTTTGATGTTGATTTGTCGACAAATAAGGGAGGTGAAGTTTGATGGTACCACTTCTTCGGAAATTCCAATTGGTACGATTTTATCGAAATAATTAAAATATATAGGAGATTAACTATAATGAAATTTAATAACAAATCAGCAGTGGTTATCGCTGCATTGGCTATGGCAACAACAGGAGCAATCACAAGCCTAACTACTAATTCTACACAAGCAAATGCTGCAACAGTAGCAACTGTTAAAGCAGGAGTCACAGCAAAATTGGTTACTTCAAAGGGTGTTTTGATCACTAATCGTGCTCTAGCACCAAGTACACCATGGGTGGTTGGTAAAACAGCCAAGATCAATGGTGAGATTATGTATCAAGTAGCAACTAACGAATACTTAAGAGCAGCTGATTCAACACTGTCAGGACAAGATACACAAACAACAAAACCGGCTCAAACATCAGGATCATTGGTAGCAACAGTTGGTAATACTGCCGCTCCAATGTACTTCACAGCTACAAAGGGTGACCCAGCTAAATATCAAACACTTGCACCTAATACTTCATGGAAGGTACGCCGTGTAGTTACCAATGGTGTTGATACGTATTATGAAGTATCAACTGGTAACTTTATCAAGTCAACTGATTCAACATTAAATGGAACACCTAAGAATTTAGAAACATATCAAGGATTTGAACCATATTTGGGAATGAAATAATTTTTAGGTCTACGTCAAATAGTTTTGATAAATCTAAATCACACCAGAAGTACATCAAATGATGTGCTTTTTTTATGTGAAAAAATTTAAATTAATGTTGAAAATTCTAATTTTAAGTGCTAGTATTACAACCAATCAAACAAAAGGAGGTTACACATATGTTTAATAATAAAATGCAAGTAATGAACAAATCTGTAGCTTCCTTATTGGCCTTATTACTCTGACGCAGGACTCTGACAAATTAATGTCGAGCCCTATTTGCGTTATTGGATGGGGCGAGACTTTTTCAACACCTCATCTAATCGATGAGGTGTTTTTTTATTTTTAATTGGAGGAATCGTTTATGAAGAAATATAAAATTGCTGTTTTATCTGGAGATTATATTGGACCGGAAATAATGGATTCAGGATTAAAAGTATTAAGAGCAGTCAGTCAAAATAAGAATTTTGATTACGAAATAAAAGAATTACCTTTCGGTGGTTCAGCAATCGATCAGTGCAACAATCCTTTACCCGAATCAACCTTAGAAAATTGTAAAAGTAGTGATGCTGTTCTCTTAGCAGCTGTTGGTGGACCAAAATGGGATCAGGCAGTAAAACGACCGGAAGTTGGATTATTGAAACTTAGAAAAGAATTAGAGTTATTCGCTAATATTCGTCCGACTAGTATCAATGAATCAATGCAGTCGTACTCACCAATTGCTATTACCAAGTCAGTTGATTTTGTTATTGTCCGAGAACTGACTAGTGGAATCTATTTTGGAGAACCAAGAGAATTAAATAAAAAAGAAGCCATTGACACTATGCGTTATAACGTTGATGAAATAAAACGAGTCTCTGAAGTTGCTTTTAAAATGGCAATGGAACGAAAAAAACATCTGACATTAGTTGATAAAGCAAATGTTTTAGCCACAAGTAAGTTGTGGCGTCGAGTTGTTGAACAAGTGGCTCAAGAATTTCCAGAGGTCACTTATGACAATAGTTATGTAGATGCGGCTGCCATGAAGATAATCGCTACACCTGAACAATTTGATGTTATTTTAACTGAAAATCTTTTTGGAGATATTTTGAGTGATGAAGCTGCACAGATCACTGGTTCCTTAGGAACGATTCCTTCGATGAGTTCAGGATCTTTTGGACCGGCATTATACGAACCGATTCATGGATCTGCTCCAGATATTGCCGGACGTGGTATTGCCGATCCTATATCAATGATCAAATCAATTGCTATGATGTTGGAAAATTCCTTCCATAGAGATGATTTAGCGCAAGAAATTTATCATTCTATTTATCGGTCAATAAGTGAACACACATCTACACCTGATTTAGGAGGAGACAGTACGACAGAAGAGGTGACAGAATCAATTATTAAAAATATTAAAGAAGGTAGGCAAGAATATGTCAAAAACAATGTTCGATAAAATTTGGGATAAACACGTTATTACAGGTAAAACTGGTGAGCCACAATTAATGTACGTTGATTTGCAATTACTACACGAAGTAACTTCACCACAAGCTTTTGAAGGATTACGAGAGAATCATCGTAAAGTAAGACGACCAGAACGAAATTTTGCGACGATGGATCACAATGTGCCAACGATCGATATTTTTAATATTAAGGACGCCATTTCCAGAAAGCAGATTGAAACATTAGGTAAAAACGCAAAAGAATTTGGTGTCAGATTAGCGGGAATGGGCAGTGAAGATCAAGGAATAGTTCATGTTATTGGCCCTCAATTAGGCTTGTCACAACCGGGAATGATTATTGTCTGTGGGGATTCACACACTGCAACTCATGGGGCTTTTGGTTCAATTGCTTTTGGTATTGGGACTAGTGAAGTTGAACATGTATTAGCTACACAGACAATTTGGCAGACAAAACCTAAAACTATGGGAATTCATATTCATGGGAAATTGCCTAATGGTATTTATGCTAAAGATATCATCATGGGTCTTATCGCACGTGAAGGCGTCTCTTTTGGTAACGGTTATGCTGTTGAATATTACGGAGATACGATTGCAAATATGAGTATGGAAGAACGGATGACCATTTGTAATATGTCGATTGAAGGTGGAGCAAAGATGGGTAGCATTCAACCTGATCAAACGACTTTTGAATATGTAAAAGGTCGTAAATATGCACCTAAAAAAATCGATCAAGCAATCGAATATTGGAAACAATTTAAAACTGACGATATTTCAGCCTTTGATAAAGTCATTGACTTTGATGTCAGTGAATTGGCTCCTTTCGTTTCATGGGGAACTAATCCTGGCATGTCAGTTCCAGTAGATAAGCCTTTCCCAGAAATCAAAAACGATGATGATAAAAAGGCCTATGAGTATATTGGACTCCATCCCGGACAAACTGCCGAACAAATACCAATTGGCTATGTTTTTATAGGATCTTGTACCAACGGTCGTTTATCTGATTTGAAGATTGCAGCAAATATTTTAAAAGGTCGTCACATTGCAGAGTCTGTTACAGCTTTAGTCGTACCTGGATCGCGTACTGTAAAAATTCAAGCTGAAAAATTGGGATTAGATAAAATTTTTAAAGATGCGGGGTGTGATTGGCGTGAGCCGGGATGTTCAGCTTGTTTAGGGATGAATCCTGATCAAGTACCAAATGGAATCCACTGTGCATCAACTTCAAATCGTAATTTTGAAGGACGTCAAGGTGCGGGTTCAAGAACACATCTAGCTAGTCCAGCTATGGTAGCAGAAGCAGCTCTTTGCGGACATTTTGTTGATATTAGAAAGGAAGCAATCTAATGAGACCAATAACTACAATTACTAAGACAAGTGTTCCATTGATGAAAGACAATATTGATACCGATCAATTGATCCCCAAGCAATTTTTAAAAAATATCTTAAAAACTGGATATGGAAAAAATCTTTTTTATGATTGGCGTTATTTGGACGGTGGTAAACCTAATCCGGATTTTGTTTTAAATAAAGATGAATATAAAGCTGCCAGTATTTTGATAACTGGTGACAATTTTGGTTGTGGATCTTCAAGAGAACACGCAGTTTGGGCATTAAAAGATTATGGCTTTGAAGTCGTTATTGCCGGAAGCTTTAGTGATATTTTCTATATGAATAGCACCAAAAACGGTTTACTAGCGATCACTTTACCTCAAAGTGAACGTAATATCTTAGCAAATATTTCTTACGATGAAAAAATCACTGTTGATGTCCCTAAGCAAGAAGTGATTTACAAAAACAAGATATTTAAATTTGCAATGGATCCATTGTGGAAACATAAATTTGTAAATGGTTTAGATGATATCGATATAACGATGGAGTATGAAAATGAAATTAAACAATATGAAATGAATATAGCAAGTTTTAATTAGGGGGAATGCTTTGTGGAAATTCAAGGGAAAATGCAACTTCAAGGTCGACTTGACCGAACAAACGAATCACCACTATTTTATAAAGTATTTGCACTAGTATCAGGTGGTATGATCCTTGATGCCGCTGATGTTTATATGGCAAGTGCAGTAGCAAGTACGACTTTAAAAGATAATTGGTCAACGATTCAGCAAAATTCTTATTTCTTATCAAGTGGTTTTTTAGGATTATTTATTGGTTCATTGATTGCCGGCTTTATTGGTGATCTCAAAGGTAGAAGAATTGCTTATCAAATAAATTTGATTTTATTTGGTGCTTTCACTTTCTTAGGCGCCTTTTCTCCTAATATGACTTTTCTTATTATTTGCCGTTTAATGTCCAGTATCGGCCTTGGATCTGAAATTGTTACTGGATATTCAATGGTAAATGAATTTGCGCCAGTACATAACCGTGGGAAATGGTGTGCCACCACTTCACTTATTGCTAACTGTGGTGCTCCAATAACCATGCTCCTTTGTACATTGATTATTCCAAGATTTGGTTGGCGTCCAATGTTTGCATTTATCGGTCTTATTGCCGCCATCTTGTGGTATTTGCGTAGAGATATTCCAGAATCTCCCCGTTGGTTGATTGCACATGATCGACAAGCAGAGGCGCAAAAAATAATCGAGCGCTTGGAAGTTAATGGCAGTAATTTGCAAAAAAAGATTCAGTCTCAGCAACCTCATCAACAAGTCCATCATTCATTTATGGTCAGTTTATTTGTTGCAACCGTTGCTGTTTCAGCAACCATTATCTGTCAATATACTTTTACCTCTTGGGTTCCGACTTTGTTGGTCCAAAAAAATATAAATATCAGTAATTCGTTGGGGTTGTCTACATTGATGATGCTCGGTGCTCCAGTGGGATGTGCAATTGGTGCTTATTTAGTTGATAAAATAGGTCGTAAATTGACGATTGTTCCAGCATTTTTTCTGACAGCAATTTTTGGGATGATTTATGCTAGGCAGTCTCAGGTTTTCACTGTCGTACTTGTAGGATTTCTGCTAACAACGTGTTTTTATATTTTGATGGCTAGTGTCGTAGCCGTATATGTCGCCGAATTGTTTCCAACTAAATTTAGATTCCGTGGATCAGGTATTGCTAATGGGATTGCTAAACTTTTTACTGTCGGTATGCCTATTGTAGTCGCTTGGTTATTGTCGTTTACCAGTGCTAATGTGATTTTTTGGATCATTAGTGCCATTGCCGTTTTTGCTGGAGCGGTAGTCTGGTTTTTAGGTGATGAAACTAATCAAAAAAATATTAATTAATTATAAAAAAATTCTTTTGATATATTAACAGCTAGTCTTTTAATGCTAATCGGCTAGATTAGTTATAGTAGAAGATTTAAGTTAATGGATTGAAATACAGCTATGATCAAAATGTTATTGAGACGTTTGTCTGAAAAAAAACAACCCTGACCAAATTGGCCAGGGCTATTTTTATCCATTCAGATCAGCTGTATCTAATCTAATATAGGGAGTCTCAATATGTACAGCAATTATATAGGTATTGTTGGAGATCACATTGTAGCATTCCCAGATTCGTTCACTAGGCTCAGTATTTGAAAGATATTCTCTGATTTCCTTTAAATAACATTGTATTTCAGAATCTTTCAGTACTACGTGTTGTTTAAGCTTTAATTCTCGCATTTGTGCGCCAGTTAAAACTAATCCAGCTTGTAGTTCTAGGTCTTCAGCTATTTCTTCGATTATTTTAGAAAATCTAATATCTAATGTCATCAGCTATACTAAATTGAGTCTTTCGAAATAAATTGAGTGTTAGGATTTGAACCTGTGTAATTGTAGAGAGCATTTTGTTGATTCAAAGTACTATCGTTCCAATCAGCATCGAAGGAAGCATCCGTGTCAGTAATACCTAAACCGACAGTAGGTCCGGAATAGATCAATGCTGCACGATGGCCAAAGTGACCAGCTTGGCCTAGTGGAGCGTAGTTATTAGTTTCGTCGTACCAATCTTTTAGCAAGAAGTAAGCAGCATCCTTATCCGACTTAACTCCGGCGTAAGACATGTAGTTGAATCCAGCACTAGTTAAGTTTTCTGATGTATCTCTTTCAGCAGTAGAGTGATCCAAATTACCACCATTCTGTTGGGCTGCACGTTGTTGTGCATAATTGATCATATCGGCAGATGATTGTACAGGAGCAGTACCATTAGCTTTGTGTAGAGCATTTAGATATTCAACGAAATACTTATTGATGTTAGCAAGATTTGGTTGATATGATCCCGTATTGGTATTTGTATTAGTTGAGTCAGAATTATTATTGGTGTCAACGTTAGTATTGGAATTATTGTTGTTTGTATTTGAACTATTATTAGAATTGTTGTCAGTAGTACCAGTGATTGTGGTTGAACCATTGTATCTAGTTGGATTATGACCGTATTCAGTTCCATCTAATAGAGCTGGTCCGAAGGAGTTAACATGATCAACATTTGGCATCTGATTTACTTCAGCATTACCACCTGAAATCCACTGATGTGAGCCAATCTTGAAGTAAAATAGTCCTTCATTAACTGTTACAACACGACTAACTTTCCATTTAGAACCTTCGGGAACCGTATTTGAAGTTGGCAAACCTGTTCTATCATCGTAGATATTGGCATTACCTTTAAAAATGGTTATTACTAGTCCGTCGTTATTTTGCCCTGCTGGACCAAAATCACCAGTTGCTACTGGATCATTATCTGGTGTAACACCAAATTCAGCATTGTAAGTGTAATCGATGTTTTTATTTAACATCATATTTTCACCAAATGCCCATTGAGTCTTGGAGATCTTATAGAAAGATTGACCATTTTTGTTTGTGACAGCCTTGGATACAATCCACTCACTACCACCTTCGAGTGTTGTAGAACTGACACTGTTTGTTGCAGTGTCAAATACTTTGTCAGATCCCATAATAACTCGTCCGACTAATTTGTCTTTATTGGGATCTGTAGGTAACGTTGAGACGAGTTGAATGTCATTTTCTTTGACGTATTCATTAGTCGCAACTTGAATATATTTTTCACCGTTAAGTTGAATAATTTTTCCAGTAGCCCAATCAGTGTTAGAAGCTAAAGAACGGTTTGAAACGAGATTACCTTTTTTAGTATAGATGCGAGTGACTTTGGAAGTACGTGCAATAGGATTGGCTTGTGCCTTAACCGTTTGAGTTGCAGCAATTCCCGTTGAAAGTAGAGTGATAGCAGCCATACTTGTGACAGCAGACTTTACAAGTAAATTCATAATTATTATCCCCTTTATTTTTGATAATTTAATGTAAGTTTCTTACTAATTTATTTCACATACATTCCCCCTAATGTTTGCGTATAATGTTGACACCAATCCGTTACAAATCAGGCAGGAATTCACTATCATCCGCAGAAAAATCGTAGAAAAAAACTTTAAACGGAATATGCATTTTTTGGTTTAGTAAAATTATTTCTTTTTGCGTATATCCTAAATCTTCGTTTTTTCTATGGATAGTAGATATGGATTTGTTTAACAGTAATGCTATATCTGATTGTTTGATATTGTGAATCATTAGGTATGCTTTGAGATATTTATTACTGTACATGAAAAAATTTCCACCTTTTCTGTATATTGAATTAAGGAATATTTCCTTAATTCAGGATTACAGCATATATATTAATTTACTTTTGCAAATGTTTCAACATATAATGAGAAAAATAACAAATTTTACGGTAAAATTGCATATATGATAGATAGAGGTTATATTTAGCGTATGATTGCAATTGGAAAATACTTAAAAACAAAAAGATTTTTTAAAGAATTAACACTTCAGCAAGTTGTTAATGAAGTTAAAGATAAATATGGTTATTCCACATCTACTTCTGTTTTGAGTTCTATGGAGACTAATAAGAATAAGTTTATTGACGGTAAGTTATTGTTTATTTTGGCTGATCTCTATGGGATCGATCTGGTGGAATTCAAGCAGGTTATTTTAGAAGATGTGAAAAAAAAAGGGAAACTCGATTAAGAGTTTCCCTTTTTTAACAAATCTCAATAACCATAAATTTGTTTGGTTGCGTATCACTGAATAGAAGTATCTGGTTAGGCTTTAGAGTCAGATTATTAAAGTTTTTGACTTGACCACTGTTAACTATTTTGAACTGAGTAATCCTATCTTGAAATGAGGCCTCAAAGTGGTTTCCAGTCTTTAAATGCTGAAATGTTCTGATTGATGCAAAGTGGATATTGTTGATGGTGAATAAGTCGAATAATTTTTCTTGTTTCATAGAAAAAACTCCTTTTTTTATTTGGTCCAAGGAGTTAAAAAAGACGCCTGTGGCGTCTGGGCTGTAGGCTTTTGTTTAAATTCTCGTATTTTATTAAATACGAGAATTTTTTTGCACTTTTTTCAATCATAAGTCCAATACGACACTATTCGTCTCGTGCTAATGCTAAATTATTTTCGTAATGAATTGAGTCATAGAAGGGTAGATTTTCATGATTTTAATGTCCTCACTTTAGATCATCGTCTACAACCGATTGAGTTAGATGTGGAATATAAGAATTTAAAAAAAGATCATACGATAGAGCAAATTGCGTGGTTTATCATCAAAAAATATGATTTGTAAATTTTTATTTTAAATCTAAGTTAGGCGTTAAAAGACAAATATGACACTAAGTATCTCGAAACTCTAATTTCGTTCCCGGTAATGGTTACGTAGATGGTATGAGTCTTGCTGAACTCAAGGATATGTTTATCAATGTGATCCAACTGTTTTGGCAACTATTCCAGATCATAATTTATTGACGTCATATGGTAGAGCAGTAGGATTCAAAAAACTGTTACGAAGAATTATTTCTCGTAACAGTTTTTTTTACTACTATTGATAGTTTTTCAAGGTTTCATTAAGCTCATCTTTTACTTCTTGAACTAAGGAAACAGGTGACTTAACTCTAACGCGGGCACCTTGTCCCATGATCCATAATAGAATTCCCTGCGTATAAGCGCTGGCCTCTATCAAGACTTCATTTCCAAGGTCTTTTTTGATTTTGGAATTAGGGAATCGATCCAGCGCAGTTTGAGGGAAGCCGGAATAATAAAATTCAAAGTCAACATATCTACCGCCGTTCAACAAGTAAGTTTGATTACGTTCCTTACCATCGTCTTTTTTAAGTGGTTTTGGTATTTTGATTTTTTTAGCGGTAGATTTTCGGATCGATTTGAATCTATCCAGTCGATAGGGATGACTATTTTGGTTATTTTCATCGTACATCACTATATAGAAGTAGAAGTTATCGAAGTACAGACTGACTGGAAGAGCCATGCCTTTTTTGAGTTGATTGAGGCTGTTAAGGTACTTGAATTCTACGGCATTGTTGTTATTGATGTATTCAGAGAACTGTTTGATACGTGGTAACAAATCATAATCAGATTTTATCGGTACATATTTAGCAAGGGTGCTATTGGTCAACTTCTTGACTTGTTCTTGTTCATCATCAGATAAGTGTTCCAATAAATGAGACTGAATTGTTTTTAGTTCTTTCTTACTAAAAGCACGTGCTTCGATGAGAATTGCCAAGAGAGCTAGTATTTCTTCAAAAGGCAAGTCACTGTTTTTTTGAAGATAGTACTTCTTGAGGTTGTAATCATGAATAAATTCAATATTAAGATTTTGTTCGATCAATGTTTCTCTGATATCAGCAATTGATTTTTGAATGGCCTTTTTAGATCTGCCATAAGTTTCCATTTCATCTTCCATTGATAACTTATCGCCACGCAACATCTGTACTAACATTTCGATGGTACGTTTACTTGAACTTTTTTTTGAACTCAATAGTTAGTCCTCCTCTTCAATTGACTTTTTGTAATCCTGATATTGTGGATTTAGTGATAACAAGTAAGTAAATAACTGTGAAATAGTCAGATCATACTTGACCACTTTGGAATGATCTTTTTTGACGACGTCGAAAACAGATCGAGCCATATATTTATTACCGAATGCTTCATCGACATGTGCTTCATAGCCACTTATTTTTTGATCGTTCATCGTAATGTGTAAGATCTTACCGATGGCAGTTTCCTGCATCATTGAACGATAGATGATTAAATCATGTTCATCGGCCATTTTAATCAATTCGTTAGTAAGTTTAGTTTGGTCTTCGGCAACCTTTGGATCATCAATATCATGATAGAGATAATCCAACACATTAACAATCTCTCTTGACGAGAATGGGGCATTCAGTCCTTGATTATAGACTGAATCGTTGAAATAGTAGTCATCGATAAGATCGTTTCCTTCGGGCACCTCATAGGAAAAGTTCTCAATATCATAAGCTGAAGTGACTTCTATTGGCCACGAACGGTAGGCACGCTCGTACAATAGCTGCGAACTAGCCAATTTACTTTTCGTTATTTTAGGATAAAGCAAAGCAGATTTGATACTCTGGGGATCGACACCAATAATCAGTGAATAAAGCACTGAATCAATCTGATCTGAAGGAATTGCATATATGGCTACATTGCCGGAATCATCAAAGATAGAATAACAAATATCGTAAGTCAAAAGTTCTTCGTCATCGAGTTTTTTCATAACGTGGTTGTATTCAAGATCAACGGTAAAAGTATTATTCACTTCATTCACAGTCACAAATTGACTGTAATCAGTTTGAGTGGACTTTTTAAGAGCGCGGATAAATAATTTATCATCCAGTATTTCATTGATATCATGTCCTTGCTTAACGTAGCCATAGACAATAAAACCCTTTTCGGAGGCTTTTTGAACTAACCAAGCAGTTAAATCTTGATCAGAAACACGGGTGGAATAATCAATAAACATGCGACCACTTTTAATGGCATGATCGACATTATCTTCGAAATCATCCAAGTTCAAATTTCCAGATAGTGAAAAGTGATCTGGCAAATCGATCAATTCGAAGCGATCAGTTGAATCGTTCATTCGCCAGTTCTCATTGGTAAAACAGTTGATCAGACCGTCTTTTATCAGCTGCATTTGTTTGCTGTAATTATAAGTATGGACTTTTACGTCGAATGTTTTGGCAAGAATGTCATTTATGTTAGTAGTTTCTTCAGTCATATGTAATACTCCTTTGTCCTGTAATTACAACGACACCGGTCTTTGTCTGCACAAACACCGGTGTTATTAAAAGAATTATTTAGTAATAGCAAGAACCTTTTCGTGAACTGTTTCGGCGTTCCAGTGGCCATTGGCGCCAGAGTAATGAGGAATGGTTACGACATTTCTCTTAGCGTATTTTGCTAAGGCTTCATTTGAGGCGTTGCCCAAAGCAACGATCGTAGCTGTGGCAGGAATATTAAGTTCGTCTAGATGGCTTTCTAGATTGTTAACGTCTTTTTGACTAGGTTTGACCTTTGTACTGTCACTTTCGATAACAGGTGTTAAGTCAGTCATGAAAGCTCCCCACATTTTAGTGTCATATAAGGCAGCGGCTAAGCGATAATCCATGCTCTTCTTAGCACCGTGGAAGTTTAAGAAGTTAGTCTTAGGATCTTGTTTAACAGCGGCATTACCAGGATTTAAACCGACCAATACATATTCAGTGTTTTGTAATTTTTCAGCGATATTATCAGTCAAAGCATCTTCAGGAAAACTTTCTGGTTGGTAACTTTCACCAAATAGTTTTTCTCTTTCAGCAGCGCTCTTGTTATTAAGTGATGTCTCGGGCTTGTTCCAGATAGCCCAGCTGTCAACAGTATTGAATGGTAATTCTTGAGTATTAGTAGTCATATTTTTTGTTCCTCTCTTTATTTGATGAGTTAATTATAGAATTATTATGCGACACAATACGTCGTATTCAGGATCATTTGATCAATAATGACAAAATATAAGTAACTAGTTCGCCGAGAGACAAGTCATATCTGAGTGTTTGTTGAGTGTTATGATCGAAGACTTCAAAAACAGTTTCGTACATGAAACAATGGTTCGTCGTTTTTTCATCAGCGATAATATCATCGATCTGGCCGTCTTTGATTTTGAAGTGTTTAATGTAACAAACATTATATTTACGTCTTTCACGCCGTTGGATGAAGACGTTGGCCTTATTAGCTGTTTGGATGATCCAATTAGATAGAGTACGTTCATCCTGGCGGCTTTTGTTCAATTGATCGTGGAAGATACCTATCAAGGCATTTGGTGCGTCGATAGTAGCGATAGGATTGCCATAATCTAATTCAGAATCGGATCTTAGAAATTGGAACTTATTCACGATGTGCTGTGCGTCATGTTTAATCGGAATATTTTCTAATAATTTGATTTCAGTTATGGATTCGATCGGCAAGAATTCGGAACGATAGTGGTGCTCGTATCGTAATCTGAGTTTTGGGTCGGCCATGGCGTCATCGGGTATTTCTGGGAATAGTAATAATTTTTTGATATTCTGTGGTTTTAGTTTCAATACCAGTCCCAGTAGGACCGCACCTAATGTTTGAAGGGGAATTTGTTCAATGATGGTATTTCCGCCAGCGTCCACAACGTCATAGTAGACTCTACTCCAGATGTAATGTCCTTTTTTGTGAAGATGTTTTTTGAAGACAGTCACATTTTGATCATTGGTCATGATTTCTTCGCCATGGCGATTTTTTTGAGTTGTGTATTGATCAATGATATTAGGGCCGGAATAGACTATATTGTGTAGTAACATAGCGTCATAAACACAGTTCCACGATTCAAAGCATTCTTGACGTGATCCAATTACTGTCAGTCCCATTTTCTTTACTTGATCAATCAGATCGATAACAATTGGCAAATCAGGTGTTTCCATTGATAGTGTTTGATGATGTTTTTCATTGATGAACTTTGGTAATTGTTCTTTTAGATCTTTCAGTGTAACTTCATTAAGATACAGTTCACCGTAATCGTTGAATAATTGAAAACGAGCACTGCGGTCGTGCAAGCGCCGTTTTTCTTTTGATAGTAGAGTGACCAAGGAATCGTCAGTTATTAAATCTGGTTCGCTGTAGTTATAAATAATCATACTGGAATCTAAGTGATTCTCATCAAGATACTTATCAACGTCAATATTTATTTCCACCATTTTATCCGCTCCTATTTATTTGATGAAGCTATTGTATGCTTTGAACACGACACATTATGTCGTATCGACACCATTACCACTTAAACGACAAAATTAACCACTCAGTCAGAATCTGTATACAGGGTCATCTAGATGTGGTGTAATACTTTTAACGAAAGGGTTGTTGGAAGTGAAAATCAAAATAGATATCTCGCCGGAATATCATGAAAAGGAGATCGTGATCAGGTCTCCTAAGGATGACGAAGAGCTGGCTAAATTAGTCAATGACATTCAGAATATTGAAGATTCACTCAACCAGATCAACGGTTATATCGGTGAGACAGTTTATTCTTTGAATCTGAAGGATATTTTGTTTTTTGAAACTAACGATCGCAATGTCTTTGCGCATACAACTAACAACGCCTTTTTGATTCACTATCGTTTATACGAATTGGAAGAGAATTTGCCGGATAATTTCTTGAGGATCTCGAAATCATCGATTTTGAATCTCAATGAAATAGTTTCGTTGACAAGATCAGTTACAGGTAATTTGATCCAATTCAAAAATACGTACAAAACACTGTACGTATCGAGACGATTCTTGAAGGAATTAAAAAATAGATTAGATAAAAGGAAGTTTTAAAGATGAAAAATAGGAACGGAATATTCTGGGGCCTGTTCATGTTGCTGAGTGCTGGAATCTTGGTCGTGAGTCAGTTACATTTGATCACTTATACGCTCAGTTTTTGGACAGTAGTTGCAACGATCTTTTTAGTGGCGATTTTGATCAAGAGTTTGGTTTATTTCATGATTCCAGGGACGGTCTTTTCATTGGCCTTCTTGGCGATTCTCTATGCTAAGCCATTGGGAATTACAGCTATTGTTCCCTGGACGGTTTTAGGTGCAGCTTTGTTGATCACAATTGGATTATCATTGATTCTTCGTCCAGTTTTGGCTAAGTACCACCCTTGGATGCGCTACGGTCATCATGGGAATAACTGGCATAATCCGCGGATGCATGCTCGGTTTGATCACAATATCGATGTTGAAACAGTCGACGAACCTGATGTCAATGTCAGTGTCAAAATGGGTAACAGTGTCAGATACGTAACCTCAAAGAACTTCAAACAGGCTAATATTGATGTTTCGATGGGTAACGCCAAGGTGTATTTTGAAAATGTAGAAGTCGATGAAACAGCAACTATCAATGTAGGTGTGTCACTCGGTGGAGTGGAATTGTACGTACCGAAGAATTGGAATATTGTTAAACAGATCGATGATAATAACATGAGTGGCATTACTGAAGAAGGAATTCCAGAAGTGACAGCAGATAGCCCAACAGTCACAGTTCATGGCTATTCTTCATTAGCGGGCTTGAAGATTTGTTATATTTAAAATAAGTGTTGATAACTTAAATAAGGACGACGACTTACCAAGTTTGGTAGATCATCGTCCTTATTTTTAGTAGTTATTAATTATAGTTCGGAGTTTTTTTAAGTAAGCTTGTTTCAAGCTGTTTGGATAATTGATTTTGACATTTGTTCCTAATGAGATCAAATAGTCTACCATGTAATTCAATTCTTCTTGATTCAGTCGTTCAGCCTTGTTCATGTTATTCTCCTTAGTTGATAAATGGTGCCATGTATTGTCACTGTTAGATTGTAGAATGTATTTATCGAAAAGGAAAGAAGACTTTGACTGTCAACTACTCGGCACTAAAGTACCGAGCTTGTAAGAATACGTAATCCTAAGAATACGTACATTACAATTTACCTAGATACTCCATTGCCTAATTAGATTAGGTCTTACATGGTAATTACCAAGGTCTTTATAGTCCGCAAGTTGCCGAACGGACTGTTTATTTAAGCTATTTCTTTCAATCCTTTTTCCAAAATATTTCTTGCAGCGTTGTGATCTCTGATGTGGAATGTATTACAGTTTGGACAAGTCCATTTTCTATCATTTAGAGTGAGGTGTTCCTCATCTTTCATCAAATAACCGCAATCAGAGCACGTCTGAGTAGTGTTGTAAGGATTGATTTTTACAAAAATTTTGTCATATAGCTCAGCTTTATACTCCAGTTGTTGTAGGAATGTTCTCCAACCAACATCGGAAATACTCATGGCTAAGACGTGATTCTTCAACATGTTCTTACTTGATAAATCTTCGGCAACTACCAGATCGTGGTTCTTGATAAGTGTAGTTGAAAGATTGTTTAAAAAGTTTGAACGTTGATTCATGACTGACTTTTGTAATTTGGATACTAGTAAACGTTGTTTCTGATAGTTCTTAGAATCGATAAGCCTACGACGTTCTTTCTTAGCACGAACTTGTCTCAAAGATAGCTTACGTTGTGCTTTAGCTAGTTTACCTTTGATACGGCGATAGTATCTTGGGTTACCAACAGTGGCGCCGTTTGAATCAGTTAAAAAGTTATCAGTATTAAGATCAATACCGATACTTGATTTAGTTTTAGCTGGTGTATCAACGAATGGTTGATCGGAACCCAATTGCATTGATATGTAGTAGTTACCGATTGAATCCTTGGAGACAGTAACAGTACCAATACGAATATTTTGATTTCGTTGAAGCAATCGTTTTTGTGAACCAGATACACGTATGGTACCAAGTGGAGCTATTCGGATATGTCTATTATCTAGAAACTTGATATTTCCATTCAACATATTGGGTGTAACTTTACTGGAATATCTATTAGGTAACTGGAAACTACCGCCATATTGTTTCTTATGAAAGTTAGGTGTTCCATGAGAATGTGCTTTACGGAACAGGTTCCACGATGCTTGATAGGTACGTTTAGACATATTTACCACATCGGTACCAACCTTATTAACACCAAGCCAAGTATGTAATCCGAAGATGCACTTAGTAGACTTATGTTTTTTTAAGTAGGCAATTCTGTCAGTAATTTGTTTGATCGGTAACTTGCATTTGGACAACATGTACAGTTCTTTATCAATAGCGACCATTTCATTATATGCGAATCGAGAAGCATTGATATTGAGTTCAATCACTTGTTTTTGCTTGAAAGATGGATAACATTTCATCTTCAAACCATAGTGGAAAGGTAGTTCTGACATGGTTTTGCTCATCTGGTCTAGTCCTTTCATTAGGATAGATTCAGTATATCATTTCATGTTTCAGAAGGCTGCAAAAAAGTACCAATAATCAAAAATAAAGGGCAAAGTAACAAATATTAAGAAAGGCAGTCGCTCAAGACGATAATTCCTCCTAGCACTGAAGTACTAAGTTTTCTTATCTAGCGACTCTTATGAAAGATTATATCGATAATGTTTTGGTTGCTCATGAAACTTTTAAATATACCAAAGATGGCTCAGTCGGTCTGATGACGGATGACTATCGAGTTATGTTATTGCAAGCGAGCGGATCAATTTATACGAACAACGATCGTTATGCACCGTTGGAATTTTCAAGAATGTACTTACAAGGAATCTTTAAAGAATTGATGGGGTTTGACAGGTTTTCAATCGTTCGTGTTCAAGGATTACAGACCGATGGAGTCGATGTGGATCAAGCTTTGAAACAAGCAAAAGCTGATTTGGATGAAGAATTCGTTAAGTTCTATAACTAATCTTTCTGGTGGAATTGCTTAAATATAATTTACATTCATAATGTTATTAGAGCTTTAAATACTAGGAGGTATACGCGTGAAAGTACGGGAAGGCTATATGCCATTTGGCAAGTATCAAACTTACTATCGAATCACGGGAGATCTGCATTCTAAACAGACACCTTTATTGTTGTTGCACGGCGGTCCGGGATCGACTCATAATTATTTTGAGATCTTTGATCAGTTGGTTGAAAAAACTGGTCGACCAATCGTTATGTATGATCAGCTTAGCTGTGGTAAATCGGACATACCAACTGATTCTAGTTTGTATACGGCCAAGACTTGGGTGGCTGAACTGCAAGCATTACGTACGTATTTGAATCTGAATGAAGTTCACCTATTAGGTCAATCGTGGGGTGGAATGTTGGCGATTATTTACATGTGTGATTATGCGCCGCAAGGTGTGAAGAGTCTGATTTTAGCAAGTACATTGTCGTCGTCAAAATTGTGGGCTCAGGAACAGCATCGAATGATCAAGTTCATGTCGCCTGAAGATCAAGAAGCAATTGCGGATGCGGAAACCAGCAATCAATTCACAGATCAAGCTTACTTGACTGCTAATGATCACTTTATGGAACAACATGCCTCTGGTCCGATTACCGAAGATTCGCCTGAATTTTTACGTCGAGACAAAGTATTCGGGGAGGCTGCCTATGAGACAGCCTGGGGACCGAATGAGTATTATCCAACTGGTAATTTGAAGGACTATGACTATACCAATAGATTACATAATATTACTACTCCAACCTTGATCACTAGTGGAACCAATGATCTTTGCACGCCCTTGATTGCTAAAACAATGTATGATCAATTACCTAATTCTCAATGGACTTTGTTTAGTCACAGTCGTCATATGGCCTTTATTGATGAAACTGATAGCTATATGTTGCGACTTCGTAAATGGCTGGAAGAAAATGACTGATTGAGAAAATGCCCAAATTTACTAGATAATTGTTGTGAAATTAAGAAATCACCCAGGAACAATTTTGAAATTGTTCCTGGGTGATTTAGCTTTACTTAACAGTATTAGTTTTTATCCTGTTCAACGGAATTGTACGTTCACTAAACTTTGTCCTTGTTTGACCGAGAGTTACCGCAAATATCGGGCTGAATGAATAAGGAATAACACCGGTAGGGATCGAAGCAACACAGGACATGTTGTAATTAGCACCTACGCCTAGGTCTTCAGCTGCCAATTCTATATTGTGGGCAATTGCTCCGGATGAAATGTATTCCATACGACTAGGATTCTTAGCCGACACAACGATAACTGTGGGTGCATCGTATATGCCACTAAGTTTAGCCAAGGTTTGGGGATCCTGAATAATTGTTAAACGATAATCATCATAATTGCCCATACCGACGGGACCGGCATTGGCTGCAATAAGTATTTTGTTTAGTTGTTCATCAGTGATTTGACCCGAATATTCTCTAATTGCCTTTCGTGAATTGATCATATTTAATGTTTCCATTACAACAACACTCCTTCATATTCATCTATATGATAAATGATTTTTTGATAATTGAAAAATCATTTTATGCTATATCATAATGACATAATGTCTTTTTAATTGATAAGTTAAACTTATCGATTGATTAAATAGTTGGAATTGGTTGAAAGCTTTCTAGGCTGTAATATAAACCTCGAATAGAAAACGGAGGTTACGTGTTAATGAATAATGAAGTAGTTGTATTGTTTGGTGCCGGAGCTATCGGTGAAGCAATCGTTAGAAGAGTGTCAGCAGGACGCAAGTTATTATTGGCTGACTATAGTGAAGATAAATTAGCGATGATGAAAAAGGAATTAGCAGAAGCAGGTTTTTCAGTTGAAACAATAAAGGCAGATCTTTCATCAAGAGATTCTATTAAAGAAGTAGTCGCTAAAGCACAGTCATTGGGTGATATTATGGGCTTGGTCAACGCTGCTGGTGTTTCACCATCACAAGCTAGTGCTGAGGAAGTATTAAAGGTTGATTTGTACGGAACTTCAGTCTTGTTAGAAGAATTTGGAAAAGTTATGGCACCGGGTGGTGCTGGTATCGTTATCTCTTCTCAATCCGGTCATCGTTTACCAGGGTTATCAGTTGAAGATAACAAAGCATTGGCAATGACTCCAACAGAGGAGCTATTGGATTTACCGATCCTACAACCAAATGTTATTACGGATTCCTTGGCGGCTTATCAATACGCTAAGAGAACTAATGTATTACGTGTGGCAGCTGAATCGGTCAACTGGCAAAAGCGCAATGCTAGAATCAATGCAATTAGTCCTGGTATCATCATGACACCATTGGCACTTGATGAGTTAAATGGCCCACGAGGTGCTGGATATAAGAAGATGTTTGATTCTATGGTAACTAAACGTCCAGGTACACCAGATGAAATTGCTAGCTTGGCAGAATTATTAATGGATCGTCGTAGTGCCTTTATCACTGGTAGTGATTTCTTAGTTGACGGTGGTATTACCGCTCAGTATTGGTATGGAAATGTATCAGAAGTTAGAAATTAGAAGGAGATTTTAATATGAAAGCAGCGTTATTTGTAGAACCAGGAAAAATGACAGTAACAGAAACCGAGAAACCAACACTTGAGAATTCAACTGATGCCGTTATTCGTGTTATCAGAGCTTGTGTCTGTGGATCAGACTTGTGGTGGTATCGTGGTATTTCACATCGTGATCCTAATTCATTAGCAGGGCATGAAGCAATTGGAATCGTGGATGAAGCAGGTTCAGACTTGAAGAATATCAAGCAGGGTGATTTTGTTATCGTACCTTTCACTCACGGATGTGGACACTGTGCTGCTTGTTTAGCTGGATTTGACGGTGATTGTTTGAATGGCCCACAAGGTGGTAATGGCTATCAAGCTGAATATGTTAGATATGAGAATGCCGACTGGGGACTAGTAAAGATCCCTGGTAAACCTGAAGATTATACAGATGAAATGCTTAATAACTTCCTAGCCTTAGCCGATGTTATGGCAACAGGTTTCCACGCTGCTACTAGTGCCGAAGTCAAAAAAGGCGATACAGTCGTGGTTATGGGTGACGGTGCGGTTGGTTTGAGTGGTGTCTTATCAGCTAAGTTGCTTGGTGCCAAACGTATTATCGCCATGAGCCGTCATGAAGACAGACAAAAATTGGCTAAAGAATTCGGTGCAACTGACATCATCCCTGAGCGTGGAGATGAAGCAGTTCAGAAGGTTATGGAATTGACCAAAACAGGTGCTGATGCCGTACTTGAATGTGTTGGTACAGAACAGTCAGTCGATACAGCTGTTAAAGCTGGTCGTCCGGGTGCTATCGTCGGACGTGTCGGAGTTCCTCAAAAAGCTGAGATGAATACTAATAATTTGTTCTGGAAGAATATTGGTCTTCGTGGAGGAATTGCTTCAGTTACGACTGATGACAAGAATGTCTTGTTGGATGCTGTTTTAAATGATGAGATCAATCCGGGAAAGGTCTTCACTAAGAGATTTGATCTTGATCATATTCAAGATGCGTATGAAGCGATGGACAAGCGTGAGGCCATTAAGTCTTTGTTAGTTATTAGTGAAAAGTAATTGGTTTTGTAAATTTAAAAAAGGTCGTCACGACAGTTGGGATATTTTATCCATTTGTCGTGACGACCTTTTTAGTACAGATTGTTTCTCTTCTAGTACAATGACAATATAGTGTGTTGATGTTTTAGTCTAAATCGAGGAGACATAGTTATGTTTCAACAAATGCAGTACTTTATTTCAATTGTCAAAAATCACAGTTTCACGCAAGCAGCAGCTGAATGCCATATTTCTCAGTCAGCAATTTCTCAGCAAATGAAAGAACTGGAGAGTAAGCTAGGTGTCAAATTATTAGAACGAAAAGGTCGTAGTTTTGAGATAACTGAAGCAGGACAGTATTTCTATACTCACAGTCAGGATGTTTTGGCATCAGTTGACCAATTAGTAGACAATACTGTCAAAATCATTAAAGATGATCAAGTTGAATTGAAAGTTGGTTACTTACGAAACTTTGGCACAACGGAATTTCTAAGAACAGTTTCCAAGTTTTCTAAAGATTTCCCACAGGTAAAGATAAATATTACTAGTGGCAATCATGAGGAGTTGTACAAGTTATTGAAGAATAACCAGATCGATATGAACTTCTCTGATCAAAGACGGGCGTTATCTAACGAGTATGTGAATGAGTTCTTAACTGACAGCAAGTTTATGCTGGCAATCAGTCGGGATGATTTTCCTGATGTTGGCACGAGGATGGACATTAGTGAATTAGCTGATATTCCTTGTGTCTTGATCGCAGATAATGATCAACGAGTTGCTGACGAATCTTATTATCGTGAGATTTTGGGTGTTAGAAGTGAGTTTGTTTTGGCACATAATTATGATGAGGCACAGATATTAGTAGCATCGAATCAAGGTTATTTGATCGTTAATGATCGTACTCAAAATCAACTGAATTCAGAGATCGTCAAGACAGTTGAATTGGTTAATGGAAAACAACAAATGATTCAAAATTACTATGCCTACTGGAAGGCTGATAATTCAGGATATTACGTGGAATCATTCGCTGAATTGCTCAAGGAAAGTTTCCATAAGTAAGACTTATCGATGACTAAGTGATTTGAAATAGCTCTGTAGCAGTGTGGGGAGTATTCTTTACTAGTAATCAAGGAGAAAAAATGATGACTGATAAAGAACAAATTATCGAATTGTATCGTGTTGAGAATGAGGCAATGGTCAACAAAGATATTACTAAGTTGAATGAAATTTTAGTTCCGTCTATGAAGTTAACGCACATGACAGGTTATGTGCAGAAAAAACTCGACTGGATCGATCAAATCCAAAATGAACAGATGAAATATTTCTCTTCAATAGAAGATAATATTAAAGATATTGTTATTGATGGTGACAGTGCCAGCTTAATCGGCCAAAATCAAGTCAGAGCAAGCATCTGGGGCGGTGGTATCAATACTTGGCCGCTACAAATGAAGATGTATTTCGTTAAACAAAATGATCAATGGTTCATTTCTGATCAAATAGCTAGCACTTATTAAATTTATTTCCTCCAAATATTGGTAACAATCTAATTTAAATTGTAAGATAGTTTTTGGATGTAACAAATAAAGAATAATTGGGGGAAGTAGTATGAAAGCAACTGTATTTAGAGGACCAGGTAAAGTAGAAATTGAAGATGTCGCTAAGCCAAAACTTCAAAAATCAACTGACGCTGTCATAAAGATAATTCGTGCTTGTGTCTGTGGATCAGATCTGTGGTGGTATCGTGGATTAGCTGATCGTCCCATTGGTTCAATTGTTGGTCACGAAGCCTTGGGTATCATTGATGAAGTTGGTTCAGATGTGACTGATCTTAAAAAAGGTGATTTTGTAATTGTACCTTTTACTTGTGGATGTGGACACTGTGCCGCCTGTCTAGCTGGTTTCGATGGTGATTGTCTAGATCAAGAACCAGCCGGTAATACTGGATATCAAGCTGAATATTTACGATTTTCAAATGCCAATTGGGCGTTAGTGAAAGTTCCCGGACAACCTAAGGATTATTCAGAGGAAAAACTTAATTCACTACTAACACTAGCCGATGTTATGGCAACTGGTTATCATGCTGCCAGAACTGCAGAAGTGAAAGATGGTGACACTGTTGTCGTTATGGGTGACGGTGCGGTCGGTTTATGCGGTGTGATCGCGGCTAAGTTGCGTGGTGCTAAACGCATCATCGCCATGAGTCGTCACGAAGACAGACAAAAGTTAGCTAAAGAATTCGGTGCAACTGATATTGTTCCTGAACGTGGGGATGAAGCTGTCAAACGTGTGATGGCTTTGACAAATAATGTTGGTGCTGATGCAGTTCTCGAATGTGTCGGAACAGAACAATCTGTTGATACCGCAGTCAAAGTTGGCCGTCCAGGTGCCGTTGTTGGACGTGTTGGTATTCCACAAAAACCAGAAATGAATACTAATAACTTATTCTTCAAGAATATTGGACTTCGTGGTGGTATCGCTGCCGTTACTACTTATGATAAGAAAGTTCTACTAGATGCAGTTATGAATGATAAGATCAATCCTGGCAAGGTATTCACTAAGAAATTTGCTTTGGACGATATTAAAGCAGCTTATGATGCGATGGATAAACGTGAAGCTATCAAGTCATTAGTTATTGTTAGTGAAGATTAAATTAAAATAAGATACTTGGTATTTTGCCGAGTATCTTATTTTTTAATTTCTACGGTTTGATACGATAGTGAACTTAAGTATTTAGGATTCGGTGGGGCTGTGTTTGCTGGACTATCATTGATAACAGCTGTTATTTTGAATCGAGTTATTGCACGGCATGAGTTAAAAGAGGAAGTTTTGTAGTTGTCTTCCGCTTCCGGTCAGAAGTAATTCCATCAGAAGCGGGACCGATTTGAGCCAAAAAGCGGTCTCAAATCTCGCTTAGATGCTTTGCATAAACCGCAAATCATTGCTGTAAATGTGGGAAAATCTCCCCCATTAACACCACTTTTGTTACTGATTCCATTACTTCTGACCTCCAGCTAAATTTGTTAATTAAAAAAGGATCATCACGACAATTTGGATTATTTATCCGTGTGCCGTGATGATCCTTTTTAAGTTTGTAAGATTTTAGAATCTGATTATTTCATCTCTGTTAGGTAAGCATTAATTTGTTAGTATCGTAAATCTAGCTGAGAGTGGGCAACAATGGAATCCGCCGTGATAGTGTACTTAGCGATTTATCGCTTAGTACACTGGACGTCATGGCAGACTACAGGCTTCCAGGCGAGGTTGAAAATGCAGTTTGAAATCGGTCCCGAGGCAGATGGAATTGTTTCCCACCCTCAGCGGCAAATTAACCACACACTCTAACTAGCAGCATTCAATGCATCAGCACTTTCTAACATATGATAGGTTGCCTCAAATACAGGGCAAACATCGTTAGGAATAGCATAGTTGTTAGTTGTCTTGCGTAATTCTTCGAAATTTTTGTCTAAGTTATTGCCACTACGAGCATCTAAGCAGAGTTTGACATATTGTTGTCTAACGTCGAATACTTCAGGATGATTTTGTCCGTGTGCATTAGTGATGGCTTTGGTATAAAAATCTAATTTGTCGTGTCGTTCGTCTAAGTAGTTTTTAACATCGTTCATTTTAAAAGCCTCTTTTCAATTGATGACTTTATTATAATGAGCGAATCAACTTAATGAATTGATCTAAATCAAGATATTATTTGCCTAATTTATCTAGAACATCGAAGTCTTCTTGACTGAGTTCGATATCTTGGGCTTTGATATTTTGAACCACATGGTCAGTTGAACTAGTACCAGGGATTGGTAGGATAACGTCGGAACGTTTCAACAACCAGGCGAGGGCAATTTGTGCTGGTTGAGCATTGTACTTTTTAGCGATATCTTGTAGTTCCTTACCTTTAGCAAGTTCGCCAGTAGCTAGTGGGAACCAAGGAATGAAGGCCATGTGCTTTGATTCGGCGTAATTCAAGACGTCTTCGTCAGTCCGGTCGATCAAGTTGTAACGATTTTGAACGGAAACGATTGGAGCAATTTTTTCAGCGGCTTTTAATTCGTCAACTGAAACTTGGCTCAATCCAATATGCTTGATCTTGCCTTCCTTTTGCATCTTAGCCAGTTCGCCAACTTGTTCTTCAAGTGTGTAATTTGGATCAACACGGTGTAATTGTAAGAGATCGATATGATCTAAGCCAAGTGAGAACATGTTGAGTTCGACTTGTTGACGCAAATAAGCAGGAGCACCAACTGGAGTCCAAAGATCAGGACCTTGACGAGTGTTGCCGACTTTGGTTGCGACCATAACATTTGCATCAGGACGTTCTTTCAGAGCGTCTTTAAGATAGAGATTGGAATAGAAGGGACCGTAAGCATCAGCAGTATCAATGAAGTTGACACCATTGTCGATTGCTGTAGTGATAACTTTGACAGCATTCTCAGGATCACTTGAAGGTCCCCAGACACCCTTACCAGGTAGTTGCATAGTTCCGTAACCAAGACGGTTAATTGTTAGATCATCATCAAAAGAAAATGTTTTATTCATTTATAAATCTTCCTCTCGCGTTTGTATAGATAATAACTTACACCTTAGAGTTGACTTTAATGCAAACATTTTGTGTCGAAATTGTGTTATTTTTTAGATCTTATTTAATATTTTCTTAATTCAAATCTCTATGATATTGCCACATTAAATATCCGCCATATGTAGGCATGAGGAAAAATCATGTCGCAAATAATAGTTGTCGCAAGTATGAAAGCCGCTGTACTAGCAAGTATCTTACTAGTGCGTTCATCACCATAATTAAAAAAGTGCCAACCGTTAAAAAGATAATATCCACGAGAGAAAATTATTAAACCAATAATTAATGCTACAAAACTTCCACCGACTAATTGGTTCCAGTTGGCGGTTGATTCGCTAGCCCAAAGAAGTAAGCTAGTAAAAGGATTAGTGTAGGTCATTGTTGTTTCCTTCTTTATATTGAAATATTTCAGTCAGTGGAACTTGAAAATAATCTGCAATTCTAAATGCTAACAACAGAGTAGGGACGTAGTTGCCTTTTTCCATAACGAAAATAGTCTGTTTGGAAACACCAACCTTATCCGCTAACTCTTGTTGTGACATCCTTTTTAAAACTCGATGTTCATAAACCGTATTCGAGATATTGTCTCCAAAGTCTTTTTTCATTCTTCCTCACCTCGTAAAAATAGTAACTTATAGTTTTATAAAAGTAAAGTAAACTTATACAAGGTTAATTACTTTTGAATCTTAAGCAAACATGTAATAATGTGCTTAAGAACCAAATTTGATGAGGGAGAGAGATTATGGCAGATAGAGAATTCACATTGGACGAATTGAAGCAATACGATGGACAAAATGGTAATAAGGCCTATGTAGCAATTGATGGTGTGGTTTATGATATGACTGACGTTGAACCATGGAAGGGTGGCAAGCACCATGGCAATACTGCTGGTCAAGATTTATCTGAGGTAATTCCCCATGCTCCACACAAGAAGTCTGTTCTACCTAAGCTTCCTGTAGTCGGAAAATTAGTTAAATAATTCTTAAAATCCGTTATTAAGTTAACGGATTTTTTAGTATTTTCATCATATGAGAGAAATTTTAATAAAAGTCGTATAATGGAATACGAATATATTTTTTTAAAATACGGAGGGACTTATGACTGGAATTACACATGCATATGATACGTTTCAACCCACACATTACGATATTTTCATAGATATCGATCGTGGCACTAAACAAATTTCTGGAAAATCCGTTATCGACGGTGATGCTCAACAAAAAGACATCTTTATTCAACAAAAGAACATGGAGATCTCATCTGTTCAAGCGGATGGCAAGGATGTTCCTTTTGAAGTTGATAATAAAAAAGAAGCTATCAATATTACTTTGCCTAAGACTGGTACAACAACTTTGGCAGTGACATATAAAGCTCCTCTAACAGATTCAATGATGGGAATTTACCCTTCATACTATGAAGTCGATGGTGTTAAGAAGGAAATCATTGGAACACAATTTGAAACAACTTTTGCTCGCCAAGCATTCCCAAGTGTTGATGAACCTGAAGCCAAAGCCAAATTTGACCTTGCTATCAAATTCGACGAGAAACCAGGTGAAACAATTCTCGCTAATATGCCAGAAGTGAAGAATGAAAATGGTGTTCACTATTTTGATACGACAGTTCGTATGTCGACATACTTGATTGCCTTCGCCTTTGGTGATCTACAAAGTAAGATCACTACTACTAAGAGTGGAGTGAAGGTTGGTGTCTTCGCTACTAAAGCCCACAAGGCGAATGAATTAGACTTTGCTTTGGATATTGCTAAGCGTGCTATTGAATTTTATGAGGACTTCTATCAGACACCTTATCCACTACCACATTCATGGCAATTGGCATTGCCTGACTTCTCAGCTGGTGCTATGGAGAACTGGGGATTAGTAACTTATCGTGAGGCTTATCTAACACTTGATCCCGATAATACTTCACTTGATACTAAACAATTAGTCGCCACTGTTATTACTCATGAATTGGCTCACCAATGGTTCGGTGATTTGGTAACTATGAAGTGGTGGGATGACTTATGGTTGAACGAGAGTTTTGCCAACATGATGGAATATGTCTCAGTTGATGCCATTGAACCTGACTGGCATGTATGGGAAATGTTCCAAACATCAGATGTACCCGCTGCTTTACAACGTGATGCTACTGATGGCGTTCAATCAGTTCACGTTGATGTTGAAGATCCAGCTGAGATCGATGCCTTGTTTGATAGTGCTATCGTCTACGCTAAGGGTGCTAGAATGCTTGTTATGATGCGTGCTCTAGTTGGTGATGACGCTTTGCGTAAGGGATTAAAGAATTACTTTGCTGCACATCAATATCACAACGCTCAAGGTAATGATCTCTGGTCAGCTGTAGGAGAGGCTGCCGGTATGGATATTGGCGGCATTATGAATACATGGCTCCAACAACCAGGTTATCCAGTTGTCAGTGCTTCAGTTGTTGATGGTAAGTTGACCTTGTCACAACAACAATTCTTCATCGGTGATGGTGTTGATAAAGGTCGTCAATGGAAGATTCCATTGAACAGTAATTATGAGGTAGCACCAACGATTATGAGCGACAAGACAATTGAACTTGGCGACTACGCTAAGTTACGTGAAGAAGCTGGCAAGCCATTCCGTATCAATGTTGGTAATAATTCACACTTTATCGTTAAATATGACGATGAATTATTGAAGGATATCTTAGACCATCATGATGAATTAGATGCCATTTCTCAATTACAGATTTTGCAAGATTTACGCTTATTAGCTGAAGGCAAGCAAATTTCATACGCTTCAATCGTGCCATTATTACCTAAGTTTGCGGACAGTCATTCGAATGTTGTCAACGCTGCTTTGTATCGTGTAGCCAATGACTTGAAGAAGTTTGTTACTCCTGATTCAGATGAAGAGAAACAATTACAAGTATTGTTTGATAAATTGAGTGCTAAGGAAGTCGCAAGACTTGGCTGGGCTCCAAAGAATGGTGAATCAAATGACGATCAATTGACTCGTCCATACGTATTGAACGCTGCTTTGTATGCTAAAAATACTGATGCCATTGCTTCAGCTCATAAGTTGTTTGAAGAAAACTCAAGTAACTTGGCTGCTTTGTCGGCAGACATTCGTCCATATGTATTACGCAATGAAGTTAAGAACTTTGGCAGTGAAGAATTGTTCGATAACTTATTAAGTGAATATCGCAAATCATCAGATGCTAGTTACAAACAAGATTTGAATATTGCATTGACAGCTACTCCAGATGCTAAGCTAATTAGTAAGTTGATCGGTAAGTTTGAAGATGCTGAAACGATCAAACCGCAAGACTTGCGTTCTTGGTATCGTGGTGTGCTAGCTAATGATGCTGGACAACAAGCTGCATGGGATTGGATCAGAAACGACTGGCAATGGCTAGACGATACAGTCGGTGGTGATATGGAATTCACAACTTATATCACAGTTACCGCAATGGTCTTCCATACACCAGCACGTTTGGCCGAATTCAAAGCCTTCTTTGAACCTAAGTTGAACACACCTGGTATGACACGTGAGATCCAAATGGATATTAAGGTCGTGGAAACTCGTGTTAAATTGATCGAAGCTGAAAAAGATGCCGTTAATGCTGCGGTTGCTGAAATCGTTAAATAGATTATAAAAATAAAGCTCTAGAGATCTCTTTATTAAGGGATTTCTAGAGCTTTATTTAATTTTTTATATGAAAGGCTATTGTTTTGTTGAATTGAAAGGACTAGCGATATATATTTTGCTGGCGTTACTTGTAATGTTAGGTGTATTGAGAACAATCGTTATTTCAGTGGAGAAGCTGTTGATTGCGATTATACACCTAGTATTGGTTTACAAGGTTTTAAAACAGACGCTAAAAAAATAAGCCCCGAAGACTTGGCGGTCTAGGCTTATTTTTTAGTTGAACACCTGCCACCACTTTGGTGGAGTTGTACGTCAAATTCTTATCATGGATTTGACGTTTTTTTATTACACGCATATTTTAACAGGTATCAGTTTAAACTACAATTAAAAGCAAAATCCTAGAAATCATCTGTTTAATTACAGAATTTCTAGGATTTTTAGTTGTCCTAATTACTATCACCAAAGATAGAAAGAATACTCAAGAAGATGTTAATGAAGTCCATTACCAAACTAATTGAAGCAACTAATGCGATGGCACCGAGGTTTTGTGAACCTTGAGCATTGGCATAGATGCGTTTGATATTTTGTGAATCAAAGGCGATGTAGAACAAGAATACAAGAATAACAGCAATGTTAACAAGTAGTGCTGCTATAGTACTGTGGAAGATAACAATGTTTAAGAATGAAACGATAATGATTGAGATCAAACCAATCAATAAAGTTCTGCTCCAACTTGTTAGATCCTTTTTAGTGAAGAAGCCAATACCAGCGGACACGATGAAGATCACCGATGTGACAGCAAGTGATTGGACGATACTTTGAGCTGAGTAAATGTAGAAAACAGGTACACCGAAGACTGACATTGTTAGTAAGAATAATACATAACTGATGAAAGTCATTGGATAAGAAGTTGCCGCAAAACGATTTGCCATACTGATGAACGCAAAGGCTACGGCGATTGTTACTAATGAGAAGATCAGTGCATGTCCACTCATCATGTTCATAATTGTATATGAAAGTGAAGTATTTCTGGCAATGGCATTAGCTGCCACAGTCCAGAAAGCCACACCTAGTCCAGTGTACAAGTACACTAGAGAAGTGAAACGAGCCAAACCGGTGGCTCTTGCTTTATCTATTGATTGCATTTATTGCCCTCCTTTTAGTATTGAATATTGTAACAAATTTGGGAAGGGATTGCAGGAAAGAGGTATATTATTTCCCACCATAACGATATTCGATCCAAGTAAGTACTCCGGAACCAATCGCAATCAGAACAATTGCGGCAGCATGCCAATATTTATTACGCATGAAGATAGCAATGTATTCGCGGATGATGGCATTGGGTAAGAAGAACTTAGCGGTATGAGCACCAATTCCGTTGGCTTTGAGTCCGGCCTGTTTAGCAACCATTCCGGCACGGAAGGTGTGATAACCGTTAGTAACGAAGATAGCTTTGGAATCATTGCTGTTGCTGTCTTGTTCAATCAATTTCTTAGAATAGGTCATATTTTGATAAGTGTTCTTGGATTCAGTTTCAGCTAGGCCGTCACTTTTGGGCAATCCTTGTTTTAAGGCGTAGTCCAACATGGCAGTACCTTCAGGAATCTTCTCGTCTCCACCTTGACCACCGGAAAAAATCATTTTGGCAATTTTTCCAGTTTTTTTGATCTGTTTGTTATAAAACTTTAATCCACGGTCAATTCTTTGTCCTAACAATGGTGAAACTTGGTCGCCGTTCAATAATCCAGCACCGAGTACGATGATGTAGTCTTGGTTATAGCGGGGATGGTTGAATTGATATAGGACCAGCATGGTCAAGTAATTGTAAAACCAAAATAAAACATAGAAGATGATGAGATTGGCAGTCATTACAATGTAACCAGCAACGAGGGTCGGCAAGTGTTCTGTCAACCAGTTAGCAAAGAACGGCAGGATCAGAATTCCGATTCCTAGAACTAATGTCAGCATATTTGCGATAGAGTGACTCTCACGTTTCCAGACTATCCAGGCGTTCCACAACAGAAGCAAAGCTTGTAAGGCAAACGCGACACCGACAAATAATAGGAAGATAACGAAGATACCAACACTTACGATTATCAACGGGTGATTGTCAGTTCCTAGAATGGAGATTGCAAGCATTGGTAAAAGGCTGTATAAGAATAAATTAAACCAGATACCATTACTCAAACGTCTTTTTTCGTGATGATAGGCTATGCCGAAGCAAATTCCAAAGAACACAGGAATTAACCACAGCCAATAAAGTACAGTGGGTATGGGTACCCAAGGTTGTTGATTCATAAAAATTCCTCCCTGAATTTTTTTAATCCTCAACTATATTTAAAACTATTTTGTAACTATTTCAACTTTACTGCGGCCATCACCGACTTTTTTGATCAATACTTGTTGGCCGATCGTAGTCTTCATAGCTTCGATATGACTAATAACACCAACCATTCGGTTTTCGCCGATAGTTTCTAGAGCAGACATTGCTTTGTCCAATGTCTCATGATCCAAAGAACCGAAGCCTTCATCGATGAAGAGAGCGTCGATCTTAACACCATTAGCTGATGACTGGACCACTTCACTTAATGACAAGGCAATTGAGAGTGCAGCAATGAAAGTTTCACCACCAGAGAGGGTATCGGATGAACGAGTTGCACCAGTCTCATTGTCATAGACATTGATATCAAGTCCGTGATCAGTTCGTTTGTCTGAACCCTGAGCCGCGATTTCAAAACTATAACGATTGTTAGATAAGGTATTGATGAAGGTCTTATTGGCGTAGTCGAGAACTTTGCGTAGGTAGTTTTGAACGACATAAGTTTCTAGTTTCAGTTTATCATCATTGCCGTCTTTACCAGTTATGACGTTGTAGAGACTGGTAATTTCAGTTAGTTTCTTGCCGAAGTCGCTTTGTTTCTTGGTAATATCTTTGATCTTATTGAAACCTTCATGGGCGTTGTCATAAGTTAATTTCAATTGAACTGCCTTAGTAACGGCAGCTTTATTAGCTTCTTTCATATCAGTAAGTCTTTGTTGTAATTGAGCGATGTCAGGCATCTTCGTGTCAGTGAGCTCATCAGCCAATTTTTTAATATCGTTATCTAATAATTCTTTTTCTTTATTATATGAAGAAATTGTTTCTTTAAGCTTAGTATCGATTCCTGATTCGATTTCAGTGATCCAATCATTCAGGATATCAACAGAGTTAGTTTTGGCATCTGTGGCACTCAAAGCATTATTCAATTGAGTTTGGAGTGTTTCAATAATGGACTTTTGTTTATCTAGTTGTTTGTTGATGTCGGCTAATTGTGTTTTTCCACTAGATAAGACGATCTCACTTTGATGAGCTTTTTGCTTGGAAGCATCCAAGTTATTTGTGAAGTCTTTGATCGCTTGACGAATGTTTTTTTGTTCTTCAGTCAACTCTTGACTAGTTTTATCAGATTCAGTGATTTTTGCAGATATTTCGGTCAAGTCTTTTTGGTACGTGTCTTGTTTTGACTTATTATCAGTCAATTTTAGTTGAGCGGATGAAATTTGATCGTTGTTTTTATTTAATTTAGTCTCTAAATCAGAAATAATTTGTATCAATTTAGCGGATTCTGCTAGATTTTGATCAAGTTCTTTAACTTGTTGTTCAAAGATATTTTTGATCTTAGTCATATTGAATTCTTCGGGAAAATCTAATTTGGAAGAAGCAGATAGTGAGTGATATTTATCAGTTAGAGTTTTGTTCAAATCATTTAATGTAGATTTCTGTTTGTTCAATGATTCATTGTTGTCATCAATATTTTTTTGAGCAGCCTTCAAATTTTGTTCGGCAGCCGCAAAAGCTTTTTGAGAAGCATCCACGGCATCGATAGATTTCTTAAGTTCTTGTTCATCAGCTTTGACGATATTTGTGACATTGGGATGAACGGTTGAACCGCAGACAACACAAGGTTCGCCATCAACTAATTCTTGTTGCAGTTGGGCGATCATTAGCGACTGTCTAGTACCGATTTTTTGTTGATAATCGTCTTTGGCTGCTTCTAGTTTTGACTTGCATTCTTCTAATTTATTTTTGAGCTTCAATGATTTATCTTGAAGTTTATTGAGTTCGGACTGTGCATTATCTCGCTTATTCTCAATTGGAGATAAGGCATCGACAAAATCATTCTTTTCAACTAATAAAGCATCTTTTTGTTTTTGTAATTCGTCAACCGGAATTAGCTTTTGTTGCTGAGTTTTGATGTCAGCTGTTATTTGTTCAGAAACTTCGGTTTGTTGCTCGATTTTTTTAGTAATGGTTTCAATTTGAGGTTTTACTTCAGTTAGGTTTTGTTGCAATTTCTCACGACGAGATATTAAAGGGATCAGACTTGATAGTTCGTCAACTCGCTTAGTTTTAGCATCAATATCAGGTTGTTGCTTAATTAATTCTGCTAGGTCGTTCTTGGCAGTGTCGTGTTCTTTAGTAGCAACTGCTAGTTGTTTGCTTATCTCAGTTTGTGATTCGACACTTTGCTTGTTATCTTGTCGATTTCTATCTAGATTTTTGACCGTATCTTTTAACTTATTAGCCCAATCGAGTTCTGATACATGGGTTTTATGTTGATCTATTTGTTGTTTTTGAGCAGTGATCTCTGCTTGATATTGTTTGCGAAGGTCAGCTAAGCGGTCCAACTTTTGCTTAATGTTGTTAGCATCTTGTAATTTTTTGTCGGCTTCATTCAAAGTCTGATTAGTAGTTTCTGCTTCAGTTTGGGCCTTAGTCATGTTTGTTTTGCGAGTTGAAACAAAATCTTTTAGAATAGTAATTCTTTGAGAATCAGCCTCATGTTGGAGTTTTGTGAGTTCGTCGTCGCTTAGTTTCATGGCGGTGATTTGATTGTTCACTTCAGTTTCGAAGCTGCCGTTTTGTTTTCTAGCTTCATCGTATTTGACTTTTAATTTGTCGGTGAAATCATCAAAAATTTGCGTACCGAAGATTTTTTTCAGGATCGATACTTTGTCATCGGTTTTAGCTTTCAAGAATTCTGAAAAATCATTCTGTGGTAATAGAATGATTTTCTTGAACTGATCAGCGTTTAACTTCAAAATATCAGTTATCTCATTACCGACATCCATCGGTTTACTAGCGATACTTTGAATCTCAGTACCGCCGACTTTTTCAACGATACTCAGTAGAGCTGTAGTTTTTCTCGTGGTAAGTCCTTTGCCACGAGTTTTTTTCTCTAGTCTTTGTTCTGGCGTACGTTCAATTTTGTAGAGATTATTACCTTGTTCAAAATAAAAAATAACGCTGGTTTCTTTATTATCAGGAGCAAACTGACTGCGCATCTCTCTAGCATCACGGTCACTAGTAGTGCTGCCAAATAGGGCAAAGGTCATGGCATCGAAAATCGTTGATTTTCCGGCACCAGTATCGCCACCAATTAAGAAAATCGGAGCTTCTTCTAATTTTCTGAAATCAATAATTGAATGTTCGTGTGGTCCAAAATAATTCATTTCTAGGTAAACGGGTTTCAATTTATTCGCCTCTTTCTAATTCTAAGAAAATATCGTCGACTATTGTTTTTTGTTCTGTAGATAATTGATTGCCAGTTATTGATTGGAAAAATTTGTCCACGGTTTCTTCATTACTTAGTTGATTGATATTCTCCAAGTTGTTTTCAGTAACTTCTCTTTCGATATTGTCGTAATCCAATTCGACCACGGTACCGTAAATGTCTTGAAGTTGAGCTCTGACATTGGTATGGACGTGTTTGGTCCGATCGAAATCCTTGATCGTAATAGCGAACCAATCTTTTCTGACAGGTTGTTGGGAATAAAATTCTGGATCTAACAATGTTTCCCAAGTTTCTTTTAAAACGATTAAATCAGTTTGAGGTAGGATTTCTCTGAAATCAGCCTTATCAGGCTTTTTGTTAGTATCAACGATATAGACGCCCTTATTGGCTTTTATTTTAGCTTCTTTAACGTTGAATTTCACAGGGCTACCGCTGTAGCGAATGTTGTCGCTTGGTGAGGCAGCTTTGGTGTGAATATGTCCTAACATGACGTAATCGAATTGGTCGAATTGTTTAGCAGTCAAAGTTTCCAGTCCACCCACTTTTGAAGTGGTTTCACTAGTCAGATCGATTTTGTCGTCAGCACTTTTAGAAACAGCAAAGTGAGTTATGAGAACGTGCTTTTTGTCATTGTCAAAAAGCTTGACCATATCCGCAATAACTAAGTTCATAGCTTCGCCAATGTTTTTGATTGCTTTGACATCTTCTTCGTCCATGCCTTGTTTTTGATAGTAAACTCGTGCGTCCATGGGATCAAAAAAGGGCAATAAAAATAATTGTGTATCGTCAGTTTCGATAGGATGAAAGGCTTCTTCGAGCAGAGTATTGATGTGAAAATTATTGAACTCCATCCAATCACGACCGTAATTAAGTCGCTTTGCTCCATCGTGGTTTCCTGAAACGGCATAGATTGGAAATCTGTGGTCGATATTTAGTTCTTTGAACATTTCATTTAAAGTCGTGATTGCATCAGTTCCGGGAATGGCACGATCATAAATATCTCCGGCAACGACAATGCCGTCGACTTGTTCATCTTGAGCTATTTTTAATATTTGAGTGAAGGCATATTTTTGCTCATCTAGTAGTGAATATCCATTGAGTGTTCGCCCGATATGCCAATCGGCAGTATGTAGAAGTTTCATAGTTTTTCCTCCATAATAATAAGATAATTGTAGCAGACAATATGTAATAAATTACGTTTTTTTAGTAAAAAAAGGTTCAGAAATTCTAAATTTCTGAACCTTTTTAAAATACTATTCTTCCACTGCAGCCTGTGCTTGTTTTAACGCATCGTTGACAGCTTCTTTAATTGCTTGGCTAGATGCGGATGCACCAGAGATTGCATCAACATTAGTGGAGTTTTTAGCCACGATATCTTTTGGCAATTGTTCGATGGCCTTTTTACCGTAGTCATCTGATTCACTTTGTTTGAGAACTTCGACATTTTGAATGTCATTGTTGTCATCAACAGTTACACGGACAACGATCTCATTGCCCATACCCGCGGTTGATCTACCGATGTATTGATTTGGACCAGTTTCGAAGTGTTCTTCTACAATGTCAGTTCCTAAACCTTTGGCAGTACGAGGAACATGCTTGCTGGCACTTGTTTCAGCATCATAACCGGTTAAGTCAACAGTGACACCTTTGGCGGCATTTTCACCGGCAATTTTACCAATGATCAAATCTTCGGCAAGATTGCTACCACCATTGTATTTGCGTCCCATCATGCTACCTAATTCACCAGCGGAGTAGAGATGAGGAATAACATGACCATCGACATCGATAACTTCAGCTTTAGAATTATGAACTGGACCGCCTTGAGTATTCAAGAGTCCTTGGACCATTGCGATAGCGTAGTAAGGTCCATTGTCGAATCTGGTTAAGGTCTTGGGATCACGATTGAAAGCATAGTCACGTTTTGTATCAGCGAAGTGATTGAAGTCATCGATAGTACTTTGTAGCTTTTGACTATCGGCATTAATTTTTTCAGCTAAGCCTGATAAAGTAGCGTCTTTAATGACAAGTTTTAAAAATTCTGGATAAGGGGCATCCTTATCATTCGACAGTTCTTCGAATTTCTTTTGGTCGAAGACTACATAAGGATGCAATTGAGCGTTCATAACGCGCCATTGCCCGTGATCTTTGATGTGTCCATGTCTGTGTATTTCGTTTTCGTCGAAGTAACGAGTGCCGTCATCTCCGACGACGATGATACTGCCTTGGTGGAATGCTGGCCAATCAAATGGTAAGAACTGTGAACGTTGACCGTTTGCGGGCTTTGGAGTTAGACCATGGAAAATACCATAGGCTTCATAATTAGCCATGTTATACATCTTGGCACCGACATCTTGAGCCATTGTCACACCAGCACCCTTGTTGTAGAGAGAACCGATCGGATTCAAACTAGTTTCACCTAAGTAGGTCTCAACCATTTCAGGGTTGTTTTCGAAGCCACCAGTAGTCATAACTACACCGTGAGTAACATTGATATCAAGTAATTGGTCGTTGCGCTTTATTTGAACACCAATGATCTTCTTACCGCTTTCATCTTGAATCAGGTGTTCAGCGGGTGTTTCGTATAAGACATCGATGTTGTCTGAACGATCGATAACTTGTTGTCTGAGATTCTTCCAGAGTGCTGAATCAGCGACTCCTTCATGTACAGCGACTAATTCATGGGTAGCTTGACCAGGCAGTTCTGGATATTCATGAGCCATGAAGTATAAAGCTTTGGAAACTGGTGATTCAGGATGTTTGCCCATTACGAAAGGTTTAACTCCCAAATATTTTTCTAAGAATTCTGGAATATGATATAGTCCCTCAACGTAAGTATCCATGAGATCCTTATCGTATGAAAGTGGGTAGGCCAAGTTGTCATAATACTTCTTTAAGTCATCTAAATCATCACCTGAAGAAATAACTTGTCCAGCGTAACGAGTATTACCCCCTTCGTGACCTTCGGGAGCAGAATCAACGAGCAATACTCTTGCTCCGTTGTCAGCCGCAAAGCGGGCTGCAGTGGCACCAGCACCACCGAATCCTAAGACAGCGACATCATAAGTTGCGTCCCAACCTGTATATCTATCCTTGAACATTTCCTTCACTCCTTTTTTTGTAATCTATATACCATTAGTATAAAACTATTTTAAATTGGTGGTAACGATTGCAGGAAAAATGGTGATTAATGATTTATTTATATTTCTATGCTTATTAATGCTGAATCAGGCTATGTTACAACCGAGAAGTTACCAAATAATTATTATTTAACTAAACCTATGAATGAATATGTAAATTAAACAAAAATAATATCCCTGAGAAATTAAAACATAAGATTTCTCAGGGATATTATTTTTATATTTTGTTTATTGAATTTGTAAGATACATTTGATATATAAGTCGGAAGTCATAAACAAAAAAATCCCGCATTGATAGTGGTGTTAGGACGAGCGATTTTCTCGTTCTTACAGCACAGGACGTATTTTGAAATCCGCGTACTTTGCGGAGTTCAAAATCGAGTCTGGAAACCTTGGTTCCAGACGGTCCCGGTTCGGATTTTTCTTGTTTTTGACTGTAGACGGTAAGCCACATCTAATTACAATTACAAAATTTGAATATGGTTTTCATAACATTTATCGATCATATCTTGTGGCCATACACTAGCTTGAACTTCACCAACGTGAGCCTTGCCAAGCAATAGCATGCAGAGACGTGATTGTCCGATACCACCACCGATAGTGTAAGGTAATTCACCTTTTTCAAGCATTTGGTGATATGGAAGTTTGAGTCTATCTTCAGCACCAGCATCTTTTAATTGTGCCTTCATTGATTCCTCACTAACACGGATACCCATACTTGAGATCTCCAAGGCCATTTGGAGAGGTTCATACCAGAACAAGATGTCACCGTTTAGTTTCCAATCATCATAGTCAGGGGCACGGCCATCATGACGCTTGCCTGATTTCATCTTGCCACCGATTTGCATTAAGAATACACAACCAAGTTCTTTAGTAATTGCATTCTCACGTTCTTTAGGTGTCATATCAGGGAATCTGTCTTCTAGTTCTTGAGTTGTAACAAAGTGGATTTCGTCTGGTAAATGATAAACAGCTTCAGGGAACTTGTACCAAACTTCGTGTTCCATATGCTTGATAACTTTGAAAATATCACGAACAGTTGCCTTTAGAGTGTCAATGTTACGTTCGTCTTTAGAGATGATCTTTTCCCAGTCCCATTGGTCAACATAAATTGAGTGGATGTTATCCAAGTCTTCATCTTTACGAATGGCGTTCATGTTTGTGTAGAGACCTTCATGCATTCCGAAACCGTAGCGTTTCAAAGCAACACGTTTCCACTTAGCTAGTGAGTGAACGATTTCGATAGTTTGATCAGGCATGTCCTTCATATCGAATGAAACAGGTTTTTCAACACCGTTTAAGTTATCGTTTAGGCCAGTTGATTTTTCAACAAACATTGGTGCTGATAGACGTGAAAGATTGAGTTCTTTACCGAATTCGTTTTGGAAAGTTTCACGGATGTAACGAATAGCTTTTTGTGTATCAATAATTGATAGCTTTGGATCGTATGATTCTGGAATTGTTAAATGCATAAGATTATCTCCCTTGATTTTTAATTGACTGATAAAAGACAGGTAACAAAAAAAGTCTTCCATCCCTAATAAAAGGGACGAAAGACTTTCGCGGTACCACCCAAGTTGCTTATCTAAAATAAGCCACCTCAATAAGAGTACAAAACAACTATACTCTACCGATGGTAACGTACCGGTTACGTCTATACCTACTTTGAACTGGTCATTTCAGCTAGAAACATAAGAAAGTGTTATTCAGACAAATCAAGTACTGGTTGGGTTCTCACTAATCCCAATTCACTGTCAGTTTGAAATGACTTACTCTTCTTTCTTGTCGTCTTTATCTTGTGACACTTATAATAAGCATTTATTTTTGAAAAGTAAAGTCTAAATTAAAAAAACACTAATAATTTTCAAATATTCAAATAGCTATTCAGACAACTCTTAGAATAGAACGTTGATTTATCAACACTTTAAAGCAGAGTAATAAAATTTATAAATAATTTAATTCCATAAATTATTATTATAATTCCACAAACTAGATTGATAATCCGCAGAATTTTAGGATTGAACCAGTTACTAAAAGTCGAAATTACTAATGTCAATGTTGTAAACCAGATTGCTGATGCAAGCGCCACGCCAGTGATGAAGATCGATGAACTAGCTGCCGGTAAGGTCACGTGAAATGCGCCTAACATCATAGTTCCGTCAATAATTGCTTGTGGATTTACCCAAGTTACTACAAAGGCGGTCACAATCGTACTTCTCAACGTATCTGTTGTTTTGACATCAGTTTTAGTAGCGGATTTTTCTATTAACAAGTTAGCGCCAATGTAAACTACGATCAAACTACCGACTAGCAGAATGATCAATTGTAACCATTGGAATTTTTTCATAATGGCACCAATTCCAAAGAAGCAACTCAGTGCTAGGGAAATATCAAAGAAGATAACGATTAGTGCATTTAATAGAGAGCGTTTCTTCGAATGTGTTAATGATGAATTGATCACGAAAAGATTCTGCAACCCAATCGGAGCAACGTAGGCCAAACCCATAGTTAATCCTTGAAAAAAATAGTTCATTTCTTAACTCCTTAACCAACCAAATTACCTGTAATTGATTGTAAATATTAATTATGTGGTTGATTATATAAGTGAATAATTAATTTTTAACCAGCCAAACTAAAAATTTTGACCCAACCAAATGGAGTGTTGAAATGAAAAAAATAAAAATAGCGCAAATCACTTGGCAGCCTGATAAAGATAGTTCGATCCCCATTTACCAACAGATCGTTCAGTATATCCGGAATAATATTTCTAACGGTGAATGGCCGGTAGGAACTAGATTACCTTCGCAGCGTGATTTGGCACGATTATTTAAAGTTAATCGAAGCACCATAACTTCTGCAATCGATGAACTGACCTCATACGGAATAATCAGTGGCAACAGTGGAGCAGGAACTGAGGTAATCAGTAATACCTGGTCACTTTTCTTACCGCCGGTTACTGACTGGAATAAGTTTATTTCAGCGGGATTTTTTCAGGAGAATAATAGTATTGTACAGACTATTAATAAACTAGAATTTGAACCTGACTTGATAAGATTAGGCACTGGTGAAATCGATCCGAGATTGTTCCCACGGAAAAGATGGCAAAAAACTTTGCATACTTTGGAGACTAAGATAACATCCTTGGGTTACCTAGAGCCGTTGGGATTACTAGCGTTGAGAAAATCTCTAGCCAAACACCTGAATGATAGGGGATTTGAGATAGAACCAGACAATATCCTGATTACCTCAGGTTCATTGCAAGCATTGCAGTTAATATCAGCTTCACTCTTGCAACAAGATAGCACGGTATTCACAGAAGCACCGACTTACTTGAAGTCATTGCACTTGTTTCAGTCTATGGGGATGAACTTATCAGGTATACCGATGGACGAGTCCGGGCTGCAATATTGGAAAATTCCGATAAACAATGGTGATATGAAGAATGTTCTGTATACCATCCCCACGAATCAGAACCCTTCAGGAATAACAATGTCACAGGAACGCAGATTAGCATTACTGAAGTTTTGTCTGGACAAACAGTTGCCTATTATTGAAGACGGTGCTTATCAAGAACTCTGTTTCGAGGGATCGTCACCACAGACTTTGAAGAATTTAGACAAGAATGACATGGTGATATATTTGGGTACAGCTTCTAAGACCCTGGCGCCAGGTTTGAGGATCGGCTGGGTCGTTGCTAGTAAACCGATAGTTAGACGACTTGGTGATGTTAAAATGCAGATAGATTACGGAGCTAGTTCATTGTCACAGTGGGCTTTATCAGAATTTATCGATAATGGATTTTATGATGAATATTTAGATTGTCTGAGAAAAGAATTAAAATCACGACGTGATAGAGCTTTGAATAGCTTGACTAAATATTTCTCAAAATTTGCCACGTGGAATGTTCCCAGCGGAGGATTTTACATTTGGTTGACGTTCAAAAATAAAATCAAAATTGAAGCTTTTTTTGAACAAGCAATCAACTTAGGAATTCTCTTAAATCCGGGGGATATTTATGATTTTAAACATGATCATTCTTTGAGATTATCATTTGCTTACGTTACTGGTGATGAATTTGAGGCATCGATAAAAAAGCTCAGTGAAATTTTGGATAAATAAAAACGATATCGAATTCGATATCGTTTTTTTATGTTACTTATTGTAGATTGACTTCAAACCGGTAATATCATAACTTGATAATGTCTTAACGCCTTGATTGGTAGGATACATGATGGAACTAGTATCAGTACTGTGATTCAATCCTAAAGCATGTCCGAGTTCGTGCATAGTCACAGAATCACTGACAGATTCAGGATAGTTCATGTTGATCTTGGCGGAAGCGTGGTTTATCGCTGATTTGGAGGGGTCGTTAGTCTTATAAGTCAACTCAGGTCCACCAGTGCCAAGCTCCAATGTTTGCGCACGTTGTCCTTCGTCTTTGTGATAGATCGAAAAGGTAATTGTATTGACACTGGAGTTGCCCTTGCCTTCGATCAACTTAACAACGCCGGTTTGGTTATAGGCGTAGATAGCATCGTTGAAGGCTTGTCTAGCGACCTTAGGAGTTTTGTTGGTGAAATGATAATAATAAACGTTTCCCAGAACGAATTTATTTACCATTGAAAAAGCTGGAGTACCGTTAGTAGAGCCAGTTTGTTTATCTTGAGATGTGGCTGATTGCTGCTTAGTAGAATCCTCAGTGGCGCTATTAGTTGTTTGCGTCAGTGATTTTATTTTAGGTGCATATTCATCTAATGCTGATTCTAAATAGTTTTTTGAATTTGATAGAGTAGTAACGATTTGTGACTGAACGGTTGTGGGTAGAATGTTCGTATATTCAGCTAACACGATCCCACCCAAAACGAATAACAGTACAAATGATGTAATGTGTCTTCTCATGGACAACTTCTTTCCTTAGGCATTTGTCTACATAGACTACATTCAATGCTTATAATTGTCTATTGATTTGATATTACAAATATTTAACAAAAATATCCTTGTACATATCGATAAATTTTAAGTACATATCTTTATTTACATATTCATTAACTTGATGTGGGGTGTCGTTTCCGGGTCCAAACATAACAAAGGCAAAGTCATCTGGTTTGTCACGCAAAAACATGGCTGCATCAGTTGTTCCAGCTACACCATACTTGCCGATGTCTAATCCAGTGTGTTCTTTGGCAACTTGACTCGCTACCTCGAGTAACTTGGAGTGATCAGAGGCTTTGACAGGATTTAATTTCATAATTACTTTGAGACTCAAATGATAGTCATCATTTTTAGCGTTTAAATCATCTATTAATTTAGTGATATCTTCTAAGACTTGATCACTAGTGTATTCCGGTAGAGTTCGGGAGTTGATCTCAGCTTCAGCGTGTCCAGGAATAGCATTGACTTGTGTACCGCCGTTGATAGTTGTGACGTTGAAAATAAAATCTCCCATGACGGGATCAGTTTTATTTGTATTTTTGAATTGTTTATTTGCTTGTGATAAGAAATCTAGAAGGTGGTCGATAGCGTTGTTACCAGATTGTGGCATCGAGCTGTGTGCGGCCTTTCCTTCAGAAATCACTTTGATATCAAGAGATCCCATGTGCGTATAAACGAAGTTGTAGCCACCTGGTTCACCGATCAATAGCGCGTCAGCATCGTCCATATAACCTTCAGAAGTCAGTTGATCAGCACCGTATTCACCAACTTCTTCGGCAATAGTGGCTAATAATCGGATGGTACCGGTCTTAGGTAATTTTTGTTCATGGAGTTCGATCATTGCGATAACTAGTGCGGACAGACCACTCTTCATATCGACAGCACCTAGTCCGTAGAGATCACCATCTTTTTCAGTCAGCTTGAATGGATCGGTCTTCCATTTGGAATTATCGCCTGCATCGACAGTATCCATGTGCCCGCTGACGGCCAATACCGGTTTGCCAGTACCAATTTCTGCAACTAAGTTGTAGCGGGTGTCAGAATATTTGATAGTTTTTGATTCAATACCATACTTAGAAAATAATTTTTGTAAGTATTCTGCCACTTCTTTTTCATGGTCATTCGCAGTATTGATGGCAACTAGATCAGATAACACTTGAATCTTTTCTGTGTCCTCCATAATTGGATCTCCTTTTTATTAATAGTTTACATATGTTAATTGTAGTACATAATCATTGCTGAGATGAAAAAAGAGCCAGAGAATTTTATCTCTGACTCTAATAAATTAATCATTCAAGTTGTATCTAAGTTTCATATGTTCTGAACCCATAATGACCATGTCGCCGAGCAATTTAGTTTGTAGTTTCAGAGCTTTGTCAGCTAATTTCTCGTTAGCTTGTTCTAACTCTTCGGTAATATTTTGACCAAGATGAGCGTCAGTTTGGTTTTGAATCTCACGATAAGCACTCATGGCATCGAGTTCGTAATCATTACGCATGTCAACGTAGAGATCATAATCAGTATCACCAAGTAGGGCGGTAGTTGTACTCAACCAATACATGTTATTGAGATCAAAGGTACCTGTGGCGTCCTTATATGGTGCAGGTGTGTCGTTGATATTGGTATAGAATGGTACGACGGTGTTAAAGGTATTAGCACCATAAGCCAGCCATTGAATTCCAGCAATTTCAGCAGGAACGTTGTTTCTGACTTGTAGAATATGAACGTTGTGATTGCGGTTGATACCAATAGGACGGAAGAGCTTCTTATCAGACTCAGTTCCGTTGCCATAAGGATCGTACTTAGTATTTTCGAAGTGGGAACTCAAGACGAACTTAACGTCTTCAATAGAAATCTTACGATTGGCATGGCAGATGAATGGTAAGTCTTGTTCCATAGGATCTTGTTTGATCTCAGGATTGAAATATTGTTGACCGTACCAAGTACGTGGATTGTTGTAAACAGTATCCTTGATCGTTGCACTACCAAAAATATGACGAAGATTGTACTTGCCATTCAGATCAGGATTGAGATTGTACTTTTCGATCATATCTTTTAAGTCATCAGAACTCATAGTGTCATCGGAATCGAAGTCGAATACATCAATATTCATTCTGTTAGGTGCAACGACATAGGCATCGTCAGGAATACGCTTTGCGGCCCAGTGATGTCCACCGATTGTTTCTAACCACCAAACTTCATTGTTATCAGAAAAAGCAATTCCGTTGGTTTCATATGTACCGTATTTTTCAATGATATCTCCCAAGCGTTGAACACCTTCACGGGCACTGTGAACGTATGGAAGCACTAGTGTTACTAAATCTTCCTCACCAACTCCGCCGTCAATTAATGGATCGGCACCGAGCACTCGTGAATTAGTAGTGATAGTCTCAGTAGCTGACATTGTCACGTTGTCGCTATTAATTCCGGCAGCAGGCCAAATACCGTTGTCTAAGATAGCGTTAGGGATGGATGTGTAGCGCATTGGATCATCAGGTAAGTCGATTTCTACCTTACTGATAACTGATTGATAGTGTCTGGGTTGATCTTCTGGTTGAACGACCACGAAGCGTTGGGGGTCGAGAGCCTCGTGACCATCGTCATTTCTAGAGATGATAGTTGAACCGTCGATCGAAGCCTTTTTTCCGACTAAGATCGTTGTACATGAACCTTTGATACGTTTTTTCATAAATGAAAGAACACTCCTTTTTGAGATTATTAGAACTATTATAACCTTTCTAAGAAAAGTTCGAAATCAATTAGTACTGAATGGGTCAGCTAAGTGCAGATTCTTTTTTTCCTGTTGTACATATTTCACTTGAGAAGCAACAATCTCTCTGGCATTTCCAGAAGTGTAATGATCGATTTTTTGGTCGATCTCTTTAAGATTCTTTTTTAAAGTTTGTTCCTCCATTAAAATGTGTTGCTTGTGTTTAAGTAGGAGTTCTTTTCGCTTGTCGATCGATTTTGGCCCTTCCATGCAATAATCAATGTACTGTTTGATATCACGAATGGGCATTCCGGTGTCTTTGAGGCAACAGATCGTCTTGATAAATGCCATATCGGATCTAGTAAAGACACGATATCCTGCATCATTTTTTGATACAAATGGTAGAAGGCCACGTTTGTCATAATATCTGATTGTCGAGATAGATAGATTGAAATATTTTGCTATATCTTTGATTGAAAAAGTAGGTTCCATTTTTTACACTCCTAAAATATTTGCCCTGAACTATGGTTTAGGGTTTATTCTCATTATTAATAAAAGCACATCGATATTTCGATTACAAAAGATAAGGAGAATAAAATGAAAAAAATAGTGTTGGTAACAGGTGGAACGGGATTCTTAGGGATGGAATTGATTTTGCAATTACTTCAACAAGGATACATAGTTAGAACAACTCTGAGATCACTCGCGAACAAGACTAAGATTGTCGATACGTTAAAGAAAAATGGAATTGAATCTTTTGATGATTTGAGTTTTTTTGAGGCTGATTTGGCTAGTGATGACAATTGGGAAGCAGCTATGAGTGGCTGTGACTATGTCTTTAGCGTTGCTTCACCAGTATTCTTTGACATACCAGACAATGAGGCCGATGCGATCCGTCCGGCGATTGAAGGAATAGGCAGAATTTTGAAATTCGCGAATAAAGCAAAAGTAAAGCGAGTAGTGATGACGTCAAACTTTGGAGCAATTGGCTTTAGTAAGAAAAAGCATGACGTTCCGACAACTGAAACTGATTGGACGGATGAAAATCAACCAGGTATTTCTCTTTACGAAAAATCGAAGTTACTAGCTGAAAAGGCCGCCTGGGAATATGTACAGCGTTCAGATGTTGATTTAGAGTTTGTGACGGTCAATCCGGTAGCTATTTTTGGACCATCGTTAAATGGTCATTTTTCAGGTAGCTTTGACTTACTAAAGAACTTATTGGATGGGTCAGAAAAATTTTTGGTAGATATTCCCTTGAATATTGTAGATGTCAGAGATGTGGCCGATATTCATATCCGAGCCATGATGACACCGGCGGCAGATGGACAGCGGTTTATTGCTTCAGCAGACGGACAAATTTCTATGTCAGAAATTGCCGAATTATTAAGAACAAAAAGACCAGAATATGCTACTAAAATACCAACAAGGATTGTTCCTAATTGGTTGATCAAGATGGCGTCCTTGTTTAATGAGCGGGCCAAAGAAGGAAAAATGTTCATTGAAATGAACCGTAATGTTAGTAATCAAAAAGCTAAGGATATTTTGAAATGGCAACCGAGGTTCAATAATCAAACAATTATTTTAAATTCGACAGATAGTATGATTTATCACAAACTTTTCTAAAAGCATAGACGAGCAGATTTTATTGCGTTAAGTTATAGCTGAGAAGTTAAAAAATAACTTTGGAGGTCAGAAAAATGATTGCCTTTAAGAGAGTATTACTCCATGTAGTCTCAAGATAAAATACAACTACATGGAGATAAAAAATGAAAAATATTTATGATAATGAAAAATTCTTTGAGAAGTACAGTCAGATGAATCGGAGTGTAAAAGGTTTAGCTGGTGCTGGAGAGTGGAGTACGTTGCGGGCGCTGTTACCAGATTTCTCTAACAAAACAGTGCTTGATCTTGGCTGTGGGTATGGATGGCACGATAGATATGCCATCGATAATGGAGCACGTAGAGTCTATGGCGTTGACATGTCTGAAAAGATGCTTGCTGTAGCTAAAGAAAAAACTCATTCAGATCGGATCACCTATTTACATGACGATATTTCTAAGATTGTATTTGAAGACAACAAATTTGATGTGGTCATTAGTTCCTTAGCGTTACACTATATTGCTTCGTTTGACGAGATAGTAAAGAGAATTAACAAGTATCTTAAACCTGCTGGCACATTTATTTTCTCAGTGGAGCATCCTATTTTTACTGCTCAGGGTAGTGAAGAATGGAATTATAATGACGATGGTCAGATAAAAGATTTTCCGGTAGATAATTATTTTTATGAAGGAAAAAGAGAATCAGATTTCTTAGGTGAAAAGGTGGTCAAGTATCATAAAACCTTGACTACTTACTTAGATGGATTATTGACTAATGGCTTTCGAATCGATCGAGTCGTTGAACCAATGCCACCCAAAAATATGATGGATATTCCCGGTATGAAAGATGAAATGCGCCGTCCAATGATGTTGATCGTTTCGGCTACTAACAACAAAAAGTTCTAGATTGAAAGTTTTAATTCAGAATGATATTTTATCCGTTAAAGCCACATATGACAGGAGGAATCGCCATGTCATTGACGAAAGAACAACGAGAATCGACAGTTAGAGAATTACATCAGAACTTAGCGTTATCAGATTTGACTTTAGATCAGGTTGCTGAAGATTTAGGAACGACACCAGAAATGATCGAAGAAATTTCTAATTTACGAGTAGATTCGATGGAGCAGCCTTGGATCTTGAGAAATTATTTGCTTAAAAAAATCATTGCGGTTGGTAAGGAACCAATTTCATTTACAGCTTTAGTTGGTGATTATCATGATTACTGGTTTTTAGATACTAAAGTTATTGACGAGGGTAGGATTAAATAGCTTTAGGTAAGGTGAAGTATGGCCGCTTCCGGTCAGCAGTAATTCCATCAGTGGCGGGACCGATTGGAGCCATAAAGCGGTCTCCAATCTTGCTTTCTTGCTTTGCATAAACCACAAATCAAGAAAGGCATCCAGTGCTGTAAATGTGGGAAAACCGCCCGCATTAACATCACTTTCGCTACTGATTCCATTACTGCTGACCTCCAGCTAAAGATCGCAAAAAATAATAGTACTTAACAACAATTTGGATGTAACTATATCTGTTTGTGGTTGGGTACTATTTTTTATTTAAAAAATATAAAATTATTACTAATTAATGCATTGGCTACTAAATAGCAGTAACACGTAACAACAATTTGGATGCAATTCCGTCAATTTGTTGTCACGTGTTATTTTTTATCTATAGAATATGAAACTACTACTAAGAAAAGGATGAACTTAGTAGTAGCACAATTCCAGCTGACGGTGGGTAACAATGGAATCCGCCGTAATAGTGTACTAAGCGATTTATCGCTTAGTACACTGGACGACTTGGAAGACTACAGGCTTCCAAGCGAGGCTTAAGACGAAGACTTAAGCCGGTCCCCAGGCAGATGGAATTGTTACCCACCGTCAGCGGCATTCAACCGACCCCCCACATATTTACACTAAAAAAATCATTAAATAATATCGAAAAAATTGTAAAGGTTAACGTTTGTAATTAACGATTTTAATCGGTATCTTTTAGATGGTTGTTTGTGAAAGGAGGGTGCAATGGAGAAAATGATATCGGTCCATCAGCTTGTGAAGAGCTTTGATAATGAAGCTGTTTTGAAAGGATTAGACTTGACTGTGGATAAGGGTGAAGTAGTCGTGGTTATTGGTCCATCTGGATCTGGTAAAAGTACATTATTACGATGTTTGATTGGATTAAACGACATCACAAGTGGAACAGTATCGATCGAGGGTGAAGCTTTCACTAGTGAAAGCATTGTTTCTAAGAGCGCAAGAAGAAAAATGGGCTTTGTCTTTCAACACTTTAATTTATTCCCCAACTTGTCAGTATTAGATAATCTCACTCTTTCGCCAGTGAAAAATAAAATCATGACCGCAAAAGAAGCTGAGAGGGTCGCTCTGGAATTGTTGGGAAAGGTCAAACTAGAAAACAAAATAGGCAGTTCGGTCAATTCTTTATCGGGTGGAGAACAACAGCGAGTCGCTATTGCCAGAGCTTTGGCGCTGAATCCGGAAATAATGTTATTCGATGAGCCGACTTCTGCCTTAGATCCAGAGACGGTAAAAGATATTCTGAATATCATAAAAGCCTTGGCTGGAACTGGAATGACGATGGTTATTGTGACTCATGAGATGTCATTTGCCAAAGAAATTGCGGACAAAGTTATTTTTATGGATGACGGCAAGATACTAGAAGTCGATACACCGGATAATTTATTTAATCGGCCACAGAATAAGCGGACGAAGGATTTCTTGGACAAAATTATTTATATGTAGGGGGGATTTTGAAAGTGAAAGATGCAACGCATCTAGCTAATTTATTAGAAACTAAGCAGATCAGTCGCAAAGAATTGATCGATGATACTTTATTGCGTATCAAAAAAAGTAATAATTACTTAAATAGCCTGATAGATTTCGATGAGTCAACATACTTAGAACGTTATTTATCAATTGATGATACGAAACTTTCAGATACCGTGTTTAAAGGAATACCAATTCCATTAAAGATCTTAGGTCAGAGCAAATATGGATTTTTGGATACGTCAGCCTCAAGGTTATTCAAGAATAATACGGCTACTAAGACTAATAATTTTGTCAAAAAAATCGAAAGTTTAGGTTTAATCCCGATTGGTAAGACTAATGCACCAGAGTTCGGTTTTAAGAATGTGACTGATTCAAGTTTGTATGGAGATTGTCATAATCCGTGGAATTTAGATTTTTCGGCTGGTGGTTCCAGTGGCGGAGCTGCTGCAGCTGTTGCCAGTGGCATGTTTCCACTTGCTGGAGCTAGTGATGGTGGTGGTTCGATCAGAATCCCGGCTTCATTTACCAGTTTGATCGGTTTGAAACCGACTAGAGGAGTGATGCCGGTCGGACCTGGTGGATATCGTGGCTGGCAAGGGGCGTCGATCGACTTTGGATTGAATGTGTCAATGCGTGATACTAAGAAATTATTCTACGGAATGCGTGGAACGACTACAATAGCACCATTTCAAGCACCAGAGGTGGAATGGACAGGCGGAAAAACTAAATCGAAGCTAAAAATCGCATACAGTTTTGAGTCACCGATCGGCACACAAGTTTCTGAAGACGCGAAGTTTGCCATGCTCAAAGCGTTACAAGTCCTAGAGGATGCTGGTTTTGAAGTAGTGCCCATTAAGTATCCTATCAACGGGATTTCGTTGATGAATTCTTACTATAAGATGAATGCTGCTGAGACCGCTAAAATGTTTTGTTCAATTGAAAAAACTCTACAACGAAGAATAACCCGAGACGATATGGAATTGATGTCATGGGGATTGTATCAATATGGATTGAATATTTCAGCAGTTGAATACAGCCAATCTTTTGATGAGTGGGATAGTGCGGCTGAAATCATGGAGAGAAATATTTTTGGCAACTTCGACTTATTTTTAACGCCGACAACAGCCTTTACAGCTCCAAATCTTAAGACTGATTTACAGTCGGATAAGATTCGTAATAGTTTGATCAATATTTCTGAAGTTACCAAAAAGGAACAGTCAGAGATTGTTTACGATATGTTTTATGAGAGTTTGAAACTCACTCCATTTACGCAGCTGGCTAATTTAACTGGTGAACCGGCAATAAGTTTGCCAGTTTGGATAGGGAATAACGATTTGCCGATTGGCGTGCAATTCATGTCTGGCAAAGGACGTGAGGATCTCCTTTTTCGTGTAGGAGAATTATTTGAAAACACTAAAGCTTTAGAACTACCAAAATATTATAGATAATTTGAGGGATTAAGGATGAAGAAAAAAGTAGCGATAGTTTTAAGTTTTTTGATGATATTGGTCTTATTTATATCGGGTTGCTCAAAGAGTAGTAGCTCTGCTTCAGATGATAGTTTAAAAAAAGTAAAAGATAAAAAAGAATTAGTGATCGCCACTTCGGGAACACTTTTTCCTAGTTCTTATTACAATAAAGACAATAAATTAACGGGTTATGATGTGGAAGTTGTCAAAGAAGTAGCGAAACGAATGGGCGTCAAAGCCAAATTTAAAGAATACAATGTCGATGGACAAATTGCTTCTCTAGAAAAGGGTGAATCAGATGTTGCTGCGAACGATTTTGGTATCACCAAAGCCAAAGAAAAGAAATTTATGCTGAGTTCACCGATCAAACATTCGTTTGACAGTTTGATCGTTAGAAAGTCAGATAGTTCAGGGATTCATTCTCTGAAAGATTTGAAAGGTAAAAAAGCTGCCGGCGAGCCAAACACTGGTTACATGAAGATTGCCAAGCAATACGGAGCCCAATTAGTAACGTATGACAATGCGACTAATGATCAGTATTTAACCGATGTAGCTAACGGAAGAACGGATGTCATTATCAACGACTATTATCTTCAAAAGATGTCAGTCGCTGCCTTGCCTAAAATACCAGTTAAGATCCTCAAGGATGTGTACTTCAATGCTAATACGTCAGGTATCTTGATGAAAAAGCAGAGCGAAACTTTAAAAACTGAAATAAATAAACAGCTCAAGGCGATGAAAGATGACGGAACGTTAACCAAGATCTCTAAGCAATTTTTCACAGATGATGTTTCAAGTAAGCCTAAATATAAGATTCAAAAGACCGTCAAGATAAAGGATAATAACGACTAATGCAGTTAAATTTTGAATTGATGATCAAATCGATACCGTATATTTTACTGGGGCTACCTTACACATTAGGAATAAGCTTCGTGACATTTATCTTAGGTAATATCTTAGGAATTTTGATCACAGCATTGGGGATGGTTCCTAATAAGTTAGTAAAAAAACTTGTCAGAATATATATTTCATTCATTAGAGGAGTGCCGGCACTAGTTATTTTGTTTATTCTCTATTTTGGTTTGCCGTATCAACTGTCAGCTTTAGCGGCAACGATTATTTGTTTTACGTTAACTAGTAGTGCTTTTATCAGCGAAATTTATCGAGGTGCTATTACTGGGGTGGATAATGGTCAGTGGGACGCAGCCTATACTTTGAATCTGGGTTTTGGTACTACGATGATCAAAGTGGTTTTGCCGCAGGCGATTCGTATTTCGATACCATCTTTGGGGAATGTTGCCATGGATCTGTTGAAGGGAACTTCTTTGGCAGCGATGATTACTATTCCGGATATATTTCAACGTGCTAAGATCGTAGGTGGACGTTCTTTTGATTACATGTCCATGTATATTTTGGTTGCACTGATTTATTGGAGTTTGTGTGTATTGATCGAGTTGATTCAAAAAAAGATTGAGAGAAAATCTGATTATAACTAATTTAATAAATTATAAAAAACCGCGTGTTATGGCAAATGATAAGTGTATCTGAATTGTCGTAACGCGCGGTTTTAAAATATTATTTGGGCAGGTCAATACCAGCTTGATTCAAAGCTACCAAGTATTTTTTCATTAAGATATTTTTAACGTTGAATTGTTCACCATGTTTAGTGTAGGCGACAACTTGAATGACTAAAGTGCCGTCATTTAGATTGGAGAACCCTAAGATACTAGGTGCTTTAGTTATTTTCAAACTTTTGAGATCAAGTTCTTTATTAGTATGTGCAATAACTTGCTTGATCTGATCGAAGGGAGAATGACTAGAAACCGGTATTTCAACTAGGGCACGCATGTCATTACGTGATTGATTACTGACGACAGTAATATTACGATTAGGGATGAAGTTCAAAGTTCCATCGACACTTTTTAGTTGCGTGGTCCGAATCCCAACGTAGGTTACAGTTCCTTCGATACCGTTAATGTTGATATAGTCGCCGACACTTATTTGTTGCTCGAGTAGTATGAAGAAACCATTGACCATATCGGAAACGAATCCTTGTGCACCAAGACCAATTGCCAAACTGAAGATCCCGGCACCAGCAATCAAGGTACCGACTGGAATACCAATGGCTGATAGAATGGCGTAGATCCAAAAGAACAGTAATACATATCGAAAAATATTTAGAACGATCGTGTAAATGGTATCCATTTTATTCTGGGGAATAGGATTCTTACTTAGCTTTAGGTTACTATTAAAAATATGTTTGATGATCTTTTTACCGATCCAATTTATCAATAGTAAGACGATGGTTAAAAGGATCAGTTGGGCAACCACTGAAAGAATGTGTTGAGCGATTCCTTCCCAGTCGACTTTGAATAACATATTTTTTATGAAACGATTTATGTTAGCGGTGAGGTTCAAGATGGGACTTCCTTTCATAGCTTATTATTATATCTTATGAGGTCATAAGAATAAAATTCCAATATTTTAAATGAAATATATAATTTTGTATATATAAATCCTGAAAGCGCTTGCCTAAGGCGTGAATTAATATTAAAATTATATTTGTGAAGTATTTTGCAATTTGCAAAAATATCAGTTAACGGGAGGTTATTTATGAAAATTGAGGCTATCGTAGGTTCTAATAAGAAATTATCCTACAATCGTAAATTATTACAATTTATGAAGAATCATTTCACTGATGATGAAATACATATTAATGAAATAAAAGATTTTCCGATGTTCAATGAGAATTATCCAACTGGTGAAGAGGCTCATGATCCCGAGTTAGTTACAGAACTAGCTGAGAGAATTGAAGCAGCCGACGCTGTAATTATTGGATGTCCTGAATACAATCATTCAGTTCCATCTGCATTGAAGAGTGTCATTGAATGGTTATCATATCGCATTCATCCATTGCATGGCAAACCAATCATGATCGTTGGTGCATCGATCCATCCTCAAGGATCCTCTCGTTCACAGACTCATTTGCGTGAAATCTTGGATTCACCAGGTGTCTTCGCTGAAGTATTCCCTGGAAATGAATTTTTCCTTGGAACAGCTAAGAAAGCCTTTGATGATGATGGAGAATTGGTCAATCAAGGCACAGTTGGATTCTTAGAACAATGCTTTGAAGGATTCAAAAAATATGCGACAGAAATTAATGAATTTAATAACAAATAATCCAGGAAGGAAGAATATTCTATGAAACTTGTTGCTATTGTCGGTACAAACGCTGATTTTTCATATAACAGAAAACTTTTGGAATATATGAAATGGCATTTCAGAACTGCTGCCGAAATCGAATTACTAGAAGTTAAACAATTACCACCATTCAATGAAGACTTGCCTTACAGTGAACAAACAGAAGTCTGGAGATTCAATAACAAGATCAACAACGCTGACGGTGTTATTATCGCTACACCTGAGTACGATCATTCAATCCCTGCTGCTTTGAAGAGCGGTTTGGAATGGTTGTCATACAAGCATAAGACTATGAAAGAAAAACCAGTGATGATTGTGGGTGTTTCCTATGGAACACAAGGAACTTCACGTGCCCAACAACAATTGCGTCAAATGTTACTATCACCTGATTTGAATTCTAACGTCCTTCCTGGTAATGAGGTGTTAATTGGCAATGCCGCAAATACCTTTGACAAAAATGGTTTTGTGACAGATATTAATGTTGTTCATAATTTGGAAGACAGCTTTGCAGCATTCAATAGATTCGTAAAATCAAATATGCGTTATTTAGAAGAGGGAGACGATGACATGACAGAACCACATATCAGTAGTGAAGCAAAAGTGCAATTCCGCACAGGTAGTTTGAAAGTTAAAGAGATCCAACAAATCTTTAATACACTACCATTTGAAGTAGATTTTATCGACGATACAGATCATTTTGCATATTATTCAGATAAGCCTAACCGTGAGCACGTACGTTATCCATCTGAAATTGGTGAGAGTGTTGAAGAATGTCACCCACCAAAGGCTTTGCCAGCTGTTAAGGCAATTATGGATTCATTCAAACTTGGTACTAAAGACCATGTGGAACGTTGTTTGCCATTGAATGGACATAAAGTTTGGATCAACTACTTTGCTGTACGTGATGAAAACGGCAGATACTTAGGAACAATGGAATTCACTGGAAATGTTGGTCACCTTGTTAACTTAGTCAAAGATGGTAAATTTGATGGCTTCCCAGATGCTACTTCAGGTGCATCAAAACACGATGATGACGAAGAAGCAACTGGACCAGCAGCTGCCGCTTCTGAAGCTGATGCCACAACTGGTGCGTCAGAACATGATGAAGAAAACGAAGATAAGACTGAATAGTTATGATAGATGATTTGGCACAACATCGAGTTGATAAGACTGGATATGCGTTGGGAACAACTATCAATTTGACGACGTTTGGTACGATCGATGATTCTGGGGTCAATGAAGCATTCAACTTGATCGAGAACTATGAGGATCTATTAACTGTAAATCGTAGTCATTCAGAAGTGATGGCAATCAATCACGCTGCGGGTGTAGAAGCGGTTCAAGTGTCTAATTCAACTTATGAACTGGTGAAGACAGCTATTAAGTACAGCCGACAGGATTTTGGCTTCAATACAACGATCGGTCCATTAGTGAAACTATGGAAAATCGGTTTTGTCGGGGCTAATGTTCCTAGTGACGATGATATCAAGGAACGGATGAAATTGATCAGTCCCGAAGATGTTGAACTGAACGATAATAACCTGACAGTTTTTTTAAAAAAGCCAGGTATGGAACTAGATCTTGGCGGAATTGCTAAGGGTTATATCGCTGATCGGATCAGAGATCTATGGCGCTCGATGGGAATCGCCAGTGGAATCATCGATCTTGGTGGGAATGTCTTGCTTGTTGGAAATAGTCCTACTCATAGTGACAAGCGCTGGATCGTAGGTGTACAAGACCCAACTAGTGATCGAGGAGAAACCATTGGTAATGTTCAAATCGGTGAGTGCTCAGCCGTTACAACTGGCATTTACGAACGATATTTAGAAATCAATGGTAAGAAATATCATCACGTTATTGACCCAAGAACTGGTTATCCGCTAAAAACGGACTTGGCTGGAGTGACGGTTTTTGTAAAGAACTCCATTGAAGGTGAATTAGAGGCCAAACGTCTCTTCTTTGCAGGAGGACCAATTCCTGATTGGGGTGTTGGTAACGATGACCTCTATGGAGCGGTGTTGATATACAAAGATGGTAGCTTCACAGCTATTGACGTTAATGTAATATAGTTTATATGTTTAACCAAAATAGAGAGCGTGGCAAAACACGTTTAATTTCTGAGTATAACCGAAAAAGATCTGACATTTACGTAGTAAATGCCAGATCCTTTTTTTGTTAAACGGAAGAAATTGTGTTTTGACACGCGTTTACGCCGCAGATTCATACAGTTACCGAGTTATGTCACAACTTCTATTTTGGTACTTGGAAGGATCACGCTAATTATTTTCAAAACGATCGACCGCACGTTTTAAGTCATCGCAAGAATTGTAGTAGAGATCATCTTTTCCCCACTCGAAGAATTTATTAGGATCAACTGTATCTAACAATGCAAGAGCAGCCTTGACTTTTAGATCATCACCGAAGTAGTTTATCTCTGAATCTTCAGAAATCAATATCTTCATCACTTCACCGGTTTCTAAATCATGTCGTTCGATACCCATCTTTGACATTATTTTACTCCAAGATTTTTTATTTGCTGTTTTCACAACATAGTTAAAATTTCGTATTTTTTCTGTGAAAGACCGATTTTTTTGTAACGAGTGTTATAACGGTGAAAATGTATAATTACGATGGGATTTCTTTAGCTGTAATGATGATGCCCATTTAGGGTGGTATCCAATAATTAAAGATAGCGTGTAGCTTGTTTTAGGTCGCTACATAGTTTTATGAAAGCATCGTATTCTTCTTGACTGTCATAGTCAGGCTCTGATAATGACTCGATCAGGGTAATGGCAGCCTTTAATTTTAATTCATTGGAAAAATCATTTGTACCAGTGGCTTGAATTGTTAACTTTTCATTGTTGGTAATGTCGTGATTGGTGATTTCGAACGTGTGCATAAAAAAACTCCTTTGAGATAAGTTGTAAATTGAGTTATACCGCATAATTATTGGTATAATTTAAATTACGAGAAAAATATTAAAATGTACTTCGAAAAGGAGAAAAAATGTATCCACAATTAGATTTAGACAATGTAACTGGTACAAAGGTTACTATCAAAACAAATCATGGTGATATCAAAATCCAACTATTCGATGAATTAGTTCCTAAAACAGTTAAGAACTTCGTTGAATTAGCCAAAAAAGATTATTATAACGGCGTTATTTTTCACCGTGTAATTCCTGATTTCATGATCCAAGGTGGAGACCCAACTGGTACTGGTATGGGTGGCGAAAGTATTTATGGTGATGCTTTTGAAGATGAATTCTCAGATGAGTTGTTTAACTTAGATGGAGCACTATCAATGGCTAACGCTGGTCCGAATACTAATGGTAGTCAATTCTTTATTGTTTCCAATCAAAACATGCCTAAGCGAATGATCAAGCAAATGGCACCAGCTGGTTATCCAGAGGAAATCATCGCTGCGTACAAGAATGGTGGTACACCTTGGTTAGATCACAGACATACAGTTTTTGGTCAAGTTATCGATGGTATGGATGTGGTTCGAGAAATCGCCAAAGTAAAACGTGATCGTAATGACAAACCAAATGAAGATGTTGTTATGGAAAGCGTTGAAGTGGCTGAATAAAATTTGGAGATAAATTGATGGCAAATACACGTATATTTCAAATGACATTTGGGAGTATTTATCCGATGTATATTCAAAAGGTTGAACGTAAAGGACATCCAAAAGAAAATGTCGATAAGGTTATTTGTTGGCTGACAGGCTACGATCAAGACGGCTTGAAAGCTCAAATTGATTCAGAATCAACTATGACAGAATTTTTTGAACAAGCACCACATATCAACGACAATGTATCATTGATCACTGGGGTTATTTGTGGAGTCAGGGTGGAAGATATTGATGATCCACTCATGCAAAAAATTCGCTATATGGACAAGTTAGTTGATGAAGTAGCCAAAGGTAAGTCAATGGATAAAATATTGCGCAAATAATATTTCTATCAATCAAAATAGATCAGGTCGTGGGAATTAAGTAATTTCTCGAGCTGGTCTATTTTTCTTGCTCAAATTGAGATTTCTCACCACATGATGCATGATATAATTGCTAGCGTTATTTAAAAGAATTTTTGGAAGCCATAATGTTTAACTAAGAATAATTAATTTGATTAAAACTGGAGGGTTACATGGTAGTAAGTAAATCAAAAAAAGATTTGATCGATTTTGTTAAACCAGTTCAACAACAATTGAGTCAGTACAAAGTCCAACAAATTAAAGCAGTTTTGGAACTGCTGAGTGAAGACAATACTGTACCGTTTATTGCTCGTTATCGAAAGGAACGTACGGGAACTTTAGATGAAGTAGCCATTCGTGAGATTGAGGATGAAACACATCGATTGATGAAGTTGGATCAACGTCGTGAAGATGTGATCAGTTTGATCCAAGAACAAGGCAAACTAACACCTAAATTAAAGCAGCAGTTGGAACAAGCTACGGTCTTGCAACAAGTAGAAGACTTGTATCTTCCATACAAACAAAAGAAGCAAACTAAGGCTGGTATTGCACGAGCAGCCGGTTTGGAACCATTAGCAAATTGGTTATTGAGCTTTCCATCTGGAAACTTGAATAATAAAGCCAGTTCCTTCATAGATGCTGATAAAAAGTTACCTGATTTGGAATCAGTTTGGGCTGGAGTTCATGAAATATTAGCTGAAAAATTCAGTGAAAAAGCAAACTTTCGTGAATGGATCAGAGGATATACTTGGCAAAATGGTGAACTGACAAGCAAGGTAAAACGTGGTGCCAAAGAAAAAGACGAAGGCCAAACGTATGAAACATATTACGACTTCCAACAATCATTGAAACAGATTCCACCATATCGAATCTTAGCCATCAATCGTGGCGAGCGTGAAAAGATCTTGAATGTTGGTATTTCAATCGATACCGATGTGATTTTAAGATATGGTCATTCCAGAATAATTGGTCAACGAAAAGGTCCAGCCGTCACAAAGATCGAGGATGCTTTTTCTGATGCATACAAACGATTTTTAGGACCGGCTATTGAACGAGAGATTCGTCGTAAGTTATCTGATCAAGCCAATGAACATGCGATTAAAATTTTTGGCAATAACTTATATCATCTTTTAATGATGTCACCCTTAAAGGGCAAGGTGGTCATGGGCTTCGACCCAGCTTATCGAACCGGATGCAAATTGGCAATTGTAGATGCTAATGGCAGATTTTTGACTAAGCAAGTTATCTATCCTCATAAACCAGCAAATGCCGAGAAAAGGGCTGCTGCCAAGAGTGAATTCAAAAAATTACTGGAAGATTATCAAGTCGAAATGATTGCCATTGGTAACGGAACTGCTAGTAGAGAGTCAGAAGAATTTGTGAGTGAAATCCTCAAGACTTTGAAACGTCCGATTTACTATGTAATCGTTAATGAAGCAGGAGCTTCGGTTTATTCCGCAAGTGAGAATGCTCGTAAAGAATTCGGTGATCTTCACGTTGAAGAACGTTCGGCCATTAGTATCGGTCGTCGTTTGCAAGATCCATTAGCTGAGTTGATCAAGGTTGACCCTAAGGCAATCGGTGTCGGACAGTATCAACATGATGTGCCCGAAAAGGATTTGGACGAACAACTGGATCGAGTAGTAGAAACGGCTGTTAATCAAGTCGGCGTCAATGTTAATACAGCGAGTCCGGAGTTGTTGGCTCATATTTCTGGATTAACCGCAACGACAGCTAAGAATATCGTTAAATTTCGCAATGAAAATGGAACCTTCCATGATCGGAAATCTCTAAAGTCTGTTCCGCGTTTGGGACCTAAAGCTTATCAGCAGTCAGTGGGCTTCTTGAGGATCATTGCTGGAAATGATCCGTTAGATAATACCGACATTCACCCGGAGAGTTATGCGGCCACACGAAAATTATTAGACGGTATCGGGATGTCGAATGAAAAAATCGGTACTGACGAGATTCATCAAAGCCTGATGCAATTGAATAAGTCGGAGTAGGCTCAGAAATTGAATATCGGTGAGGAGACACTGACGGATATTATTGAGGGATTAAGTAAACCTGGTCGAGATCTCCGTGACAATATGCCAGCGCCACTGCTTAGACAGGACGTTTTGAGCATGTCTGATCTGAAGCCGGGGATGGAACTTCAAGGGACGGTCAGAAATGTGATTGACTTTGGTGCTTTTGTGGATATTGGAGTAAAGCAAGATGGCTTAGTCCATATATCTCAATTGGCCGATCGCTATGTCAGTGATCCTAGTACAGTAGTCACGATTGGTGATATTGTGACTGTCTGGGTATTAAGCGTTGATGAGACTCGCAATCGAATTCAATTGACAATGCGTAAAGATCATTAATGATTAAATTTAAAATGAGAGTGTGACAAAACATAGTCAGCTTTCGAGCATTAAGGCAAAGGAGCCTAGTAATCCGATTTTGGATTGCTAGGCTCCTTTGGTTTAAGCGGAAAAAGCTATGTTTTGTTGCGCGTTTATGCTGCATGTTTATGCAAAAAGGTAGTTATGTCACAACCCCATTTTTTAATCGGTTAATTCAAATCTTGTGGTGATCCTTTAGCGGCATGCTTGAGTAAGAATGGTGCAATCAATGTAGTCAGGATTACTGCTGCGATGATAGCTGAGTAGTAATCTGATGAGATCAATTTAGATTGGTAACCAATTTGAGCGATGATCAAAGCCATTTCACCACGTGAAACCATCCCAGCACCAACCATGTATGATTCACTCAGACTGAAATTGGATATTTTAGCTCCTAAACCAGCACCGAATAGTTTGGAAATAATCGCAACTATTGTCAGAACAACGATGAACCAAAGGTCGTGTTGAATTCCATTGAGTGTCATGTTCAGACCGATGCTTACGAAGAAGACTGGGATAAAAATAGCGTAGCCGATTGGTTCGATACTACGGTCGACTTCATCACGAACTTTTGTTTGAGAGATGGCAATTCCAGCGAAGAAAGCTCCCACAACTGAACTCAAGCCAATTAGATCGGCAATATATGCCATACCAAAACAAAGAATCATAGCCATGATAGTTGGCCCTACGGGAATGAATAGTTTTTCACCGATCTTTGCCATATATGGTGCGACAAATTTTACTACAAAGTAAATAGCCACGAAATAAATAATTTGTTCAGCGAAGGTTATTACTAGGGACGGACCACTTGAGGAAGTTTGACCACCTCCGAGCAGGCTGACCATCACACTTAAGATAACTACGGCTAAGATGTCGTCTACTACGGCAGAGCCAAGAATAGTAGCTCCAGCTTTGCCGTTCAAGACGTTCAGCTCCTTAAGAACAGCTACAGAGATCGAAACTGAAGTAGCCGCAAAGATAACACTTAGAAATAAACTTTCGACAGCATTCATATGGAACATCATTCCCACCCCATAAGTGAGAACAACTGGTACGATCACGCCCAGAATGGCTACCAAAAAGCTAGGTTTGAGATATTTCTTAAGCAGTTGCATATCGCTTTCGATGCCGGCGATAAACATAAGGATAATTACGCCCATTTCTGAGAAAACGTGAATAAATTCTGTTGGCTTGACCCAATTAAGAATAGCCGGTCCTAAAACGATACCGATCAGTAGTTGACCGATAACCGCAGGAACGCCGATTCTAGATGAGTAGTGGCCGACAATCGTTGTTGCAATTAGTATTAGGACTAAAATTCCTAAAAAACCCATAAATTATATTTCTCCTTTTAGTTAGTGGACTAAAAAAAGCCCCAAAATAACCCTCCTCACACCCCTGAGAAGGAATTACCTTGAAGCTTTCGCCAACCGATTTACTATATTTAATTTATAACATGATAACATATCAGTTTTATTACTGTATAGTCAGTTGCTTGAAAAAATATTGGCACAAAAATTTCTCAATATAAAAACTTTACACAAACAATACATTAAGTATATAAGAAATATACATTTATTCCCTAATATTGAGTTCATATAGGAGGGAAAGAATTGAAAACAAAATATTTTAAGCAATTTTTAGCTTTGGTTGGATTAGCTTTGATGGCAGTTGTATTTGCGGGCTGCTCATCAACTTCTAAATCTTCAGCCAAATCAGTCACACATATTACTTATTGGCACGTCAATGCTCAAACTCAAGGTGGGGCGACGGTTGATGAATTGGTCAAAGAGTTCAATAAAACTCACAAGGATATCAAGGTTACAGCTAAGTACAATCCAAATATGTATCAAGGATTGATGCAAAACCTCCAATCTGCGCAAGCTTCAGGAAAAGTTCCTGACGTTACACAAGTAGGTTGGGCTTATGATAATTACTTCGCTAGCAATTTCAAATACATGACACCAACTGATGCTGCTAAGAAGTTTGACGGTAATGACAAGTTTATTACTGACCATTTCACAACTAAGACTTTGTCATTTGCCAAGGATGCAAATAAGAAGTTAGTGGGATTACCTTATTCACTAAGTACACCAGTATTATTCATTAATAATGATCTATTAAAGCAATACAACGTCGATGTTAAATCTCTAGATACTTGGGAAGGTGTTCAAAAAGCCGCTAAGAGTATCAATCAACAGAGTGGAAAATATGGTCTATATATCCAAGAACCAGGTGATACATGGGCTCAACAAGCTATTATGTTAAGTAATGGTGCTGATATTCAAAAGAATGGTAAGGCAGCTTTTGCTAGTTCAAACGGTGAAGGTGCATACAAGCTTTATCAAGAAATGGTTACTGATAAGACAGCACTTCATACACCATGGGCTCAAGGGATGGATTCATTTGTTAAGGGCGATGTAGCTATGGCCTTTACAACCATTGCTCAAGCTTCACACATTAAGAAGGGTGCTAGTTTTAATGCTAGTGCTATTATTGCTCCTCATTTTGAAGGTCACAAAACAACTGTTCCAGTTGGTGGTTCAATGTTGGCCATTACAGCTCAAGACGAGACTCAACAAAAGGCTGCCTGGGAATTTGAGAAGTTCATGTTTAAGGCAAGTTCATCAGTTACTTGGAGTAAAGGAACAGGTTATCTACCTCCAACTAAAGATGCACTGGAATCAAAAGAATTCAAAGACTATGTGAATGAAAATCCAATGCTTGTACCAGCAGTTGATACTTTGGATAAGGCAATTCCATGGACATCATTCCCTAAGAATGGTTTACAAGCAGAATAAGCAATGATCGATGCCCGTGACAAGATTTTATCTGGTAGTGATATTTCGTCTACATTGAAATCGGCACAGGAAAAGATCAATGCACAACAATAAAAAAATATTACCGTTTATATATTTATTACCTACGGGATTATTGCTGACGATTTTTATGATTATTCCCATCATCTATACTTTCTATTTGAGTTTCTTTGATTGGAACTTGATTGCTCCGACTAAGGATTTTGTAGGGATGAGAAACTACATTGAAGTTTTCACAGATCCAGTGAATCAAAAAGTATTATTAAATACTTTCTTCTATATTGTTTTATTACTAATTTTGAATTTTGTTATTCCGTATCTTATTTCCTTGACCGTGAAATTTTTTATCAAGAGAATGCAAGGCGCTTATAAGATTATCTTTTTTATTCCCAGCCTATTTTCATTAGTAGTTGGGGCGATGATTTTTTCTTGGATATTGAATCCTGTTTCAGGACCAGTGGCATTTTTATTTAGATCGAGTGGTTTTGTTTTGCCTAACTGGACTAATTCAGGAGCATTGGCAATTGTTGTGTTATGTTTGATCACTAATTGGAAGGTCTTTGGTTATAACTTTATTTTGCTATTGACTGGGTTAGGATCCATTCCTAAGAATATCGTTGATGCTACTACGGTTGATCGAATTCCTAAATGGCGAATGATTTGGAATATTATCTTGCCAATGAATAAGAGTATTGCCATTTATGTTTTGATTTTAACGATCGTTCAGGGTTTGCAATACGTTTTTACCCCGATCAACGTTATTACTACGGGTGGACCATACTATGGATCGTCCAATGTCTTGTATCACACTTACTTGAATGCCTTTGTGCTCTATAAGACAGGTAATGCTTCGGCATTGGCAATCACCACATTTTTGATTTTTTTGATATTACTTTATTTAGAAATCAAATTTGTAGAAGGCAGGTCGAAGTATGAATAGTAAGAAATCTTCACTATGGCATTTGCCATTGATCATAATCGGTATTATCGCATTATTGCCGGTGTTGTTCATGATTTCCAATTCCTTCAAAACGTTACAAGAATCATATCAATCGATTTTGAGTCTAATACCTAGTAAACCAACGCTAGTCAATTACACGACTTTGAATCATCAAGTGAATTTGTTGCGTTTGATCTGGAATACCTTCTTTATGGCAACGTTAGTTACTTTAGGCAAGTTATTTACTGGTTTATTAGCGGCATACGCTTTTAGATACTATCGATTTAAGCATAAGAATCTGATTTATTTATTATTTATTTCAACGATTTTTGTACCATTTACAGTTGTCATGATACCTAACTACTTAGTTATTGCTAAGTTAAATTTGTTAAATAGTGTCATTGGTGTTGCACTGCCGCAGCTATGTGATGCTACGGGGATTATGATTTTCCTAAAAACAATGGAGAAGATTCCGGGGAGTTTGTTTGATTCATTGAAGATAGACAATATTCCTAATCGTCGAATATTCTTTAATATTGTTTTGCCGATTTTGAAGCCGAGCATTATTAGTGTGGGAGCTATGTTCTTCATTAACTCATGGAACGAATATGTTTGGCCAACATTGATTTTGAAAGACAAAGCTAGTTTTACTTTGCCATTAGCCCTCCAAAACTATATTTCTAGTGAAGGTGGAACTAACTTCCCGTTAGCCATGGCATTATCGTCGATCATGATCGTATTACCGTTGATCATCTATTTGATTTTTCAACGTTATATTTTAAATAGTATTAGTAACAGTGGACTCAAGTAAGGGGAATAGAATGAGCGATAATAATGCAACTATTGAATTAAAGAATATTACCAAGAAATTTAAAAATACTAAAGTTATCGATCAGCTGAATTTGGAAATTACAGCTGGAGAATTCTTAGTCCTGCTAGGTCCATCTGGATGTGGTAAATCCACCACTTTGCGCATGATTGCTGGTTTAGAATCGGCAAGTGATGGTGAAGTCTTAATCGATGGCGAAGATTTGAATAAAAAGGCGAATGATGGTCACACAATTGCGATGGTTTTCCAGGATTATGCTCTATATCCAAATATGACTGTCTATCAAAACTTAGAATACGCCTTGAAAGTTCATAAGGTTGCCAAGGATGAAAGACATCGCCGTCTAGAATCGATTCTAAAAACGTTGAACTTATCTGATTACAAAGATCGTTTACCGTCAGAACTATCTGGTGGTCAGAAACAGCGTGTTGCACTTGGTAGAGGGATGGCAAAGAAGAGTAAGATATTTTTACTCGATGAACCACTGTCTAATATTGATGTTCAATTACGAGAAAAAGCTCGTGATGAGATTCAAAATTTACATGATAAGAATAAACAGACTATTGTGTATGTTACCCATGATCAGTTAGAGGCCATGGCCTTAGGTGATCGCATTGCGGTTATGAATGATGGCATTATTCAAATGGTTGACACTCCTGAAAATATCTATAAAAATCCGACTAATTTATTTGTGGCCAAGTTTATTGGAACTCCGCAAATAAACGTCTTACCTGTTATTTATAGGGATGGATATTTGTGGGTCAGTGATCAAAAATCACTTCAAATCAGTCGAGCAACAAACCTTGAAGTGAAAGATTACTTATTGGGAGTTCGTCCAGAACATGTAACAGTATCAAAAGATTCGAAAAGTGAGTTATCTATTGAAGCTAAAGTAATTAAAGTTGTTGATTATGGAAGATTTACACAACTGACCTTGGGATTGAATGATTCGCGTACCATCAAGTCTGTTACTAAGGATATAAGCTGCAATGTTGATGATGTAGTCTACGTTGAGTTTAAAGAACAGACAAGTATTATTTTTGACAAAGATTCTCAAAAAAATATTTATTGGGATAGGATCTAACTTTGATGAAAACTAAAGAGTTAAAGATAGTTCAAATAACGGATACACATTTAACACCTCGTGGTGCCAAACCAGCCAATCACCAGCGGGTAGATCCGTATATAAAATTACAAAATATCTTTCAAGATATTGAATTGATGCCCGATCGCCCCGACATGGCTGTGATCAGTGGTGATTTAGTTCATGAAGGTGTGACATTTGATTATCAAAAGTTAAAGGATATTGTTGATTATCAAAGTGAGAGACTACATATTCCTATCTATGTTGTCTTGGGTAATCACGATCGGACAAGAGCATTCTATGAGGGTTACTTAGAAGAAGATCCACAAGAAAAGTACTATTACAGTATTGCAACAGGGTTATGCGATATTTATTTCATTGATAGTACTTATGGAAACATTGAACAAGGTTATATTGATCAGGCACAACTTGATTGGTTGAAGCAATCAATCAGTGACTCGGATAAAAAAATGTCTTTAATTTTTATGCATCATCCAGTTGATGGTCCGGCGATCACACATATGCGTTACAGTATTTTACAAAACAGCCAGGAATTGTTAGATCTTGTGAAGGGGACTAATGTCAGAGCCATCTTTTCAGGTCATATTCATTTCCCAACTGAGTTTAATCGTGAGAATATTTTATGCAGTACAGCTGATTCAAGTGCCTATCACATTAACTGTGATAATCACCACAATCACTTGGTAATGGATGCGACTAGTTATAACATCATTACAATTGAGGATGATAAAGTTGGAGTTGAGACTAGATTGCTTCTAATTCATGATGAGATCATCAATCAAGTTCCGATTGAAGATACTGACTTTGTTGATCCAGATATTTTTAAATAAATCGTAGGTGATATCTATCATTGATAGGTATCGCCTATTTATTTTTTTATAAAAGAGCATTAAAATAAATAAAAAATTAAGAAGTAGATGAAATTATGATAAAGATCAGATCCGCTCGTGTAAGTGATGCACAGACACTATTGAATATTTACAGTCCTTATGTTTTGGATACTACAATTACCTTCGAGAATGATGTTCCTACCATAGAAGAGTTCGCTGAACGAATTGAAACTATTTCCGAGAAGTATCCTTATTTGGTGGCTGAAAAGGACGGTAAAATATTGGGTTACGCTTATGCAAGTGCTTATAATGTCAGATCAGCTTATCAATGGACAGCGGAAACTAGCATTTACGTCGATGGCGATGCCAAAGGTGAAGGAATCGGTAAGTTACTCTATCAAAAGTTAGAAACTTATTTGACTGAGCAGGGGGTGGTTAATCTACTAGCATGCATTACTGAAGATAATCAGGGCAGTGTTAAATTTCATGAGAAACTTGGTTATGACTATATCGGTAAATTTAAAAAAGTGGGATTTAAGTTTGGCAGGTGGCTAGATATTGTTTGGATGCAGAAGACACTTAATGATCCCGTTTCTAACATGGATGATTTGAAATATTTTAAAAAAATTGGATAAAATCCTTGCTATAAAGTCCACTTGAAGGTTTATGATGCACTTACTGATTGAGAGAGATCAGTCTTAAACCTATTAAAGAAGGTATTCAAATGACACAATTAACAGAAACTTTCAAATTAAACAACGATGTAGAAATTCCTCAAGTAGCATTTGGTACATGGCAAATTCCAGCAAGTAAGGCTCATAAAGCAGTACTTGACGCTTTAACAGTTGGTTACCGTCATATTGATACTGCATTGGCTTATGGCAACGAGAAGGAAGTTGGACAAGCCGTTCGAGATTCAGGTATCGATCGTAGTGAGATTTTTGTGACGTCTAAGTTACCAGGTGAAACCAAGACTTACGATGGTACTCTAAGAGATTTCAATACGACTATGAATAACTTGGATATTGATTATCTAGACTTGTATTTGGTACATGCTCCATGGCCATGGGGACAAATGGGTTCTAATTATGATAAGGAGAATCTGGATGTCTGGCGTGCAATGGAAGAAATCTATAGCACTGGACGCGTGAAGGCAATTGGTGTCTCTAACTTCAATGTTCATGATCTCCAAAATGTTTTAGCAACAGCCAAAGTTAAACCGATGGTTGATCAAATCCAATATTATGTTGGCTACACAGAACCAAAGATTACTAAGTTTTCAAAAGATAATGATATTTTGGTAGAGGCATACTCACCATTAGCAACAGGCGGACTAGTTAATAATGCTGATATCAATGGGATTGCTAAGAAGTATCAAGTGAGTGTGCCACAATTAGCAATTAAGTTTGTTATCCAAAACGGCGTTTTGCCATTACCTAAGGCAACACAACTTCCTCATATAGAAGCTAATGCCAAATTAGACTTCACTATTAGCGATGATGACATGAAGATTTTGAATGATATGCCTGATACAGCTCCAATGGCATTCCATAATCCAACACAAGAATAGTTAATTAAGCATTCCGAATAGGGATGCTTTTTGTTTGTAATGAAGTCTATCAGGTATAACATTAGTACTAATTTCAAAATAGTTGTGATCTGTTCTGGCATGTAAATTGACTAAAGATATATGGCATGAATCGTTGACATACTATAGTAGGATTTTGTACAATATTACTTGAAGTTGCAATCGCAAATGATCGTGTAAATAAGTATTTTCAAAAAAAATGAAAAAAGTTTGAAAAAGTACTTGCAATGATGATACTCAACTAGTAATATATTACCTGTTGTTGCGATACAGCAACGGCGACAACGACTTCAGAGCTTCTTGCTCTCAAGTTGTTAAATAATTAATTTAAAAAAGTTCTTGACATCATGTTCGGTTCTTGATAAACTAATTAAGTCGCTTGTTAAGAAGTTCAC
>NZ_JAYKTV010000006.1:37116-105131 GCF_036913575.1 Companilactobacillus sp. HBUAS59699 | reverse complement strand
TGTTGAAGAATCACGCTTTAGCTATGAGTATTTCCGATGTTGGTTGGAGAACATTCCTAAAACAACTGGAGTATAAAGCTATGCTATATGGAAAAACTTTTGTAAAAATCAATCCTTATAACACCACTCAGACGTGCTCTGATTGTGGTTACTTGATGAAAGATAATGAGCATCTGACATTGAAAGATAGAGAGTGGACGTGTCCAAACTGTAATACATTCCACATCAGAGATCACAACGCTGCTAGAAATATTTTGACAAAAGGATTGAAAGAAATAGCTTAACTAAGCAGTCCGTTCGGCAACTTGCGGACTATAAAGACCTTGGTAATTACCATGTAAGACCTAGTCTAATTAGGCAACGGTGTATCTAGGTAAATTGTAATGTACGCACTCTTAGGATTACGTATTCTTACAAGCTCGTTACTTTAGTGCCGAGTAGTTGACCATAACGTTCAAAATTTCCGAATCAGTTGAACCAAATCCATTGGTAACTAATTGACCTAGTCCTCTGATTGTCAGATCAATATCTTCTTGAATCAATCCATTAGTTGCCGGGATCTCAATTCCTTGTGTAGCCAATTCAATTGCCCGACACATTGAAGAAGTCGAAGTGGCAACCTTCATTGCACAAGAACAACCCGCACCATCGCAAACCATCCCTGCCGCATCACCGATCATGTTCTTTATCACCGAAACAGCTTGTTGATAGTCACCCGTCAGTAAATAAATAGAACCAACAGCAGCGCCCATAGCGGCTGAATCCGTAGCGCAAAAAGCTGATAGTACCGGGAGAAATGCATGAACATACAGTGCTGTCAGGTGTGATAAGGTCAAAGCTCTGATCAGTTCTTCTTCATTGGAATTTTGTTGTTTAGCCACTAAGCAAACCGGTATCGTTGCAGTAATTCCTTGATTTCCAGAACCAGAATTGGACATTGCTGGTAATTGCGAGCCACCCATCCGTGCATCCGAAGCTGCAGCCGTGTATGAGATGATTTGATCAAATAAGCCACTACCTTTTTGTAATTTCGATTTCTGTAACGACTTACCCACTTTGACACCATAATCATTTTTCAAACCGTCTTCTGCCAACGCCAAATTAAAATTAGCCGCTTTGCGCATGAAGACGATATTAGCCAGTGGTTCGGTCAAGGCAAAATCCCAAATATCCTTTAGCTTCACCGTATGCAAAAATTGTTTAGTCTCTGAGACAGCATGTGGTGACGGACGATTTTTTGAGTAGATGGCTTTATTATTCTTTTCTATTAAGAAGATATTCGTATGATCACCAGCAATACAAACTCGAACAGTATCAGTAGTATCAGATATCACAACTTCAACGTAGAGGTCATCTTCAACCGCTGCAACTTGAGTCGAAATTTTACCCGAATCTGCTAACTGATTGATCTGAGGTAATTGTGATCCAGCAAGTTTAGAGATAACACTCAATCCAGCAGTGGGGTCACCAACAATTGCTCCAGCAGCAGCCGCTACCAATAATCCAGGGCGGCCAGTTCCAGGAACGATCACCGCCATGGCATTTTTCATAATGTTGTGAGATACGCTTACACTGATTTTTTGGATATCCTTACTATTTAGATGTGCCATACAATTAGCGGCCGCATACGCCACCGCAATCGGTTCTGTGCACCCTGTTGAAGGGACAACACCTTCTTTAAGCGATCTGATAAACATCTTTTCATAATTACCTTTGCTTGTACCCGCTTGTTGAATCATAATCATTGCCTTCCTAGAAATTTTGTCTACTTTGTTAAAAATATAACATACTTAGAGTTAAAAAGAACTCTATACCGGAGATATCTTTGTTATTTGGCCGTTTGTTAGGAGTGGTCCTATGCCGCTGGCGGTGGTCAAAAATTCCATTTGAATTTGAGTATTACTGGACTAATTCGTACCTCTCGTTACAGCGATGTTAAATATTTAAAACTATCACAACATTTTGTGGTGATACTTCTATTTTTATAATCAATTAACTGAGCTTCCGGTCAGCAGTAATGGAATCAGTGGCGAAAGTTCTGTTAATGCGGTGATTTTCCACATTTACAGAACTAGATGTCTTTCTTGATTTGCGGTTTATGCAAAGCAAGAAAGCAAGATTTGAGACCGCTTTGTGGCTCAAATCGGTCCCGCCACAGATGGAATTTACTGCTGACCGGAAGCGGCATCCAAATCCATCTAAAACACAAACAAAAAAAGAACTCCACATCAAATGATATAGAGTTCTCTTATAGTTAGATATTAAATTCCATCGTCATCAGCATCAGCTTCAAACTTATTGGCTTTATGTACGAACAATTGAGTTTGTGACTTGCTTGTTTCCACGAGTTGATCTGCTAGCTCAGTAGCACTGCCATTGAATGAAGATAGTTGGAGGCCTATCTCCATCAATGATCCAACGTTACAACCGCATGTAACTTGGATGTCCTTATCACTACTCATACTTAATTTGACAGCTTCTTTAAAGGGGGTGCCGCCTAATAAGTCACAGAAGAATACCACTGAATCATCATCTTTGATCTCTTTAGTAAACTCTGCAGAGAGACTCTTATCATTCATATCTCCAGTAAAATCAATAAAACTGACTCCCGGTAACTGACCGGCTAATAGTTTAACAGTTGAATGGATCCCTGAAGCAAAATTTCCATGTCCAGTAACAATAATTTTCATTTTATAGAACCCCCAACCATGACAATGCAATAGCGAGGATAAATGTAACAAGAATCAAAACAACCGGACTAACGTTTTTCTTCTTAAGTAACCAATAAAGTAAAAATGTGTAACCTAATGGAAGAATGTTAGGGAAAATACGATCAAAGAATTGTGTTTGGATCGAGATCGTATGTCCTGCTGTAACGGGGATCTTTGTTTTAACAGTAATTTGAACATATGTAGCGATCAAACCACCGATAACTGTACAGCCCAAGACACTGGCTGCGTGTGAAACAATAGCTGAATTCTCACGAATCTTAGAAATAGCCTTCGTACCTGTCGTATATCCTAAACGAGCGATCGGAATACGAGCAAAGAACATTGCAACATAAACTAGGAAGAAGATGAGTGGTCCTAAGATACTTCCTTGTTTAGCAAACGATGCTGTAATACCAGCAACGATAGGTAAAATTGTGAACCAAGTAATGGCATCACCAATACCGGCCAAAGGTCCGAACAAAGCGATTCTTAAACCATCGATAGTTGAACGTTTCTCACCATTCTCTTCTAGTGAAGCTTCAAGTCCCATCAATAGTGGAGCTGCATAGTTGTTAGTATTAATGAATTGCAAGTTAGACTTCATAGCACTAGCTAAGCCCTTCTTGTCATCCTTGTAGATCTTCTTCAATGAAGGAATCATTGCCAAAGTCCAACCATCAGCCTGCATTCTTTCATAGTTCATCGCTGATTGGTTAAAAATAGATCTAATACCAAGCATACCAACGTCATGCTTAGTTAATTTTCCTCTTGTTGGAGTTTCTGATTTTTTAGATTCCATCTTCGTCGTCTCCTCCATTTGAATTTTCCATAGCTGCCTTTAACTTCTTGTCATTTTCAGCATCTTTTTTACTTCTGTTGTATTCGATCAATGCTAGAGCAACACCGATGACAGCAACTGGCATCAAGTTGCCGAATTTAATAAAGCAAGCAGCTGTAAATCCAATTAGTAGATATGGAACATAACGTGCCTTTAACATACTCTTTAGTAATAATCCGAAACCAACGGCAGGTAAGATACTACCGGCAATTTCAAATCCATGACTCAACCAAACTGGCATTGCATTAACTAATGACTTCATTGGTCCTTGAGCACCATAGACACACAAGAAGGCGATGATTCCGTATGTTAAACCAACAATCCAAGTTGGCAATAAAGCTAAGTTGGTGAACTTACTCGTTTCACCTTTTTCAGCATATGTATCGAGTTTCTTTGTCAAAACTGAAAATGCTGAATAATAGAATAAGATAATGTATTGCATCAAAATACTGAATGGTAGTGCTAATCCAATAGCGGTAGCTGGACTCTTACCTGTTGTGTAAGCTAAGACAACAGTCATGATACCAGCCATGATAGGGTTAGGCGGCTGTGTTCCACCAACCGGTGTTAAACCAGCGAAAGCCAGTTCAGTTAAACCGGCGGCAACGATCCCTAAGGTAATGTTACCTAAGATCAATCCGGTAACGGTACAAACTATCATTGGTCTGAAGATGTAGAAACCTTCCCACCAAAAGTCAATACCAGAAATAATAGCAAAGAGACCGATCAATAGTCCTTGCATTAATGTAACTTGCATCTAGATCACTTCTTCCAATGGTTGTTTTTTGTCCTCTGGTACTTCTTGAACGTATACGTTAGCACCTTTGTCAGCGCATGCCTTCAAGTCTTCTTTGTCCTTGTCATCCATGTAGGTATACTTAGTAACTTGTTTCTTGCCATCTGAAAAGTGCATATTACCAATATCAATATCCTTGATTGGAACACCGCCCTCAACTAACTTACGAGCATCTTCTGGTGTACGAACTACGATAAAGATCTTTTGTCTAGCACTAGCACGATGAATGTTGTTAATAGTCTTTTCAATCGTCCAGAAACGAATTCCTACACCTGAACTATCAGCAGTAGCAGCCATTAATTCTTGTTGTAGTGGATCGTTAGCAGTGTCATCGTTAGCAACTAGCAATAAGTTAGCACCAACTGAAGAAGTCCAAACAACACCAACTTGTCCATGGACTAATCTGTTATCGATTCTTGTTAATACAATATTTGGTTCACCCATTCTTATTCCTTCTTTCATTTAACTATGAACATGATTAAATCTCCTACGACGATCGACTGACTGTAATAAATGAATCTGCCGCCCTTGAAACCCTTAGTAGTGACATTGACCATCGGATCACCAACATTCAAATCGAATATTTTACGGTTCTTACGCGTGATCAAACTGGCTTCAGTCCTAGAAACAAATTCAGCCTGCAATTCATATCGCTTGGCTAAATATGGGATCAAGTCTTTATCAATTATTTCATTCTTATGAATCATAGGAAAAACATCAAATGGTAAAAAAACTTTTTCACTGAAAACCGGTTCATCATCTGCATAATACAAATATTGAAATGAATAGAGGTAGTCATCCTCATTCAAACCCAATTCAGTGCGGGCACGCTTCTCAGTCCCATCAACATTGATACTGAACTTTTCCAATTTTATTTTTGGAGTGGCACCCATTTTTTTGATCATCTTGGGAACATTCAAATAACTAATTTCCGGACTATATTCGTCCTTTGACATTACGAATGATCCCTGACCTTGTTTCTTATATATATATTTTCTATTCTCTAACTCTGTCAAAGCACGTCTGACAGTAATTCTAGAAACGTTGTATAGCTCTCCCAATCTTTGTTCCGACGGTAATTTGCTATTCTCAGGCAGCTGTCCTGATTCAATTTGCCTCATTAACTCGTCCAACATACTCTGATACAGTGGCATTGTATGACCCATAGGAATTCCTCAACTTGTTATATTGTTATAACAACCACGCCTATATTAAAACACCATGAATAGTGCATGTCAACGCTTTCAAACAAATTGTTATATATATTGATTTATTGCTATCTAGACAAGGCATGATAGACATGTATGTGTCGATATGTTGCCATTTTCTTCATAATTGTTTCTTCAAATTTGAGTATGATAAAAAACAGAAAAAACAACTATCGTCACACTTTTTTAAGCAATAAAAAAAAGCACATCATAAAATGTGCTTTAAAAATTTTTACCCAACCTGACTAGTACCATCAGCATAGTTCAACGTTACACCTGACTGAACATTAAAAATATAAACATTAAAGTGAACTGCATCACTACCGATAGATTGAGCTTCCATTTGAACTCCACGTGCGAGTAATTCATCATTTCTAAACACCGGTGTCACCCGATATCTAATGTAATGACTATTACTCTGCTTCAAATAATATGCGATATCCATTTCATGAGCTAGCATTTCTGGACTATTCAATGAACGTGTTCCTGTGATCAAATTCTTAGGATTATTATTTTGACCAGTCAATTGATAACCGATCAAATGACTACGATTGTACAACCAGCCAGAACTTATTCGTTTATTCCGCCAACCAGTTGGATTCCAAGTTAAACCTTCACGTTTAGCTGTCGGCATCAGAGAAACATTCAGTAATGCATTAGCAGCAGTCGCCCGATTCAAATTATCCAGATCTCCATAAGTTTGCCATGCACCATTGTTGGTTGCCAAGTCTTCCTGTGAAAAATTAGGATTATTATTATTTACTACGATTTCTTGAGTTCCTGTGTATTCAAGATTGGCTAAATCTGCAGTTGATGAAGTCTGTGAGTTATTATTACTGTATTTTGTTTGATCATGTTGACTCAAATAATCTTGATTAGAAGCTATTTGATTTTGCAGTTTAGTAATAGAATTCTTGAGTTTCTTATTACTAGCTTCTAATTTAGTAGCTTTTTTCTGATACGAATAATCCTTAACTACCTCAGTCTTAGTCGCATCCTTGTTGCCAGTTGATTCTGTCTCTGAACAAGCAGTCAACGACATAGTCATCGTTATAACGGCTAAAATCTTGATTAAATTTTTCATAATCTACACCTTAGCCTTTCTATACCCGGCATTGATGGCATCCTGTTCTGTTTGGAAGTAAACAGCATTACTAGAATTCATATTGTATCCGCGTTGACCAGGCACATGATAAATATGCGAATTACGATTACCAACTATCTGTCCTGAAGACGCAGTATTCATATCGCCGCTTGAACTCGTACTGGTATCAGAGTTAGTACTAGTCTGCGCTTGTTTTTTAGCGGCTTCTGTTGCTTTTTGTTGTTCTTGTTGCTGCTTTTCAGCTGCTGCTTGTTGTGCTGCAGCTTCTTCACGAGCTTTTTCTTCTTGATCTTTAATATCACTGACTTGTGATTGCGTGCTGTTCTTCTGTTTAACTAATTTTTTCTTTTTAGCTAACAATGCTTCATGTTCTTTTTTAGCGATCTGATACTTATCCTTACCGATATATTTGACCTTTTGTGCTGCTTGAATAATATTACTTCCAAAGTCAGTGGTCGTGATGATCCCCAACGATGTCACTGATAGCAGCAGTAATAAGCCGATAATAACGATTCGTTTAATACGCTTCGACGATTGCATCCCCTTTTCCCCCTATTATTTTTTCAATTCAATTGTATCAAAAAAGCGATTACCTCAATAGTAACCGCCATTAGTATTTCCAATATTCATTTGCTTTAGAACTTCGACTAACTTCTGCTCATCTGGCTTCAAAATATAGCTCTTACGATGAATAACTGAAATGTTAAAACTCTCCGGTAAGGGGTCAGCAATATCTAAACAGACGAGATCCTTATCATACGGACTGACTTCATCCTTTACCAAGATTCCGATTCCCACATCAGCTCTGATCAAACTCTTAAACCACGAAATATCTGGTGTATCATAAACGATCTCTGGTTCAATACCGTAAAATTTACAGTAATCATCCAACATTTGCGAATGGATATATTTACCGGTCAGCCTGATAAATTTCTCTGACATCAGATTTTTAAAGTCAACTGGTTCAGCACTTTGAGCAAGCGGATTTTTGGCGCTGACAATTACGCTGAAGGGACGACTGCCCAAGTACTCAACCTCATATTTAGGACTTTGAATCGGTTTGATCGTAGCAATGACGGCAATATCAACATTACCGTTATCTAATTCGTCCAGCAATTCTGACGAGCCACTTTCAGATATTTGTAGTCTTTGAAAGAGTGACTCCTGGGCTAACCTTTGAACCACCTGCGGGAAATAAAGTGTGCCAATTATTGGTGGTAAGCCGAATTTGATCTTATCACTATCAGAAGCTTTTATCTCTTTGCGAGCTAAATCAATATTTTTTTGAATTATCTTAGATTTTTCGTACAGTAAATAACCTGACCGTGTTATCTCTGTTTTTTGATGAACTCGATCAACATGAACTAGTTTTGAATTGAATTCTTTTTCCAAGCGTTTGACTGCCTGAGTAATCGTAGGCTGAGACACCGAGAACATCTCAGCGACCTCGGTATAATTACGTTTCTCAACTAAAACCCTAAAGTACGACAAATCACGTGTATTCATATTGCTTAACCTACTTTGCGTTATTAACACCTCGATTAGTTTCGAATTCATCAGGAATTGAACCAACCCAGACTTCACAAAATAAATTATATCAATTTATTAAATTACTTACTTGATTTATCTAGGTTTTGGATAAATTTGAAGGCTTGTTGTCCCGCTTGACGACCGAAGATAACTGTTTCAGCAATTGAGTTACCACCGATACGGTTGTTACCATGCAAACCACCAGCAATTTCACCGGCAGCGAACAAACCGTTGATTGCTTGACCATCTTCATTCAATACGTGTGTGTCAGCATCGATGTCAACACCACCCATTGTATAGTGAACCGCTGGAGCAATGTGAATTGAGAAGAATGGTCCCTTGACGATACTACGATCCATACCAGTTGTCCGATTGAATTCAGTATCGTTATGATCATCAACCGCTTTGTTCCATGTAGCTACTGTTGCTTCAAGAGTCTTAGCATCTAAGCCGATACTCTCAGCTAATTCAGCGATAGATTGACCAGTTACAACTAGACCGACTTTATCATAGAATTCAATTGCCTTAACACGATCTCTAATACCTTGATCAAGGATCAAGTAAGCACCGTTTTCTTTTAGCTCATCGATTGCAGCTGTAACGTTCTTTCTAGTATCCAGTTCGTTAACAAAACGCTTAGCAGCTTTGTTTACTAAGATAGCACCTTCACCACGAACCGCTTCACCGATCAAGAATGGATGATCAGTATCTTGTTGAACGGTTGGATGCACTTGAACTTGATCCATATCGACTAATTTAGCACCAACAGCGCTAGCTAGAGTGATTCCATCACCAGTTGCTCCTGGTGAATTAGTTGTCTTGTAGCCTTCTAGGTCAGGACGATACTTAGTAAGTAATTTTGGATTAGCTCCAAAACCACCAGTTGCTAGAATAACAGCATCCCCTTTGATAGTTGACTTCTCACCGTTGATCTCAACTTCAACACCATCAATAGTGCCATCGTCTTGTAGTAATTTCTTAACAAGAACATCAGTGAACAATGGAATGTTTTCTTTATCAACTTGCTTCAATAACTCAGTAACTAAGAAGCCACCAATTGGTGCCATAGAACTGGGACGGTGAGTTCTTAAGACACTCATACCACCAGTAGTTGTTAAGTCGTCCAATTCGATACCGTGACTTGCCAACCAATCGATTGCCAAAGCACCGTGAGTTGTAAAGAACTTCAATAATTCAGGATTATTCTTCTTGCCACCACCGATGAAGGTATCGTTGTAGAAGGCATCCATACTATCAACGATTTTGTGATCTAATTGAACCGATGTCTCACTAGCATTCATACCTGAAGAAGCACGTGTGGTGTTACCACCGATACTTGACATCTTCTCCAAAATAACTGGTGACAATCCTAGCTCATGTGCTTGAATGGCAGCTGTCAAACCTGTTCCACCAGAACCGACGATGATTAGATCATAATGGTCTTGTAGTTCACTAATGTCTGTTGGTTCAAATTTGAATTTTGCGGCTTGTTTTCTCTTATTAGCCTTTTTGATCTTACTGTGTTTTTTTGTCATTTATCTTTCCTACCCTTAATTTGTTGTTTCTAAAAGAATTAGGGAGAGACCTAAGTCTCTCCTCATCCTCTAAATATTTGTCATCTTCAATGGATCGACCCACTTGTCAAATTGTTCTTCAGTAACTAAACCTGACTTGATAGCAGCAACTTTCAAAGTTGTTCCTTCTTTTTCAGCTGTTTGGGCAATCGTTGCACTTTCGTGATAACCAATATGTGGTGATAAGGCTGTAACGGTCATCAATGATTGATCGACTAATTCTTCCATTCTGTCAGCATTAACTGTTAGACCATGGATCATCTTGTCAGCAAAGCCAGTCATTGTTCCTGTCAAAAGTTCTGCTGATTCTAGGAAGGCGCTGATAAGTACTGGTTTGTAAACATTCAATTCAAAGTTACCTTGACTTGATGCCATACCAACAACTACATCATTACCCATAACACGTACAGCAGACATAGTTACAGCTTCAGCTTGTGTAGGGTTAACTTTACCCGGCATGATTGATGAACCAGGTTCGTTAGCAGGAATGTGTAATTCACCATAACCTGAACGAGGACCACTTGCTAGGAATCTTACATCGTTAGCGATCTTCATCAAATCAGCTGCCAATGTCTTGATAGCTCCGTGAACAACGTTAAGTCCTGAGTGTGCTGCTAGTCCATAGAACTTATTAGTATCAGCTGTGAATTTAACACCGTAAACTTCTGTCATCTTCTTAGCAATAATATCGGCAAAGCCAGGTGCAGCATTCAATCCTGTACCAACAGCTGTTCCACCCATAGCAAATTCGCCAAGTGTTGGATTCAAGCTCTTCAAGTACGAAAGGTCATGTTCAAGCATGCTTGCCCATCCACTTACTTCTTGACCAAATGTTAGTGGTGTAGCATCTTGCAAATGAGTACGACCGATCTTAACAACACGCCAGTACTTTTCTTGTTTGATCTTTAATTCATCGATCAAATGTTGTAGTGAATCTTCCAAATTATCAACAGCGACCGAGGCTACAATGCTCATAGCTGTTGGGAAAATATCATTTGAACTTTGACCTTTATTAACATCATCATTAGGTAAGATTTCAATATCTGGATTAATTTTGGCTGCCATATGAGCGACAACTTCATTAGTATTCATGTTTGTTTGTGTACCTGAACCTGTTTGATAGACAACTAATGGGAAATCTTTTCTCAAGTCTTCGTCATCTAAGGCTAATAGTTTGTCGATTGATTCAACAATCAAATCAGCTTTTTTAGGATCGATAGCATCTAGTTCTTTGTTAGAGATTGCTGCAGCTTTCTTGATTTGAAGCAAAGCTTTGATAATTACCAATGGCATCTTTTCGCCAGTTGGGAAATTATTTCTTGAACGTTCAGTTTGTGCTCCCCATAAAGCATCGGCTGGGATCTTTACTTCTCCTAGAGTATCTGATTCAATTCTGAAATCTGTCATATGTGTAACCTCCAATTATTTGTGTGCATCCACAAAATCTTGCAAACGCTTCCTTGTGATATTTTTATCATAAATGGATAACGAAGTCATAGTCAAACCGTTAACACTTCATTAATATTTTTTATGAGGTTGATACAGCAATGATTATAGCAAAAAAATAAACTCATCACTAAATTTAAGTGATAAGTTTATTTTTGATTATTCCAAACTGTTGATCACATAGTCTCCTAGACGTTCAACACGTTTCAAGTCACCTTCATCAGGATCTTCGTTGATTTTGACTGAATCAGCAACTTGATCTCCATTGGCAGAATTCAGTTGCATTGTGAAATAATCAACAGCTCGTCCAAAGTGAATGTGAGTTTTTGAACTTGATCCTAAAACGGCAAACTTAGTCTTTTCTAGGTCAACATCCAACAAATCTTCATAGAAATCTTGGGCCTCATCAGGAACTTGACCGTCCCCATAAGTATAAGTTACTACAATTACAGCATCATATTCTGGAATCGAATAAGCATCCGTATCAACCATTTGTTCCAGATCAACGTTTGCTTTTTTGCTTAAATAATCAGTCAAATGTTGGGCAATCTTTTCATTGCGACCACTCATACTGATATAAGTTACTAATATCTTCATATCTTTACCTCCTTACACTGATTCGTTCGCTTTTATGTTCAGCATTTTCGATTTCATCAACCATTGCTAGAGCATAGTCAGTGTAACTGATCTTACTTTGACCATCTTTATCAGCTGTAAATTCTTCACCAGCCACTACGTATTTCCCAGTACGTGGTGCCTTGTAATCAAAGTCAGCCGCAGGACTAATATAAGTCCAGTTGATATTGCTCTTCTTTAAGAGATTCAGAGCCTTCCCCATCTCTTCGCTCAATGGCTTAACTGCAGCTGGAAAATCTGCTCCTTGGAACAACTGCTGTGTATGTTCTGGATTCATGTACAATGATCCAGCACCACCAACAACTAATAATCTAACAGTTGTATCCTTTAAAATATTGATCAAATGTTGAGTTGAAGGAACGTATTCCTTGACCAGATCGCCAAAGAATCCCAAAGCATCAACCACCGCATCAAAACCAACTAGATCTTGAGTTGTAATATCATACACATCTCTAACTAAATACTGATCCGTAACTGATTTCTCAGCACTACGTACGATCGAAGTTACCTCAATCCCTCGACTCTCAGCTTCTTTAACAATAAGTGAGCCTTCCTTACCATTAGCACCAATAACTGCAATTCTCATCATCAAATACCTCCGCTAATATTTACTTTACACAATGAAGGGTCAAAGTTCTAAAATTATGGCTTGTTATAGTAAAATAATCGTAGAAAAGTTGAGGAGGACATTATGTCAAAATATCAAATCTATCTGATCCGTCATGGAAAAACTTGGTTCAATCGCTATCAGAAAATCCAAGGATGGTCAGATACACCACTGACCCAAGATGGTGTGGAGGTAGCCCACAGTGCCGCAAAAGCCTTAAAAGACGTTGAGTTCTCTGCTGCATTCTCTTCCGACACTAGAAGAGCTATGGATACTGCTGAAATAATCGCTGAAGCAAATATAAATAAGCCTCTTCCCCAAAAAATGACTGAATTTAGAGAACAATTTTACGGTTCATTCGAAGGTGACAATATTAATGAAGCTTGGGACAAAATCGCTAATTCTCACAATGCCAAAAATTATCAAGAGATCGTCTACAAATACGGTTTCGATGCCACTATGGATTTCGTCAAAGAGGCTGATCCCTTCCACGATGCTGAAAATGCTGAAGAATACTGGGGCAGATTAGATCGTGGTTTTGAAAAAATCGATCAAGTTGCTCATGATGGTGACAAAATCTTATTAGTAACACACAGTACGACTATTTTGTCACTAGCTTTCAAATACCAAGATGGCGATTATGAATTAAATCAGCTACCCGGCAATTCTAGCCTAACTATGTTGGAGCGAATCGACGGAACTAATCACGTTACTAGTTATAATCAAAAACTCCATTAATAGCAGTATGTCGTTGTTTTGTAGTAAAATTATAGTATGAAATTTTTAGGAGGAAAAAATGGCAAAATATCAAATTTACATGGTTCGCCATGGAAGAACTTGGTTCAATCGTTACGACAAAATGCAAGGTTGGTCCGACACACCTCTAGCACCTGATGGTGTAGAAGTTGCCAAGCAAGCCGCCCAAGCATTGAAAAATGTCGATTTTAGTGCCGCATTTTCATCCGACGCTCGTCGTGCCATCGATACTTGCAAATTAATCATGGATGCTAATATCAATAGCGACAAAGTCAAACCACAAAAGCTCATGGAATTTAGAGAACAATTCTACGGCTACTTCGAAGGAATGAATTCTCCTGAAGCTTGGTTCATGGTAGGGCAACCTCACGGCGCTTCTACTTTTAGTGAAATCATTGCCAAACATGGCCTAGATGCTACTAAAGACTTCATGAAAGAAGCCGATCCCTTCCACGATGCTGAAAATGCTGAAGAATACTGGACACGTCTAAATCGTGGTTTCAAAAAGCTCGATGAAATTGCCAAAGATGGCGATAAGATCTTGCTAGTTTCACATGGAACAACTATTCGTTCCATAACTGACCGTTATAACGCTGGTAACTTTGATGTTACCGAAAGCCCTCGTAATTCAAGTCTAACTATGTTGGAACGTGATGATGGTTTTAACAGAGTAACCAGTTATAATCAAATGTTGAATTAAGGTTGTTTTATTGAGTATTGCCGCTGAAGGCGGTCAACAATTCCATCTGCCGTGGACCGGTCTCAAACTGCGTTTTCGACCTCGCTGGGAAGCCTGTAGTCTTCCCAGTCGTCCAGTGTTCTAAGCGATAAATCGCTAAGAACACTTTTACGGCGGATTCCATTGTTGTCCACCTTCAGCTAAGTTTGTGATAGTACTAAATTTGTTTACTACTACACAGTAATTTTATTATCCAATCTTAAAAAATAAAAAACAGCATGTAATGACAAACAGATAGTAACTCATATCCGAATTGTCATAACATGCTATTTTTTTGTGTAATCGATAAAATCAGCTGACCGGAAGCAAAAAAGAACACCTATCCTAGTAAGTTTCAGATGTACCCACTAGCAAAACAATAACTCCTAATATCAAAGCAACCACAAACATTCCGAAGACAACCGGAATACCAAATCCCATTCCGATCAACATTCCAATCAAGTAAGGTCCAAGTGTGGCACCGATACGACCAACTGATTGTGAGAATCCTACACCCATTCCACGAATATCAGCTTTGAAATGACTAGGTGTAAAAGCAATCAATGCTCCCCATGCTCCTAAATTAAAGAAAGAAAGAAGTGCTCCACTGACTAACAAAATCCCTTCACTGGCAGCAATACTGAAAACGAAGGCACTAACGATCGTACCTATCAAGTATAATGTCAAAATAACTCGATGACTGATTTTTCCCATCAACCATGCGGCCAAATAATAACCTGGTAGCTGTGCCAAACTCATTAACAAGGTATATTGAAAACTATGAATAATGGAGAAACCACGTAAAACCAGCACACTTGGTAACCATAAGAACATTCCATAGTATGAGAACATTACGACAAACCAGAGAAAACTTAGTGCCAATGTCTTACCAACAACTTCATGATTAAAAATACCCGCAAATTGTTCACTCAAACTAGTTTTTTCTTTTTTCTCATAATTCTCAGGTAAGTGGCGACGCATTACAAATGCATATAGCATCACAAAAAATGTCACAATAACACTAGCACGCCAACCATATAACGGTGTTACAGTATTAGAAATAACAGCGGCTAAGATCCAACCGATAGCCCAAAAACTATCAGCCATGATCAACATCTTGGCCTGTGTCTTACCCTTAAAATTATCGGCCAACATCGTTGCCGCGACTGGCAATTCTCCACCCAGTCCCATACCGGTAATGAATCTTACCAGCATAAATTGATTAACGTTAGTAGTAAAAGCTAACAATAAATTTCCGACCGAAAACACGATTAGAGTAGCAATCATGACATTCTTGCGACCAAATTTATCTGCCATATAACCACAGAAAACTGAACCAAAAACCATACCTAATGAAGTAACAGAACTGACATACCCGACTTGGGCTGGAGTTAAACTCCACTCAGTCTTGATCAATGGCATAATAAATGATAATAAGGCAACATCCATCGCATCGAATAACCAAGCTGTACCGATAACTAAAAGAAGTTTGCGCCCTTTTTTCGTACTCTTCTGAATCAATGTATCTTGCATATTGTCCCCTTTTTTCATAATCATTAATATTCCGGAGTATTAATAATATTATTTTTTAACATCAATATATTGATTTAGGTACTTTATACCTTTAAAGATAAAAAGAGCTTAACATCACAATTATATGGATGTCAAGCTTATTTCAAGCGATAAATTTTTGCAGGCCGACCAGAGTGAGTTTTATGTTCATAACCTGAATCAATAAATAAATTACCATGAGTTTTTCTGAAATTTGAATTGTCTATTTCTGAAACCTTAGTTCTTAAAAAGATGGCATAGATCATCCGTGCTTTCCGCAAAGTAAAGGTTGGTCCCAGCACTAGCAAGATTGTCGGTAAGTAATCCAAGCGATTCCGAATCCTAGTAAAGGCTGTCCGCAAGATGAGTTCGTGGTCAGAGACCATGGTATGGTCTGTTGTCGAATAAAATTTTTCTTCTGATATTTTTTCTGATAAGGTTTTGAATTCTATATCACCATTTTTGAGTTGGTAACTGTGCTTATTAGCTGATACTCTGAACCATCTGGCATCATCAGCTCCGTACCCGGCAACTAATTCTGGCATATTAGGTAAATAGATCATATAAGTCAAAGATAAGGTCCGCTCACCTTTGACACGATCCACATTAGTAAATGTTTGGAGTTGTTCAGTATTAACCTTGGATAATTTCACACCAATTTTTTCTCGAACCAATCTCAAAGAAGCCTCATCAGCACTTTCGTTCTCACGTAAATAAGTCAGTGGTAGACCCCATTTACCTTTATATGGGCTTTCTGAACGCTTCAATAATAAAATTAATAACGAATTCGACTCCAGATCAAAACTCCAAATAACATTTGTAATACTTATCAATGGTCTATTTATCATTTGCCATAAAGCTCCTTGTATCTAATTAGTTATATTTTACTATTAGAAACAAAAAAGCCATACACTTTTCATGTATGACTTTAAATTTACTTAAGAGAAGACAACTTCCATAACTAGAAGCGCTCCACCAAATACTAATACGAAAGCAACAACTGGCCAAACAAATCTTAACCAATGTGAATACTTCATGTTCAACATTTGCAGTGTAGCCATAACTAGTCCCGTTGGTGCTAAGAATAACATGGCATACTGACCGAACTGATAAGCTGTAACGACTGCAAAACGGGGAATGTTAACTGTATCAGCTAATGGGGCAAAGATTGGCATTGATAGAACAGCCAAGCCTGATGATGATGGAACAATAAATCCTAGTACGAAGAAGATAAACATCATAACGATGATGAAAATTGGTCCACTGACGTGTGATACCAATGATGATGAGTATTGTAAGATCGTATCTGAAATATATCCATTATTCAGAACGATATTAATACCACGTGCTAAACCAATGATCAGTGAAACACCGACCAAGCTAGAAGCACCGTTAACAAAGGCATCGACAACGCCTTTTTCACCAATACCATAACGACCTGTAGCGGTCAAGATCATAATCACAATGGCGAAGGCCAAGAATGATGAGGCCATTGTTGGGAACCACCAACCTTGTGACATAACTCCCCAAACCATGATGGGGAATGCGGCAACGAATAAGATCAAGATAAATTTCTTGCGTTGGGTAAAGATAGACTTCTTACCTTCTTTTTCATCACTTGATTCAACTGACCACATGTCATTAAATTCTTTATGATCATCGTATGTATATGAAAATGTAGGAGTATCTTTGACTTTCTTACTGTACCAATATAAATATAATTCCAGCACTATCGCAGCTATTACTAATCCTGTTGCACGCCAAACGATACCTTCAGTAAAGGGAATACCGGCAGCGTTAGAAGCAATAACAGCTGAGAATGGGTTGATAGTTGAGAAACAAGTACCAATTGAACTGGATAGGAATATTGCACCGACTGATACAATTGAGTCATAACCCATGGCGATAAAGATTGGAACTAGGATTGGATAGAAAGCAACGGCTTCCTCTTCAATACCACAGAGTGTTCCACCAAGAACCATTAGGATCGAAACCATGAAGATCAACAAGAACTCATGGCCCTTGGTCTTCTTAGTCAGCGCCATCAAACCAGATTCAAACGCTCCACTCGCTTTGACAACTCCGATCAAACCACCCAGTACGAAAATGAAGACCATGATATCGACCGCTTCAATCGTACCTTGAACCATACTCTCAGTAATTGCACCGATCTGAGCTGGTTTTTGTTTCAATCTTTGATAAGTATTAGGAATTGAAACAGCATCGGTAATACCACCAGATGTGAATTGCTTGATATCGATCTTAACACCAAGTTTATCAAGCTCTTTTTGTGTAGCTGGTACATTTGATACTTTGCCAGTAGGACTGGTGATCTTCAAGCTCGAATTCGAAGAGCTATAAACCATCTTCGAATATGCTCCAGCAGGAATAGTCCATGTCGCTATAACGGCAACGATTGTCAAAATAAACAGTATGACGAAGGCACCAGGCATCTTCAATTTAAATCTTTTTTTCTTTGGTGTTTGTGGCGTTTCGTTAACTGCACCTACGTTTCCCATAATTTCATCTCCTGTAAAATGTTTCCGCTTACTTAATTTTCAAAAAAAGAGAGAGGTAACCAAACGTCACCTCTCACAATAATTACTTCTTAATGATTGTGCCGACTTTTCCAGCAAGTGCGTCATCTAAATGATCCAGTGATGTAATCAATGCACTGCGGTTTTTATTTCCTTCGACAAATTGCAAACAAGCTTGAATTTTTGGCAACATACTACCAGCAGCAAATTGACCTTCGTCGATGTATTTGTTAGCTTCGTCGCTAGTGATTTCTGTAAGCTTCTTTTCATTATCCTTGCCAAAGTTAATGTAGACATAATCGACGGCTGTTAGAATAATTAGTGTATCTGCGTTGATTTTGTCAGCTAGTAAGGCACTTGAGCGATCCTTATCAATTACAGCGGGAACTCCTTGAAGTCCTTCACTATTCTTAATAACGGGAACACCACCGCCACCACCAGCGATGACTAGGTTATCATTTTCGATTAGATCGTTGATACTCTTCAATTCGACAATTTCCTTTGGGAGTGGTGATGCTACAACACGACGATATCCGCGTCCAGCGTCCTCAACGAATGTGTAACCCTTCTCATCTTCAAATTTCTTCGCAGTAGCTTGGTCGTAGAAGGCACCAACTGGTTTAGTTGGATTTTGGAAAGCTGGATCATCTGCGTTGACCTCAACTTGAGTGACAACTGAGACGACGTCCTTTGCGATTTTTCTTCTGTGAAGCTCGTTTTGAAGACTTTGTTGTAAATGATAGCCAATGTAACCTTGGCTCATTGCACCACATTCAGGAAATGGAAATGCTGCAGTTTGTCCATGTTCAGCAGCGTAATTCATTCCCAAATTGATTTGTCCAACTTGTGGGCCATTACCATGACTTATAACAACTTTATTACCAGCGGCAACTAGTCCAATAAGTGAATTAGCGGTATTCTTAACTAGTTTTAATTGCTCCTCAGGAGATTTACCTAGGGCGTTTCCACCGAGAGCTACGACCATTTTAGACATTCTATTCTCTCCTATTCACCTAATGTAGCAACCATAACGGCCTTGATTGTGTGCATTCTGTTTTCAGCTTCTTGGAAGACAACTGATTGATCACTTTCGAAGACTTCGTCAGAAACTTCCATTTCTTTCAAACCATACTTCTCATAGATTTCATGACCGATCTTTGTCTCAGTATTGTGGAATGAAGGTAGGCAGTGCTCGAAGATTGCGTTAGGGTTCTTTGTCTTTGCCATAACATCTTTTGTTACACGGTATGGTTGTAATAGATCGATACGCTTCTTCCAGATGTCATCTGGTTCTCCCATTGATACCCAAACATCAGTATAGATAACGTCTGAACCAAGAACACCCTTGTCGATGTCATCTGTAACCATAATCTTAGCACCAGTCTTCTTAGCAATAGCTTCACACTTGTCTAACAAGTCTTGTGCTGGGTCCAATTCTTTAGGACATACCAAGTGGAATGTCATTCCCATGATTGAAGCACCGATCATCAAAGCGTTAGCAACGTTGTTACGGCCATCACCCATGTATGTGAAATTCATTTCGTTATAAGGTTTCTTTAAGCATTCCTTAGCTGTTAGGAAGTCAGCCAATACTTGTGTTGGGTGATCTTCGTCAGTTAAACCGTTCCAAACTGGAACACCTGAATACTTAGCTAGTGTTTCTACTGTACGTTGTGAGAATCCACGATATTCGATTCCATCAAACATTCCACCAAGAACACGGGCTGTATCCTTAGCTGTTTCCTTCTTACCCATTTGTGTACCTGTAGGGCCAAGGTATGTAACTTGAGCACCTTCATCATGAGCAGCAACTTCAAAGGCACAACGAGTTCTTGTTGAAGATTTTTCAAAAATCAAAGCGATATTCTTCTTAGCAAGTTTTTGTTGTTCTGTACCTGTGTACTTAGCTTTCTTCAAATCAGCAGAAAGATCTAGTAGGTATCCCATTTCCTTTGGTGTAAAGTCTAATAGTGTCAAAAAACTACGATTACGTAAATTGAACATTTTGTGAATTCCTCCTTCAATAATTAACAAGTCTTATTCTAGTAAGCGTATTCACAAAACTTCATAGAACTTCAAATTTATTTATAAATTATTTTTTGGAGGTGTTTACACTTGTTTAAAAGCAACAATTTTATAATGCAAGGAAGATGGCGTCGAACCCTGATAGCGGCGACTTCTATTGCCCTAGCTTCACAAGTCAATTTTCAAATCTACGCACCTGGATTCATTTTGACGCTGGCTGCCTTACTTTTACCGATATTTTTATATTTCAATGATGATCTGAATCCGATCAAGCTTTCATTTTGTATTGCGATGGCTTCACCGATCTTCAGAGGTCTGCTCCTATTCATCAGTCATGACGGCAGTATTGAAAAAATAATCCAGTTCGTCGTGACCGATATGGTCTTCTATATTACTTACGGAATTATTTATTACTTCCTATATTGGCGTCGAGGGGTTCGCAACAATAGTTCTTTCTTTTTGACTATTTTAATTTGTGATTATGTTGCCAACTTCTGTGAGATCAGTTTACTGACTAACTTTTCAGATTATACTTATCGCTTGTTCCAAATTCTCTTCATCACAGCATTAATCCGTACCATTGTCAGTTGTCTTTTAGCGTTTCTTTATCACTACTTCACCTTGATGGTCCGCCAGGAAAAACACGAACAGCGTTATTATCAATTCATTTGGATCGCGGCTTCTGTCAAAAGTGAAGTTTACTTCATGAAAAAAAATATTTCTGAGATCGAAAACGTTATGAAGAATGCTTATTTGCTGAATCAAGATCTGCGAACTGAAAAGGCCGACCAAAAACAACAGGACATGGCTCTCGATATTGCACGTGATGTGCATGAGATCAAAAAAGATTATCAAAATGTCATCCGCGGCTTAGGAGACTACTTCGGTTCTGACAATAACATGCCGATGATGTTGAGCGATATTCTCAAAGTTAGCACCAATTATATTCGTGAATCGATCAAGCAAAAAAGTCCTAACGTTGTCATCGAAGTTAAAAACAACCTCGATCTAGTTATTCCCAACCATTACTATCTAGTTTCGATCATTTCTAATTTGATCTTCAATGCCGTTGATGCTCTGGACAACAAACCCAACGGCTTAGTGCGACTGACGGTTGAAGATAAAAACAATCAAGTAATTTTAAACGTCTCTGACAATGGAATTGGTATGGATGAAGAAACTAAAGATATGATCTTTCAACCCGGTTTCACTACCAAGTTCAATGAATCTGGTGATGTCTACCGGGGAATTGGGCTATCGCACGTCGCTCTACTAGTCAAGGAACAGTTTGACGGAACGATCAAAGTCGATTCAAAATTAAACAAAGGAACTAATTTTCAAGTTACACTTAATAAGAACAAATTACTTCAGGAGGAAATCACTGAATGAATTTTTATATTGTAGATGATGATAAGTCAGTCACGATGATCCTGCATCGCATCATTGATAAAGATATGAACAACAATGTGGTCGGTATTTCGACTGACGCTGAAAAAGCTTTATCTGAAATCATGTTGCTAGATGTCGATATTGTCTTAGTCGACTTATTGATGCCGCACATCAGCGGTATCGATCTAATCAAAAAACTCAGGCAATCAAAGAGCCGTCTCAAGTTCATCATGATCTCACAAGTCCGCGATAATGACTTGCGCGAACAGGCTTATGAGGCTGGTATTGAATTCTTTATCGACAAACCGATCAATATGATCGAGGTCAAAACCGTCGTCGAAAAAGTTACCCAGAACATTCAAATGGAACGGAAATTGTCCAGCATTCAATCATTAATTGGTGGCAACACCCCTGCTACACCGGTCGATGACGGTCACCAACAAAAAGAAAAAGTTAGATCGATCTTGACTTATCTAGGTATCTCCTCCGAAAAAGGTGCCTCAGATATTATGTCACTGGCACAAATTATGACTACTAAAAAATTAACTTTTAGTGAAGTAAATCTAGCTGATGAATATCACATCAACGAACAAGAGCGAAAAGTCTTACTGCAACGCATCCGCCGTTCAGTCAAAACTGGCTTAACTAATCTAGCTAATATTTCCTTCGATAATCTGGGCGACGAAATCGTGGTTGAATATTCCAACATGCTCTATGAATACCGCAACGTCAGAAATGAAATGCTATTTCTAGAAGGCAAACGAGCAACTGGCGGTAAAGTCTCGCTACAAAAATTCTTTGATGGTCTAGTGGAAGAAAGTAAAAATTAACGTAAAAAAAGCGGGCCCACTCACTGTGGACTCGCTTTTACTGACCAGGCTGGGTTCGAACCAGCGACCTCATGATTAACAGTCACGCGTTCTACCAACTGAACTACTGATCAATCAATTTATAATTAAGAATATAACATCATTAAAATTATATTGCAACTTTTTTAATTTAAAAATCAATTTATTGATATTTTGTCTAGTTGAGCTGATTTATTGGAAATACTGGCTGCAAAGGTTTATTTTTAAAAAAGTTTTTTCTACCTAAAAAAGCTAATATAGCAACCTTTTATTAGAACATTTTAATTTTTATTTAATTTGTTATATATGTTTCCGCAAATTTGTTTTAGAATATTATTTAAGCTCACAATTTGAAAGGAGAACTTATATATATGGTTAAAGCATCCAATGCTATAGAATCACGGGCTTTTTATATGAACCCTGACCGTGCAGTGGCAGTTATCAACTACAACGAGGAGTATATTCGAGATATATTCCAACTGATCAATAGTAACGGCTTTTATAACTTAGTTAAGTTATACCTAGATGAAAGCCAAAAATCGTTGACCAATCGCTACGAGGGAGTCGATCCCAAAGATTACGTTAATACCTTGAAAGCAATTTTAATTGATAATAAAGATGTTTATGGCAAATATGACAGTCAACAGATCTTAAAGAGTATCGAAGATCTATATTCATATTACCGTTCATACTTTAGAGTCTCTCTAATCAATAAGCACAGCAGTGCGATTGTCAAAAACGACTTCATGAATATCGACAATCACTTCAACGAGGTGGTTCTCCACTTATATCGTGCAATCGAAGAAAAGATCCAAGGCTTCACTAACAGAACCTATCGTCAAGTTAATGCTGGTACTAACGCTTGCGTATTAACTCAATCTATTGATTGGCCAACTCCTGCTGGTTACGAAAATCTGAAGAGCATCCGTTTCTTAGACACTTTGATGTTACGTCCACCAATGATGATGCATACCAAATCTAATAAACGTGAAGGTGTCTTCAGTGCTGTAAAGACTAACCCGATCGCCAAATTCAATGGTAAGCAAGAAGACTGGTTCTGCTTCCCAGCCCACATCGGCGAAAGTTTAGCTTACATCTACTTCCACCGTGACTATTTCGTCAGCGGTGTTGCCCTAGCCAACTTGTTTGATGTTGCTGACGAAGCTAGCATCAAAGGACAAAAGCCTGACGAAATTTTGTTATTCGGTTTAGATGAAACTGAAGGCGATGTTTGTCATTACTATCACGATGAAGCTAATGATATTTGGGTCGGAGAAGTTCCTTATAACGATAAGACAACTTACTTTGGCTACATGAAAAAAATGTGTTTAACACTTCATAATCTTCATATGATCTATAACGACAGCTTACCTATCCATGGATCAATGGTCAGAATCAGCTTTTCTAATGGCAAAACCAAGTCTGTTGTCTTCTTCGGTGACTCTGGTGCAGGTAAATCAGAATCGATCGAAGCTCTGCAAGAAGTCGCTGATGACAAAATCATCGATATCGAAACTATCTTCGATGACATGGGGAGTTTTTCATTTGACGCTGACGGCAATGTTTACGCTCAAGGAACTGAGACTGGTGCCTTCGTCAGATTAGACGACTTAAGCAGTTCTGTTGCCTTTAACAATATGGATCGTGGTATCTACTTAAATCCTGAATTAAAAAATGCTCGTGTTATTCTGCCAGCTAATACTTACAAACGTGTCGTTGAACACCACCACATCGATATGTGGGTCTACGCCAATAATTACGACGCAGAAATTGGTTTGCATCAATTCCCAGATGAAGAACTAGCTAAGAAGACCTTCGTTGACGGCAAGAGAAAAGCTCTAGGAACAACTGATGAAGTCGGAATGAGCACTACCTTCTTCGCTAATCCTTTCGGACCCGTTCAAGAAGAAGAGAAGACTCGTCCTATCATCGACCGAGTTTTCAAGAAGTTGTTTGAAGACAAGGTTTATGTTGGCGAGATCTATACACACCTAGGCTATGACAAATCTAAGGATAGTCTGAATGAATCAGCCAAAGAACTATTGAATCAATTGATGAATTTTTAATCTCAATAAAAATGGACAGACCTGGATTGGTCTGTCCATTTTTGATACAAAAAAAACAGACCTCACCGGTCTGTTAACAATTATCAAGGGTCGTATGATTAAGCCTTCAATACTTCTTCAACCTTACCCTTCAATTCGTCATTACTCATATCATTGTAAGGTTTGACTTCTGCTTCAGTTTTATCAGTGTTATGATTTGATGCTTCCATGAAATGATCCCAAAGGGCATCACGAACTGGTAGATCTGAGTCGCTCCAGTCATAAACTTCACTCATTTTTTCATCTAACAAACTTCTTTTTTCAACTACTGCAGCCATACTTAAAGCTTCCTTTCTAATTGATACAACTTTCATTGTACGTCTTCTATTATAGTCGTTTATTTGCAGATGTTTAGTGAAAACAACTTTTAATTTACAAGTCCATAAAGTTAAAAATAATATTTCAGAAGTTGTTTTGCTTTTTGTTTGACAAGCTGATCAATACTCTCACTTCATTTTGTATCATCAACAGTATTTTTTGTCGTCTCAAAAAGTATTTACAATTTGTCATCATTGGCACAAAAAATGACGCCTTATGATCGACGTCATTTTTTTGATTATTTTTAAAACTATCCAGGGAGTATAATTTTAAATCAATCAGTTAAAGGAAACCCCATTACTACTCATTACCCATTCATTCGTAGCTACTTTGTAGAACAAACTTCCATTAGCACTACTTGCCTTGGCGGAAACGATCCAATCAGTTCCACCGGCTAATGCACGGTTACCAATGAGTGATCCATCTTGCTTGTACAATGAATAACTAGTTTGTGATTTATCAACACTCAACTTACCGCTGATCTTTTCAACGTTAGTTAAATTACCGACTGAGTTACCCTTCCGAACAGTGACATCCGCTTCACTCACGTACTCATTTGTGGCCACACGGTAATAAACCTTGCCATTCTTATTGTTAGTTAATTTTCGGTCATATGCCCAAGCTGTCTTTGGTTGCAAACCACGGTTAGATACTTTTTTACCATTGATATCGTATAATTCAACGAAGGATTTATTTAAATTATCAGCTGACTTCGTGTCAACGATGCCGTTAACTTTTACTTCGGAATATCCCAGCAAACCATTATTAGCAACTGCTAATTTAGCTGTCCAAGCGTCAACTTGTTCTTGTGTATACGTCTTACCAGCGAAGTTCTCAGCAACTTCAGTTCTGACTTTCTTCAATTCGTTGATCTTTGTACTGTCGTAATCCTTAGAATGTTCAATATACTTGTCCGCATCGTTCAATTGCGCAGTTAAATCAGAAACGTTGATCGACAATAGTCCTTTTTCTAGGATCGGATCATAAGTGGAACTGATACCTTGTCCGTAATCCTTGCCCAAGATAACCTTGTTAACATCATAAATCGTCTTAGCATTCATGATCTTTGCTGTCAGATCTTCTTTTGTATCAACTGTGTACTTAGCTCGATTCCAGAAGTGACTAGCGTATTCCTTGGCATTGGCGACACTCTCACCACCACTTTGCATGATCGCCGTCTTAGTCCAAATAAGATTTGATGGTTTGATGTGTGACCAGTCAGCATCATCGTATGTTCTACCGTCACGGTCTAGAGCATAGATGAACATTCCACCTAAATTGTTATTATTAGCATAATTGGCTACTTTATAAAAATTACTGTTCAAATAAGGTTCGGTGGCATCATACCAACGGTTGACTGGATCTTGTTCTTCTGGGAAAGTCAATCCCGGAACAAATTTATTCGCTGATAAAACACCAGAATAGTCGTTCACAGCTCTTTCAGTTCTTTTGTCATCACTACCATATTGTTGGTAAGCTAAGAAATCAAACGCATAACTTACGTTTTCAAATGGTGCCAAGTTTGAAGCATTCGTATCATACAATAACGGCCTGTTAGTACCTGATTTAGGTCCTAAATATTTCGACAGAGCTTTGATCACACCGTCGGAGATCTTAATTTGTTCTGCGGTTGGTTTAGTTTCCATATCAATATCCAAACCATCGATACCGATCGCATCAACATATTTAGCAATCATTTCTTTCGCATAAGCATCAAACTCTTCATCGGTTGGGAATTCCCCGGCATAAGTTATCTTCAATAATTCACCGTAATCAATTCCCCGAACCAATCTAGCGCCACGAGCATGTAATTCTGGAGCATATTTTGTTTTCAAAGCGTCATAAAACGGCTGTGCCTGTGCTTCTTGACCCTTAGGAACGTAACTGAAGACATTGACAATATCGATACCATATGGAATATCACTCATCGTGATCCAGTTTTGATCAGGTAGACTCGTATTAACTCCTTGCATCGTCTTGTCACGCCAAGCACGGTAATAAACCATAAAATGCCTGTTGTTATTAGTGCTACTTACAGCAGCTTGGGTAGTAGTTCCAAATGACCCCAGCATCAGTAGCAATCCCATTACAAAAATCAAACTACGGAAAAACGTTTTTTTCATTGTATTTTTCTTCATCCTCATATGATTACCCTTATCATTTTTTGCAATTATTTAATTTAAGATGTTGTAGAAGAGTTAATGTGATCTCCCTCCTTTTTGGACTATTCTCTTCTTCATCTCACAAAATAATGGTAAGCGATTTCACAAAAATTGATAGTGAACTTTTTTTAGCTTTGATAACAAATTACAGCAAAAAAAAATCGTCAAAATTAATTGACGACCAGCAGTATTCATAACGGCGTTATAGTTCGATGATTTGATAATCAAAACCCACGGATTTAATGAACTTGAACATATCCTCTGTTTTAATAAAAAGCGTTTTGGTATTGTCATTGGGATGGAAGGTCATCCACTCTTCGGGAACAATCTTTTTCTCAATAAATACTTCAACGTCTTTTTCTTTATTATTTAGTAATCCAAAAATCGAGACCATCCCTGCACTAAGATCCATCTTCTCTTTCAGACTCTCTTCAGATGCCATCTTGATCCGCTTATTATCAACGATCTCTCCAAATTTCTTCATATCTAGACGTTGATCATCATCCATAATGACTAGGTAGAAGTTGCGCTTCTTCTTATTAGTTAAGAACATTGACTTTGTTCGTACGCCTTCCATACCCTTGATGTATTCATCAGCCTGCTCAGTTGTATAGGCCGCTGGGTGTTCAACCACTTTATACTTGATATCTAAATTATCTAAATAACTGGTAACTTGCTCATATGGAGTCATAATAAATTCCTTTCTACAAACGATTTCATAATTATTTATATTGTATACCAAAAAACAAGACATTCGCCTAAATCGACGAATGTCTTATTTTTTAAAAACCATTATTATTAGAAAGTTGTTTGAACCACAAGCCGCTCTTCTTCATCGTCCGCTGGTAACCATTATCTAGATCGACGCTATACAATCCATAACGATTGCGATAACCGTTCAACCACGACCAACAATCAACGTAAGTCCAAACGTGATAACCAAAGCAATTACTACCAGCTTCGATCCCCTTATGGAGATACTCCAAGTGTTCCTTCATAAAATCAATTCGATACTGATCATTGATGACCCCGTTGTCATCCTTGAATCTTTCTTCATCGGCGACTCCCATACCATTTTCACTCACAAACCAAGGGATATTATGATATTGATCTCGCATCATGATAGCCACATCATATAGGGCTTTAGGATAAATTTCCCAACCTCGATACGGGTTGATCTTCTTATCAGGCCAATCATAACTCTCGTACAGATCACTAGGCATCTGAGCAGGATGATGTACCTTAGATGGCGCCTTTACTCGTCTAGGCTGATAATAATTCAGGCCAATGAAATCGACGGTATTTTCAGCAATTATTTTTTTATCGTCCACCTGTGTGTCCGGCAACAACTGATTATAGCTTAACAACTCAATCAGTTTTTCAGGAATGGTGCCTAGTACCGCTGGATCTAAGAAACTATAAGTATTCAATAAGTCAGCAGCCTCTTTGGCCTTGATATCTTCAACACTCTCACTGCGGCTATAAGCTGGTAGGACATTCAAAATGATGCCGATCCTACCCTCGATACCGCTACGGCGAAATTCCCGCACGGCATACTCATGCGCAATCAAGGTATGATATCCAACCTGCACTGCTTTCTTAAAATCAACGATGGCTGGATAATGAAACTGATACAAGTAGCCACATTCGATATGAACCAGGGGTTCATTGAAGGTTGCCCAAGTCTTGACTAGATCACCAAATTGTTCAAAAGCCGTCTTAGCATAAAAAGCAAAATCAGCGACGGATTCACGATTCTCCCAACCACCTTTTTCCATTAGCCACCAAGGCATATCAAAGTGAAATAAATTGATTATCGGTTCGATCTGATTGTCTAGCATCGCTTGAAAATAATCACGGTAAAACTTCACTGCTTCTTGATTCAAAGTCTTGCCATCCGGCAACAATCGCGCCCATGAGATTGAAGTTCGATAGGAATTCAGTCCTACCTTAGGCATATTACGTACATCTTCTTGATACATTTCATAGACATTGGACGTATTCTGTGGACCTTGACCATTATTGAATTTTTCTGGATTGAGCTTGAACCACTCATCCCAAGTTGTGGGAGCTTTACCATTAGTTAAGCTGTGGCCTTCTGTCTGTGGTGCAGACGCTGCCGCACCCCACAAAAAGCCCTCGGGGAATTTAATCATTCTTGACCTCTTTCTCGCTAACAGAGTAATAAATGACAGAGCACTAGATCGTCCATCGATTTTAAGTTTAAACCCGTTTCACGATTGAATTTTTCAATTCGATACAGCAATGTATTCCGATGTACGTACAAGTCCTTGGACGTCTTAGCTATGTTATTTTGATTCAAATACAACGAACGAATCATCGAAATATATTCCGAATTAGATGTAATGGTATTCTTCAAGACAACGAATAACTTTTCACTCGCAAGACTCTGATTGAACATGAATGAGATAACATCCGTGGATAAATTGCTGACAGCTGTTCCGTCATTTTGATTGAAGATCTGTTTTTCCAGTTCAAATATTTTGGGAAGCTCCTCATTCAACATCCAAGTTTGTCCGATATAAACCTGTGACTTGGTACCAAAATCTTCATCAATCAATTGCACCATCGTCGTTAGTTCATTGTTCTCTAAAACTACTTTGGAATCATTTAAGATCAACAAACCGTAATCTGAATTGACCCAGAAGGAATCGATTATTTTGTTAAAGAACGATGCAAAAGCTCTGATCCACTGATAGGCAAATTCTCTTGATTCTAAATGATCGACTCGAAATTGGATAATTTTGATTTTAACTATTTTTTTAGAAACAATTGGTAGTTCTGTCTCTTTTTGGCTCAAAAACTGCCACCACGCATTAGTGGTTTCCGTTTCTTCACGTTCACTCAGTAATTCTAATAATTGTCGCTGCTTGCTATCGAGTTCTTCTTTTACTATTGAGACCCACTGATCATTGATCCGATAATTGACAATTGCTTTGTCTTTCCAATCCGGAATGGGAACAATCTTCGCACTGGGATAGAGCTTCAATAATTGGTCAATTACCATAATGGCCTCCTTAAGGTTAACGAATAGCTAGTGTAGTTTCGATATCAAAGAAATGAGCCTTATTGATATCAAATGACAATTTAACTTTTTCTCCAGGTTTATGATAATCACGCGCATCAACGATTGCAACAAATTCAGTTCCGTCAACTTTTGAATACAACATTGAAGTAGCACCTAGGAGTTCAGAAACAACAACTTCTGCTTCTACGACTGAATTAGGCCAAGTCTCACTGAAGGCTTCTTCAGCATGAATATCTTCCGGACGAATTCCCAAGGTCATCTTCTTGCCGTTATAACCCTGCTTATTAAGCACCTTAGCTCGTCCTTCTGGAACTGCGATCTTTAAACCTTCAGTGTCAGTGATCACGCCGTCTTTGTAAGTTACATCGATAAAGTTCATCGATGGTGATCCGATGAATCCAGCCACGAATTTATTTCTAGGCGTTACATAGACCTCTTGTGGCGTACCGATCTGTTGCACTTCACCCATCGACATAACAACGATTCTGTCCGCCATCGTCATCGCTTCGGTCTGATCATGTGTAACGTAGATCGTCGTCGTATGGAGACGTTGGTGTAGTCTAGCGATTTCCGCACGCATACTGACACGTAACTTGGCATCCAAGTTAGACAATGGTTCGTCCATCAAGAAGATCGGTGCATCACGGACAATAGCTCTACCTAAAGCTACACGTTGTCTTTGACCACCTGACAAAGCAGCTGGCTTACGATCCAAATATTCAGTCAATCCCAAAATATCTGCTGCATATTTAACGCGTTGCTCGATATCGTCTTTCTCATACTTACGAAGTTTCAATCCGAAGGCCATATTCTTAAAAACGGTCATGTGTGGATACAGGGCGTAATTTTGGAAAACCATCGCGATGTTACGATCCTTAGGAACGACATCATTCATCAATTCACCGTCGATCTTTAATTCACCCTCAGTGATCGTCTCCAAACCGGCAATCATTCGTAAGGTCGTTGATTTACCGCAACCAGATGGTCCAACAAAAACGATGAATTCCTTATTCTTAATGTGAAGATCAAAATCTGAAACAGCATAAGAATTCTCTTCTTCTGCATTAGCGTATTTTTTATAAATGTGATTTAAGTCGACTTCTACCATGTTTAATATCCTCGATTATCAATATTCTTTACGATAATAAGAATATGATAGAAACGTTTTCACAAAAACGGTAAAGTAGCTAAAATTTGGTATATTTTCTAGTTACTTTGTTCAAAGTTTTTTACCAATCGATCTTAAAAGTCTTTATTTCCGCTGGATTCAGTGTATCTTTGGATATATCATTTAAAGGTTCTTCTAACAAATTAACCGTCGCAAGCTTGGCTTCATCAATGTTGACAGCGATCGGCTCAGTCTTATCAGTCATATTGTAGCCACGAATAATATCGCCAGCACCATTCTCGGCTTGCTTGAAACAAGTCATAGCAAAGTCATCTGCCTCTATCTTATAAACCGCGTGACTTGGTTTCCAAGTGCCCGCATGAATATCAGTTTGGACGGTTTGCAGCTCTACTTGATTATTGCGTGCTTGTAAATAGCTGTTTATCCGACTAGCTTCACTAGCATCGTGAAACGATAAACTGTATTCAAAGTGCTGTCTTCCTTGGCACTGTGCTTCTTTAGTCTCAAAGTAACCCCAATCTCCCATTTCACCAACACAACGTAACAGTGTAATGGCAATCGTGTTATCAGCCGGTAATATTTCATATTCATTCAAGCCGAAGTTGCCAACTGTAACGCCGCCACGTTCATCACAAAGGTTGACAAATGCCTGTTGATGCTGCGGATTAGTCGGATTCTTCCAAGCGGAACTGACTTGATTAGAACGTTTGACTACTTCATAGATCGATTCTGCCTGATGATGATCAGTCTTGAGACCGGTTGGGAATAACACCCTAACTCGATGATCTAAAACATCATTATCAAAGCTGGTCTCAAATCTTAATTGATCTTCCATTTTATTAAAACTAATAATTGTCGAAATTTTAACAATACGATACTCACTTGAACGTCTAGCGATTCGTTCTGTAATATCGATCACAGCTTTTTGCTCATATTCTAAGCGTTCATCGGCTGAAACAGGAATTCTCATATCCAGTGACACTTTGACTTTTGCTTCATTATCATTATTGACCAACACTTCAATGTCCGCCATGCTGTCAGCTGAATAGATCGTCTGATTGTCAGCTGATTGCCGATAAATATACTCGTTACCAATATCGCCAGTATCCTCAAAAATCAATTGATCATCGTAAGTTTGATTGGTCTTTTTATCTAAGACTTTCAAGCTACCATTTGGATTGATCGTTGCCTTGAGCCAATTATTCTCTAAAGTATTAGTCTCGATGTCAAATAACTTGTGATCTGACTTGATCGTTGCTTGAGTTTTTTCTCTCAAAGCTAAAGTCGTCCATGATAAGGCTGGTAAGTTTTCTATTGGTATGCGGATCGTAACGAATAATCCCATGTACGGAATACGAAACTTATCATCTGGCAAGTCATAATCAAATTTAAACTCAGTCTTGAGCAATTCAAAGGGAACACTATAACCGTGCTTATCAACCACCTCTAAATCAGGAAGTTTTTGCAACTCAGCTTGCATCAATTCATATTGATCGTCTGGTTTACCCTCCGAAAATGGTGCTCGATCCCACTCGATCTCAACTGATACCATTTGACTCTTCTCAGATCCCTGTGTATTGACGATCACAAATGGCTTACTGTTAGTATCAAAGACTCTCGTATCGATATTCTTCGCGATGACATTCAAAGCGTCGTGGACTAAGAATTCTCCTACTCCTTGAGATTTCTCAAACCTAGTGAGCATTTCTCGATGAACTTCATCGACTGAACAGCCACAAATACTATCGTGTGGATGGTTCTGCATCAGAGTTTTCCAAGCATAATTTAATTGATCATGCGGATATTCATCAGTCTTTTGGTAAGCCATCGCTGCCAGAGGTTCAGTAATATTCTCTAGTTGTCTTTGGACCTCAGTATTTTTTTGCTTCAAATAAGTTCGACTAGAAGCGGTATTAGCTAATGTATACCAACCGTCCGTTTCTTGACTAGTCAGTTCGCCATCGATCGCCGACAAATCTTCTGGAACATCTTGGGCAACCGCCTGCAGGTAGTCGTCAAAGTTAGAATGAATGAATTCGTAATCTGGATATAGTTCACTGGCCACGTCGAGTGCTTCGATCACATTTTTTTGAACTGGCTGATGATCAACACCGTTCATCATCAACAGATTATCAGTTGAAGCATATTTCTCAACATCTTGTAATTTTTGATCCCAATATTTCTTAGCTTCAGTGCGATCCACCGGGATTTCATTCCCATTACTGTACCAATTAGCAAATAATAATCCTAGAATCTTAGAACCATCTGGTCCCTTCCACCACATTTCTGAATACTGTGAACTATAATTCTCATTATCGAATACTTGATTATTCAAGCCCGTGGGTTTAACACCACGACCAAAAGCAGCGAAGTCTAGATCAGCTAGTTTCATCATCTGAGCAGTCTGGCCCATATTTCCAAACGTATCTGGGAAGTAACCAAGATTGACCTTGTTACCCCACTTAGCTGACTCTTGTGCTCCAATCAAAATATCACGAGTATTAGATTCAGAGCTGATCAAGAAGTCGTCTTGAAGGATGTAAAAAGGACCGACTTTTAATTTACCTGCAGCGATATATTGTCTGACTTCATGCTCTCGTTCAGGTCTGACTTGTAAATAGTCATCCAAAATAATTGTTTGACCATCAAGATGGAAGCTATTGAAGCGCGGTTCTTTCTTGAATAGATCCAACAGATCGTCCATTAATTGAACTAAGCGCATGTGATGATGCTCGTAGCCCATGTACCATTCACGATCCCAATGACTGTGAGAAACGACAAATACTTTCTTCTTCATCTTCGATCACTCCTTAATTTCGTATCCGTAATAGTTAAGAAACAGTTCGCAATACATCATGTTCGCCCATGAAAACCACTCACGTGTGTAATTGTCGGGATTATCAACATCGAATCCCTCATGCATCAAATTAGTTCCAGCCGTTGTATCGACCATATTTTGTAACAACCGAGCCTTCTCTGTTTGACTAGTTTGAGTAAGTCCTTGAACGGCTAAGGCAATGTGCCAAATATAATTAGCCGGTGTATGAGGACTGCCCAGTCCTTGACCATATTTGCCAGCATAAAAGTAAGGATTCTCGGAACTCAAAATAGTCTTGCGAGTGTTCAAATAAATTGGATCGTCCATCGTTGTATAGTGTAGATATGGAGTGCTCAGTAGATTAGGCACATTACCGTCGTCCATGAGCAAATGATGTCCCAAACCGTCAGTTTCATATGAGTAAACTTTTTCTCCAGCCGCATTGATCGTCGTACCAAAAGCTTCAATCCCGGCTCTCACTTCTCTTTGAATATTTTTGGCACGCTCGCTGATCTGTTCATCGGGGATTATTTCAGTAAAGATCTCTTGAATATAGCCGAGAACCAACACTGCAAACATATTGGCTGGAATCAAATATCCATAAACACAGGCATCATCGCTCGGTCTGAAAGCTGACCAAATCATGCCAGTATAACCAATATCACTCCCTCTACCATCATTGACTAAAGTATCCTCCGGCCGGTCATAAGTTCTTTCAAAACGATAATCAGAAGTAGCGTGATGCTGTTCCGTTTCAAAAACCTTCAACATTTTCTTGATGCCACTGACAAATTGCTCATCAAATTGATCTTTTCTACCAGTATTCTTATACAATAGATATGACAACTGAACTGGGAAACACAACGAATCTATTTCGAATTTTCTCTCCCAGATCCAAGGCGTCATCTCGGTTAAATCCCGCTGATGACCAGCATTATTCGCTTCTTCATTGAAGGCATTCGCATATGGATCCAAATTCATATTAAAGAATTGTCGCTTAACGACGTCATATATCAAATCGGACACTTCAGGAATCTGTTGCGCCATAACTAAATACGGACGCACCTGACAGGTTGAATCACGTTGCCACATAGCTGGAATATCACCTGTAAGAACGAAACTGCCATTCTCAGGCATTTTTTTGATGGCTGTTTCCCAAGTATTGGTGTAAGTAACCTCAAAAACTTTGGCCCAATCTGGGGTTTTTGAAGCAGTAGTTGATACCTCTTCCATAAATTCCTTAATTGGTTGCGTTAGTTTCATTTTTCTCCTCCATAAGTTGATATATCATTTGCGAGTAAAAGTATAATGCATGCATCACAATATTACTAGTTGTTTTTTTAATAATTTATGTTATATTCAATAAAGTAAAGGACGGATAGCTATGCAACCTAAATATAAATTGATATATCAATCACTAAAAAAAGATATTCTTTCTCAGAAATATCCCATTGGATCCACTCTTCCCAGCGAGCTTTCTCTAGCCAGCGAATACCAAGTAAGCCGAATCACGACCAAACGAGCTCTTAACGAATTGGAGCAAGATAAATTAGTTGCTAGAAAACAAGGTAAGGGAACTATTGTCATTCAAAATTCTATTTTTGAAGACCTGCACGTTAAAGAAATTTTATTGGTAATTCCTTTTTCCAATAATTATGAATTCGGGGATTATATGAGTGGTGTCTTGGCAACTATTAACAACACCGACGAGTACCATCTAAAAACTATCAGTAATCAAGAGTTCAAAAAAGATTATCCTGATAATCTCAATAATGTTGCCGGTATTCTTTACTACGTCAATCACGTTAGTGAAGACATTAACATCTTAAGTTCGCTCTACCTCAAGCAAATCCCCGTCGTGTTATTAGATAAAAAAATCTTAAACTTCCCACTTCCTTGCGTGATGCCAGACAATCTGACTGGTGGACAACTAGCTACTGAAGCAGTATTGAAAGAGAATAAGCGACCCGTTTTCGTCGCTAATTCACCGCTATCAGAAATATCAGTCCGTTCTCGTTACTTAGGATTTTTGACCACACTAAAAAAGCAGAATATCACGACCGATATTCCGCTAATAAATCTAAATAAAAAAAGTGATCTCCAAACCATTTCTGACGGCATTTTAAACAATAAAATCGATAGCATCATCGCTGAAAATGACGTTGTCGCCATCAATATCATCAACCATCTCCACGAAAAAAATATTAAAATACCTGACCAAGTATCGATCGTTGGCTTCGACAATATTCAAGCAGCCTCACTCAGTTATCCCAGTTTGACTACGATCAATCAAGATTTCAATCTGATTGGCCAAAAAGCAACCGAAATCCTGCTAAATAAAATTACTGACCCCGACTTTGATGTCCCTGATACGATCACTATTCCTGTCAAACTAATCACTCGACAATCTACCAAATAAGGAGTTCTGAAATGAACATCGAAACTATCGACACCCGACACGGCACCGACAATCGCCCTGACTTTTCACACGGAAATGCACTCCCTTACACGGGGGTGCCTTTTGGTATGAATTATTTTTGTGTCCAAACCACTGACGAAGATACACCGTGGTTCTTTTCACCAACTGATCACAAATACTCTGGTATTAGGTTGACGCATCAGCCTAGTCCTTGGATCGGTGATTTTCAGCAGCTTACCTTCAATGCTGTGAGTGACTTGCGTGACATCAAGGATCTCGAAACTAGCGATGGTTCTTATAACCCTGACACTGCAATCTTTAACCCGCACTACTTAAAAGTGCAAGATCAACGTTATAACGTTACGACAAAGCTTGTTCCTGATACTTATGGAGCTAATATTCGCTATCAATTTGCATCACAGACTAATAGTATTCTTATTAAAGTTCCTGATGACGGTCAGTTTGAAGTAAAAAACAATCAGTTATTAGTCAAGGTTCAGAATTATCATTCTGATTTTAGTGAAAACTTCATCGAGTATGTTAACTTTGAATTCGATACTCCCATTCAAGCAACTACCAGCGTCAATACTGAAGCTAGCAGTAATTTGATACTCCACTTTGACAATATCCAAACCTTGAATATGAAACTGGCAGTTTCTTTTATCAGTTCTGAACAAGCACAGTTAAATCTCTCTAGAATCAATTCTAATTTTGAAACTGCCTTAAAGAACGCCAAACTTGCCTGGGAAAGTTATTTTGATCGAATAAAAATAGAGGATAAGAATAATGCAAAAATTTCTACCTTCTATCATGCGCTCTATCGAACGCTACTGTTCCCACAAAAATGTTATGAATTGGATCAAACTGGAAATCCTATTCACTACGATATTTATAACAATGATACTAAACCCGGCTTCTTATATATGAACAATGGTTTCTGGGACACTAGTAAAACCGTCTATCCCCTCTTTTCGATCCTGATACCTGAAGAATTTCAAAAAATGTTAGATGGCTTCTACAACAGTTATTTAGAAAGTGGATTTCTACCAAAGTGGTTAGCCCCTGATGAACGAGGAATGATGCCTGGAACCTTGATCGATGCTGTCATCGCCGATGCAGCAGTGAAGGGATTGATTGCACCGGATAAATTAAAGCTGTTTCTTAACGCCATGATCGAAAGCTCTACCAAAACAACTAATAATGATAAATTCGGTAGACAAGGAACTAAGGACTATAACAAATTCGGCTACTTACCAGCTGATAAATACGCCGAAAGTGTCAACAATACTCTCGATTATGCGTACAGTGACTTCTGTATCAGTCAAGTAGCCAAAATTTTAAATGAAGAAAAAATTTATCAAAAATATCACGCATCTTCAATGAACTATAAAAACTTGTTTGATCCCCAAACCGGTTTAATGCGTGCTAAATTGTCTAATGGGCAGTTTAAAGAACCATTCGACTCCTTGAGTTGGGGAACAGATTACACCGAAGGCAGTGCTTGGCAAAATAGCTTCTCAGTTTTCCACGATATTGATGGTTTAAAATCAATATATTCTGACCAATATACTTTCAGAGATATTTTGATAGAATTATGTAATCAAAAACCACAGTACAAAGTTGGTGGCTATGGCATGGAGATTCACGAAATGTCTGAGATGGCACAATTGAACTTCGGTCAACTGGCGCTATCAAATCAGCCGAGTTTTCATATTCCCTACTTGTTCATGTACACCGACAAACCCGAGTACACTTCAATTTTGGTCAATCAATTAATGGACAAATTCAACGACACCATTGATGGCTACCCGGGAGATGAAGACAACGGCTCGATGTCAGCTTGGTATATCTTTTCAGCCTTGGGATTCTATCCTGTTTGTCCTGGTAGTGGCAAATATATCATCGGTAAACCGCAGTTTGATCAAGTAACTATCAAGTTAGCAGACCAGAAACAGACGAAAATCATCACCAAAAATAACTTGCCTCAAAATCAATTCAATCATCTGGAGTCTGTCGATGGGAAAACTATCTCGACTAATTATTTGACGCATGAACAAATAATATCTGGCAGCACCATTATTAATAATCTATCGCTTCTTCCTTAATAAAATTATACCTACGAAAATAGTCCCCATTAGAAACTACAGTATAACGTTTCTAACAGGGACTATTTTTAATTACCTTTAATCGTCGACTTACTAATAATATCGAACTCTTCTTGACTTGGTTGCCAACGTTTTTCCAAAGGTGGAAATTGACGGTCAAATTCTGACACCTGTTCTAAATCGATCTCTAATGCAGGACTTTCCTGATAGGTCCAAGTATGGTTCTGTAAAACGTTAGGTACTAACTCTTTCACTAACATGGCTGTAGGATAAGTACCATTCATTGAGACGCGATACTTATAACACCCCTCAAAACCACGGCTAACGTAATTACTAGGCATTCCAAAAATGACGATTGCTTCATAGTTTAGCTTTTTCGCAATCTCAAATGATCGTTCAAGCAAAATTCTACTGTATCCTTGACGCTGAAATTGCGGTCTGATACAGACCGGACCAAATGTCAAAATGGTCTTCTCATCACCAAGTTGATCAGTCAGTTTAGCCTTAGTATACATAACATTTCCTATTATCTGACCGTCCCTTTCTAGGACTAAGTCTAGCTCAGGAATAAAGTCCTCGTGAAAACGAATTTCGTGTGCTAAATAATGTTCGGCACATCCTGGTACATATAAGTTCCAAAAAGCTTCACGGATCATTTCTTCTATGATTCGATAATCAGCAGGTGTTTCGGTTCTAACGACGATATTATTATTTAAATTCAAAATATTTTCCTCCTAAAAGTTTCACTACTTTGGGAAGGTTTGAAAATTTTGATTGCTGCAAACCTTCCGGCTATGCAACAATGTCCAGTCTATTATTTGTCATACAGCAATACTCCTTAAATTTATTATTAAAATTATAACATATTCGATCTACTCAAATGTCTGATAAAAATCTACTCTGGCTCCGCGCAAATTGGCTTCATCGGTAAATTGACAAGTGACTAGTTTTGGCTTGATGGAAGCAATTGTTATTTCAGACCTGATATTTTCTATTTCTGCATCGATTGCCGGAATCAAATCAGGATTATTAGAAACAGCTCCGCCGATGACAATTAATTCTGGATCAAAGCAATACTGCAAGTTAAAAATTCCTTTGGCCAAGGCTTTATACATCACTTGAACTTCTTTAACCGCTGCTGGATTACCATTCTTAGCCATCCCAAATAATTCTTTACCAGAATAACTAGTTTGGTGGATGTCATTATATCTAGCTGCAGCATTAACAGCCGTACCCAACTGGCTCAAGGTCTTGTGACCTTCTATCAACATAAAACCAAATTCACCACCAAATAAATGCGCTCCATGCCAGATTCGATGATCGACGATTACTGAACCACCAACACCAGTGCCCAAGATCAAAAATATCAAACTGTCAGTCGCTCGACCAGCTCCAGCATCTAATTCTGCTAAAGCTGCACAATTAGCGTCATTCTCAATACTGACTGGTAATTGAAATCTTTTGGTTAAAGCACTTAATATATCAAATCCGTGCAAATAAGAAACAGCTGACGTTCCGCCGATAAATCCGGTCGTCTTATCAACTGCACCTGGGGAACTAATACCAACGCCGACTATTCCCGCTTCTTGTTTCATTTTTTCCACTACTGTCGTCAGAATTTCATATAATTCTTCCAAGCTATTCGGTGTTTCAACGTCCGGTAACTTCTCTAACTCATTATTGCGCCAAATGGCAAATTTGATGGACGTCCCACCAATATCAATTAATCCCAAATTGTTGTTCATAATACTATCCTCATCATTAATTAGACATTTCGTGACTCTGTTGTCGAAACTCCTTTGGAGACAATCCTGATATCTTTCTAAAATTCTTGAAGAAATATCCCGTGTTAACATAACCAACTGCCAGTGCAACATCAGCAATACTCATCCGGCTATCCCCCAGTAATTCTTTAGCCTTACAAATACGATAGTGATTGAGATAACTGGCAAAACTCTCACCGATCTCTTTCTTGAATAGTTGTCCTAAATAATTAGTATTCAGCTGCAATCGCTCTGAAATAAGTGAAAGATTGATGTCATCCTGATACTCCCTATCAACTATTTCGATCGTTTTTTGAACGTTCAAGGATACAAATTCACTCTTATCACGCATCTCGATCAGATCATCGATCATTGTAATCAAGAGATCCTCCAGTTTTTGCCAACTGGAAGACTTATTTATCCGCACGACGATCTCCTGATACATTTGATCTGACAGATCCATGTTTTTTTGGATCTCTAAGAAGATCAAAAATGCCATTTGCCTAGCGTAACTTGGATTGATCGCATTCTTAGAAAATTCCGAAAAAATCTTTTTTAAAATTGCAATTGAATCTTCATAGTCATTCTCATTGAGAGAATTACGGATCTTGGACAGGGTGAACTTCGGGACTGTCGCTTGATTCAGCCAATCCATCCTAGTTTGGTTACTCAAAAAATTATCCTTACGTGTATAAAATTTATACAGTGAGCCTAGTTTTTTTGATTGCTCAAAGCTATCCGTCAGACTATCCCAATCCTTGACCATCGATCCTACTGTAATATAGGATTCACCGGTTATGTACTGCTCCGTCTCCAAATCACGCATAAATTTTATTAGGCTACCAGTGTTACCAATGAAAGCAATAAACAACGTATCTTCATTCGTATACAGTAGTGACTGATGCTGTTGCCGACAAAAGTCCAAAATCTTATCAAAGTTTTTCAATCGATTACAAGCAATGACCGTCACACCGGAATGAATGACTTCACCTGACAAATGATAATTGGCTAAGAACTCATTTTTCTCTGTATCATTTAGTTTATTCAATAACAATTGCTGCATAGTAATATTTTGAATTTTGGATAATTTATCCTTCAAAACACTGTCAGCGTCCAACTTTAGTTTTATTTTTTTTGAGAACATCTTTTAACTTATTAGCATCGATTGGCTTCAACAAGTAATCGACTGCCCCCATCTGCAGTCCCCGCTGCACATACTCAAAATCCTGATAACCTGACAGAATGACAAATTCAAACGGAATATTTTTTTGTTGCGCAGTGGCTATCATCTCTAAGCCTGTCATCGATGGCATATTAACGTCCGCAATTATTAGATCGACTCCTGATGTCTCTAAATAATCCAATGCTTTAAGTGTACTTTTGCAAGCAACACTGACCTCAAATCCGAATTCGGACCAATCTATGATTCTCTCTAGACCCTTCAAAATCATATACTCATCATCAACTAACATTACCGAGTACATATGATCACCTCAATTTGAACGACATTTGTATTGTGATTCCGTGATACTTATTACGGCGAATATCCAAAGCAAAATTTCCATTAAATTGAATCTGCATTCTAGCCTGTATATTAGCTATACCAACTGAATGAGAATTCTTCATCAAAGTGTCGACATCTGAATTCAAATGTTCTTTCAGTTGTTTGATCTCTAGATCTGACATCCCTTTACCATTGTCTTCAACCTTGATTACACAATCATTGCCTTCTTCAAAGGCCGAAACATGAATGGCATTATCGATCTTAGTAAGATCCAGACCATACTTGAAATAATTTTCTACTAACGGTTGAATGATAAACTTCGGGACTATTATCTTTTTCACTTCTTCAGTAATGGAATACTGATATGAAACCTGATCAGGATAGCGCATCTGATACAAGTAACTGTATTTTTCCGCAAAATCAAATTCCTGCTCTAATGGAACATTGGTCTCTTGACTGATATTGTTACGCATCAAACTGCCGAAGTTAAAGACTACTTCTGCCAATTCATCTTCGCCTTCATTCAACGCATACATCCGAATGTATTCCAAAGTATTGTAGAGAAAATGGGGATTGATCTGCGACTGCAAGGCATTCAAATTGGCGTCTTTTTGAGCGATTTTTAATTGATAGATCTGTAAGACATACTTGTCGATCGCATCTAACATCGTATTGATTCCTTCAGCCAAAGTTCGAATTTCTCCTGCTTGTCTCGGAACGTGAAGTCTGGCATCGATCTCACCATTAGAAATGGCCGACATTGAATCAGTCATCCACTGTAATTCTTGATTGTAATATTTGAAGACCCAACGAAAACTCCATTTGAGAAACAGTTCAATCGCAATCGCTAGTAAAATGATCATTGCTGACCAAAGCAGCATTTTTAAGTAAACATCTTGTCTCGGAATCAGAGTAAAGACATATCTATTACCCGGCATCGTCAATCCTTTAACGAAGTAGCTGCGCCTCAGGTCTTTTTCAATGAACTTGTAATTCTGACCTAACCAGTGATTCTTGAGTTTGCGTGACTTTAGATGCTTATCCAAATGGTACCCATACTGAATCTGTCCGGCATCTGACAACACCATGAATTGCAAACTCTTGCCAAAACTCAACCGATCAAATCGCTGTGTGATCCGCTTAGGCGAGACGTTGACTAAGACTGAACCAAAATTAGTCAACGATGATTTATCAACTAGTGGAGCTGTATAATACAATCCTTCAGCCCGAACTTTATTGGCTTTGATCCTTACGCCACCCAGTTCATCAGGAGTTACTACCATGCTGTCGTTAGAACTATTCTCATTCAAAGTAACCTTTTTAAAACTGTTATTTTGATCGAAAAAATCGTACATGACCGTTGGTAAATAATAGAAAGTCTGACCCGAAAAATCATCCTGACTTTTATCCAAGTAATCTTCTGAATTCATCGAGAAGAAATTGCGATAGTTCGCTACTCGCACTGGATCATCAGACAGATCTCTGGCAAAGCGATTGACTTCCGCCTGTTGGTCACCCATGATATCAACTGAATTATACAATCCGATCAACAGTGATTGTTTGGATTGAAACTTAATATTGGATACTGCTACACCCAAGAGGATCAAGGCTACGACCGTAACTGTAGCCATCAAGATTCGAGTATAAACGGACATTATCCGATGTAAGTTATATTGATGTTTTAAGAGGGTCTTCATAATTTTTTTCATTTATTTATAGACTTCATCAACGTGCTTGATCCAATTTTTACCGATCGCATGTGTCACTAGAATCATGGCACTGACACTAGCAAAGAGGATCAACCCTTTGTATTGATAAGTGACTCCTATAATAATGATCAATCCAATGATTTCCTTAACGTTATCGAAGAAATTATAAAAGAAATGAGCGAAGGCTAATTTCAAAGAGTTAAGATAATTGATCGTAAAACCACTCTGAATATTGACGACATACCAGAACAAACAAACCGACAATATTAGCATCGCGATGATCACAAAGTCACTGATGATGAAGATCAGTCCTTGCAGTTGAACTGACATGTACAAACTATATGACAAAAATAATTCCGTAGCCGCAAAGGTCCAAAAAATCAGATTTCCCTTTTGAAAGTTTTCTTTAAACCGTGACCAAGCAGTTTGAAAAGTGATCTCACGATAGTCAAATCCGTGAGTATAATACAATTCACTAACTGTTAAAATGCTGGGACCCACACCAGCGACCAAAGCACCTGCAAAAGCTAAGATCCAAAAAATCAAATTCAATTTAATGATCGTATATATCCGGATAAAGAGCACTTGAATGGATTTTGAAACCATGAGAATTCCCCTTAATCATATTTACACTGTTTAGTATACAGATTTAATTTCTATCTCAAAGCAAAAAGAGATTGTGAAATAACCACAATCTCTAATCGATCTCTACTTATTATCTTTTAAGAAAGCATCGTATTGTTTTTGCATTTCTTTTTGAACTTTATCAAATCCGGCATCCTTTAATTCTTTATCCATCTTAGGAATTACCTTATCTGGATCAGACGTACCTGTATTAATACCAGAGATGTATTTGTTCATTACATTAGAGATATTTGTTAGTTCAGTTTTGACTTTATCTGTCTTAAATTGGAAACCTAGAATTGGTGAATCGATCGCATCTTTAGTATCACTAACACGTTCTTTGATCATTTCATCTGTCACATTCTCAGTTGGTGTAATAACACTGTTATCACCAGTATTCCAAGCTGCAACGTGATATTTCTCTTTGTAGCCTTTGAGCAATTTAACACGCTTCTTATCGTCTACATACTTGTAAGCTTCACCTTCTGGACCGTAAACTAAGCCGTTTAAGATCTCAGGGCTAGTATTGATCTCTTCTAGCACTTTAACCGCTAATTCCTTGTGCTTGGAAGAACTGCTTACTACAAAACTACACATCTGTGCTTGTGCAGCTGACTTGATAGCTGGTGTTACTGCCTTTGATACTAATGGTTGACCAGCTGTAATGGTCAATAAGTTATCTCCGTAATCAAAAGGTCCTTGGGTTTCTTGACGGGCGAACCAAGTATTACCACTGATCGGATAGTCAGTCACACTAGTGGCAGCATCCTTAGCGATATAACCTTCTTGATAGTACTTGTGAAGTGTTCTAAGAACTGTCTTCATTTTTTCTGAATCATATTGGTTCACGATCTTATCACGACCATCGACTACATCGACCGCGAATGGATAAACATCTGTCAGTGGATAATCGAAGTCTGACGCAGCTCTGAAGGTTTGTCCCATTGAAAATGTTTGAACTTTAGGATTCTCTTCATGGAACTTAGCAAAGGCTGTTTCTAGATCAGCGTATGACTTGATATTGTCAATATTTATGTTGTATTTGTCTAAATATTTCTTGTTGAAAGTAATTACTTGTTTGGCATAAACATTACCGTTAACTGGGAAGGCATAAAGCTTTCCATCGACCTTATTTCCTTTGATATAAGCTGGATCAAGGTTCTTGTAAGCTTTAGGAGCGTACTTCGGTAACATTTTTGTTAAGTCAGTATAAGCACCTTTTTGAGCATTGACCGCATAATTATCAGCTTTGGCAATATCATAATTTTCACCGGAAGATACGATTACCGGCATCTTCTTAGCGTAATCACCCCAACCGATATATTGGATCTTCAATTTGGCATGCACTTTTTTCTCTAAGACCTTATTCGTATTAGCAATCAAAGTATCATAATTATTAGGCTTATCCCCGATTTGATACATCAGAAGCGTTGGTACATCCCCATCACTAGAGGCACTCTTCTTATTTCCACACGCCACAGCGACAATACTTACGGATAGCAACAATACTAATCCGCACACATATTTAACCCATCTTTTCATTGATCGGTCCTCCTATTATTTTTGTAAAAAGTCGTCATATTGTTTTTGCATTTCTTTTAGAACTTTGTCATAGCCGGCACTCTTTAGTTCTTTGTCTAACTTAGGAATGGCCTTATCAGGATCAACCGTTCCGGTATTCAAATCAGCACTGTACTTATTCATAACGGCTGAAACGTTTGTGATTTCAGTCTTAACACTTGAAGAATCGAATTGGAAACCTAGAGCTGGTGATTGGAGAGCATTCTTCGTGTCTTCTTTCTTTTGTTCGATCATATCGTCAGTAACGTCTTTGGTGTTATAAACAATATCGGCATTACCTGTGTTCCAAGCTGCCATGTGATAACCATCTTTGTAGCCCTTCAACAACTCTACTCGGTTATTGCCGATCTTCTTCCAAGCTTCACCTTCAACACCATAGACCAATCCATTAAGAAGCTCGGGATTACTGTTGATCTCACCCAATATCTTCAGTGCAGTGATCTTATGCTTAGAAGCGTTATTGATCACAAAGTCACACATTTGCGCTTGAGTATTAGTCTTAGCTGGAGTAGTTATTGATCTTGATACCATTTTCTTGCCAGCTGCTTCAGATAGAGCTTGATTACCAATTCCTAATGATCCTTGAGTTTCTTGTCGAACTAACCAATTATCAGTCGTTAGCGGGTAACCTGTCTTATTTGTCGCCGCATCCTTGTCGATATAGCCCTTTTTGTAATAACTGCGAATGACTCTTAGGTCTTCCTTCATCTTGTCACTGTCGTAAGGATTGATGATAGTCTTACCATCAGCTCCTTCACTGTAATCGACTGCAAAAGGTAATTCGGAACTCAAGATGTAATCGAAGTTCTCTGCCACTCTGAACATATTACCGGTCGCAAAAGGAACTTTTTTAGGATCTTCTTCTTTGAACTTAGCCAATAAAGGTTCCAAGTCTTTGTATGAATTAACGTCATCAGCGTTCATCCCTATTTTTTCCAAATACTTCTTGTTGAAGCTAAGTGTTTGTTGTGCGAAGACATTACCATTGACTGGGAAGGCGTAAAGTTTTCCATTGACTTTATTTCCCTTGATATATGCTTCATCTAGATCTTTGTACGCTGATGAAGCGTACTTGGGCAGTAATTTAGTTAGATCTGCATAAGCACCTTTTTGAGCATTAACTACATAATTATCAGCTTTAGCAATATCGTAATTTTCACCTGAAGACACGATAACGGCCATCTTCTGAGCGTAGTCACCCCAGCCGATGTATTGAATCTTTAACTTGGCATGTACCTTCTTCTCCAAGATCTTGTTAGCATTAGCCAGCAAAGTATCATAATTCTTAGGCTTATCACCAATTTGATACATCAATACCGTTGGAACTGAGTCCTTACTGGACTCTTTTTTATTACTACAACCACTCAAGCCAATAACGGCTATCAGAACAAACAGCGAACCCCAAAAATATTTCCAATATCTCCTCATAATTACCACCTATTCTTTAATATTTGTCGCATCACTGCTGATGCACCATTCTTTCCCTTGAATAATCGGCATATATTCAATCAAAGCGCTCAAAACTTCCTCTTCGGTCTGAGCATCTGGTTTGTCACACCACACATTCAATGACTGTCCCTTAATATTTTTCATGTCAGCTGTTCTTACATATTGATACTCTGGAAATTCATTGATCTGCCAATGTGCAATTCTCTGTGGTGTCGGATACTTGTACTCTGCTGCTTCACCGAGCACATGATAGAAATATCCGTCATTGTAATTGATTATTTGATAACCGTGATCAATGAAAGTTTGTACTGGCGCCATATGAATATTCCACTTAGTCCAATAAGCTATTTCACACTTAGAATTCAATTGCACGACTGTTTTTTCGTGTTCCTGTCGGAATAATCCATCGTTCCAAATTCTCGGAACAAAACCGTTCTGCTCGGTAAAGTCAGCTATGTCGTTCAAATATTGAAGATAAGTATCAATTCCACTGGCAGTAGGATCGATCTTTTCTTTGGCGTATGACAACAATTCTGGATAATCATCGATCTTCTCGAATTTTACAAACTCGTCACCGCCAATATGAAAGTATTTACTGTCAGCAAACAGTTCAAAATATTCCCTTAAAATATTCTTGAACCATTCAATGGCTCTTTTATCAGTGATATTCAACCCATTGGAATTAGCTAATTTAAACTGTGGATACTTCGTCAAAACTTGTTTTAAATGACCTGGACTGTCGAGTTCTGGTACGATTTGTATCCCTAACTTGTGCGCATAGGCAACAATGATCCTGATATCTTTTTTGGTTAAGAATTCTGACGATACGGCTTCAGGGATGACGTCTGACTCAATACGAAATCCTTCATTATCTGAAAAATGTAACTGTAGAGTGTTCATCTCATTAACGAACATTGCATCGAGTAATTTTTTAAAAAAATCCACTGAAAAATACTTTCGTCCACAGTCGATCATCACAGCTCGTTCACGCAATTGAGCATGATAGTGCAGATTGAAATGTTTATAATCCCTACACTTCAATTCATACAGACCGTACTTCAATCCATTCAGATCATTAGCCGTTACCTTTAAAAATTTATTCGTGTGGTGAATGTTAAATTCGTCTTTTTTGTTATCCGTTGGTGTTAAACTCAACGTTATCTTCGAAAAGTGATGCAGATCGATTCCATAATGATCAATGATGAATTCTATTTCTGATATTTCATTTGCACTAAGATTCGTACATTTAAATGGCTTCATAACCCACTCCTATTCCTTGACACCACCGATCGTCAATCCACGGACGAAGTATTTTTGGAAGAACGGATATGTTGCGGCAATTGGTAATGTAGCGATAACAACCATTGCCATTCGCGTAGCTTCCTTAGGAACAGCCGCTAGACCACCAGCGTATTGAGCACCGGTCCCAGCATTTTGTGTCAGCATTTCGATATTAGCTTGAATCTTCATTAGTAAATACTGCAGTGGAACTAATTTGTCATCTGAAATATATAGCAAGGCGTTGAACCAATCATTCCAGTAACCTAAGGCCGCAAACAAACTGATCGTTGCGATACCAGGAACAGCTAGCGGAATTACGATCTGTAAGAAGATCCTCAATTCACTCGCACCGTCGATTCTGGCTGATTCAATAATTGACTCCGATACCTGACGCTTGAAGAAGGTTCTCATAACGATAATGTTGAAAGGGCTGACTGCCATTGGCAAAATCAAAGCCCACAAAGTATCTTTTAAATTAAGCAAGTTAGTAACAACGATATAGTTGGCAACCATACCAGGTGAGAACAGCATCGTTATCAAACAAAAGATCGTAAAGAATTTGCGGTACTTAAATGACTTTCTGGAGATCGCATATGCATAAGTTGACGTGAAAGTCGCATTGATCATCGTACCGAAGACCGTTACGATAACTGATATCCACAGTGATCTCATCAATTCTCCACCCATAGTGGCCAGATATTCATAACCGGCGAGACTCCATTTTTTAGGCCACAGTTGGTAACCGTATTGTGACAAAGTATTCTCATCGGTCAATGAAATAACTACGACGAAGAACAGCGGCAAGATAAATGTAATAGCAAACAAACCGATAATAATGTTGAAGAATAAATCGGTCTTCTTGCCAAAGGCACGTACTTGAACATCCTCAATAGCTTTCTTTTTTTTCATATTTTTTTACCTCTTAGAATAGTGCTGAATCGCCGTCAAAACGACGTACTAGCATATTTGTGGAAACAAGCAAGATACAACCAACAACTGATTGATACAAACTGGCAGCACTGGACATACCAATATCACCTGTAGCAGTTAATCCGTTATAAATATATGTATCTAGAACTGATGTAACGTTATATAGTGCACCGGAATTTTGAGGAACGGTATAGAACAGACCGAAGTCTGCACGGAAGATATTTCCCACCGCCAAGATAGTCATCAAAGTCATCAGTGGTAATAGTTGTGGGATAGTGATGTTCTTGATCTGTTGCCACTTACCAGCACCATCAACCATAGCCGCTTCATAGTAAGTCGGATCGATTCCCATAACAGTAGCAAAATACAAAATACTGTTGTATCCGATCCCCTTCCAAGTTCCTAACATTAGTAAGAAGAAAGGCCAATATTTTGGTTCCGCATACCAATTAATATCAGTATGTAAGATTGAATTAAGCAATCCCTTTTCTGGATTCAAGAATGCCATTACGAAGTAAGCAATGATAACCCAAGATAAGAAGTAAGGTAATAACATCGAAGTCTGATAAGTCTTAACCAGCTTCTTATGTCTAAGTTCACTCATAACGATGGCGAAGAAGACGGCAATGATAAGGTTCAAGATGATGAACCCCAAGTTGTATAGCAACGTATTCTTCGTGATCAACCAGGCAGCGTTTGAAGAGAACAGGAACTTGAAGTTTTGAAATCCGACCCACTTGCTTTGCGCAAGACTGGCTAAGAAGCCATCCGGAGAAAACTTAAAATCCTTGAACGCTACCACATTGGCGAATACTGGAATATAGAAGAAAAAGATCATCCAGATGGCGCCAGGTAATGCAAAAATAACAAAAGGACCATTATTAGAGAATTTTTGCCAAAACTTAGACTGCTTTTTTCGTTTTGACGAATTCTCTAACCCACTTTGGGGTGTCATTTCTTTCATTTTTATTCCTCCCTATGTGAAACCGCTTTCGAAATTTATTCTATCTTTTTTATGAACCTCAAAATAAGTTACATATCCTTTTTTTATACACAAATACTAGCCTGATATATCAACCAGTGATTTATGGACAAAAAAATAGTGCGGTCTCATAAATAAGACCGCACTGATTTATTTTTTTATTTATATTACCAACATCTCATGCCCATTCCATAGCCCATACCATGAAACATGCCGAATCCTCCGAACATGGGAACTACTGTTATAGCAAGAACAGCAACGACAACTACACCGATCAGCACCGGTGCTAATTTTTTATTTCGAACATTATTGTTTCCATTTGTTGCTAAATACCAAACTAGACCAATAAGTAAAATCACTATTAAAATTGAAGAATACATCATCGTTCTCACCCCTTTTGTAATAATAATATCATGTCTTTTTAAACCTTACTATTTAATTGTTTGGTCAATTCGACCAAGCTATACACCTTATCGTAATTAGGATTATTCTTCTTCATATCACGAATATCCAAATTGTTGATAACAAACTTAGACTGTTTGTTTTCGACCCAAAAATTGTAATTAGGGTCTGTTACCAAATACGAATCCGATCCATCTAAGTTATACTTAGCCATCTCTTTTTTGAAAGCCCGATTATTCTCGAACTTTTTCTTATTAGATTTGATACCAGTAATTATTTTATCGCCGATCTTAGGCAGTGGAAAGCTAGTTTGCTTGTACAGCACTTCCGCATTCTTAGTACTATCCTGACCTTCAACGCTAGCTTTAACATCGTTAGTAAATGCAAATCCGGTTGGCAAAGTTGTCACAATATATTGATGTTCTAAGGTTTTATTACCATCAAGAACTTTATCAACATGGATTGTTGCTTTGGTCTGGATCAATAATGGTTGATGTTCCATTTTTTCATAATTGACGACAGTTCCTTCAATAACATAAGCATTCTTATTCCTTAAATCGTGCCAATCGGTTGGAAAAGTATCGTCAAAATTAGTTCCACTCGGTAAGTATTCAATAACTGCCTCACTGACCAACTTATTCCAATGTTTTCGGTTCACTTTTACTTTGTGCTTTAATGAAGCATTTTCGTTGTCTTTTTTACTATTGTAAGTTTTGTGTGCACCATTACTGCAGCTTATTAACGTCACAAAAACTGCTATAATGGCTAAAATTCCCCATATTTTTCTCATAATTCCCCTATTAATCGTTATAACGGTTATAATTATTATCTTGGTTTTAAGTGTCACCCCTTCGGACACTCATTCGATGTAAAACTTTCCCTCTATCTATAATAACTATATCAGATTTACTTCTGATTTCGCCACTAACCATCTTATTATCATCATGAATCAAGTTTGAATGACTGGTGGTACTAAGAAATACATCTAGATAAATAATTTCTAAGATGGGGGTCTCTGCAACTTCCAGTTTGCTGCTTCGCACATTTTGAAATTTAGCTTTTTTTGAATGTCTTTGGTAACAAACAGTCAAAGGTACAAATATCATCATCATTGCTGCCAATTTGTTCATCCTCTTCACTCCTTGCTCATTCGTTTAATTTATCATTTGATAAATTAAACGGTAAAAAACAACTCGGATAATCAGATCCGAGTTACTCTTCTATTTATTGTAGTTTTCATTTATTTCATTAGTAATATTTGTTCTAGATAGTACATTATTGGGATCGGTAATATTACGCCAATTCTCGTTATTAAAAATATACTTCTTAGCATTACTATTTTTGACCCAGATACTAAATATCGGATCGAATGGTACGTAAGCTGTCTTGCTCTTAATATTGTTGATCCGCATTGCCGTAATGAATTCTGAACTATCTTCACGATCATACTCGATAACATCGAGCGGCAAGATAATCTGAGCACCGATCTCTGGCAATGGAGCATCTGTATCATGCAAGTACAATTCTCCATTAGGTTTAGGATGGATCGTAACGCCGTTATGATCTCGATTGTCTGTATTGTAGAAGAAATCTTTAACCGTGGTCAATCCACCATGCAATATCAAGGTAATATTCTTGCCTTCTAATTCTTTGTTATTACCCATTAATACTTTCTCAACTTTGACAGTTGCCTTAGTATAAGTATCGAATTTTATTTCTGATAGTTTATGGTAGTTCAAAACAGTTCCTTTGATGAATAACTTCTTAAACTGCCTCATCTGCTTAAGATCAGTAGGAGAAATATACGAAGCCGCTTCGTTATAAGACCTCGTATCTATCTTCGTAGCCTTACTTACTTGTTTATTCCACCGCGACATGACCTGGTCTTGAGTTTGTCGAGAAGCTTTTTCTTGAGCTTTTGCACTGTCTTTAACTGAATTAACATTAGAACATCCTGTTAAAGATAGTACCGAAAATATGGTCAAAATAACGGTTATTATTTTCTCCATTACTACCCCCGGTCATGTTTATTTTCATGGTAGCATACCGGATATTATTACCGCTATTCGTCTTTAATATATTAGTTTATAAGCAAATAAATAGACCTAGGCAGAAATACCCAGGTCTATAACGTCGTTACAATTATAGTGATGATACAACAAAACAAATTGCTGTCCACACACTGATTTTGATCTTGCTACTTTGTGAGACGCTTAATTCTTTCCAATTGATCCAAGCGATAAAGCCGTTACCAATCAGACCAATAATTATTTTGATCCAAACATTCAAAGCCTTACCAGTGATCAAACCGGCAATAATAGATAATACTGCTGCAATCGTCAAACCAATCACAATATTAACAAAGATTATCTTCTGGAAGCCTGTCTCAGTGTTATTCAGAACCAAGTACATAACGCCGTAATAAATAGCAAAACTAAAGACGATCGTTATTGCATACATCCCTAATTCCAATGCCTTACCCATCGCTGGTGCAGAACCTATTTGTTGATTAGACAAGAACATCTGAATCAGTTCCGCAAATGCTAAGATCAGAAACATCGCTAGCAATGTCCAACCATCTAATTTATATAATTTTTTCATAGTAATCCCCTTTTTAAAAACTGACTATTCTTCTTTCAATAATCCCACTAATGGTGACTTAGCAGCTTTGTTTGATGGAATGAATCCGAAGATCAAGCCAACTGCTGTCGAAACTGATAGAGAGATAGCTAATGAATAACCGGTGACGATTGCTTTGAATGGCAAGAAGGCATTTATAATCGCTACTAAAAGATAGCCAAATAAAATACCGATCAAACCACCGATAACGCAAAGTACCACACTCTCAATCAAGAATTGACTTCTGATGTCATTTGAAGTAGCTCCAAAAGCACGTCGTATACCAATCTCTTTGCGACGCTCAGAAACCGTGATATACATTACATTCATAACGCCGATACCAGCGATCAATAATGATATACCAGCAACTAACGCTACGAAGTAAGTCACATAATTCAGCATCTTCGTAAATGTCTTACTAATTTGGTCTGTATTAGAAACCGAATAACTACCCATTTGCTTATCCTCACCAAACTTCTTCATCTGGGCCACAGCTCGTTTACCGACTGACTTCTTGTTGGCATCCGGGCTGACATAGATCCGTGCCAAGTCTTTCGTGATCTGGTTAGAGAATAACTGTTTGAAGATATCTTTGGAAACATAAATATCAGGACGATAATTGAAGTCACTAACATTATAAATTCCACGGACGATAAATACGTTTCCTTCTATAATAAGTGGTTTATTCAGTGCACTTTCACCTTTAAAGATTCGTGAAGCTAAATCATGCGAGATGAAGATATTACTCATATCCGACTTATCGATCGTCGTACCGACACCTTTAGATAACTTGAGATGTTTAGGTGCTTTGTTCAAACTCGTTGTCTCATGCTTCGTCTTGTATTGGATCTTTGCACTAGCTTCGGTGTTACTACTGTCTAACTTAACATGATCAACACCCGAGACCTTTTCTAAAGTGCTGATATCGTTTTGCGTGAAGCCACTTGAAACATCGTCATATGAGGATGATTCAAAGCTTATCGTTACACGTCCCTTATCATTGTGTGTTCCCATACCTTTGGTCATCGTCTTAGTGAAACCATCACCAACGGCTAAGATAGCAATCACACAGGCAATTCCGATAATAATACCCAACATCGTTAAGAAGTTACGATTCTTATTCTTACCAATCGACTTGAATGCGATCAAAATTTTATCAATCATTTTTAAACACATCCTTTGCATCATGATATAACTTACCGTCACGGATATAGACTGTCCGCATGGCATATTGAGCTACTTCTTCATCGTGAGTGACCATAATGATCGTGGTACCGTCTTGATTCAACTTCGTAAAGATATCCATGATCTCTTTACTAGTCTTCGTATCAAGTGCACCAGTCGGTTCATCGGCAATGATCAACTTAGGTCGATTGACGATTGCTCGAGCAATCGCCACACGTTGTTGTTGCCCACCGGATAACTCTGAAGGACGATTTTTTTCCTTGCCTGATAGACCAACTTTTTCAACTACATCTTCAACTCGTTCATGCTTGTTTCGTTGTTCTAGCTTGCTGTAGACCAAAGGTATTTCAATATTTTCGTAGACATTGTAAGTCGTCAACAATTTGAAGTTTTGAAAGACAAAACCTAGTTGATCACCACGAATACGTGACAAAAGATTATCTGATGTATCCTTATAACTCTTGTCATTCAACAAATATTCACCTGTATAGTCTTGATCCAATAGGCCCAAAATATTGATCAACGTTGACTTACCAGAACCGGATGGTCCCATGATGGCTAAGAATTCACCATCAGCGACTTCTAAATCAATATCTTGCAAGACTTTGAATTTACCGTATGATTTTCCCACGTTATTTATCTTTAACATGAAATCACCGCCCTAGAACAAGACCAGCTTATCGCCAGCCTTGATTCCTTTTTTGACGTAATAATTGTTATCATATTTGGTCAAGTCTAATACACGTCTGTGTTTCTTATCATTTTTCACAACATAGACCGTATCGCCTGATTTTACCGCTGCTTTAGGAATCTTATAACCACGAGTAGAGTTTTGAATTTGTACGTGCATTCCATAATTCAAGGTCTCATCAGTACTTACTTGGAAGTGATAATAAGAAACAGCACCATTATTGTATGGAATCTTATCCTTAGAACTGTATGTTCCTTTGATCTTCTCACCATTATTCTTGATAACTGTCACTTTCTTGCCGCTCTTGATCTTATCAAGTGAGAACTCGTTGACATTACCTTGAATGATCGGTGTACCGTAAATAAAGCTGCGTCCTTCACTATCTTTGAAGTACGTACCAGCAATTGGAGCTAAAACCGTGCGATTCTGTTCTTGATTTATTTTTGATAATTTAGCTTGAGCTTCGCTCAACATTTCTTGATCCTTAGCCAATTCGATCTGATAATCAGTATTCTTATCAGTCGTTGTATTCAACTGTTGGATCGTTAATTGTGCTTGTCTGATCTCTAAATTAGCTGAGTTGATCTCACTAGACATGTTCTTATAAAAAGTAAATAGAACTTGTCCCTTAGTAACCTCTTCACCATTTCTGACATTAGATGAAGCCAAGGTCTCATCATCAGACTTAGGTTCATCACTGACAGCATGTCTCTGGTCAGCCTGAACGACCCCTGTAAAGTTATCAGTTTGTTCTGACTTAACAGTATAAGTATTGTATTTGGCTTTGTGGCTATCACTAGCATTACCTAAAACTACTGCTACAGTAATAATTGCCATTACAATAGCAATCCCCCAAATTGTAAGTTTGATTTTTTTCATATTTCCTCCCTATTTTCAAAACGACTTGTTCCATTATACATTTAATTCTACCCAATAAATATAATGTTTTCGTGGCTTTAAACTAACATTACCTTACAATTTTGTAAGGTCAAAAAGCACAAAAAAATATCCAATAAAAGTTGTTTTTTATGCAACTCAATTGGATATTTTCTGAAAATTATAAATAATTAGGCAGTAACTGCATCGCTCTTACTATCAGTTGTTTTTTCGGAAGCGTTCAAACGTTTCAAGCCGATACCGGTGAATCCACTTATAATAGAAAGAATTGGTGAAAGTAGGCTGAAGAAACAGAATGGTAAGAAGGCTAATGTTGAAACGCCAAGTGTATTAGCGGCGAAGGCTCCGGCAACACCCCAAGGGATCAAGTAGTTAATAACTGTCCCACCATCTTCTAGAACACGACTGAGAGCTAGATTATCAAGACCACGCTTGTTGAAGGTTGACTTGAAGGCCTTACCTGGCAAGATAACTGATAAGTATTGTTCACCGACGAAGATGTTAACGCCGATACCTGAAAGAATAGTTGCTGTAACGACTGATCCGGGTGTCTTTAACTTAGCAGCAAGTGGTGTCATTGCTGTTTGAATTACATCAAACTTCATCAATAATCCACCTAATGATAAGGTTAGGAAAATCAACGAAACGGTTCCCATCATGGAAGTAATACCACCACGAGTAAGCAAAGCATCAACTGCAGCGTTACCAGTCTTAGAAACGAAACCATTTTCGATAAAACCTGCGACATCTTTGATTTGTGTACTTGGTTTTTGAATGAAGATCATCCCGATCGTAACGGTAATATTTAAGATCAATGTGGCAATGGCTGGGATCTTAGCGATGGAACAGATAAACAATAATGCAATTGGTAGGATAGCCCACCAAGAGATTACGAAGTTGCTATTCAAAACTGCTAGAGTCTTATCGATACTATCCAAACTAGCATTAGAACCACTGTTACCAAGAATTGCGTAAAGAATAAGTGAAATTAAGAAAGCTGGGATCGTAGTCCACATGAGGTTCTTAATATGTGCAAATAAGTCATCTTCAGCAATGGCTGAAGCCAAATTAGTTGAATCTGAAAGTGGTGAAGTTTTATCACCAAAGATAGCACCAGAGATGATAGCACCGGCTACTAAAGCTGGATTAACACCAAGAGTCGTACCCATTCCAAAGAGTGCAATTCCCAATGTGGAAATAATTGTAAAGGCACTACCGATCGATGTACCAATAATGGCACAAACTAGAAAGACTGACGGTACGAACCACTTAACTGAGATCATGTGGAATCCTGCCACCATCATTGATGGAATAATTCCGGCTGCGATCCAAGTACCGATCAAGGCACCAATCAGAATGAAGATAAAGATCGGTACGATCCCATTTTTGACACCGTCGATAATACCATTATGAATATCGTCCCAACTGCTGCCACGGACTTTAGCCCAGAGGATCAATAGACCGATAACTACTAGGACTGGGGTTTGTGGTGAAAGACCAAATTTGATAACACCAAAACCTAAAACTAATAACATTACTATTAACATTGAAATTGCTTCTTTGAAGCTGACTTTGTTTTCCATAATTAATCTCCTCATTTTTTACTTAATTTAGTTAATGAATCGATATCGAGGATTTCCACCGGCTGTATTCTTCATAATATTTTCCTTCCCAACTTTGAGGTATAAAAAAAGTCGTTCCTATCGCTTACGCAACAGGGACGACTAATAACCGTGGTACCACCCAGATTGAGAATATAACTATTCTCCACTCTCGAGAAGTAACGGTTCTCTTTACCCGCTTGGAAAAACCAAGTCATGTCTGGTATTTCATGACGTACACCCTGACCGATTCGCATCAACCACCGGCTTTCTTACACACAGATGCAGTACTACTTGTTTCAGACACTTATATTTGTTTATTCGATTGACTTGTATATTAGCAGTTATTTTTTTAGACGTCAAGAAATTTTTTTAATAATTTTCTAATTTTAATGGTTTTTCAAAATAAAACTAACATTCTTTGCATTAAGCCATTCGTCTGTCAATAAACTTGGACAACAGTGACAAGGCGTAACAAACGACAAAGTACATGATGGCCATTGCGACGAAGACCGGAATAATGTAGTTAGGATCCTGTCCGTAAACAACTTGTCCGTGTTGCATCAATTCTGGAACAACGATGATCGTGGCCAAGGAAGTATCCTTGATCAATGAAATGAATTGACTAACTAAAGCTGGGATCATCTTCTTGTAAGCTTGTGGTAAAACAACGTGCCACATAGCTTGTCCCATCTTCATCCCCATTGCACGAGACGCTTCCATCTGACCAACATCGACCGCCAGAATACCTGAACGAATGATCTCAGCAATCATCGTCGATTCGAAGACTGTCATCGCTAAGATGGCAGCTGGGATCGTATCCGGCTTGAAGCCGAATGCCGGTAGTCCAAAGTACGTGAAGAAAATGATCAATAGTAGTGGCAAATTACGAATCACGTCGATGATAAAACCGATGATCTTAGACAAATATGGAATCTTGGCATATCTAATAATACCTAAGACTGATCCGATAATAAAACTCAATACTACAGAAATAACTGAAATCAATATTGTGATCCATAAGCCTTGGAGCAGGAACCGTATATTGATCCATGAATAAGCATCTATCCAATTTTGCATAACGTATCCCCTCCTAAGCTAATTTTCTTTCTAGATGTTGCATGTAGTAACTGATCGGCATTGTGATGACTAAGTAGAACAAACCGACTACAACATAAGTATTTACCGTTTCAAAAGTCTGCGAAGCAATCGCATTACCTTGATACATCAAATCAAATCCTGCAACGAAGGCGAGGACTGACGAGTTTTTAACCAAGTTAACGAATTGGTTACCTAGTGGTGGAATGACCAACTTAAAAGCTTGTGGCAAGACAACGTTCTTCATTGCCTGCCAAAATGTCATTCCCTGTGCACGAGCAGCTTCCATCTGACCGACATCAACTGAGTTGATCCCGGCACGAACTGTTTCAGCAATGAAGGCTGAAGTATAGATCGTCAAGCCGATCGTTCCGGCTGTGAAACCATTGATCTTTACAATATACAATGGAATTACTAAGTAGAAGAACATCGTAATAACTAGTAGTGGGATGTTACGGAATATCTCAACGTAAACATTACCAATAACACGTGCGGCCTTATTCGGCATTACTTCCAAAATGGCAAATAAAGAACCGATGATCAAACTGAAGAACAGTGCCAAGATACTGGATAGAACGGTCCAACCGAATCCAGAAATAAACGCTGACCAGTTATCTGTTAGTAGTTTTATCATTTTCTTAGCACCTCCTTGTAATTGAATCCAGGAACATTACCAAACCACTTGATGACAAGCTTGTTGTAAGTACCGTCCGCTTGCACTTCTTTCAAGGCTTTATTAATAGCTTTTTTAAAGTCTCCTTGACCCTTATTGATGCCGATACCGTAAGGTTCGGTTGTGAACGGCTTACCAGTTAATTCATAGCCAGGATTGTTGACAGCCATACCAGCTAAGATAACATTATCCGTCGTTAAGGCATCCCCTTGACCAGACTTCAAAGCTGTTAGGGCTTGAGCATAGTCAGGTAGTTGCAAGACTTGTGCCTTAGGAGCAAACTTCTTAACGTTTTGAACTGAGTTTGAACCCACAACACCAATGATTGTCTTACCATTCAAGTCTTCTACTTTTTTGACTGATGAACCTTTTTTAACTAGGATCGATTGTCCAGCATCAAAGTATGAATTAGCAAAATCAATTGTCTTTTTACGTTCCGGCGTTATGGTCATTGTAGCGATGATGGCGTCGATGTTTCCATTCTTCAATAATGGAATACGTGACTGTGATGTAACGGTAACGAATTTAGCAGTGGCATCTTTGCCGAGCATCTTTTTAGTGATAGCTTTCGCTAAGTCGATTTCAAATCCTTTTTCCTTACCATCTTTAACATCAATCAAACCTAATAATTTTGTATCTGCTTTAACACCCCATGTGACTGTCTTGGATTTTTTGTCATTTTCCAAAACATTTTGAGCTGACAAGGGTTTCGAACCACATCCAGCAAGCACAACAACTAGGAGCAAAGATGTGATCAGCAGTGATAAGTACTTAAACTTCTTTTTCATATCAAATACCCCCTATTTTAATGCTTAATGATCTTACCTAAGAACTGGCTAGCACGTTCATTTGAAGGGTGCTTGAAGAATTTCTCTGTTTCATCATCCTCGAGGATCTGACCATCAGCCATGAAAATAACACGATTGGCTACTTCTTGAGCGAAGCCCATTTCGTGCGTAACGATAAGTGATGTCATATCACTTTGGCTAGTAACGTACTTGATAACTCCCAATACATCATCGATCATTTCTGGATCCAGTGCACTTGTAGGCTCATCAAATAACATACAGCGTGGCTTCATTGCGAGTGATCTAGCGATGGCTACACGTTGTGCCTGACCACCTGAGATCTGAGAAGGCATGTTATGAGCTTTATCTGCCAAACCAACTTGGTCTAGTAAAGCCATAGCTGTCTTCTTGTTTTCTTCCTCACTCAACTTCAAAACAATTCTTGGTGCTAACATGACATTTTCCAAAACGTCCTTATTAGCGTATAGATTGAAATGTTGGAAAACCATCCCAACATCTGTCCGAATACGGTTGATATCAGTCGTCTTATTCGCGATATCATGACCATTAACGATCAATTGGCCTTCTTGGATCGTTTCCAATCCATTGACAGTTCTGGCCAAAGTACTCTTACCAGATCCTGAAGGTCCGATCAAAACAACTGTTTCTCCCTTATCGATTTTTAAGTTAATGTCCTTTAGTGCATGAAACTTACCGTAGTACTTTTGCACATCACGAAATTCGATCATTGATGACATAAACATTCTCCCTTCTATTCCCTTTTACAATTCAGATTAAAGTTTCTGAAAAAATATCATTAAAGAAATTTTAATGTTTAAAAATAAATTTAGCAACAAAAAACATCTAATCATTGACCATGTTCGGTTTTAATACAAGGCGATTATTACACTCTATCCCTTATATATCAAGAGATCTTCATGACATAATGCCACATAAAAAAAATTGTCATTTTCATATATCATGTCAAAAGACGAACTAAATGTTTGTTAAAAAATTATCAAGTAGTTTATTTTAGCATAGATTAAGATTTTTACCTAAAATTAAATTTATTTTAATTATAGATTGGCAATGCGTATAAGGCTTGTTGCGACAACTATGTTAATATTATTATGATTTATTTAAAGCTTGTCACTCTCGGTCAAAGCTTGAGTTTGACTGTAAATTTAGGGGGATATTATCAACAAATTACAAAGCACCATTAGCAAGTTCATCTTATTATGTTTAGCCCTTTTCACTACTTTAGTTTTCATAATGATGCTGCTATTTTATTATCAAAATTATTTATTCCAAAATACCTTGCGCAATCTTTCTTTGATCATCATCGCCTTCATTTTAGTGGCATTAGTCAGCTACTTCTTGATACGCATACGAGATACCGATAAAAAAACCAATCTAATAGTTCTCGGCGCAATGCTTCTTATCTTTATGATCGTCGGCATTAGCTGGGTCTTAAAAATGCCTCAAACCCAGATCAGTGACTTTGGAAACTTTTGGTCGCGAGCTCCAGGATTTTTTAACGGCGATCCGCTCTACAACACTGACAATGATTACTTCTCAAAATACGCCTATCAATCCGGATTCATGGTTTATATTTTAGGGATCGTCAAAGTCTTTGGGTTCAATATCTTCGTCGTACAATTTCTAAATGTCGTCTATCAAACACTGACCCTACTGATGACCTACTTATTAGTAACTAAGATCTTCAACAACATCAAAATGGCTAGGATCTCAGTATTACTATTGATGATCGACTTAGATTGGTTTGCATTGAGCAGTCAAGCGGATAATCAATACCTCGGATCCTTGTTGTACTTAGTAACGCTGTATCTACTAATGCAAAATAAAACTACGTATTATCTTTTGGCAGGGATCTCTTTAACTGCTGCGTGCCTGATCAGACCGATCGGACCGGTATTCATCGCTGGTATAATCGTCTTTGCTCTGTGTTATCTACTCATTAACAATGGCAAATTCGATTACAAGTCAGCTTCCAAAACTATCCTTACCTTATTGATCTACTTTGTTCTGTTCAGTCTAGCCGGCTGGGGTGTCAAAGCTGGTGGTGTCAATGCATATGGATTATCCAACCATGATCCAGAATGGAAATTCGTTACCGGACTACACTATCAATCTAGCGGTACTTACAGCGACGACATGAATAAGTTGATCGATGCCAATAAATCTAGAGCAGAAATGAGTAAGGTCGAGAAGAAACAATTGCACCGTGAGATCAAATACTTGAATGATAATCACAAGTGGTTGCATTTATTTATTAATAAAGTCCAAGTACTGTGGTCAGCACGGACACTCGCGACAGACTTTACTAATTTCAGTACCAATCATTCTCCTAAGACAGTTGAGATCATCAACTTCATAGCCTATATTGGTTCCATCATACTGATTGTTCTATCGTGGATCGGGTCATTCTATCTTTTTAAGACCAAATTCAGTAATAACTTCTACTTATTGATCCTGCCATTAATGGCCTTCGTGGTTGCCAATCTGATTATTGAAGTTCAGGGTCGCTATCGAATCGAATTCTTACCGAGCATTTCAATGATCGCCAGCTTAGGACTATATAATATTTTGAGCAAATTTCACTTTAAAAAAAGCAATTAAAAAAATCCCTACCTCACGATCAACTCGTTGAGATAGGGATTTTTTCTGTGACTGCATCACAATTTTGAGAACGGGAATTCTCATTACATATTGAAGGGTGTTTCTAGGAATCTTGTTGAGGGATTTCCATATAATATTAGATTGCGTCTCAGAGGGGGAAGATTTCTTCGACGCTTTAACAATTAATGCTCCTCATTTCCGAGGAGCTGGGGTCGGTAGGTATTAGTTAGGGGGAAACACCCGCCGACCCCAGTTCCCCCGAAGGGAAACTGAAAAATTTTATTTTAGAACGATCTTCTTATACAAGTAACGTGTTAAGAAATAATAACCCAGATAGAGAACGATGAAGATGCCGAATGGTATCTCAATATTCATATATGGTTTATAGAGCAACTTAGTGAACATCTGTAGTCCAAACAAGACATGAACGATTCCTAAAATAGCTGGTACCGAGAAGAGAACGGCAATTTCCTTATTGATAGTTGAGCGTAACATCTTCTGACGCGTACCGATCTTATAGAGCATGTTATAACGCTTAACGTCGCCATTGGCACCTGAAAGGATCTTGAACATCAAGCAACTAGCGAGCATGGCTAGAAAGGCGATTCCCAGGAAGAAGCCCATGAACTCTAGTCCCGAGAAGAAACCATTAACTAGGACATAGGAACTGTACTTGTCACCACTAGCTTGTTTCAATTCTGGATAACGCTTAGCTTCTTCTTTAGAGATAGTCTTGATCTTACTCAAGTTATTCTTGAAAGAAGTTGTCTTAACTACCGTCAAAGTATTTGTTTTCGCAGGTAATTCCGCAAATTCCGCATCACTGACAGCTTTGACCTGACTCATTCGATATCTTGGCAGCATATTCTGTTGCAAGCTGTAGCTGACTTCTTGATCAGTCGGATCCTTACTTGTCTTAGTCTTAACGATCATACTTTCCATATTGAAATGCTCATAATGGAATGGTTGCTTCTTGAATTCACTTGCACGATAGTAAACTACTTTGTTCTTGTCATCAGACTTATATGAATAAGTTGTTTGATCATCACCACTCAAGTGATTGATACGACTCTTCTGTGCTGTATCGGCGTTATGAACGGTAACGTCATAATAATTCTGGCCGTTAACAACCGTATCAATTTGATTTTGAAAACCCAGTCCAACCGTAATAGCACCAAGGGCTAAGGCGAACATCATCGATACCATTGATAGGATCTTCGTGTAATCGCCGATTCTAAAACTCAATTGTGAAAGAGTGAAATTATTCAAACCTTTTTGTGAGAATTTAGTATTGCGTTTTAACATTGAAATTGCGGCCGTTATAGCTGCATTGATCGTAAAATAAGTACCGATAACGATCGTTACCAAGGCAAATGGTACACCTAAGTAAATGAACAACGCATTTTGACCGATAAACCACATGGAGAAATAACCTAAAGCTAGGAAAATAATTCCAATAACTGCTTGAACAGCTTTCACAGCGCCGTTACGTTTGATCTTGCTTGGTTGACTATCTTTGTGTAACAAAGTTAAGACCTTAGTCCGTCTCAAGGAAACGGAATTGCGTAACGCTGAAAAGACAAATAGTACGATGAAGAAAACAAAAGTCCAAAGTAAAGCTGGTAAATAAAAACTATTAAAGTGTTTAACTTGCATATCTAAGGCAGTGATCATCCATTGACTGACATACTTAGTTGCGATGATACCGATCAATGAACCGATAACAGTTGAGATGGCACCGATAGCGAATGTTTCTACAAAGATCATCTTAGAGATCTTGCTACTCTTAGCACCGAGCATCATGAACATCCCGTATTCCTTCTGCCGCATGCTTAACAGGAAGGTATTCGCATAGTTGATGTAGACAATAGTGATTATTGCCAGCAAGACGATTCCAAAACCAAAGATAAAGGCAGTTGCCTGAGCTGGCGAATTAGAACTTAAAAATGTCTTGTTGAGCGCTAACGACAGGAACATATAAAAAATTGCTGAAGCGATCATCAAACCTGAGAACAGTACCGTGTAGTCTCGCATTCGATGCTTGATGCCACTTAAGGCTAGTTTGTTTAACATTATTTAATCTCCTCTCCTCTATAAATTATTCAACGAATGTTCCCAATGAATCTAAGATCTCTTGATAGAATTCACCACGTGAACTGTCCTCTTTCTTCAATTCTTGTCCGATCTCACCGTCACGAATAAAGAGGATGCGGTCACAATAACTAGCTGAGAAAGGATCATGTGTTACTAATAGGATCGAAACATTATCCTCATGATTGATCTTTGTCATCGTATCCATCAGTGCACGAGCACTCTTAGAATCCAAGGCACCAGTAGGTTCATCCCCAAAGACAATACTTGGTTCATGGACCAAAGCCCGGGCAGCCGCAACACGTTGTTTTTGACCACCAGATAATTCAGTTGGATAGTGATTCAAAATTTCTGTCAAACCTAATTTTTCAGTAATTGCAGTAACTGCTGGCTTGATCTTCTTAGGCGAAACATTTTGTAACGCTAATGGCAATGCGATATTTTCATAGGCTGTCAAATTCTCCAGCAAGTTAAAATCTTGGAAAATAAAACCAATCTTGTTAGCACGAAAATCTGCCATTTCATTAGTATTTAATTTGGTAATATCTTGTCCGGCAATTTGTACCGAACCACTTGTGGGCGTATCAAGAGTTGATAAAATGTTTAACAATGTTGTCTTACCTGAACCAGATGCCCCCATGATTCCGACAAACTCTCCTGGTTGAACTTCAAAATTTACATCCGACAAAGCTTTGAATTGTTTCTCGTTAGCCTTACCATAAATTTTTTCAACATTTTTTACTTCGACAATTTTTTGCATTTCTTGAACCTCCATTTGATATATCTATCATAAGAAAATTCATAAAAAAGGTCGTTCGATTCATATTACATTTACTTACATTTTTGTAAGACGAAGTTTTTTCTTGAAAGATGCACAAAAAAACGACCCGAAATTAACTTCGAGTCGTTAGTATTATTCAGCATCGTATAACTTAGCAACTTGTTCTTGGACTTGTTTATGAGCCAAGAATTCGTCATAAGTAGTATCAGATTTGTCAACGATCCCCATAGGACTGACTTCGATGATACGGTTAGCAATAGTTTGAATGAACTCATGATCGTGAGAAGTGAAGATGATACTACCCTTGAATCCTACCAGACCGTCATTCAGCGCTGTGATAGATTCCAGATCCAAGTGATTAGTTGGATCATCTAGTAGTAAGACATTAGCCTTACTCAACATCATCTTCGATAACATTGCACGAACCTTTTCCCCACCAGACATGACATCAACTTCACGGTTAACATCGTCCCCAGAGAAGAGCATCTTACCTAGGAAACCGCGCAAGAAGGTATTATCGTTCTCATCCTTAGAAGCGTATTGACGCAACCAGTCGATAACTGACATCTTGTTTTCAGCAAAATAATCATTCACATTCTTAGGTAAGTAAGTTGTCGTAGCTGTTTGTCCCCAAGTTACTTGGCCTTCGTCTGGTTCCATCTCTCCAGCAATAATTTGCATCAAGATAGTAGTTGTTAAGTCATTACGACTAATGAAGGCGATCTTCTCGTCAGGGCGCAGCGTCAAACTGATATTGTCCAGGATCTTCACACCTTCGATCGACTTGGAAACACCTTCAAGACTAACTAGATCCTTACCCAATTCACGTTCTGGATTGAACTTGATGAAAGGATATTTACGAGTAGAAGGTTTAATATCGTCTAAAGTGATCTTCTCTAATTGTTTCTTACGGGAAGTAGCTTGTTTAGACTTCGAAGCATTAGCACTGAATCGTGCCACGAATTCTTGCAACTGTTTGATCTGTTCTTCCTTCTTGGCGTTAGCGTTAGCTTGCAATTGAGTAGCTAATTCACTTGATTCCATCCAGAAGTCATAGTTTCCGACAAAGAGTGTGATCTTACCACGGTCAACGTCACACATGTGGGTACAAACTTGATTAAGGAAGTGACGGTCATGGGATACCACAATAACCGTATTCTCATAGTCAGCTAGGAAGTTTTCTAACCAGCTGATCGATTGAACGTCCAAACCATTCGTAGGCTCATCTAGTAACAAGACATCAGGATGACCGAATAAAGCTTGTCCAAGTAAGACCTTAACTTTTTGCGGTTCAGTCAATTCACTCATCGGTAATTGATGAAGTGATTCGTCGATTCCAAGTGCTTGTAACATTTGAGAAGCTTCGGCTTCAGCTTCCCAACCGCCCATTTCACCGAATTCTGTCTCTAGTTCGGCAGCACGGATTCCGTCAGCGTCACTAAAGTCAGGTTTCAAATAAATAGCATTCTTTTCAGTCATAATATCGTAGAGTTTTTGGTGACCACGAATTACTGTATCCATAACTAAGTTATCTTCAAAAGCAAAGTGATCCTGGTTCAAACTGGACATACGTTCATTAGGTCCCATTGAAACTACACCTGTAGTAGGTTTCAGCTTTCCCTCAATGATCTTCAAGAATGTAGACTTACCAGCACCATTAGCACCGATAACACCATAACAGTTACCTGGTGTGAATTTCAGATTGACATCGTCATAGAGTACTCGGTCAGAAAACTGCATACTGACATTGTTGACATTTAACATTAACTATCCTCCTGCATTTACGCGTAAAAAAACAACGTGTCAAGTAACGGCGACGTTGATTTTTGTTAATTGTTTGATTTATTCAAGTAGTGTAACACATATATAGGAAGAATTCAGGTTTTCTGAACTTTTAGTAACAGCTAAATGTTTAATCTTTTGCTCGACGCCACATATCGAATCCCAACAAACCTAAAATGGCTATGATAATCACACCTAATCCTAATTGCCACTTATATGTTTTTTCACCAGTCTGTGGAAATTCTTTGAAACCAGAATGTGATTTAGTAGTCGTCGGTACGTCATTTATTACTAACCCGCCGATATTGTTGCCCTTAGTTGAATCTGTGGGCGTTATCGGATCTAATGGTATTTCCGGATCCACTGGCTTTTCTGGATCTACCGGTTTTTCCGGATCTACTGGCTTTTCTGAATCTACCGGTTTTTCCGGGTCCACAGGTTTTTCCGGATCTACCGGCTTTTCCGGATCTACTGGCTTTTCTGGATCTACCGGTTTTTCCGGATCTACTGGCTTTTCTGAATCTACCGGTTTTTCCGGGTCCACAGGTTTTTCCGGATCTACCG
>NZ_JAYKTV010000006.1:0-37023 GCF_036913575.1 Companilactobacillus sp. HBUAS59699 | reverse complement strand
TCTACCGGCTTTTCCGGATCTACTGGCTTTTCTGGGTCTACCGGCTTTTCTGGGTCTACCGGCTTTTCCGGATCTACTGGTTTTTCCGGATCTACCGGCTTTTCTGGATCTACTGGTTTTTCCGGATCTACCGGCTTTTCTGGATCTACCGGCTTTTCTGGATCAGTCGATGTTGTCTTTTGGTAAACAACGGTAAATACTAAATCTTGAGAATCATAACTGACCGTCTGAGGATTAACCTGAGTTAAATCACCATCAGGTGCATCATTAGAAATAACTGTATAACCTGTGACATCAGGGTGACTTACTGCCTCAAAATTGGCAGAATCTGCTAAAGTCCATTGTTCCCCATTTTGACTGATTGGATCACCATTCTCATCAACTTTAGGTTTAGCCTGTTTGCCTTTAGAATAGTAAGTTTTCAGTTCATCACTAAACAAATCCTTCACAGTAATGAATGTTATCGGCTCTGACACATGATCATCTGCCAAAGTCTGACCGTCTTCGTCAACATAATGAATGGTCTCATTTATAACCTTACGATCAACTTGGTAATCTGGTTCATAAACGTATACTATCGTGCCATTATCGCCAACCTTAGTCAAAGTTCCCTCTGCTAGAAGACTAGCTGTTCCCGTCACTTGACCGTCATCCATCTTAACAAACTTATATCCTGGAATCGTTAATTTTTCTGTTATATAAGTTCCGCCTACAATCGCTCCATTGGGATAACTAACTTCGGCTTGTCCAATTTGACGGCCAGTCGTATTAACGTATCTAACATTGACCGTTGCAGCTTGTTGAAAGTCAAAACTTGTTAATTTGAATTGTTGTAAATTCTTAGCACCTCCTGTCGAAGCACTGACTATCATTGCCATTGCTTCATCAGTAGTTGGCACTGACTTTGACCAGGTGAGAACTTGTCCACTTGTCTGTGTGTAGTTTATGGTCAAAGTTCTTGATGTCCCATCGTACCTAACGTTAAAATCATGAAATTGTCCATCCAGATCTGATGCATCTAAATCTTTAACAGAATCTAGTTCTGTCTCAGCCCACCAACGATCATAATCATTACCATCAGCCGCTTTGATCTGCTTCAAACTAGTTGAAACAAAACCTCCAAACTGTACATTATCTGGATCTGACGCCCAACCATATCCATTGGAATCTTCAGGTAAAACCTGTGCACCTGGTAAGGCAGCTTGAGGGGTATAAGCACTATTGTGCCAAGTATCAAGCTTAAATCCCAGTGCATTGATCAGATTACCAATGCCTAAGTTACCGCCGGCATTACCGACATCATTAACATTACCATTATGGAAAGCAAATCCAATTCCATCAGCACCACCATGCTCTGATGTCTTATCACCAAGATTAACTTGTCCGATAAGCTCAAAACTTGTATTCATATCGATTTTGCTTTTTAAAGCAAAATTTCCAACTTTGTTATTCTCATCAGGTGTAATCGTCACAACACCACTAGTTGAGTCATAAGTAGCTGAACCATTCAAATCAAAATAATTCAAAAAATTATCTGCGGTAACATGTGAAAAGGCACTTGTTTCAGTATCTTCTGCCTTTACCGTCATATCATTAAAATTAATACCTAACAAAAAAGTAGCTAAGAACAAGAATATTCGTTGATAAATTCGTTTATTGCACATAATAATGGCCCCCGGCTTCAATCATTCGTTGTATCAACAGCAACGAGTATATCGGTTTGGGGCAATGTAAAACGATAATTTGTATAAAAACAATAAAAAATAATAATAAAAATACAACTCAAAATATTATAATATTAATCAATTTCACTATTTTGTTGTCGATATTCCAAAGGTGTCATACCGAACTCCCGCTTGAATCTTTTGGAAAAATCTGCAGCATCGTAAAAATTTAATTCTTGAGCAATTTGTCGAATAGAAATATTAGTTGTCATCAAAACACGCTGTGCTTCTTGAATTTTTTTCACGTTAATATAGTCTCGGATCGACATCTGCATTTCAGTATTAAAGCCCTGTTGAACTACTGCAGGATTACAGCGGCTATTAACGTGTTCTAAGACTTGTTTGACTGTCAATTTCTGTCGCAAATGAGAACTAACGTAATAAATAATATCGAGTGTTGATTCCAGATGATCTGCATAAGATAAACCATCTTTTTGGGTCAGCTCTCCGAAGTCTTTAATAATCTGCTTCATCCACGGAATGTACTTCTTCTGAGTTGCTGGCAGCTTCAGTAAACGTTGATGGTATTGCGTTCTCAACTGCACGAATTCATAAATATCAACGTGATTCTGAATCCCTTCAAATGACAAAATATCAACTAATGCATGTAATTGTGCGACCTTTTCATCAGAAGTCAATTTACTAAGCAACGTTTTGGAACGTGCCAAGTTTTCTTGAGCAAAATCAATTCCATCTTTGATTCTACCAGCTCGGTAAAAACGAATGAAATCACGTTCAACATAACCAATCAAAATCAAAGCCTTGGAAGCCTGATCACGCTCTGTATAAGACCTCATTGAGTCTAAATATTGCGTATATTGTAAATCATGTTTCACGAATAACCCCTCCAAATACTAAATTAGAACAAAGCTAGGAGCTATCCTATCAAAAAAAAGTATATAAATCTATTTATATACTTGGTGAATAAATATTAATAATCGTATATATCATATATACGAGTTTAATCACAGATCTAAAACAATTATCTTTACTAGTGCGATGTAACGCCGTTACACATTTAGAATCATCGCTATAACGAAAAAAAGACCAACCACTAAACGGTCAGTCTTTAGAATAATAAAATAATTTCAGTATAATTGTTCATTACTTTCGATCTTAATACGATTGTCCATACCACTGACCCAGACACCATTTGAAGTTGATCCGCGGTAATCTTCAGCTCTGTCTTCAATACTTTGAGACAACTGTAACAACGCCTTAGGGGCACGTAACCAGTGTGAAGCTAAATAAAATGAAATATAATTGCTTAATTTAACACAAACCACCTTGTAATTAGTACCATCATCCAATTCTCGAGCTAGTTTGAGCAGTCTTGTTCTGATGTCTCGATTTCTTTCGATTTCTGGATCTGAATATGTTTTGTTGATCAAATCGAATAGTTCTTTCTCTGACAAAATAATCACTCCTTTACAAATTATTTTATTCTTAGTGATAATTGCTAAACAAAAAATGTCCTGAACAGTAGTGATTACACTCCTGAACGGACATTAATCAAATTAAATAACTCAATATTTAACGGTACTTCCAAATTTAAGAGGAACAAATCCATAATTCTTATATTCATCTACGAGGCATCTCATTCTTATCAAAATAACTGTAGAACTGTGACTTATCGGTGAAATCAGCGTAATTACGACCATTCCAACCGGCTTTTTTAGCGATATTAGCTAACTCGATCAACTGATGATCCTGTTCCCTCGGCAAAGTTACGCTGCCGAAACCTTCAACATAAATATAATTTACTAAGCGACTTACTAATGGATCAAGCTCTTTGACATCATCGATCTTTGTATAGACTTGTAATAACACATCAGTGATATTTAACAAGTTTGTCGATGGATTTGGTAGCTTGATCAGATAATTATACAATCCATGGATCAATTCTTTTACTTGTTCACGTTTTTCCAACTTACTCATATCCTTTTCTAGCTAAGATTCACTTTTAATATAGTTCTTCTGAGTATAGTTAGAAAAAATATATCCTGAAACGGGTTATTTTGATTCTTGAATGCATCCTATAGACTAGCACCCCAAAAATTATTGCCCAAACTATTCAAGGCTGAAGAAAATTCCCGCATAACCTTGATAACATCTTCTTTACTTACCATGATATACGCCTCTATTATTTTGTTATTCTTATAATCGAAGTTAATTTAGAGACATTCGTTACAGTATTTTTCTACATTTTTTAAATAATTTTCTCGCAACAATTAGTCTTGTCTTTCCTCTGATATACTAGTTACAGGGGGAATGATGATGATATACGTAGAAGAGTCAGCTTATGCACTCGGCACTGTCTTATCTTGGATCATGGTCTTTGCAATCTTCTTTTCAATTTACCATGACAAAAAAAAGCTCAATTTTAAAACGATCACCGCTTCAGTGATTTTATTAATCGTATCTGCGATAATTGACAACTACGCTGATGATTGGAGCTTTTTACTATTTATTTTAGGAACTTATTTGATTTTCGAACATCACGTCAAACCAAATTACTTCCTATTAGATGCAGCATTAATAGCCAGTATCACAATCTATCTCGTCGACATCATTATGTCAGCAATCATGATGGTATTCGTTAGAACCCAGGCGACTCAAGGCTGGGCCTTCACCTTTCTTAGTTCCGGGATCGAGTGGATCCTCGCTATTGGCATTATCTTGTTGTATCAACACTTCAACTTAGCAGATTTTATCAGAAAAACTGACAAGTCGGCAGTTATGACATTACTACTGACTTACTTCTTCGTTGTTCTATCGATCTTTATGAACTTCATTGATCATTTCCAAGCCTATCGCAAGCTGATCATTGGTATCTTGCTATTCGTCGTTATTCAGATTATCGTATTGTTGTTGATCTTCCTAATGGAAAGCAGACGTCAAAAAACGCTCTATCAGCAACAACTATCTGAGAAGCAATTAAAAAACCTCAAAACATATACCGATCAACTGGAACGAGATCAATTGAGCTTGCGCAAGTTCAAGCATGACTACGAGAATCTATTGCTGAGCCTTCGTACCGTCGCTGACTCAGATAACAATCACGCTCTCTTAGAATCCTTAAACAAGTTCGAAGCTTACTCTGACGACTACTTCAGCAACGTTTCGATGGATCTGTACAAGGACTTGAACAACATCCAAAATCCTTATTTGAAGAGTCTCTTCATCAGCAAACTAAATCAGATCAACCATGAAAACATTGAGTGCCACTTTGAATGTCGCAACGTTATCAATGATATTTCCATTGATATTTTTGACTTAGTTAGACTATTAGGAATTGCTATCGACAATGCTATTGAGGAAACTAAGAAACAAGCCCATGGCAAGATCCAATTAGCTATCATCACAGAAGATAAACAATTAACTTTTATTATCGACAACACCGTTATAACGCCAGAAGCTATCTCAGCTATCAATCAAACTGGCTATTCCACTAAAAAAGATCATTCCGGACTCGGGCTCTCGAATGTCCAAGACATCAAGAAGAAATATCCCAATTTATTAGTACAATACAGTGAACGTGACGGTTGGTTCCATCTTCAATTAGTTTTGATTTAGAAAGGGAAAAACATGACTTATCCAATTATAATTTGTGAAGACGATATGGTTCAATTGCAACAATTCGAGGTACTCGTCAATAATTATATGTTGTTCCACAGTGACCCATTCGAAGTAGCTTTCAAAGCACAGAGTCCAGACGAAGTCTTAAAATACTTACAAGAATATCCAGTTACTAATGGTATCTACTTCCTCGACATCGACTTAAACAGTGATTTAAATGGCATCGACTTGGCAGTCAAAATTCGAAAGATCGACGTACAAGCGAAGATAATTTTTGTAACAACACATGGGGAGATGGCACCTTTAACATTTAAACGGAAGGTAGAAGCTCTAGGATTCATTGCCAAAGACCAAAAGCCCGAAGAATTTCGACAAGAATTTTATGATACTCTCGCACTTGCCAAGGAACGAATCGACCGTATCATGACGACACAGAAGAAGTGTTTCGCCTTTTCCGTTGGCAATCAGATCTATCATATCAATCTCGACGACGTGCTCTTCGTGGAGACATCGACCGTGCCGCACCGCTTGGACTTGTACACTCGCAATGGTAAATACGAATTCTATGGTAATTTGAATGACTTGGAGAAAAAATACTCAAGTTTGTTCCGTGCTAACAGATCTTGTCTAGCTAACCCGCAAACTATCAGTGAAGCTGACTTCAGTAAACGTAAAATGCATTTCGGACCAGAATTAGTGCGCTCCTTCTCACTTGGTAAATCCAAGAAGTTGCGTACATTAATGTAGTTCAGGATAACAAAGGCCCTATCTCAGGATATATCTCTCAAAATCTCCAATATAAGTGATACATTGGGATAAGATATAAGAAATCGGGGGATAACATGGACCGGGACAGTAAAGTGTTTCAGACGATTGCTTGGATAATCTTTATCATTGAACTAATATTGATCATTGGTGTCGGATTAGTTTCTCACTTTTATCCAAGAGATCCAACTGCTAGACCAGACAGTTTTTTGAAATTTATTGTTTCATTCTACTTTGTTATTTTTGCAGTCATAATGGAAGTCTTGACGTATTTTGCCATCAAGCATATGACTAGAGAAAATCAATCTTGGAACATTGTCTTGATAATTATGGGATTCATCCATAATCCATTATTTTTAATACCAAGTATCGGTGAATTAATTTTGCATCTAAAGAACAAGGACACTTATGGACATATTTGACAGTAATCTAACACCTGCACGAAAGCTTCAAATACTACACTTTTTATTAGGCTTAACCGCACTCTACGTCATCTCTAGCCTTTTATTTGGTGACAATCTCAAATCCTTTTTGACCGACAAACTATTTTATTTTTTGATCTTCAGTAATTTGGTCATGGGATTTAAATACCTGGATAAGAAAGATAAATATTTCAAGCAAACACAAAAAACTTACCTCATCGGAACAGTTATCTTCTTGATCATGTGTTCCGCTAAGGCCCTTTTGTAACTAACACATATTGGTTGTGTTAGTTTTTTTTGCTATATAATGCAATTTAAATAAAATTCTTTATAAATTTAAAAAGCGTCGAATAATATGAAATGACTTCACTAGTGACGTGAATAAATCATAGCCACCTAATTTCAAAAACACACTAGCGCACCAAACTTCCATCCAGGAAGACTCGATCACTAACGTTAAAATCACTAATACTGCCAGACCTCTTGTCAGCCACTTCGTCAACTTCTTCATCCCATCATCCTTAATAGTTATAATTAAAAAAATTCTAACACCAGTTGCACGAATGGTTTTATTTTTGTCCTGAACTAGGTATTTTGGCATCCTAAACTACTTTTCTACCTATTATATAGTCCAAAAAGGACTTAAATGTTATGATATAAGCATATTACCGAAAGGATGTACGTAAACATGAGATTAAGAAGTGCCAACCTAAACTTACTTAAATAATTAACTGGCATTAATACCCTGGGGTATAAGTGCCACCAGGAGGATTTATGGAAAATACAATAAACTCAAAAGAACGCGTGATTGTTGCCGGAGTTAGCCACAAACAAGTGGACTTCGACTATACAATGGAAGAATTAGGCTCACTAGTAGAAGCCAATAATATGGAAGTCGCTGACGTGATCAAACAAAACGTTGACTCAGTCAGTGCCAAGACTTACTTCGGATCAGGTAAAGTTACCGAAATCAAACAGATCGCCAACGCCGATGATGTGAAGACCATCGTCCTAAATGACGAATTAACACCGTCACAGATCAGAAATTTGGAAAAAGAAACCAAGTTAAGTTTCATGGATCGAACTGAATTGATCCTCCAAGTCTTCTCCAATCGAGCCCACACTAGACAGGCTAAGCTACAAGTTGAAATTGCCAAACTACAATATCAATTACCACGAATTCACCCATCTGGTAATCCACTGGATCAACAATCTGCTTCCGGTGGTCTCGCTAACCGTGGTGCCGGTGAAACCAAACTAGAATTGGATCGCCGTGTTATTCGTAAGCGAATCACTTACTTAAAGGATCAACTAAAGACGGTCGACAAGACGATCAATGTTCAAAGTCGCCGCAGAACTAATACTAGCCTGCCACTAGTCTCATTAGTGGGTTACACTAATGCTGGCAAATCAACGACTATGAATGGCCTGCTCAACTTCAACAAAGAAGATTCTGATGACCGTAAAGTCTTCGAAAAAGACATGCTCTTCGCCACACTAGATACTAGTGTCAGAAAGATCGACTTGGAAGACAACACTAGCTTCCTCTTGTCAGATACAGTCGGCTTTGTTAGCAAACTACCTCACAACTTGATCGAATCCTTCAAGACAACTTTGAAAGAAGCCAAGGATGCCGATCTATTGGTTCAAGTAATAGATGTTAGTGATGAACATTGGAAGAATATGTTAGAAGTCACTGAGAATACCTTGCGTGAAGTCGGCGTTACGGGCAAACCAATGATCTATGCCTTCAATAAGGCTGATCTTAAACCAGACCAAGTCTTCCCTACTATTGAAGGCGACAATATTTATTACTCTGCCTTAGACAACTCGTCTATCCAAAAACTAGTCGAATTGATCAAGCTTAAATTATTCTCTGGTTATAAGACGGTCGATCTGTTGATACCATATGATCAACAAAAGATCACTGAACAACTTCTCAAAAATGCTCAGATCATCAGTAAAGAGTTCACGAATGATGGCTCTTTACTAAAGGCCAATCTCAGTCCAGAAGAATTAGAACGTTACGAAAAATTCATTCAAGTGAATGCCTGATCTAATTTCTAATTTAAAAATATAATATTAAAAAACAATAAACAGAAATATCTATTTTATAGATATTTCTGTTTTTCTTTGCAATTTAATCCGTGATGTATTATGATTTTAGAGAACATTAGAGATTTTTTAATAAACAGTCTTTGTATTTAATGTTTAATGGTGTAGTCTAATATTATTGTTATGCTTTTAGGGAGGTTGTGTAATGAAACTTAAGAAATATCTACTAGCACTATTGCCGATTCTGGCAATTGCGTTAGTACTTAGTGGTTGCGGATCATCCACTGAAAAAGACGACAAAAATACGTTGTCGATCAGTTCCAGTGATGTTATCGCAACAATGGATTCGTCGATGAACACGGACGTTATCGGTGCTCAAGGATTAACAGATACTATGGAAGGTCTCTATAGATATGATGGCAAGACACTGGAACCTGCTATCGCCACAAGTATCGTTAAACCAACAAATAACGGTAAAACTTACACTTACAAGTTAAGACATACCGTTTGGTCTAATGGTAAACCCGTTACTGCTCAAGACTTCGTCTATGCTTGGCGCAGAACGGTCGATCCTAAGACCGCTTCACAATATGCTTATATTTATTCAGGGATCAAAAATGCGGATGCCATCAACTCAGGCAAGAAACCAGTTAATACTCTGGGTATCAAGGCCTTAGATGATTACACCTTACAAATCACTTTGGAAAATGCGATCCCATATTTCAACAAATTAATGGCCAGCTCAACATTCTTCCCACAATACAAGCCAGCAGTTGAAAAAATGGGTAAGCAATACGGTTTAAGAAGTTCTGGTATGGTCTTCAACGGACCATTCAAGTTAGTCAACTGGACTGTTTCTAACAACAGCTGGACTGAAGTCAAGAATGACAAATACTGGAACGCCAAAGCCGTTAAACTACACAAAGTTGAATACTATGTTGTTAAGGATAACAACACTGGTTTGAATCTTTACGATGCTAACCGTATCAACCGTCTACAAAAGATCAGTGGTGATACTGCTCGTCAAGTTTCCAACTACAAGACATTCTCTAATGATAAACTTGCAAGTACTTTCTACTTCGAACTTAACCAAAAGAAATATTCTTTCTTTAGAAACAAGAAGATCAGACAGGCTATTTCAATGTCGATCAATCGTGAACAATTAACTGACAACGTTCTAGGTAAAACTGGTGGTGTCAACGAAACAGTTGTCCCAGCTGGTATGTCGTATGATGACAAGACTGGTACAGATTTCACCAAAGAAAAACCTATTACATCAGTCGGTAAATATTCCGAATACAATCCTAAACTGGCCAAGAAACTTTGGAAAGAAGGATTGAAAGAAACTGGTCAAAAGAACCTTAACTTCACTATTTTAGGTGACGATACTGATGGAGCTAAAAAGCAAAATGAGTATCTTCAAGGTCAACTTGAAAAGAACTTGCCAGGTTTAAACATTACCTTACAAAACGTTCCTTTCAAATCACGTCTATCTAAATCAGCAAGTGGTGACTTCGATATCGTTGTTACAGCTTGGAACGCTGACTTCCCAGATCCAATCACCTTCCTTGATCTATTCACAACGGGCAACCCTCAAAATGATGGTAAGTGGTCCAATTCAGAATACGATTCATTGATCAAGAAGAGTAAGACAACAGACGCAAACGATCCTGAGGCTAGATGGAATGACATGGTTCAAGCAACTAAGATCTTAACTGAAGAACAAGGTGCCATCCCACTCTATCAATACTATCAAGCCAACTTGACGAGAGAGAACGTTAAGAATTACAGAATCTCACCAAATGGTAGTTATAACCTTGTCACTGCATACAAAAAATAATTAGGAGTTAGGGAGATTAAATATGACTAAATATATTCTCAAAAGAATTTTCTATCTGTTTTTGACTCTCTTCATAATTGCGACTCTGACGTTCTTCCTAATGAAGATGCTTCCTGGTACGCCGTTCTCTAACCAGAACCGTATGTCACCAGATCAATTGAAGATTGTTAAAGCTCAATATGGATTAGATCAATCAGTCTTCGTCCAATATGTACGTTATATGGGCGGACTATTACAGGGTAACCTTGGAACATCCTTCCAATTCAACAACGAACCTGTTACAGAATTAATCGGTCAACGTCTTGCTCCATCAATGCAAATTGGTGCTCAAGCAATGATCTTAGGTACAATTCTCGGTATCCTACTTGGTGCCGTAGCTGCTATCAGAAAGAATACTTGGGTTGATACACTAGCTACATTCATTTCAATTCTTGGTCTATCAATTCCATCCTTCGTTCTAGCCGTACTATTACAATTCTACTTGGCCTACAAATGGCACATCTACCCAGTTGCACTCTGGGATAACTTCCAATCAAGTGTTCTACCAACAATTGCCTTGGCAGCCTTGCCGTTAGGTAACGTGGCCCGGTTTATGAGAACCGAAATGGTCGACGTTATGAGTAGTGATTATATCGAATTAGCCAAATCAAAAGGTAACTCAAACTGGAAAGTCGTTACAAAGCATGCTCTTCGTAATTCTTTGATCCCAGTTGTTACAATCATCGGACCTATGGCAGTTTCTGTTATGACTGGTTCCATGGTTGTTGAGAACATCTTCTCGATTCCTGGTATTGGTGAACAATTCGTTAAGTCAATTACAACCAACGATTATCCAACTATCATGGGACTTACGATTTTCTATTCATTCCTATTAGTTGTCATCATCTTGATTGTCGATATTCTCTACGGATTCATTGATCCAAGAATTAGATTAGGAAATGGGGGTAAAGAATAATATGGAACAGATTCCTAATGTACCAAAGGAAAAATTTAAATTAATTCATGACGAAAATAATAACGAACAAGAAAAAATCGGCACACCTTCATTAACTTACTTACAAGATGTTCGTCGTCGCTTGTTCTCTAACAAAGTTGCTGTCGTATGTTTGACACTGCTATCGATCATCGTCTTGATCTCAATCTTTGCTCCAATTGTTGCACCTCATAATCCTAATGCTCAAGAAGTTACTCTATCTAACTTGCCACCTAAACTAGGCAACCTTAATATCCCTGGTTTCAACGGTTACCAAAACATGGGCGGTAAGATGGTCGACGCCTACAAACAAGCTGGCGCTCCTAAAGATACTTTCTACCTATTAGGTACTGACTATTTAGGTCGTGACCTACTCTCCAGAATTATCTATGGTACTCGTCTTTCACTGATCGTTGCCGTATTAGCTACACTGGTTGATTTGATCATCGGTGTTCCTTACGGTATCGTCTCAGGTTGGAAAGGCGGCAGAACTGATACGATCATGCAACGTATCGTTGAAATCGTCTCATCAGTTCCTAACTTGATTGTTGTTATCTTGATGATGATTATCTTGAAACCAGGACTTGGTTCAATCGTTATCGCGATTGCCATTACTGGTTGGGTAACTATGGCCCGTCTGATCCGTGCTCAGACCTTCCAGTTGAAGGAGCAAGAATATATCTTAGCTGCCAGGACCCTTGGTGAATCCTCAACTAAGATTGCTACTAAGCACTTGATCCCTAACCTATCTTCAACAATTATCATTCAAACAATGTTTACAATTCCCAATGCCATCTTCTTCGAAGCTTTCTTAAGTTTCATTGGTATTGGTATTCCCGCACCAAACGCTTCATTAGGTACATTGTTATCTGATGGTCAAAAAGCCTTCAGATTCTTACCATATCAAATGTGGGCACCAGCTATTGTCCTAAGTATCATCATGATCGCTACAAACTTACTTGGTGATGGTTTACGTGATGCCTTCGATCCACAGTCTGACGATTAAATAAGGAGTATGAATAAGCAATGGATAAAATTCTAGAAGTAAAAGATTTGCATGTTAATTTTGCGACATACAATGGTACTGTCCAAGCTATTCGTGGGGTGAGTTTCGATCTCAACGCCGGTGAAACCTTAGCTATCGTTGGTGAATCTGGTTCTGGTAAGTCGATTACCGTTCGTTCCATCCTGCAATTATTAGCTAAGAATGCTGATATCGCAAAAGGAAGCATCCTCTATCACGGGGATGACCTCCTACAAAAGAGTGATAAGGATATGGACAAGATCCGTGGAAATAAAATTTCTATGATCTTCCAAGATCCTATGACTTCACTCGATCCAACCATGCCAATTGGTAAACAAGTTGCGGAGCCACTATTGATCCACAATAATGTTTCCAAAAAAGACGCTATGGCTCGTGCTGAGGAAGTTCTGCGTCTAGTTGGTATTCCTAATCCTGCAGCACGTATGAAAGACTACCCGCACCAATTTTCCGGTGGTCAAAGACAACGTATCGTCATCGCCATTGCTATTGTTGACTATCCAGAGATCTTGATCGCTGATGAACCAACAACTGCTCTTGACGTTACTGTTCAAGCACAAATTATTGATCTACTAAAAGAATTACAACAAAAGATCGGTACATCGATCATCTTCATCACCCATGACCTTGGTGTCGTGGCTGGGATCGCTGACCGTGTGGCTGTTATGTATGCTGGTAAATTCGTGGAATATGGTTCAGTCAATGATATCTTCTACAACCCACAACATCCGTATACTTGGGGATTATTGGACTCCATGCCTACACTAGATACTAGTGAGGCCAACCGTCTGAATTCTATCCCTGGTACTCCGCCTAACTTATTGAATCCACCTAAGGGGGATGCCTTCGCACCACGTAATAAATATGCGATGGAAATTGACGAAGAAGAACAGCCACCATATTTCAAAGTTTCTAAGAATCACTATGCAGCCACTTGGCTGCTGCACCCCAATGCACCAAAAGTTGATCCACCCGCATCAATCAAGAAACGTTTCAAAAAATTCCAAGAGTTAGGAGACAGTGTTAAATAATGGTAGACGAAAGAGAAAAAATCGTTCAAGTTAGAAACTTAAAACAGTATTTCAACATTGGCAAACCTAACGAGGTCAAAGCCGTTGATGATGTTTCATTCGACATCTACAAAGGTGAGACTTTTGGATTAGTTGGTGAATCTGGTTCTGGTAAGAGTACAACTGGCCGTAGTATTATCAGACTTTACGATCCAACCGATGGACAAATCCTCTTCAATGGTCAAGACATTAGTAAGATCAAAAGTCACGGACCACAGATGAAGGAATTCCGTCGTGAAATGCAGATGATCTTCCAGGATCCATATGCATCTTTGAACCCTAGAATGAAGGTTAAGGATATCATCGCTGAAGGCCTTGATGTTCACGGACTAGTTAAGGGCGAAGAAGAGCGTGATCAACGTGTTCGTGAATTACTTGATATGGTTCATCTAAACCCTGAACACATGACACGTTACCCATATGAATTCTCCGGTGGTCAAAGACAACGTATCGGAATTGCCCGTGCCTTGGCTGTTGAACCACAATTCGTAATCGCCGACGAACCGATCTCTGCTCTTGATGTGTCAATTCAAGCTCAAGTAGTTAACTTGATGCAGGATATTCAAAAAGAACAAGGACTTACTTATATGTTTATCGCCCATGATCTCTCCATGGTTAAGTACATCAGTGATCGTATCGCTGTTATGTACCATGGTAAGATCGTTGAACTAGCTGACTCTGACGAGATCTATAATCATCCCTTACATGCTTATACTCAAAGTCTCTTGTCAGCGATCCCTGTTCCTGATCCTGAAATCGAAAAAACTCGTGAGAGAATTGATTTTGATCACTCACAACCATTCAGTGATGATCAATCATTACAAGAAGTTCTGCCCGGTCACTTCTTGTATTGCAATGCTGAAACAGCAGCATCGTTTAAGTAACAGATCGGGGTCTAAACACCATTATTCTTTAAGGAGGTCCCAATCCAACCTCCATCCTCACAACCTTGGAATTCAGAGGAATTCCGTAAGCAAAAGTCACGCAATCAATCCAGTTGCGTGGCTTTTTTGTGAGCACAAAAAAACTCACATCGTCTAAAGATGCGAGTTTTACTTTTTCAAAAATATATATCAGGGGGGAAATATATTTTTATGTGTATATGCTTTTTATATGAGGGGTTTCATTTAATTTAAGGGGGGATTAAATGAAGTTTTTAATTTATAGGGATTAATATATGTTTTAAGGGTTTTATCTATTTTGTGTAATTGTTATTCTTTAGAAATTATAAGGGTTGTTTCGCTACCAGGTTTACCGTTTCATTAATTCACCTCTTTGTTATTTGACTATGCTTAAATAATAACGCCTAATTATGAACAAATCGTTGGCAAACTTAGAACAATCTAGTAACAATTTGTGAAGAATTTGTGAGAACAGAATCTAACAACCAATCCCTGACGAATCATATAATAAATAAGTAGAAAAAACAAAAAGGCTCGCGTCTTCCGGCACGAGTTCCTTTTCCTTCTATATTCATGATCTTTTCTCTCTTTCTGACAAATTCTTGTATTTAACTTCATTTTGAAAATATATATCGGGGAGGAAATATATTTTTATTTGTGTAATTATGAGGGTTGTTTTAAATAAGGGGATTAAATACTATATAGGGATTTTTATTTTAAAGGGTTTTATCTATTTTATGTTTTAAAGGTTGTTACTTTTAATTTGTTTTATCAATACCATTCGGTCACCTCTTTGTTATTTGACTATGCTTAAATAATAACGCCCAATTATGAACAAACAATTGGGAAACTTAGAATAAATCAATAACAATTTATGAAGAATTTGTGAGGAAAAATCTTAATCTATCAACAAAACAGGATCAATCGTAAAGGATTGATCCTGTTTTTAATTTTAAAAATATATATCAGGGGGGAAATATATTTTTATGTGTATGCTTTTATATAGGGTTTTATTTAATAAGGGGATTAAATAAAGTTTTAAGGGTTTTATCTATTTTGTGTTTTGTGAGTTTTAAGAAAATATTTTACGGGGTTGTAACTGAGTACTAAAGTTTTCGCTCCATCCTGTCACCTCTTTGTTATTTGACTATGCTTAAATAATACCGCCTAATTATGAATAAATGATTGGAAAACTACGAATAAATAAGTACTAAAGTATGAAGAATTTGTGATCTGCTGAGACCTATCACCTGAGTTATCGTGAATCTTGTTTTATAATGAAGAAAATACGACCTGAGGGGGAAATATTATGAAGTTATCACACGAACAAAAACACAACTTGAAAGCTGCTATTGTTGCCGGTACAGCTGCCGGCGTTGTTTCCGGATTAGTCAAACTCGGTTGGGAGAACATCTTACCTCCAAGAACCGCTGAACGTAATTCTACTAACCCACCACAGAAACTATTACAACAATTCGGTCTGCCTGAGAAATTCACTCACGCAACTTATACTTATTCAGGTGAAAAACTACCTTGGGTCAGTTACTTAATGCACTTTGGATTCTCAACTTCGTTCGCCATCATCTATGAAGTTTTGGCTCAGTACAAACCTTACATTAGAGTCGGTGCTGGTTCGATCTTTGGCTTAGCAATCTGGGTCGCCTTCCACATCGGTATTATGCCTATGATGAAGACTGTTCCTTCACCAAAGGACCAACCAACTGAAGAACACATCTCTGAGGCACTCGGTCATATTGCTTGGATGTGGACTAATGACATCGTTGGAGCAGAAATCTATCGTCGCCTAACTGCGCAAAAGTAGGTGCCCTATGAATAAATGGGTCACATCTATACCTGAGCGCTTGAGCTATGGTTTAAGCGATGCTGCAGATAATCTTGTCTTCCAAATGATGACGATGTATCTGCTATTCTTCTACACTGATGTTTTTGGCTTAACTCCTAATGAAGTGGCGATCCTATTCGTCGTTGCCAGAACAGCAGATGTCTTCGAAAGTCTCTTGATCGGTGTCATGATCGATCACACGCACTCTCGCTGGGGTAAGAGCCGGCCATTCTTCCTATGGTTCTCCTTCCCTTATGTAGTCTTTGCCATTTTGACCTTCGTAACGCCAGGCTTCTTGCCTCACACTGGTAAGTTGATCTGGGCCTATGTCACTTACTTAGGATTAGGCTTCTTCTACACGGCGGTTAACTTGCCGATCACGTCGATCTTACCTACGATGACAGAGAATGAAAAAGAAACTACCCTACTAGGTGTCATCAGACAATTCTTTGGCAGTTCAGTCCAAATCATCGTCGCTACTTTTACAATTCCTTTAGTCGCCTTCTTCGGTAAAGGAAATCAGCAAAAAGGTTTCTTACTAACGATTGCCTTGTTTGGATTAATTTCACTGATCTTAATTCTCAATACCTTCTTCCACGTGCGCGAACGCTATACTAATGAAGAGATCAATCATCAACCACTGTCAGAAGTTTGGAATATGATGAAGCAGAACAAACCATGGATGGTCATTTCTATCGTTATCTTCCTATACTGGATGACAACGGCAATCAAGAATCAGACGATCATTTATTACTTCAAGTATGTTTTGAAGAACGAAAGTATGGTTTCATTAGCCAATAGTTTCACTCTGACCGCCTTGATCGGTGTTGTATCGATCTATTATGTCTCTGGAAAAATCGGCAAGAAACACACGATGCTGTCAGGAATTGCCATGGCTTTCGTCGGCCAACTGATCATTACTATTGCCGCATACACGGAGAACTTGCCACTGCTCTTTGTGGGAATTTTTGTTAATTCCATCGGTAACGGATTCATAATTGGATTAGTATCGATTATGATTGCGGACACGATCCGCTATGGTACTGCCATGGGTATTCAAGCTGAAGGTGTCCTTGCATCTACTGATGATTTTGGTGTCAATCTAGGCTTAGGCTTGGGTGGTTTAGTCACCGCTGAATCACTGCAACTGACTGGTTATGTTTCCAACAAACCACAGTCGGCTTCGACTATTTCAGCCATCAACTTAAATTTCGCTATTATCCCTTTGGCACTGTATGTCATCATGTTTTTGATCTTACTAGCTTATAACGAAACGAAGATCCAAGATAAAATCAAAGAAATTACTAATTAATAAATTCATAAAAATCCTCGAGAAATATAATATTTTCTCGAGGATTTTTGTTAGCTTTTTCACAGAATCTGATTATACTTAGCTTCAGACCAGTATAAGAAGGTGTTTTATTATTATGATGAACAAGACTTTAGATAAGAATAAAGAAACTATCAAAAAATATTTTGAACTTTCAGATTTTGCATCAGATGACCAACAAGCAGTAAATGACATTATCGATCTCTTTGCGGACAATGTCGCCATCAGATCCGGCTGCAATGAAACTGCCACTAATAAGGAAGAAGCAGCTGCTTTCTTCAGATCATTTTTTAGTCAGAACAAAAAGCTAAAGCACATCTTCAACACTCACACTATTGAAAATTACTATCAAACTGAGTGGTCCGTCGCTGGACTTAAGAGTGATGGTTCGATTTTTGCCTTGCACGGCTTCGACTATTACCGGTTTGATGATGATGGTAAGATCTGCTCATTATTGATCGAGATCAAATAAGTTTTAATACCAAGCGTTGCTTGTGATCACTGCCTTCTTCCAGCATTTGATGTGCCTTAGAAGCGTCTGCTAGTGGCAGTACCTCACAAGCATCATCCAACAAATATCCTTGTTCAAGCCAGTAGTTCAACACTCTGCTGGCTTTTTGTATTTGTTCCAAAGTGGCGTGACTGATAACAAATCCTTTGATTGACTTCGAGCTGGTATAAAATTGTCTAACATCAAATGCGAATTGGTTAGTTTTTGGGGCTGTGATCAAAACCACCTGTCCGTAAAGCTTCAATTTTTGAAGATTCTGATTCAAGTCGACTCTACCTGAAGTATCAATAATGTAATCAAATTTATTTTTTACTAACGAAATATCAGTATGATAATCGATTGTCTGATTGCTTCCGAGTTTTATCAATTGCTCAAAGTCATTCGTATTACTAGTCGTGGTAACTTTTAATCCTAATAACTTACTCAATTGAACTAACTTAGTCCCAACATGACCAGCAGCACCTTCGATCAAAATACTACCATTACGCTTCACTTGAAAAATATCGTTCAAAATTATTGCGGCCGTCGCTGAAGAATGCACTGACGCTACTAGTTGTACTGGATCGACCTTTGGAGCCTTAAACAAACGATTATCTGGAATAGCCACAAACTCACTAGTAACACCAACTCGTCCATCGTAGCCCATACTATTAGTCCAAACATGATCACCGACTTGAAAATTATTTACGGCCTGACCGATCTTTTCTACGATTCCCACGGCATCGCGACCAATCACAAAGGGAAAGTTCATCTTAGTCTCAAATCCACCTGCCCTAACGAAAGTATCGACATGATTGACCGATGTATAACTAACTTTCACCAAGACCTCGTTATTTTTAATAGTAGGAAGTGGTAATTCACCAATTTTTATTTCTTTGTAGGAACCAGTTTTTTCAATATATGCGGCTTTCATTTCAAACTTCCTTTGACGATTACTTGGTCATTATCGGCTAACAAAGCAGCCGTAACTAGTCCATGAAAATACGAAGTACTGACGACACCGTTAAATGAACTCAATCGTTGGTCGATCGTCTCGATCTGGTCCCAATTATCAAACGTGTAATCCACTAACCCGTTACCTAACTTCGTTCGTACCATACCAGCAATATCACTTGATTGGCGAACTGTAGCTTGACCACCTAATTCTGATACGACAGAACAAACTTGAGGAATCGCTGCTTCGACAACTTCTAAACAGAGAAAGACATCAGGATCTAGTTGTGATCTCATGCGCTCTTTGGGAGCTAATATTATATAGTTCTTAGCTTGTTGTGCATAGATTCTTTCAAACGTATGGATCCCACCATTACTCTTCAATGCATTCAAATTCTCATCCAAACTATCACAGCCGTCAAAAGCTAGATCGATCTGCTTGATCTGATCTAACTCTAAGACTGACATGCCTAAGCTTTGACAATTTTTCTTCGTTACTTCTGAAGGTGTACAAACCTTTATGTCGAGTTTTTGTTTAGCTACTTCTTTGATCAGTCGATTGACTGTATTGCCACCACCAAAGCTGATCGTCATTTGGGGTTTAATTAAACTAATTGCCTTTTCCAGAATCTTTTCCATGATAAGTTTCTCCATTTTTTTGTTTAATATCTAAAGTATACAAAAAAAGACTGCCAATGGCAGTCTAAGCGATTTTAATTTTGAATTTGTATTATAGAACCTTAACAGCGAATGAAGGCATGAAGTAACTTGATATACTTGAAATCTTAACTGATTCGCCTGGTTGTGGTGCAGCGATGTATTGGTTGTTACCTAAGTAAATACCTACGTGGTATGTAGAACCATGGCCACCCCAGAACAATAGGTCTCCGGCTGAAGCTTGTGAAACAGCTTCTTGTGTACCAGCTGATTCTTGAGCTACTGTGTAACCACCGATGCTCTTACCTGTTGCTTGTTGGTATACGTATGATGTGAAACCTGAGCAGTCGAATCCTGCAGGTGTCTTACCACCCCATACATAAGGTGTACCTAAGTATTGTTTAGCAGTACTGATAACTGCGTCAACATCTGATTGTGTTGAAGCACTTGAGTCTTCAGTAGCTGCTTGTGTAATTGTAGAAACATCAGTAACGTCTGAAGCCTTAACCCATTCGTTTGCACCTACATAGTAGAAAGTGTTACCTGAAGCGTCTGTTGCTGATTTACCAACAGCCCAGTCAGTATTTGCAGCAAGTGCACGACCAGCAGTCTTAGCAGTTGATGAAGCAGATGAATAAAGGATTGCCATATTGTTTGTACGAACTGCAACAGGTGTAGCTGTATCAGCTTTAACTGTTGTAGAAGAAGCGTTTGAAACACCTAATCCTGTAACTGCTAATGAAGCAGCTGCTGTAAATGTAATTAGACCTTTTTTAACTTTAGTATTCAAAATTGAAATCCCCCGTAATGGTTTGTTTTTTTTAATTGTTTAAATTTTTCTTAAATGTTATTTTCTTATCACTCAACGATGACTATAATACACTCTGAATATTGCAGAAATGTTACAGCAATTGTATAAGAATGTTACACTTTGTCTTTCACAAAGCAAAAGGGCCACTAACGTCGATATATCAGCATTAGTGGCCTTTTTGTGAATAATCAAATTACTTGAATATTAGGTGATTTATTACCTCATCGACTCTTTTTTTGGTTAAATCGATGTCTTTGTTAATAATTTCATATGATTTTCCCTTTAATTCATCCGGAATTTTCAGATCTCGCTTAAATTCTTCGCTGTTGATTCGCTTAATCAATCGTTCAGAAGCATCCCCACGATCGTGCAATCTCTGTGCCACTGTCTCTAGATCTACTTCTAAAAATATCACTACCGCTGCGTCCCCATACTTCTTCTTATAGGAAATAGCCCCGGCCGTATCAACAACAATACTAGCAATATCAACTTTTTTCCAAGTCTGGTTAAGACTCTCTTCTGAAGAACCATAGTGAAAACCGGAATATTCCACTTGTTCCAAATAATGATTTTTAGCAAAAGTTTCATCCGTTTCAAAATGATAGTCGACCCCATCAACCTCGCCAGCTCGGGGAGCCCTTGTTGTATGTGTTAAGACGGGAGGAATATGATATTTTTTCTTTAAATATTGACTGATAGTTGTCTTACCAGTACCGCTAGCACCGGTGATCACGATAATTTTTTTATCCATAATGTATCCTATTATTTGAATTATTTCTTCTACTATATTATTATACTAGTCTGTTAAGTAAAAAATCCTAGGAGATTTATACATATGAAAATAGAAGATTTAAAGGTTGGAGAAGTTTACAAGTGCAAAGTGGATGAAGATATGGATTATCCCTTTGAAGGTAAAGTTGAAAAAGTCTACGAGCATTCAGCTTTGATGGAAATCGTCAAGAACGATCCTAAAGATGATACAAACAAGATGGAACTCAATAATAAAATAGTTGTAAGTATCAAAAAAATTAAAAAGTAAAACTTGAAAAGCTAAATGGAGCTATGGCAATCATGTCATAGCTCCATTTTTGTTCTTATTATTCTTTCTCTGCTTCCACATCAATAAATGAACGAGCTGGTACCCTCAAGACACGGTATTCGACTGCAAAGCGTCCTGCTTTGAGACCTAAGCCGTTGGCGAAGTTGTTCTTATACTTAGCTTGTGCTGTGATGACATAAGCATACTGATACTTAGAATCCATCTTCTTGATCTTGTCCATTGGCCAATTCATACGCATCCCTGAGACATTAAACGGTAATGTTGCATCCGAAATAGTCGCATTGTGACTTGAGACAGTATAAGTTGAATTGTTCACCCAATATTGATAAACATCGTTATCACTGTGCTTGTCTTTTTTATCAATCTTGACGTAATAACCCTGACCATCATTAGTAGTTTGTACGATCATTGGTTCGTACTTATAAGACATCGCAATGTCGTTCTTGTCCTTCAAATCAACTCTTGAGAACAAGGTTACATATAGCATTGCACTTACCGCCAAGATGACCACAACAATTTCTAACAGATCAACTAAGATCGTCTTCCAAGTAATGCCACCTTTTTGGACAACTAATATTTTTAAATGGCGATTTCTAATATTAAATACCACGAAGATCAATAGTGCGATCACTATGATCCAGGCGATTATTCCCACAAAATTCCAAGAACTCATAATCTTCTCCCTACTAAATTATTGCCCTTCAGCATTTGTAATTTTAACTGAAAAACATATAATAGTCATTACGGTAATTTTACCACGAAAAAACTAAATATAATAAAATTCAGAACATTATTCTCTAGACAATAACCGTCAAACTGGTCTTTGTAGCCACACCATAATGTAGACCAATTATTATACAATACTATATCTTGTGTTTTCACAAGAATAATTACTAGTATTGATATATTGAATGTTTTATACTAGTGAATGAATCACATTTCGAGGGAGCGGATCATTATGAACAACGTAATCGTATATAGCAAAAACAACTGCATGCAATGCAAAATGACAAAGAGATACTTAAAAGAACACAATATCAATTTTGAAGAACACAACATCAATCAAGAACCAAAATACCTTGATATGTTAAAAGAACAAGGCTTCCAAAGTGTACCAGTAGTTATGCCTGAAAATAGTGACCCTATCGTCGGTTTTCGTCCAGATAGCTTGAAAGAATTAGCTAACTAATGGTCGACATAGCCTACTACTCAATTACCGGCCAAACACGACGCTTCGTCAATAAGACCGGCCTAAATGGATATGAAATATCTGACGCCGATCCTTTTCACGAAATGGATCGGTCTTTTATTCTCATCGTTCCGGCATACGACGATGATATGATGGATCCAGTCGTAGATTTCTTACAATACAAAGACAACGCTAAGAACTGTGTCGGCTTAGCTGGCGGTGGTAACCGTAATTTCAATTCTTTATACAACCACACTGCCAGAGACATTGCTAAGGGACTAGATGTTCCGGTCGTCTTCGAGTTTGAGTTCAACGGTACTAAGAAAGACGTAGAAAATTTCAAGAAAGTAGTGAATAACTTTGGGACTAAATAATCTAGATGTAACGAAGGTAAGTTACTTCAAGCTAAATAACGAAATCAACATTCCAGTCGATGGCAAGATTCCTTTGAACAAAGACCAAGAAGCTGTTAAAGCCTTCTTCGCTGAAAATGTCGAACCAAATACTATGAAATTTGCTTCATTCAAAGATCATATCGACTATTTGGTCGACAATGACTACATCGAAAAAGAAGTTATCGATGAATATCCGTTTGAATTTATCGACAATCTTTACCAATCACTCTTAGCTAAACATTTCCAATTCAAGTCTTTCATGGCTGCTTATAAATTTTTCAATCAATACGTTATCAAGACTAACGATGGTGATTTATATTTGGAAAACTATGAGATGCGGATCCTTTTCAACGCCCTACTCTTCGCTCACGGCGATCAAGAACAAGCTACTACATTAGCTAACGAAATGATCATGCAACGTTACCAACCTGCTACTCCATCATTTCTCAATGCCGGCCGTAAACGTCGTGGTGAATATGTCTCTTGTTTCTTATTACAAGTTACTGACGATATGAACAGTATTGGTCGGACGATCAACTCAGCTTTGCAACTATCACGTATCGGTGGCGGGGTTGGTATCACGTTATCCAATCTGCGTGAATCAGGTTCACCGATCAAAGGGATCGATAATTCATCTTCCGGTGTCTTACCAGTTATGAAATTACTCGAAGACAGTTTCAGTTACAGTAACCAATTGGGCCAACGTCAAGGTGCTGGTGCGGTTTATTTGAATGTCTTCCACCCAGATATTATTGACTTCTTGTCCGCTAAAAAAGAAAATGCCGACGAAAAAGTTCGTGTTAAGACTCTTTCACTCGGTGTCATCGTCCCTGACAAGTATTACGAATTGATCAGAAACGATGCCGACATGTATTTATTCAGCCCTTATTCAGTTGAACGTGTTTATGGCGTTCCATTCTCTTATGTCGACATCACTAAAGAATATGACAAGATGGTACAAGATGACCGCATCAAGAAATACAAGATAAAAGCTCGTGAACTGGAAGACGAGATCAGTAAACTGCAACAAGAATCTGGTTATCCCTACGTCTTAAACATCGACACTGTCAATCGTGACAATCCAATCGATGGTAAAGTCATCATGAGTAATCTCTGTACCGAGATCCAACAAGTCCAGATTCCTTCTGAATTAAACGATGCTCAAGAATATACCAAACTAGGAACTGATGTCAGCTGTAATCTAGGCTCGACAAATATTTTGAACATGATGGAGAGTCCTGACTTCGGTAAGTCGATCCGTTCTATGCTGCGCGCTTTGACCTTCGTCAGTGATGCTTCAAACATTACTGCTGTACCTTCAGTAGCACATGGTAATAAGATGAGTCATTCCGTTGGTCTTGGAGCTATGGGATTACACACCTATCTGGCTAAACATCATATCGAATACGGTTCACCTGAATCAATTGAATTCATCGGTGTTTACTTCATGCTGCTCAACTACTGGACCTTAGTTGAAAGTAATCATATCGCCAAAGAACGTCACGAAACTTTTGCCAATTTCGAAAAATCTGCCTACGCTGACGGCTCATACTTCGATAAGTATCTCAAAGAAAGTTTTGCTCCCAAATCTGACCTCGTGAAAGAACTATTCGCCGGTATTAAGATTCCTGATCAAAATGATTGGGCCAATCTGAAAGCTGACGTTCAGCGTGATGGTTTGTATAACGCCTATCGTCTCGCTGTAGCTCCTAACGGATCGATCTCTTACGTCAATAATACAAGTGCCAGTCTCCAACCGATCACTCGTTTAGTTGAAGAACGTCAAGAGAAGAAGAACGGTAAGTTATACTTCCCAGCTCCATTACTAAGTAACGATACTATTAAATATTACAAATCAGCTTACGATACTGATATGCGTAAAGTCATCGATATTTATGCTTCAGCACAACGCTTCGTTGATCAAGGCATGAGTTTGACACTCTTCGTTCGATCGGTCATTCCTGAAGGTCTCTATGAATGGAAAAATGAACCTAAACAAACTACCCGTGATCTCAGCATCTTGCGTAATTACGCTTATTACAAGGGTATCAAGTCACTATATTATGTTCGTACATTTACAGAAAACAACGATGAAATCGGAAGCAACGAATGTGAAAGCTGCTCAATTTAGGAGGATTTAACAATGGTTGACACGTATTACAAAGCCATGAACTGGAACAAACTTGAAGATGTAGTCGATAAGGCTACTTGGGAGAAACTCACTTCTCAATTTTGGTTAGATACACGTATCCCACTATCTAACGATATGGATGATTGGAGAACCTTAAGCAAACTCGAACAAACTGTCGTAGGACACGTTTTTGGTGGTTTGACTTTACTCGATACTCTTCAATCACAAGATGGTATCGAAGCCATGTTGAAGGACACGAGAACTCAAGCCGAAACTGCCGTCTTCAATAACATCCAGTTTATGGAGTCAGTTCACGCCAAGAGTTATTCTTCCATTTTCAGTACTTTGAACTCTGCTGAAGAGATCGAAGAGATTTTTGACTGGACCGATCACAACGAATTCTTACAAAAAAAGGCCGAGATCATTAATAATATTTATCAAAATGGTCAACCGCTACAAAAGAAAGTCGCCAGTGTCTTCTTGGAGAGTTTCTTATTCTATTCTGGTTTCTATACCCCACTTTATTACCTTGGAAATAACAAACTGGCTAACGTGGCTGAAATCATTAAATTGATCATTCGTGATGAATCAGTTCACGGAACTTATATTGGCTACAAATTCCAATTGGGCTTTGAAGAATTATCAAATGACGAACAAGAAAAGATGCAAGATTGGATGTATAACTTATTGTATGAACTCTATGACAATGAGGAAAAATACACTAATGAATTGTACAAAGGTACTAATTGGACTGAAGAAGTAATGGTCTTTCTTCGTTATAACGCCAATAAGGCTTTGATGAACTTAGGTCAATCACCACTCTTCCCTGATGGTAATGCTGAAGATGTTAATCCAATCGTTATGAACGGTATTTCTACTGGTACAACTAATCATGACTTCTTCTCACAAGTTGGTAATGGTTATTTGATGGGCCAAGTTGAAGCTATGAAGGATTCTGATTATGACATTGGTTTGAACGATGACAACGGTACTACTGATAATGGTGGGGAATTGTTTAACAAGATTAAAAAACTTAAGTAGTTATTGTTTGTCGCTGGTTGCCTGGTTGCCGCTAAGTGTGGTCAACAATTCCATCTGCCGTGGACCGGTTTCAAACTGCGTTTTCAACCTCGCTGGGAAGCCTGTAGTCTTCCCAGTCGTCCAGTGTTCTAAGCGATAAATCGCTTAGAACACTTTTACGGCGGATTCCATTGTTGGCCACACTCAGCTAGGTTTGTATTACTTCTAAGCTACCATCTACTTTGAAATAAAGTAATATTCAGATTTTTATTTTACAAATTAAAATAGCATATCACAGCAACCGGATATTAATATATCCAAATTGCTGCGATATGCTATTTTTGATTGATATATATTCAGCTTCCGGTCAGCAGTAATGGAATCAGTAGCGAAAGTGGTGTTAATGCGGTGGTTTTCCGTATTTACAGCACTGGACGTCGCTCTTGATTTGCGGTTTATACAAAGCAAGAACGCGAGACTTGAGACCGCTTTGTGGCTCAAATCGGTCCCGCATCTGATGTAATTACTGCTGACCGGAAGCGACATTCCACCTCAAAACTATTTAAGCATTTCTCAACTCCCCTAACCGGTGCATCAGTTGGAAATGGTGCATTAAGGATAACTTTTTGACATTCCCCAATCCGGGAAACTTATTTTGCTCGTTATATTTCAATAATTCTTGTAATGCTGGGGTATTGTTTAATCCCTGTAATTTAGGGGACCACATTATTAATTTATGTAGTGCCTCAAAAAATTTTATTTTTTGGCCACCCATTGTTTCATTGCTATCTGAGACAAAGTGATGGATTCGCAAAGTTCCATTAGTGGTTGCATAAATAATGTGAATCGCAATGGCCCGTGATGGCATCCCTTTATCAAAGTAATGACTACCAACCATTGAATAATCTCCAAAGCCATGATAATTATCGACTTGCTGCCACCAACTAGCTGGTTGAAAGTATTCATCATTAACATTTTCATAGTCAGCTACATGATCAACGAAAGCTAAAGGATCAGTCAATGAAATTGCTTTGGCGCCAACTATTTGGTGTAATCTAGCTTCTTCAGGTATAAAAATATTGTCGATTTTCTTCAGCAAGCGAGTGTTTTCATAGGCTTTCAGTAAAGGATAATTCTTTGCAATCAAAAAACTCGTTTGTGTACTCGTTGTTTTCAGAAAATCACTGCTGAAATCTGGTGCTAAAATGGCAGCCGGATGAAAAAAGTTAACTTCAGATAGATCTGGTAATGGATGAATTTTAGCTTCACCATTTAATCCGTACAAACTGACTTGCGGATTAGCAATCAAACTGAAGGGCTGATGATGTTTTATAAAGCTCTCAACCGTCTGTTGTAATTCTTTAGAATCTCGCACTGGCTCAATTATCGGAATAATACTATCACCTAAATAATCATCCTCACATAACGTTTTGAGAGCCAAAAGATCGTACATGCGTCCACGCAAATAAGGATAGTAAGTCATAGCTTGCCCTCCAAATTTGGTTGCTTTAATTTCTGCAACTGTAATTTCAATTCTTGATATTCCGCATTTCTAGCATCTAATTCTTCTTGCAGCGCCGTGACGGCATCACTTTGAATGTCTCCTACAAATCGATCATAGACGTTGTGATCTGGCTTATAGATGTCATAGCCTTTCTTAGAACGTTTTTTCATTTCCTTGAATAGTTGATCATCCGAGTACAGTTGCAAACCTTTTTTGACACGTTTGGCTTTATCAACTTCACGAAACAGTGATGCCACAAAGTGTGAGGTCAGAGATTTTTCATCGACTTGTAATTCTTGATACTGAGCTTTTTTGGCGATTGTTAAAAAACCTGGTGTCCGTAATGTTTGGGGCGATAGATCAACGGCTTTTTTATCAAAGGATCGATAGATCATTACACCGATATGCGTGGGGATCTCTGACTCCACTTCTTCGTATAATTTTTGTGGCAAGACGAAGTAATTATAATTACCGATAAAAGACAATTTAGCTTTTGAATGAAAATCCGCTTTAGTAACTTTTAGTTCATAGCAACGCCACTCGACTTCACCATTAGGTAGTTGCTGATAACTCAAAGTATCGACGATGCCTTTTTTGTCTGGCATCGATACTTCTTCAACAACATAACTCCCTTGCTCATAACAATACTGATAGAGGGTACTTTCTAAATTACGAGTCAGTTTTGTTTTCATTATTATCCTCCGTTTGATGCCAAAAATTATCGATCGTAGCGACCAATTGATCAAGATTACGAATCCGTTGGTAATACTGCCAGTGTGGCGGGAACAGCTCCGTATAACGTCTGCTGGCAAATCTCTGATCCAGTAACAAAATTATTCCTGTATCGTGACTGCTACGGATCAAGCGACCGGCTGCCTGCAAGACGTTGTTCATCCCTGGCAACTGATAAGCATACGCAAATCCCTGGCCATTTTCTTGATCATAATAATCACGAATCAAATTATTCTCAGGACTCAAGCCTGGTAATCCCACACTGACGATAGCCACACCGATCAGTCGATCACCTCGAAGATCGATTCCTTCGGAAAAAATCCCTCCAAGAACACAAAAACCTACTAACGTTTCGTCAGGATCTTTTTGAAATTGGTCCAAAAAATTCAATCGCTCCTCATTAGTCATTCCATTAGCCTGCATGGTAGTTTTGACCAACGGGTGGACCGCTTCAAAGGCTTCTTTGATCTGTTTCAAATACCCATATGACGGAAAGAAGAACAAATAGTTGCCCTTTTTAGCCTTGATCAAAGTATACAAACTAGCCACTATGGCGGACTCGCTGTTCTCACGTTCACGATAAGTTGTGCGAATATATTGCGTTACTAAGATAGCTTGATGCTTTGGTGGAAATGGCGATGGCAAGCGATAGGCAAGACTATTAGCTTCACCTCCCAGAACGTTTTGATAGTACGACATTGGTGACAAAGTAGCCGAGAATAAAACTGCCCCTGCTCCCATATTCAAGGACTTATCTAAGAAGTCACTTGGATCTAAGCAGAGTTGTTTAACGACTACCTGTTGATCTTCCAGTACGATCCTCGTCTGATAACTGTCATCGTACAGATTACCGATCTTGACAAAGGTCAGACAATCAAAGAAAAAGTCCTGAACTGCAGTAAAAAATTCCGATGGCTTTTGTTGCGCCATCCAATCAGTCATAAAGTCGGTGAATTTACGCAGTACTCGTAAGAGTGATTCCGGTGGTTCAGCTGTCATCCGTTCAGTTAACTGCTCTTCTTCTAGACCATCAGCTAACTTCTTAAATCCACGACGAACTTTTTTTAGTTCTTTTTGTAGATCTTCACTAGCTTGTGTTTTGATGACTTTGGCCTTCTTTAATAACGGCGTTATAGCAGCATTAGAGATCTCAGCTGAATACATATCACGCGAGCGACTGACCAAATTATGGACTTCATCGATCAAGAAGAAATTCTCAAGATTTCGTTCTGTAAAAAATCTCTGCAGATAAACTAATGGATCGAATAAATAATTGTAGTCACAAATGATCACGTCACAGAATAGTGACGTATCTAGTGAAAACTCAAACGGATCAACCGTATGTTTGTGAGCATACTCTTCGATCGTCGCTCGGGTGATTAGATCTTCATGTGTCAGTAAGTCCTTCAAAGCGGGCTTCAAGCGATCATAATAACCGACCATATAAGGATTGTCTTCTGGGGCTACATCTTGTTCCTCTGGAAAACGGATCTTATCCTTAGCAGTCAAAGTAACACTCTTGATCTTCAGCCCGTCTTTAGCCATCAGTGCCAAAGCTTCTTCAGCTACGTGCCTGGTACTCTGCTTAGCAGTCAGATAAAATAACCGTTCGATTTTGTCTTCTCCCATTGCTTTGACTGCAGGGAACAAAGTCGAGATCGTCTTACCAGTTCCCGTGGGTGCCTCGATGAACAAACGTTTTTGCAAACTGATTGCCTTGTAAACTGCTCCCGCCATTTCATGTTGACCGGTCCGAAACTTCGGAAACGGGAACGGTAGGGATTTGATCGAATCATTACGATCACGACGCATATCAGCTCTTAGCGTTAGCCAATATTCATATTCCTTGATCAAGTCGTCAAAGAACTTAGTTAATTCTGCCCGTTTAAAGACTTTTTTAGTCCGAGTTATTTTTTCTTTTGTAACTTGAAAATACGTCAACTCCAAAGTAACTTCATCAAAGTCAGGATTATCTTGCAGCAGTAAGTATCCATAGACTTTTACTTGTCCCCAGTACAAGTCATGCGTATTATCAGAGATATCTTCAAACGCTTGATCAGATGTCTTGATCTCTTCGATCAGTAACGAATTAGTTGTCGTTTCGATCCCATCGGCACGGCCCGAGATGACGTAATCTTGATCATTCATAGTAACGATTTTTTTTAAATAAACTTCACTCTCGTAATCACTGGAGCGACCACTCTGTAACTTACGATGAATCCTAGCTCCAGCTAGAGCAGTATTCTGACTATCTTTGTTCTCAACCAAGTCGCCTTTTCGTAGAACAAATTCCACTAATTGTCTGATACCAATACGTGTCGCCATAACGAGCTCCTTTCTGAGCAAAATACAAATCAACTAACATTATAAAACAGACGTTCGTACTTGTCTTCAAAAAATGGGCAAAGAAAAAAAGACCTCATTTGAGATCTTCTAGTTAACTTCGATATCCCATCATCATAGCAAATATCAAAATTATCAAAACTACCGTTGTAATAATAACGTATAAATTATCATGTTCTTTATAAAAAGCATAGATCGAAACGACTACTCGTAAGACTGGCGTTAAGATCAATAAGAAAATTCCTAGCATAATGACCGCATAGGCTTTGCCAGCCGCAATTCCGGAGAATATGGCCGCAAATCTTCGTGGAAAACTGCCATCGTAACCTCCGCCACCATTAACGAAATACATAATGATACCAATCATAACTACAATAGCAGAAGTTATAACGCCGATACGCAGGATCTTACCGATCACTAATTCAACTTGTCTCGTTTCTTCATGCATTGACTTAAGATCTGTTTTTTTCTCAGGCATTAGAAGTTCACCCCAAATCCTTTAAGAACCATTTGCACTCCCATATACAAAATGATAGGAACAAAAATCATTCTAATAATTCTAGGTTTCAATACTTGCATTACACGGGCACCGATCAAAGCACCAACTAAAACACCGATGGCCAATGGTCCAGCAATATCAGGTCTGATCGATCCATTGAAAAAGTATACCGTAGCACTAGCAGCGGCCGTAACACCCATCATCAAGTTACTGGTTGCACTTGAAGGCTTCAATGGCATCTTCATGATCGTATCCATAGCAATAACTTTGAAAGCACCACTACCGATACCAAGTAAACCACTGGCAAGACCAGCAGCCCACATCATGATAAAACCGCCAGGAACATTCTTCATCGAATAATCAACTTGTTTTTGTTCGGCTTTATCATAATAAGTACTAGCTAAGTTAAGCTTAGCAACGAGCTTATCATCGCCGTTATAAATTGATTCGCCCTTCTTATCCATCAACTTGCGGATCATATTGTAAGTTGAATACAATAGGAAAAATCCAAATAAGACATACAGGAAAGTACTCGAGAATAAACCGACTAGTAAGGCACCCATGATAGCACCAATCGTAGTAGCGATCTCCAAAAACATCGCTACACGCAGATTAAGCATATCGTCCTTTAAATAGGCAATCGTCGAGCCTGAGCTGGTCGCAATAACGGAGATGATACTAGCACCGATCGCATATTTGATATCGAGACCCATCATAATCGTCAAAACTGGCGTTATGATCATCCCTCCACCAATACCTAAAATGGCACCAAGACAACCCGCTGCTATTCCCATAACTAATAGTAACAACATCGAATTCATAATTAATCTTCTTTCTCTGCTTCGTTTTCATCCTTATTCTTGAAATTTTCAGCAGAAGTTTCATAGTTCTCTTTCATTATACCGATAGTTTGTTTAATTTCTGTATCATTCATTTCATTTTCAGAAATTAAATCAATATGAAACTTAGAAGCGTTCAAATAGTCACAACGAGTCGATAAGTAGAACTTAGTCTCTACTTCCGCCTCATCGTCAAAAAAGTGAGTTACTTTCTTGGCATCGTCAAATGGCAGGTTGATCACACCTGTTTCGACATAAAAATCGATTGGAAATTCTGCATCAACCACGTGGATCATTACTTGCGATAATTTATTTTCGGATAGATCCTTTGTCAATTGTTCCTTCGCCTTATTGAGTGCCCAGGGTGATTCTTGCAAAAGATCGTCCTTACTGATCTCTAAACTATTTTGTTCGAATGTTCCTTCAGTAACTTTTTCAATAAAATCATTAACTTTGATTTTCATAATTTCCTCCTAGAGATAGTGTTCCAAAAAGTTTTCCACAGTTGCTTGATATTTGTTGGAATCAATATAATAACTTCTGATATGCACACCTAAACTATCATAAACCATTCTTGAAAAGTTTCCACAGGTGGATAACTTTCGTTCCATTTCAATCGGCACTGTGAAATCATTCTTGCCGTGCATGAATAGTACTGGTAATTGATTCTTTGCCAGTGCTTTTTGGCAATTTGCCTGACCATAAAAGAAACCTGCTCGAATTCTAGAAATGATCGAAGCACCTTTGATCAGCCACAAACCTTTGATCTTGTAACGTTTTTGACAATGATAGCTCAAAATGTCTTCGGCACTCGTATAACCAGAGTCTTCAATCACTGCTTTCACATTATCAGGTAAGGACTCCCCTGATGTCAACATTACTGTTGCGGCTCCCATTGAAGCACCAAATAAAATTATTTTATCATTGGGACGATGCCGTAACAGTTCGTCGATCCAATCAAGCAGGTCACGGCTTTCGATATAACCGTACCCCATGTACTTGCCACCACTTTGACCGGCAGCTTGATTGTCGATCTGCAAAACATTGTAGCCTAAATGATGGAACAATTGGGCATGAATGTCTAGCGAACTGTGGTCGACCGCAAAGCCATGGACCAAAATAACTGATACGTCAGCATTATTGTCGGTAAACCAGCCCACTAGCTTATTACCATTGAACTTTGATTTGATCGTCCAAACGTCTTTTTTTAACTTCAAAAATTTTTCTGTCCGTTCGTCTAAGCCAGCGTCACGCTTGATCTGCGGTGCTGTACCGCCTAAAGCTTTAGAGCCACGCTTTTGAAGATATAAAAAAAGAGCGTTCAGAATTAGAACGACCAGAAGTAATACTATGATTATGATTGAAATAATAATCGTCATTAGTTTTTCTCCACTCTCTAATCTAATTCTTTAACACTCTTCATTGCAAAGGCCACAACGATCATCATGATCGTAATAGCAATAAATAAATGTGAAAATGACATAACTGTGATAACTAAACTACCCACATAAGGACCTAATGCCCGTCCTAAAGAACCGAAGATACTATAAAAACTCTGGAAAGTCCCACGATTCTTGTTCGTTGACATCTTACTTAATAATGCTGGGATCGTTGGGAAGACGATCGATTCACCGATCGTCAGTATCAGCATACTCAAGATATACATTCCGTATGTCTTTGCTCCTGGAAGCAAGGTGAATGACAATCCCATAATAATCGTTCCCACGAAAATTTGATTCTTTAATAGCTTAAATACTCTCGATGCAACACGATTCATGATTGGTTGAATAATTAGTAATGAAACAGCGTTAAAAGTAAAGACAAGTCCAAATTGACGGGTTGAGAAGCCGTTGTCGATCATATAGATCGAAATATTGCTGTCCCATTGAGAATAACCTAGCCAAACGATAAAGATCGATAGACAAATAATTACTAAGTTAAACTTGAATCTACCGGCACCGATCTTGATCTTTGGATCTTCAACATCAGAACTAACGTATTTTTGATGAGAACCACGCTCGAGTTCTTCCTCGTTAGTTTGATCCAAAACATTGCCTCTGAATAACAAAATAATAATACATAGTAAGAATAACAGAACTGGAATAAAGAAAGTCAAAAAGATGCTGAGCTTGAAGATGAATCCAACTGCGGTTGAACCGATCGCGATTCCAACATTCGCAGCCAAATACATGATATTGAATATCGTTCGACTATCTCCTACCATTTGTTCGGCCACAAAAGCCGTATAAGCGTTAATCGCTGTATATGACAGACCCATTCCAAATCCTAAAACAACCAGCATGAACGCATATGTGGGCCATACATGGTGAAATGACATGAATATTAACGAAACGATTGCAATAACATAGCCTGTATACAAAGTTCCTCTCCTAGAGAAACGATCGAACATTACACCACCTAAGGCATTACCAACCATCATCAAAATTGAATAAGCCATCAAAGCTAATCCAGCCGTAGTTAAGGATTCATGTAAATTCTTATGAATAAAAATCGTATTGACTGGCAAAATAAATCCCATCACCATATTAAAAGTAATGTTCAATATTAATAACCAAATTCTTTGAGCACGCATCTTTTTCACCTCTTCGATAAATTTTTTTATATTTTTAGCAATAAAAAAACCATGGCATAATCAACCATGGTTTAAACGGTAGTACTCTAATGAGTAATCAGATAATTGGTTCACACAATTTCTGAAGATATCGCCCACTAATCCTGCGGGTGTTGCTTGATACCCTACCACAAGTGCCGTCCTAATTCGACGGCTCTCGACTCATCGCACGAGATACATCATAATATGTTTTCAGAAAAAAAGCAACCAAAATGAAACTAAAGATCTGAATTCTCTGTAACTTTTTCTTCAGTCCAAATTTTATAGATCAGATTCAATAGGCCACCCATTTGTCCATCGACGCCATTATACATCCAACGATAGATGCAGACATCTTTTCGCATCTGGTCATCCGGTAAGTTATCACTATTTGCGGTCACGATAATATCAGCATCGCGCGGATCACTGACGATCTTAGCGTATGGCAATGACTGCAAAGTAACTGAAAGATCAGAATAAACGAGGAAGAATGACTCTAGTTCCAAATAAATCTTTACTTGAATATTCTTATTATATAGTGAGAAGAAGCGGTAGGCGATCGCATAAATAGCTTCTGAGATAGCCTTTGACTTACCCTTAAGTGAATTGTACTTATCACGTAACATCAAATGTTGAACAGTAGAACTGATCTTGCTTTCAAGATTTTCATCATTGATCTTACTAATAGCATCTCCAAATCCAGAATATAGATTAAGGATCTCAATGTAGTTACGATCTAAGGCAAGTACCCCAATGATACATGTCGTCAAATTATACTTATAACGCAAGAATTCTTTGTGAGACAAGGCCATGTCTGAAATAGCTTGTTCCACATCGATCGGGATAAGTTCCAAGAAGTCATCAATAAAGTTCGCAAATAATGGATTATATCTGACTAATTGTTTAGATACAGATTGTAGATATTCATCCGAAACTTCGAATGTCGTTGGAACACACATCAATAGAATGTAGAAGTCAGCTGATTGGAACATTTGCTCCTCATAGCTCACATCTTCCTTGATAGCACGTTTTAACTCTCTAACCTTAGGACTACCGGTATCGCCCTCTAACATGGCACTGGCGCCCTCAAAGATGTTAGGGAACGGATAATTGATCACATTCAGAGCATCCATATTCTGCATATGGTTACCGTCAATGATTCTATATAAATGAGCCATAACGACATATGCATAAAATAGCTTAGTGATTTGATTTGTTGGCTTCATGCGGTATTTATCCAGCGCAATATCAACGACTTTAAAGGCTGTTTCCTTTGTAAAGTCCTCAAATGGCCAGACAACTCCCCTTGTCGCATTCCAATACAAGGCCGCAATTGCTAAACGAATAGCTTCCTCGTCACCGACAAAACGCATTGGTTCATAAGCGATCCTCACACCGAACCGCTTCAAATAGCCTCTTACTGGTTTCAAGTGACGCAATACCGTGGCTTTACTACTATTAAGGTCAGTATAGAACTGTTTGAATGAAGTTTCCTTTCCTTTAACGATTGCGTCTAAGAAAAGATAACCATCTGACTTAGTAGTCAAGTATGCATGGTAACCGTCGCGCGTCACAGCAAACATTTCTTCAACTGAGTAATCCTTCTTACCCAAAATATCATAGAAATCCTCTTGAATACCTAAGAAGGTATTGTAGACACTTCCGTAGCTCTTATTCATTTGATAAGCAGCTTTACGAAGGTTGATGTCTTTCACAACAATATTACGGTTGCGATATGTACCGATCAAATCGGCACTAGCTAATTGCGTAGTTCTGATCAATTTGATCTTGTTAAAAAGTTGAATCTTTTCTATTTCCGATTTAGATAAAAATAAGTCAGTAAAACTATCCAATGATGCCACCCCCAAGTTAAATAAATTATATCATAGTAAAAAATTACACTTGTTTTTATTGTTAAAATTAATAAATTTATTATTACAAAAAGTAAAAAATCAAAAATTTAGTAAACAATATTTTACATTTTTTAGCTTTTTGTTCCCAATCTAAATAATAACAGTGTTGATTTTAACAATAAATATAAAAATTAATTAAATAAAAAGAATTTTATTATACTTGTATCATTGAATTATTTTACGCTTAATATTAAATAAGTATAGACTTTTTGGACTTTATTATATTAAATTTTGACGACAAAAAAAGGAGGACTGAATTAACAGTCCTCCAACGAATTGCGTGGCAGCTTCCTATCCTCGCGGGTAGTTTCCCACCAACTACTTTCGGCG
>NZ_JAYKTV010000005.1:0-215698 GCF_036913575.1 Companilactobacillus sp. HBUAS59699 | reverse complement strand
TGAAGTCGTTGTCGCCGTTGCTGTATCGCAACAACAGGTAATATATTACCAATTAGAATTGATGTATGCAAGTGTTTTTGCAAAAAAACTTTAATTAATTTACATACAAAAATTGGTATTGGTGATTACCTACTAATATTACTACCTTTTGGGCCATTTTGTCTAGATAAAAAAATACCAAAGACTTTGTGTCTTTGGTATCAAAGTTAGTACTTATTTGCTATCACTTAACTCTGGAGCATCAGTGGTATATAGATCTACCATTGATTTATTATCATTTTGAGCTAATAAACTAGTTCCATTCTTAGTTCTAGCTGCTTTCAGCTTCTTAAGAGCTGTACTCTTCTTATATGAGTAATCTTTCTTATTTACAGTAGTAAATCCTGGCACCTTATGGAATCTCAGTAGATCTCCATTAATAACACGGTCAGATAACGACAATTCTGTCGTGACTCTATTAGATAGTTTGGCCTTCTCCGCGGCAGATATCTTCTTATCTACCTTACCCGTCTTAGTATTGTAGTATGTACTTCCTACCTTGGTTACCGTAGGCGAGACAAAGTCACCATTTCTAAATGCCACAACTTGAGAATGATCCTTAGCTAGTAGATCACTACCGAATTGAATCATATTCTTATCACTTACACCTAACAAATTAAGTAAAGTTGGTAGAACATCGATTTCACCACCGTAAGTATGGTTGATGCCACCCTTTAGTCCATCCATATGGATCATAAATGGAACACGCTGGTATTGTGCATTATCAAAGTCGTTGAATCCCTTAATCCCCGTTAACTTAGCCATAGCCTTCTTGTGGTTATCAGAAATACCATAGTGATCACCGTATAGAACTAGCATACTATTCTTATCTAGTCCAGTCTCCTTAAGCCAATTCATAAACTCACCGATAGACTCATCTAAGTACCTTGCGGTTTGAACATATCCATCAACAGTCTTATCCCCTGTGTCTGTCTTGGATATACTTTGGTTCTTCTTATCTAGAGTATATGGATAATGGTTAGTTACGGTAATTAGTTTTGCATAGAATGGTTGTGGCAATTGTTCGATATACTTGGCAGAATCCTTTAAGAATATCTTATCCTTCATACCATAACCGACTTCGTAGTCTTTCTTGATCTTATAGTAATCTGAACTAAAGAAGTAATCATATCCCCATGACTTATAGGCATTATCACGATTCCAGAAACTTGGTACATCCCCATGGAATGAGGCTGTCGTATATCCATGTTGATCCAGAATAGCTGGAGCAGCTTGGAAGGTATTCGTTGTACCATCAGTAACCATTGCTGATCCTTCAGGTAGTCCAAACAATGAGTTTTCGAGCATTAATTCAGCATCGGCAGTCTTACCCTGTCCAACTTGATTGAAGAAATTGTCAAAACTCAAAGTATCGTCTTCATGATAAAGTTTATTCAAATTAGGAGTTACTTCTTCTCCATCCCATTTGAAGTCGATCATAAACTGTTGCAAACTCTCCAAATGGATAATGAAGACATTCTTCCCCTTAGCAACACCAGTATATTCAACATTGGGTGTTACGTAGTTATTCTTCATGTACTTCTCGATAGAGTCCAAGTCTGAACTCTTAGACTGAGCCTTAACAGCGTTAGTCTGGGAAGTCTTGATAACATCATAAATATTAAATACATTAAGTCCTAAGTACTTAACAATATAGTTATTATCAAAAGTTCTAGTTAATAATTGTGAACGGTCGCTTTCGGCCAATGTTAAATTAGCACCAAACAAAAGAACAGCTAAAGAACTCACTAATACTGGAATTCTCCAATTCAGTCTCTTTACGTCCATTCTAATAACATGAAATGCTAACAATAAAATCAAAATCAATACATCCAAGAAGACTAAAAAGTCTGTTGGCTTAACAATACCTAAAATACTCTTACCTAAGTTATTTGAAACTGATCCTGAACCTTTGATCAAAACCATTGTTAGGAAATCTGAGAATTCACGATAGTACAAAATATTAGAGAATAACCATACAGTATCCAAGAAATCTACTATTAGTAGAAAGATGTATGATTTTCTCCCTTTCATATACAATGCAATACCAAATAATAACAACATGATCGGTATAGGATTGATTATCATTAAGAAAGTCTGAATCGATCCTTTAACACCTAAGTTGAACTTATTTTGATAGGCATATACAGTTTTAATAGTGTATAAAAGTACAGCTAAGACGACGAATCCTAGCCTAGTATTTAAAAAATTAGAAATACTTTTAACAATACGCTTCATTATTTACGCTCCATAGATTTACTAACAACTTTTATGATGTCTCATTTAATTTTGGGTTTCTTTGAAACCGCAATAATCCCCAAAAACATCCCCAAATAATATGTAATAAATCTCCATAAAAACATACCCAGAATCAATCCTGAAGGTGAAGGAATGAATCCAGCAAACAGTGTTTTGAAACTAAATTCCGCTCCTCCTGAGCCCCCAGGAATCGGAAAGATAGATGTGATCATTACAATCATTATGTGCATCACTAAAACATCGACGATATTTACATGATCACAATTTAATGCTAGTAGTACAAAATAAACTACAAAATAATACAAGAATAGTTGAACGATCGTTAGTAACGATGCTTTGATAACTTTTTTCTTTTCACGTTTCAAAACCAAGCTTTCATTATAAAAACTATCGATACTAGTAATTGTCGACTGTAAAATTTTATCACGTTTTTCTTCTTTTAGAAAAAACAAAACTGGTTTAAGAATGACCTGAACCATTTTCTTAGTGAAATCATAATAATACATGATCATCAATAAGAAAGAAATGGTAACTAAATGAATAACCATTCCAAACACAATTAAAGTGGCAAGCCCCGAAAAATGTTGCGCAACACTTTTGAAGCTTACCGCCATTGCAATAATAAAATTAACTAGCACCATCGCTTGATAAATTACGAACTTCATCAATAGGACAGAACTTGCTCGACCAGGATCAATCTTCGATTGCATCAATCCAACTAATTGAGCTGGTTGTCCACCTGAAGAAAAAGGTGTGATGGCATTAAACAATGCTTGAATCAATGGTATACGGTACATCTCCCACCAACCAAACTTCCGGTCTTCTTTTTTCTTCAATAAAGTATGTAAGACTAGTGACTCTACTGCATATGACAATAGAATGGATAGAAACGCTACCGCTAGCCAACCGTAATTCAAACTCTGAAACGTTGTGACTAATGACTTGAAGTTGATTTTTCTGGCTTCCCACCAAAAAATACTGACTCCTAGCCCTATCATCACAAATAATGCAACTATATTTTTTCTACTCATTATTTATCCCGTTTAGAAATTTTATATTGATCAGTATAAAAATCATACCAAATCTTACTCAAATTGTCCTCTGAGTACTGTTGTGTAGCCTCTCGAGATTTCTTCTTGAATTCTTTCAGGATATCTCGATTAGCTGCAGCCTTATTTATAAAATCATTCATATCAGAATAATTTCTGGCTGGTTGATAATATCCATAGATTATAGCACGATACAAATCTAGATCTCTCAATAATACTGGTGCGCCACAGGCAAATGCTTCCAATACTGACATTGGAAACAATTCATCATACGAAGGCAGTAAAAATAAGTCACATGCATTGTAATAATCGACCAACTCGTTGCGGTCAACGATACCAGTGAACTTCATATTTTTAGGTGCATTATCGATCATATCTTTGTAGCGGTCATAACCATCGGTTATTTTGCCAAACGAAAAACCACCAGCCCAAATGAATTGTATGTCTGGATTACCTTTAGCTAACTTATAAAAATCATCGATACCCTTGCGCTCTTGAACTTGTCCATCCCCGAACACGATGAACTTATCCTCAGGTACCCCGATTTTCTTACGGAAGGCTTTTTTCTCTTCAGCTGATTTTTCATAGAAATTTTCAGTCGAAACAAAATTAGGAATGTACTTGATTTTATTTCGATCTAAGCCATGAGCTACTAGTTTATCAATAAAAGTTGGATTAACAACAACAATTTGGTCCATTCGCTTATAAAAATTAATTACATATTTATAAAAAATAGACTTTGCTGGTTCTGGTAACTTAATACTTCCTTCTAGTGTCTCAGGCAAAAAATGAACGTATCCTATCTTACGTCCTCTTTTTTTAGAAAACGTTGACAGATAGAATTGTGGATCGATCGTATGATAGTGACTTAAATCACTACGTCCATAGTCATTGATCTTAATATCGAAATCATTGCTAAAACGTTCTTTCAGCAGGTTTATCAATTCCTTATAGGCACTGCCGACGCCCTGTCCTGCGACTTTATCTGCTGATGAAAACATTGTTATTTTAATCATTCGAATACTCCTCTGGATCTATTGATGAATCTGAAAGTTCCTCTCTGACAAAATATTCTTCTGAACGATGGTAAAAGTCCAAAACGGAATTACCAAAGTTATCAGATGAAATGTTATATAGGATCTTATGTCTTGCGTCACGATCGTCAAATGATTTTGGATGATCAAGATATGCAATGATCCTAGGAACTAATTGACTATCTTGTGAGAATGTTACACCAACTGACGGATCTGTCAAAAGCTGATCAGTATATGGCGCACTTCTAACGACGATTTTTAATCCTGAAGCAATTGCTTCAATGTATGTTAATCCTTGAGATTCAGTGTCACTGGATGACACAAAAATATTCGCCATATGATAATATGGTGAGATTTTATCGTGCTCTACTTCTCCAGTAAATATAACACTGTCGTCAATTCCCAAGTCCTTCGACATTTGAACTAATTCTTCCATATCGGGACCATCACCAACGATAACTAACTTAATTTCAGGATTATACTTGAGCAACTCAGGCATTGATCGAAGCATATGATCAATCTTTTTCTCCAAAGCGATTCGACTCAACATCAGTATTACTGGTGTATCTTCAGAAATTCCTAATTGTTCACGTATATCAGATGCGTTAACTGGTTTGGTATATTCTGAAAGGTCCACACCCGTAGGAATAATTGAAATAGGTGCTTTGATTTCATAGCGGTCTAGTGTTGCCTTCACTTGCTTACTTGGAGCAACAACGCCTGAAGCATTCTTCAAGAACATTCTAGACATTTGCTTTACATGATATGGCTTAAGTAAATGACCATTCAAGACGTAATGCAAATAGTCCTCATACATCGTGTGATAAGTATGAACAAACGGTATTTTTAACTGCTTTGCTACAAATTTACCCATTAAACCCATCGAGAATTCTGTCTGTGTATGAACAATGTCCAATTTTAATTCTTTAGCAAGTTCCACCGCATGGAACATCCCTCTGATTGCAATTCTTCTATCAGTAAACGAGATGAACGGTACACTGCTTACCCGAAAAATATTAGGTTCAATTGTTTTTTTAGAAACATTGGGATCGGTTGTTGTAAAAATATAAACTGAATTTCCTTTTCGTTCCAAATCGTTCTTCAATGTTTGGATCGATGTAGCTACTCCACTAACTTGAGGGAAGTATGTATCGGTAAAAATTCCGATATTCATAAAAACATCTCCTCACAATCTTTATAATGATGATTATAACAAAAAAAAGGAGGAATCACTTCCCCCTTTATAGTCTTAATTAATTAATTTACTGAAATTGCGATTTTTCATTAAGAAATAAAAAATTGCAGCGCCAATCGCAACCACTACTACTTCACCTAATGCAACTGATCCAGCATTGATCCAGAATGGAATTTTAAGTACCAAGTGAAGTTCAGCACCAACGATAATACCGTTTACTACGGCACATATAGCTGGAACTGCCCAGATCCATTCCATCTTAGCTGGAACCTTGGTTATCAAGTAGCAAGCAACTGCCGTTGCCAATGTACCAAATAATAAATCATATGCTCCAAGTGATGCACTGAAGATATTAGCGATAAAACAACCAATGATCAGTGACCAGCTGTACTTATGATTAAAAAATGGTAACAACATCAGGATCTCAGAAACTCTAAATTGAACTGGACCATACGAAAATGCTGAAAGTCCAGGTGCAACTGTCACTGCAACATACAAAGCAGCGATAATCGCCAATTGAGTTATATCCCTAGTCTTTAATTTGTTCATAGAAAAAAATCCCCCACTGTTTTTATTTTGGACAGGTTACCAGAAAAACTGTCTTAAATAGATTACCGTATTTTCACATAGACATCAAACTAAAAAAGAAGCTTTTCAGCTTCTTTTCTTTAATTTAATTATTTGATGTAACTCTGTGCTTTGCCAATTCAGCATCGATTTGATCCAAAACAGTTTGAAGATCATCAGGATTTTCAACGAAATCATACTTATCTCCGTCGATCTTCATCTTTGGACTATAATCATAGTCATCATACCAACCGTCATAACGACCGAGCAAGTTATGATAATACTCAACTAATGATGGATCTTGTTCTGGTTGTTCGTAGTCACGGCCACGTTTTTCGATACGTTTGATCATTGTATCGTATGAAATATCAATATGAACTAGTAAGTCTGGAGCTTTTTTTGCAGCAGCATATGGTAGTTCTTGCATCATGTTATCTAGTAATTCGTCATAAACCTTAACTTCTTGAGGTGTAGCACGTCCCATATCTGCATTCATATGAAAGAATAGTGAATCCTCGTAAATTGAACGGTCCAAAACATTATTGTCATCTACCATTGCTTGTTTGATAGATTCAAAGCGCTTGTTCAAAAAATAAATTTGTAATAGAAATGCATATTTCTTAGGATCAGCATAAAAAAGTGGTAACACAGGATTGTTATCGACTTGTTCATAAAATGCCTCTGTTCCTAAATGTTTTGACAAAATAGTTGCCAATGAACTTTTACCGGCTCCAATAGTGCCGCTCAATACGATCATCATTATTCTCCTCCAACCAATTCATTAAATAATCTGTAAAAAATCAACATTCACTATAATAACACTTAACGACTAGATATTGTATACAAATCTAAGCCTTATCCATATATGGTAGTGTTTTCACATGCTTGGAGCTTGATGCAGTAGGATTCAACTTTTAAAAAAATCCTAATTTCACAATATAATTGGCAGCAATGTTAAAATGTTAATGCAAAATGGAAGGAGTTAATTATGGTAATTAGACACAAAAATTATATTCCAGACAATATCGAGGTTCGTGGTGCAAATGCTAATAATCTGAAGAACTTAAATATTGATATTCCTCTCAATTCTTTTGTAGCAATAACTGGTGTTTCCGGATCAGGTAAGTCATCACTGGCAATGGATACAATTTATTCTGAAGGTGCTAGAAAATATCTCAACGCACTTTCTACTTATACTAGACGTCGCATCACTCAAATGGGACGTTCAAATGTGAAAGACATCAAGAATCTACCTTCCACAATTGCTTTGAGACAACGGCCAGTGGTTCCTGGAGTTCGCTCAACAGTTGGTACAATGACTGAAAGTCTAAATATCTTACGTTTGATGTTTTCTCGACTAGCATCAGTCAAATGTCCTAATGGACACAGACTTGATCCAACTCTAAAAATATCGCAAGTTATGGATCTACCTACCTCTGATGACAATATGGGTGTTTTAACTTGTCTAGTTTGCCACGTACATTTTATGGCATTTGGTGCTGAAGACTTTGCCTTTAATTCCACTGGCGCCTGCCCTACTTGCCAAGGAACTGGCTTCTTAAAAACTATCGAATTAGATAAAATCATTCCTGACAAAACTTTGACCATTGCTGAAGGTGCCGTACGTTCATGGCGCTTACCAGGTCGTTCACTTCAAATCGAAGTTGTTCAAGAACTAGGCGTTAGAGTTGATGTTCCCTTTAAAGATCTAACTGAAAAAGAAAAAGACATCGTCGTCAACGGTAAAGGTGTAAAAAAAGAAGTGATCATCCCTACTTCAACTGGTAAATCATTTAAACTAAATGCATTATATGAAAATGCCATCGACGCCGTTAAACATAGTTTGAATAGTACCAAAAACGAAAATACTCTTAAGCGATTAGGCAGATTTTATTCTATTAAAGAATGCCCAAATTGTTTAGGTAGCAGATTTGATCCAAAATTATTCAATAATGAATTAGTCGGTAAAAATATTGCTCAGGTTTGTCAATTGAGTATTAGCCAATTACAAGACTTCTGTAATGACATCATGGATTGGCTTCCTGATGATATGCAAAAATTAGGCAAAAACTTAACTAATGAGTTATTAGAATTATTACAGCCGATCGATGACTTAGGCTTAAACTATTTAACACTCACACGTGCTGGCAATACTTTGTCCACAGGTGAATTACAAAGAATCCAATTAGCTCGGACCATTCGTAATCAAATGACTGGAGTGTTATACGTCTTAGATGAACCAAGTGTTGGTTTGCATCCGGCTAATGTTACTGGTTTGATAAAGATCTTACGTGAACTAGTAAAATTAGGTAACTCGCTCATCGTCGTTGATCACGATACTAGTATTATTGCAGCAGCTGATTATGTTATTGAAATTGGACCATCATCAGGTGCCAGCGGTGGACAAGTTATTTCTAAAGGAACCGTTGATGATATTAAGAACAATCACGACTCCGTCATCGAACCATATTTGACCGGTGATGCAAATATCCTTTGCCATCAACAAACTAAACCATTCACTAAAGGTACTATCAGCGTCGAAATTGGTGACCGCTTCAATATTCACGGTATGAAGGCCAAATTCAGTAAAGAATCATTAAATGTAGTATCAGGAATGTCTGGATCAGGTAAAACCACACTTGTCTTCGACAGTTTCATCAATGCTTTGGAGGACAAATTAAACGGTGACCCTATTCCAAAATATGTTAAGTCTCTTGATACTAATGGTATCAAAAATGTTTTGACGGTTGACTCCACGCCGATCGGTAAGAATGTTCGTTCCACAGTTGCAACCTATACTAAGATTCTAGACAAGGTTCGTAAATTATTCGCTGCAACAGAGCAAGCTAAAGCTAAGAAATACACTGCCAGTTATTTCTCATATAACAATAAAGAAGGTGCCTGCCCTAACTGCGGTGGAACTGGAGTCATAACCTTAGATATTCAGTATCTTCCTGATATGGTAGAAACTTGCCCAGTATGTCACGGTAATCGTTACAATCCCGACATTCTAGCAATAACTTGGCATGGCAAAAATATTGCCGAAATATTAAATATGTCTATTACTGAAGCAGCTGACTTTTTCAAAGATGAAACTAATATTGAAAACACCATAGATACACTTAATGAAATTGGTTTGAATTATTTAGAACTTGGGGAAAGTACTCCAACCTTATCAGGTGGTGAAGCTCAAAGATTAAAACTAGTTACCTACATGAAACGCAGTCAAAAGAACCAATTATTCGTCTTCGATGAGCCTAGTGTCGGCCTCCATCCTAAGGATGTCTCAGTATTGATCGGCGTTCTAAATAAATTGATCGACAATCACGCTACCGTTATTGTCATTGAACACGATCTTGATATTATTGCCAATGCCGACTATATTAATGATCTTGGTCCCGAGGGTGGGATCAATGGTGGTAAAATTATAGCCAGTGGAACTCCTCAAGAAATTTGTGATTCCAAAGATAGTATCACTGGAAAATATCTTAAAGAGCATATGAAATTATTTAACATTTAAGGGAATTAAACATGAAAAAAATACCTACAATTCTAAGTATCGCTGCCATACTAATAGGAATAACAACTGCTGGTATCACGGCAAATGCTGCCGCCAAAGCCAAAAACCTAACATCAGTAGAGACCAGCATCAATCATGCCTCACCTGAAACTCCGTTAGTCTTCTCTCACCGTGGCAGTCCTTACAATCAACCTGAGCATTCCTTTGCCGGATACAACACCGCTATTAAAGATGGTAGTCAATATATCGAACAAGACGTATGGATGAATAAAGACGGTAATCTATATGTTTCTCATGACAACAATTTGAAACGCACGACTGGCAAAAATATCAAAATTTCTGATTCGACTGATCAGAAACTTTCTAAAATAAAATTAGCTAACGGTGAAAAATTGCATAAACTCAGTGATGTCTTCAAGCATTACAAGAAAAACGTTCATTATATTATAGAAGCAAAGAAAAACGCCGGTGATAATACTGATACTGAACAAGCCTTAGCAAAGGTACTCAATAAGTATAAAATGAATAACAATATTATCATGCAAGATAGCAGCATCCCTGGTATTGAAAAATTCCATAGTAAAAAAGCCCAAAAGAATATACCTATTCTATGGTTACTAGATTCCGTAACCGAAAGACAGTATACTGAGGAAATCGACAATGCGCCTCGTTATATTACCTTTATTTCGATAGACCAAAATCAATGGACTAAAAAGCTCATCAAAAAAGCCCATGACAATGGTTTTAAAACCAATGCCTGGACCCTAGATACTTATAATGATAACTACAATGCATTAAAGGTTTACAAATTCGATAGTGTATTTACTAATAACACAAAAGAGACTAACAAATTAATAGATAAATGGAAATGAAAAAGCTAGCTTAACGGCTAGCTTTTTTTAACGCTCAAAATTGGATCAAACAATTTCAAACCAATACAATCGGTTGGTCCCAAATCAGTAATTGCCAAGTCAGGTATAGCTGTAATTGGTAAGAAAGTCATATAAAACATTGGATCATCAACTTTACTACCCAAATCACGAGCTGCCTTGAGAATGCTCTTCTCTTGTTGCACTACTTCTGCCGGAGTTGCTTCTGATACGATTCCAGCAATTGGCAACGGCAAGAAACTTAGAACCTGTTGGTCTTTAACAACGATTTGTCCACCACCACGTGTGATCAATTCATTAGCAGCAAATGCCATATCGTCAGCGTTAACACCCATAACGATTAGATTATTATCATCCGGTGCGGCAGTCGAAGCCATTGCTCCGGCCTGCAGACCCCATCCTGAAGTGAATCCCAAAGATTTATTTCCATTAATACCAAATCTTTCGATAACAGAAACCAAAGCGACATCTTTAGATGGATCAATTTCAATCTGATGATCTTTGATATTCAATTCAACGTCACGACGTTTTCTGACAAATGGTCCAACACTCTTAATCGTCTCAACATTTGCCACACCGGATTCAATATCAACTTTATAAACAAAGTCATCTGGCGTAAGCTTCTTAGCTTTGACTGAATGCATGATTTCATCTGAATACTTGATCGTTGAAGTTTTATTTTCTTCAACGATTTTACCTTTTGAAATCACTTCTGAAATTTTAAATTCATTCAAATCTTTAACAAATAAAATATCAGCATCCCGATTAGGTGCAATCATACCAACTTGATCATCGATTCGATATGCTTCAGCTGAATTGATCGTTGCCATTTGAATGGCCGTTAATGGCTCTACTCCAGCCTTAATTGCCAGACGAACGACGTGATCCAGATGTCCTAATTCAGCAATATCAGTTGCCGTAACATCATCTGTACAGAAGCTAACGTGACGAGCAACATCGGCAGTGTTTTCAGTAATGGCACGGATGTTTTCTTTTAAGAAGTGTGTTACGGATGATTCTCTAACGACCACATTCATGCCCTTACGCGCTTTTTCTAATAATTCTTCGTGATCGTAACTTTCATGGTCAACACGAACTCCACTCATCAAATACTGATTGAGCTTCTTACCTCGTGCCATAGGCGAGCAACCCCAAACTGGCTTATGAGCTTCTTTGGCGTATAACATCGTCTTCAAAGTATCTTCATCCAATTCTTGAATATCTTCACGGACTGTTTCCCAAACACCATAGACATTTGCTTGCTTCAATAACTCTTTTTGCATATTAGAGTCAATATTTTCAGCGATTGTTGACTGTGGAATAGTATAGGGAGTTTTGAATGGAGCTCCCCAGAATAATTTCAAATCAGATTGATCGATCTCTTTAAATATTTCTTTAAGACCCTTCAAACCAATAACTGAAATATATTCATCTAAACCTGAAACAATACTCGTCGTCCCATGAGGAACAACAGCTTGAGCAAAGCTTGTCATACTCAACTTGCTGCACTCCACGTGAATATGTCCATCGATCATACCAGGAACCAAATATTGACCTTTAGCATCGATCACTTTTGTAGAATCACCAATATAATCAGAAACATCATCATCAACTGCGACGATCTTATTCTTATAAATTGCAACTTGAGTTGGATAAATTTCTTTAGTAGATACATTAACTAATTGTCCATTTTTAATAACCAAATCTGCGGGAATATCAGCTGAACCAGCTTTAATGAGGTTCTTGAAATCATTCATGTCTAACAAGGTAATGCCTCCTATTTAGGTAAGATGTTAATTGTATATAGCAAGATAATGAATACGACGAACAAAATATACATAATTGGATTTATTTCTTTTCTTCTACCTGCGGCTAACATAGTTAGTGGATAAGCTAAAAATCCAAAGGCAATACCATAAGAAATATTGTATGTAAGTGGCATACCAACAATTGTTAGAAATGCTGGCATTGCAATTTCAAACTTGCTCCAATCGATTTCCTTCATTGATTGAGCCATTAAAATACCAACAATGATCAATACTGGTGCCGTTACATTTGAAGTTACGACTGTCAATAATGGTGAGAAGAACATTGCGAGGGCAAATAAAATTCCGACAACCATTGATGTCAATCCTGTACGACCACCAATAGCAATACCGGCACTAGATTCAACGTATGCTGCAGTTGGAGTTGTACCCATCACTGCACCACCAAGCATTGAGATCGAATCTGCCATAAGTGCACCACCGATACGTGGCATCTTATTATCCTTCATAAATCCAGCTTGTGCTGCTAGACCAATCAAGGTACCAGCGGTATCAAAGAAGGCAACCAATAAGAAGATCAAAACAACTGACCATAATTGTGGTTGACTGATATCACCTAAGTGCGCTACTCCGACACCAAATGTTGGTTTCAAACTTGGAATAGATGAAACAATGTGACTTGGTAATGGGATCAACTTAGTTACTAATCCTAAGATAGTAGTTAAAACCATACCAATAAAGATCGAACCTGGAACTTTTTTGGCCATTAAACCAGCTGTTACAACTAAACCAAAAATAGTTAACCAAGTTGTAGGAACTGTTAAGGAACCCATAGCAACTAAAGTTGATTTACTACCAGTGATAAGTCCACCACCTTGGAATCCAACAAAGGCGATGAAAATACCAATACCTGCTGCCATCGCTAATTTAAGATCATGCGGTATAGCATCAATAACAATTTCACGTAACTTAACTAATGAAAGAATCAAAAACAAAATACTGGAAATGAATACTCCAGCCATTGCTGTTTGCCATGGAATTCCCATCGCTAAAACAACCGAATAAGTAAAGAAGGCATTGTCACCAAGTCCGGGCGCAATTGCAATTGGATAGTTAGCTAATAAGGCCATCAAGACTGAACCCAAAATTGCTGATAATGCTGTTGCTGTAAAAACAGCCCCTTTATTCATACCCGCATCCCCTAAAACTTGCGGATTAACGAATAAAATATAAGCCATTGAAACAAAGGTTGTTAAACCGGCTAAAACTTCACGTCTTACTGTTGTTCCATTTTCTTGAAGATGGAACAGTTTTTCAATAAAACTTCTTTGGTTCATTGAGGTATCCATTTTATTTAATCTCCTTTTTGCGTTGAGTGTGATGACACTCTCGTTTACAACAGAAGTATCTCAAATTCATATAATAATATCAAGTAAAATACGATTATTTTTTATAAATATTTTTCTATCGTTCGTATTTAACAAATATTTTTATGCTTCAAACAGTTGATTATTGATTTTATCCTTGTTATTCTTAACAATATAAAATGATAAGGAGCTAATCATATTGTTACCTAAAACAATTACTAGAGAATTTATCGAAGGATTACCAAAAGCCGAACTTCATCTACACTTGGAAGGAACGCTAGAACCGGAATTGAAATTAAAGTTAGCACAAAAGAATAACATCGATATCGGTCAAACAACTATTGAAGATGTTCGTAAATCATACGACTATGATTCATTAGCTTCATTCTTAGCGGTTTACTATCCCGGAATGAATGTTTTACAAACTGAAGATGACTTTTATCAACTAGCAATGGAATACTTAAAACGTGCAAAACAAAATGGCGTTCGTCACGTGGAAATGTTCTTTGATCCTCAAGCACATTTAACTCGTGGGATCTCCTTTGAAACATTTATCAAGGGATATCATCGTGCTTGTGTTGATGCTAGTTCTTTCAATGTAGATGCACATTTGATCATGTGTTTCTTACGAGATATGCCTGCCAAATCAGCTAACGAAGTATTAAAAATGGCTGAACCTTATCGTGACATGATTCTTGGTGTTGGATTGGATTCCGATGAACACCACAATCCTCCATTGAAGTTTGCACGTCCATTCAGCGATGCATCTAATCAAGGCTATCACACAACAATGCACGCCGACATTGACCAAGTCGACTCAATCGAACACATCAAACAAGCCTTGGAAATCATCGAAGTCGAAAGATTAGACCACGGAACCAATATTGTCGAGAATCAAGATCTAGTTGACTGGGTCAATCAGAAGAAACTTGGACTTACAAGTTGTCCACTATCAAATGGCTTCGTTACAAATGATATGAAAGGTAAAGAAATCGTGGAATTAATGAAACAAGGTGTTAAAGTTTCAATTAACTCCGATGATCCTGCTTATTTTGGAGGTTACATTGCTGATAATTATCAGGCAATCGCCGAAAAATATAATTTAACTGCTGATCAACTAGTGACATTCGCTAAGAATTCTTTTGAGACTTCTTGGATCAGTGATTTTCAAAAAGAAACTTATTTAAAAGAAATCGATGAGTTTGTAGAGAATTTCTAACTAGATGACTGTGCAGGAATCGTATTTTATTAATACAAATAAATAATGGAGCGTCACGGCAAATTGTCGTAACGCTCCATTTTTTGTAATTAATCACCGTTGACCGGAAATGATCAACAAAATTCTATTTAATATTTTTACCTTCATAAGCATCTAACAATACTTGCTTCAATTCAGTAATCAATGGTTCTTTAGGGTTAGCGAAGGAGAATTGATCTGCAAAGGCTGATTCTGCTAGAGAATCGATCTTCTTATCAAATTCGGCCTTATTGATTCCGTTATCCTTCAAGCTTAACTTGACATCAACACGATGTGCTAAATCAATAATTCTATTAATCAAACCATCACGCAATTCTTCATTATTCTTACCATTTAAACCAATAGAACGTGCAATTGTTGCATAATCTTCATCAGCTCTAAAGTTTTCATACTTAGGCCACATTGCGATCTTTGTCGGTTGTTCAAAATTGTATCTAATGACTTGAGGTAGAGCGATTATCGAAGCCAGTCCGTGTCTAATACCGAACTCGTTATTCAAAACATCGGTAATTGAATGACCGACACCAGCAAAGGCATTACCGAATGACATACCTGCCAAAGTAGAAGCATTGTGCATTTCGGCTTGTGCATCAGGATCACCATTGTATGCTTTAGCTAAATTATCGAATACTATCTTGATAGCTTGCAAAGCATAAGGGCGTGTATAATCAGATGCCATATTTGAAACATATGATTCAATAGCATTATTCAATACGTCCAACCCAGATTCAGCAATAACATCCTTAGGCATTGTCTCAACAAATTGTGAATCGACAATGGCAACATCAGGCGTCAAAGAGTAGTCGGCAATTGGATATTTAACATTTGTCTTCGAATCAGTAATTGAAGTAAATGGTGTTACCTCTGAACCAGTTCCAAATGTCGTTGGAATAGCAACAAATTGTGTCTTTTCAGGTTTAGGGAATTTGTATGTACGCTTTCTGATATCTATGAAGCCTTGCTTTGCACCAAACAAATCAACATCGGGATGTTCATAGAATAACCACATGTCTTTTGCGGCATCCATAGTTGTTCCACCACCCAAAGCGATGATCGTATCAGGTTTGAAGAGTTTCATTTGAGTGACTCCACGTTGAACCATATCAGTAGTAGCGACTGAATCCACATCAGAGAACATTGAATATTCAACATTAGTCTTACTGTGTTTCAATTCATCAACAACAGTATTCACATAACCCAATTGAACCATGACAGGATCACAAACGATAAATGCACGACTCATCCCTTCTAGATCTTCAAGATAACGTACTGATGTTTTTTCAAAGTAAACACGAGGCTGTTTGATCCATTGCATATTGTTTCTCCGTCTAGCAATCGTCTTAATATTAAGCAAATCAAATGACGAAACATTATGTGAAACTGAATTCTTACCCCATGAACCTGTACCTAATGTTAGTGATGGGATCATCTCGTTGTACAAATTACCAATACCACCGATAGCGGCAGGTGTATTGACGAGGACTCTACTTGCCTTCATCTTAATACCAAATTCAGTTGCTAGATCTTCATCCATTGTGTGGATTGCTACCGTATGACCTAAACCGCCAAAGTGTAATAACTTATCAGCTTTATCAAAAGCATCTTTATGATTCTTAGCCTTGAATACTGATAAAACTGGTGATAATTTTTCGGCTGATAGTGGTTCACTAGGTCCAATTCCAGTAATTTCAACTCCGATAACTTTTGTGTCTGCTGGTACTTTAATTCCTGCTAACTTTGCAATTTCAATTGCAGACTTACCAGCAATAGGACCTTTCACTCCTCCTTCTGGTCTAAACATAGCCTCAGCTAAAGCCTTATGATCACTCTTTTTGATGAAATAAACTTTGTTCTTTTCTAATTGTTCTTTTACTTCTTTATAAATTTCTTGATCAACAATAGCACTGTTTTCTGAAGCACAGACCATACCATTATCGAATGTCTTGGATAATACAATGTCATTAACAGCACGTTTAATATTTGCGGTCTTCTCAATATATGCCGGTCCATTACCAGGTCCAACACCCAGTGCTGGTTTACCGGTTGAATAAGCTGCTTTGACCATACCAGGACCTCCAGTTGCCAATACACTAGCAACACCAGGATGATTCATCAAGGCTGAAGTTGCTTCAATACTTGGTTTTTCGATCCATTGAATAACATTCTCAGGTGCTCCTGCTTCAACGGCTGCTTTTAACATTACTTTGGCTGCAGCTACTGATGACTTTTGTGCTTGAGGATGGAATCCAAAGATAATTGGATTACGAGTTTTTAGTGCTATTAAAGATTTGAACATGGTTGTAGACGTTGGATTAGTAACTGGAGTTACACCTGCCAAAACACCGAGTGGTTCAGCAACTTTGATCAAACGATGTTCCTTATCATCCTCGATAATTCCGACCGTCTTGTCACGTTTTATTGAGTGCCAGATCTCTTCAGTCGCAAACATATTTTTAATAACTTTATCCTCTGTTACACCACGTCCAGTTTCTTCGTGAGCCAACTTTGCTAATTCCAAACTTGCATTCAAACCAGCAATCGCCATATGGTGAACAATATGATCCACTTGCTCTTGAGTGAAACTATCCATAATATTAAGTGCCTTTTGAGCTTTCATTACCATCTCATTGGTCACTGGGCCAACTTGATCTTCTTTAACTTGAGTTACTTCTTTAGAATCCTTTAACATTGCTATACCTCCAAGACAGAATGATATTTTGTTAATTAATTCACGTTACATATTTCACGTTCTATCTTATCATGCTTTGAAAATATAGCAACTGTTTTCAGTTAAAAAGCAATAAATTTAACAAAATGTACAATAATTATTCGATAATCATTGTTATATAAGCGTTTATTTTTGAAAACGTTTTCATGTTTTCCTGTCAGTAAGTATACAAAATGTAATGTGATATTTGTGAAATATAATTCAATAGCTGCTACTGGCACACTATTTGTGCTTGTTAAAGTATCTTCACAAGTGCACAAATAGGGAATGTGACATAATTCGGTAGCCATATGAATTTACAGCGTAAGCGCGTGTCAAAACACAATTTCTTCCGTTTAACAAAAAAAGATCTGGCATTTACTACGTAAATGTCAAATCTTTTTCGGTTATACTCAGAAATTAAACGCGTTTTGTCTCGCCCTCTTGCTTAATCTTATCTAAACATTGTTTTAGCAGCTCTTGCCATAACTTTAGGATCTTTTTCATAATGATGCATTGGCGTCATTTCTGTTAAAGGAATTCCTAACAATGTATAAACGGCTCTTTGAGCAGCTCTAAATGAGTATTGTTCTGTAAAGACCATATCGAATGGTTGTTCACAGAATTGACTAATAAAGGCCAAGTTCTTGCTGTGCTTTGGAACAACATCTGGACGATCACCCACAGCTCTTTGATTGAACATTGCACTAGCATATGGAAGATAGACCGGAATCACATTAACAATGCTATCCATGATCTCTTGTGTATGATTCTTAATATTGTCTTTACTTGGATCAACTTCAGCAAGGTGACCTAATAATTCTTTAAGCATTTCCTCACCAGTCATTTCAATAACAGGTTTTTGAACATAGTCACCATTACGACGTGGATACATGAAGTAACCCCAGAATGTTGATTCATTAGGCTTTTGTGCCTTGAAGTGTGGTTGATGATGAATTACTAATGACATCAACGGTGTACTATCGATCCATGTATTCAAGGCATTGCCTGGTTCTTGTTCCGTAATACGAGCAATTTCATTGAGTAAGAAATGATTGTTAGTTGTAACTGTAAAACTCAACCATTCACTTTGAGTGCGATCACCGAAGAACTTATCTGGATTACCTAAGGAGTAGAACTTCTCAGCAGCTTTCTTCCAAAGTGCAGCACTTGGAGCGTATTCGTCTTTTTCAGTAATTGCTGTATTGAAATCACCAATTGATGAGCTATCTGTGATTGAACCATTAGTGTCAAATACTAAGTCATTCTCATCAATATCCAAGTGACCTTCCTTGTTATCATTATCAACTTCTTCATACTTCAAACCAGTAACTATAATATCATCTTGTAAAGGAGTATCTTTAAATTCAATATCTGTAACTTTGCGATTATTGATGAAAGTTACGCCACGATCCTCTAGGTACTTACGCATTGGCAAAATAATACTCTCGTATTGGTTGTATGGAGATCTTGTTACACCTTCCAATGTGTTGATACGTGTAAATTCTAGAATCATACGATTCATATAACGACGAAGTTCAACAGCTGAACTGGCACGCTTAAAGGCAAAGGTAGTTTGCCACATATACCAGAAGTTAGTTGTGAAGAAATGTGGACTACTTGCAAAGTATTCAGCAATACTTACATTGTTAAGTCTTTCTTCATCCTTTTCTGGCATCATCATTAGTTTAGTCAGCAACATTCTATCTTTGTTGTTGAACTGCATATGTCTATAATTGTCTTTATTATTTTTAACACGTGGTCCATTATGATCAATCAAACGACCAACATCATGTGTTGGATGTGCGTGGTCAAAATTAAGAATATCATCTGTAACTGTTTGACCCGGATTATCCAAAGATGGTACTGAACGTAAAACATCCCAAAGGTTCTCAAATGTTTCTTCGTTCAACATACGGCCACCCTTGGCCAAGAAACCTTTGTTATTAGATAAAGCTTGATTACTATATTCATTTTCATATGTCGAAACAGCTGCACCATCATTCGCACCGTGCTTTTCAAGACCCATCATTGTTATCTGGTCACCCTTGAAACCACCATCACGGATCAAATAAATACCAGCAGCTAAGTTACCAATACCTGTACCAATCATATAAGCTTTTCTTGTCATATTATGACCTCCGTTCAAATTGTTACTCCCTACAACTTAAATATAGCTAGTTTGCGAACAAATGTAAAGGCTTTCTAAATTATATAGCTAAAAATTGATAAATATACAATATATTTTTTGATAATTTAAATAATAAAAAAGCAGAGCCGTTAAGCTCTACTTTTTATTTTGTTAATCTAACAACATCACGAACGATCATTAATTCTTCGTCTGTAGGTACGACCAATACATCTACTGATGAATCATCAGTACTGATCTTACGAATTCCTTTGCCGTTTTCATTAGCCTCTTTGTCGATCTTAACACCCATGTAATTGAAACTATTAGCAATCAATTCACGAATCCATGGATTTCCTTCACCCATTCCAGCAGTGAATAAGATTACATCTGTTCCACCTAATAGCGCAATGTATGAACCGATATACTTAACAATACGATTGATGAAAATTTCAATTGCTAATTCTGAACGCTTATTGTCATCCTTTGTAGCAATCAAATCACGCATATCAGGTGAGACTCCTGAAATACCAAGTAATCCAGATTTGTTATTCAAAATATCGATCATATCTTGAATGTCTGTAATTTTAAGTTTTTGCATTAAGAATGCAACTAGAGATGCATCGATATCTCCTGAACGAGTACTCATAGTAATACCTGCAAGTGGGGTGAAGCCCATTGATGTATCAACAGACTTACCTCCCTTGATAGCATCGATCGAAGCACCACTACCAAGATGGGCAGAGATGATCTTCAAGTCTTCAATTGGCTTACCTAAAAAATCAGCAGCTGCCTTAGAAACATAACGGTGGCTAGTTCCATGTGCACCAAACTTACGAACACCGTATTTTTCATAGTATTCATATGGCAAACTGTATAGATAATTTACTGGATCCATAGTTTGATGGAATGAAGTATCAAATACAGCAACTTGGGGAACATCTGGAAGGATCTTTTGGAATGCTTCAATACCAGCAGCTTGGCCTGGATTGTGTAGTGGGGCAAATTCTGCTAAATCCTTGATTTGTTGAATTACCTTAGGTGTTATTACGGCTGAATCTTTGAAGATATTTCCTCCGGCAACAACACGATGTCCAATACCTGTGATCTCATCATAACTATTGATAATTTTCATTTCCAATAGTTTTTCTAGCATCTTATTAACAGCAGTGATGTGGTCAGGAATATCCCCGACCTTACTGTATTTTTCACCATTATATTTAACTTCAAAAACTGAGTCTGATAATCCTAGACGATCAACCATACCTTTAGCAATGACATTTTCATCTGGATATGAATAAAGTTTCCATTTTAATGTAGAACTACCTGAATTAACTGCAATAATTTTCGACATACTATTCACCTAACCTTTAAAGTTGTTTCTTGCCCATTCTTGTAACTGATCCTTGAATCCTTCAAATAACTTGGGATTGTTTGTATCTGGAATTGTTCCCATCAATACATTATCCGCTTGTTTAGAATTACCACCATGCTTTTGTAACACTACAACTGCCTTTTGTGCTTCTTTAGAAGCAAACAAATTAGATGGTAAATCCAAAACAGCTTGCAAATATACACTCGAAACCATCCATTCAGATAACTTCTTAGCTTGATCTGTCTGGAAGATTTGTGACGGTACAATGAAAATACCAACACCACCATCATTTAAATTATTCATCGTTTGTTCAATCAACAAATGGTGAGCATAGGAATGCCCCTCATCCGACTTAGTCTTGAACTTAGCAGCATTTTCGTCAATTGGATAATAGCCAACTGGCAAATCAGCAATCGCCATATCGATATCGGTAACTTCCCATTCAGAAATACCATCCTGATGGTAGGCATCAAGATTAATATTCATAACTTCACTGAAAGCCTTCGATAAACTCAGAAGACTATCATCATTATCTATAGCTGCTGAATTAATTTGAAAATCTCCAGCTTGTTGTAATTGTTGAATAAATTCAATTAGGAAATTTCCGGTACCGACAGTCGGATCGATGAGATTCAATGTCTTCTTACCTTCAGAGTTCAAGATTTCAAATGCGATCAAACTAGCGATCAGTCCAATCATATCTGGGGTCATAAGCTTATTTACTTCGACATTATCAACTTTTTGGTCTTTGATGATATTCACTGTAATTGCTTGTTTCAATTGTGCTTGTGTTAATCTTAACTCTTTGAGCTCATTATAAATTTTATCTAACTGCTTGACGGTCTCCTCATCTGGAGCACCATTTTCTACATATACATGTCCATCAGCGATATTAGTTAAATTTTCAGCCAAAGCGTCGACATAACTTGTCCCTAATGACTTCTTTAGTAAAGTGGTAGCTTGATCTAATTGATCATAGTACTTTTGCATATTCTCTTCTGCCATAATTTACCTCTTTAATAACATACTAAAATATTACCGTTGTAAGCGATTTAATTCAAGTGGTTGTAGCGTTTCCATAAATTTAACATTGGAATTTTTAGTATTGTCAATAATTTCTTGCCGATATTTCTCATCAAGTTTTTGATAATTTCTCACTTGTCTATCGAAATAAGCATTACTAAATCCTATCACTAAAACGGCAATAGATAAAATCATAACTGCATTGAGAATAATGGTTCCACTAGATTTACGGCTTAGATTCTTCATTGATCAAGTACATCTCGGACTTTCGATTATTCTTATCAATTGTCTGGATTATATAAATATTATTTTTTCGTTCGAATTTAATATCTTTTAATCCAGTTACTATCGGCATATGTCCACCCATATCAGCTCCAGTCATTCTTAACATATTGTTGTTGTCATACGCTTCAATTGCATATCTCTTAGTATCTGAGACTTCGAACACAATTTTGTGATCCGCCATCTTAGTCACCTTAGAATGTAAGAATAGATCTTGGATTCGTTCATTATAAATATGCCAACGTAAAACCTCACTTCTTGTATTGGATTGAACCTTTTTTACAATTTGCAACGATTGTTGCAATATGCCCAAAATCATTACTGTTACAAGCAAGGCAATCACTGCTTCAGCTAAAATGAACCCTTTACGGCGATGTTTGCGCATAGAAATATTTCCCACCACTTTCAACTTTCATCCGTCCTTTAACTTGGCTGAATTTATACTCTTTGCCATCTATCGTTATAACATCAGATATATTCTTATTATTCAAATGCAACAGCATTACCTTATGCGCACTGACGCGGGCTTCCCAATTATTGATGATCTTGAATTGTTCTGCTACACAATATGATAGTGTCAAAATAATCGTAACTGAGATCACTAATGTTATCAGCGACTCTAACAAGATAAAACCCGGCTTATTTTTCAACTAGTTCACCCCACATCATTTGAACAGTATAGTCATAAACTCTATGTGTCACGGAAGATTTAAGTTCGATAGTTTTGGGACCGGTCATACCTTCATCACCAACATATATTTCTATATCGTGCTTTTGGGTACTCTTTAACGTTGAGGGTAGCTTTATTTTGTAATCAAATTTATCTCTTTTAGAAAAATCAGAAAAAAGCATCGTATTATCGTCATAATTATAAAAAAATCTAGTTCTTCTTTTATTCAAATACGAATAATTCAACATATTGTGCCAGTTTACTTTGTACTGACTAATGATCTGCTTTTCTTCGATTTTTTGTTGATAGTCATGAATTCCGTAGATAGAAACCGATGCTAGAGTACAAAATATTGTTAGTGAAATTACTGTTTCGATTAAGGTAAAGGCTTTATTTTTGTGCAGTAGTAGTTTTTTCTCTAACTTCATAAGTTGGATGACTGCTTGTTGATTCAGAGGTTTTTTTAATTTCATATTTTTTATTAGCCTTATCAGCTTGCTTTTGAGTAATATATCCATTTCCTGCTAATGTACCCCAATTAGTACTTGATTCTATTCCTTTATCAGCTGCATACATATCAACTTCAGTCTGTAGAGTGGTCTTAAAGGCTTCTTCACTCTTTGCATCGGCACTGCTCTTTTGTGATCCTAAGTTAGGGATCATCACTAACAAAAGTAGTGAAATAATAAATAATACGATCACCATTTCAATCAAAGTAAAAGCTTTTTTAGTTTTATTAATTAATTTTTTCATTTAACCCATTCCTTTCATCATTCCATATACCGGCAGCAACACGATCAAGTATGTAATCAGAATTACAATTGCAATCACTCCAAACAAAATTGGTTGCACCAGATTTAATATTTTTTTTATTCTTCTTTGTGTTTCTTCAAACTTTAGCTCAGACATCATGATCAAATCTTGAGAGATCTCTTTGGTATCTCCACCGGATTGCAAAATCATTTTTAATTCGTTAGGCAGCAACGGTTCTTTTTCGATTAACGAATAAAGATTCTTACCATTGCTCATTCCCAAACTGAAGTTGTGCGATAACGCACATTGAATCGATCCACGTTCAAATGAATTAGTCGATGAACAAATATCATGTAAGTTCAAACCACTTCCCACCTGCATCCCTAATCCTTGCAAAATAATAAATTGAAAGAAACTAGCATAGGCTTTTCCAACAATTGGTAATTTTATCAGCACAATTGATCGTTGATATTCTGTCATTTTTCTCAAACGATAGACAAAATGCAACAAGCCTAAAAAGATAGCTGCAACGATTGATACTACGGAAGTAATAAAAATATTTATTAGGTCACTGTCATTATTCAGATCAAGCTGTGGAACGATATAAATCTTCATCCCCACCAGCATAACTACTAAGAACAGCATGATAAATGCTGGATACGCCAAGAGATCTAGTAGTTTTTCCTTTTGACGTGACTTATTTTGTAAAATCATCCCGCTCTGTAACAATGTTTGTTGTAACCCGCCATTATTTTGTGCAATTGATAACTGATTATTGATTACTGGGGGTAATTGCAAATGTTTCATTGCTTCAGCTATCATTTCACCTCTTTGTAAGTCTTGATAAATTGCATCAAAAATAGAATTTTTATTCTCTAGCATTTTCAAACAATTTATTGCTTGCTTAATGGAGAAGCCATTCATTGTCAACCGACTAAGAACTAGTAAATATTCAGCTTGTTTTTGTGGTTTGACTTTTTTAACCGTAAAGATATTCTTGATAGGTATTTTCATCGATATATCCATTTTTTAATGTATTTTGAATCATAGTCGTCCAATTGTTATCAACTTCGTTTGTTTCAATAAATTTTTTAATATCATTTTGTTCCATCAAATCTATAAATAACTCGATTTGGCTAATTGTTGGAATCAATCTTTGATATGAAATTGAATTAACGGCATTTAAAATGTCCGGATCTTCAATTCCAAACTGTTTCAAACGTTGAATTACGGAATATTTAGATTTTCCGTGTATCGTGGTCATCACTGTATAACCACAGAGTGCAGCTTGCATAGCTTGTTTTGCAGTATTGCTGTCTCGAATTTCTCCAATAATCAAAACTTCCGGACGATGACGCAAACTTGCCTTGATCAATTCTTCATAACTCATTCCTGAATCTTCATTAACTTGTAATTGCAAAAATTGATCTTCAACTATTTCTATCGGATCTTCAATACACATAACTTGTTTGTCAACCAATTGTCGTCCTAGTGAATACATCAATGATGTTTTACCGGAGCCCATCGGTCCCGCAAAAATCATCATCCCTTTACGTCTAGCAATTGGTAATAATTCTTCTAGAATATCTTGATTAACTTCTGCATTGAATTCATGTGGATAAATTAACCGCACGACCATCGATTCTCTATTTTTAAAATCGCCAACCGTCGAAATTCTGATATGAATTCGATTATTTTGAAAATAAAAGCTAAAAGAACCCTTTTGTGGTCGTCTTCGCTCCGAAACATCCAAGCCACTATTGAATTTCAAGAAATTAATAATCGCTAAAACTTCGTCTAATGTGAAATCAGCAACTTTATATTTTCCTTGATCATTACGAGCTTCGATCAAATACATATCTTCCTTTGGAAAAAAGTAAATATCAGTAACTAAACTTCCACATGCATTCATTAACAAATCGTTTGCCATCGTCTCAGTAGTCATGTTTTTCCCTCCTTATACTTAAAATTACGCAAAAAAAAGACCACAAACTTAAAAAGTTTGTGGTCTTGATTATTTTATCGATTATTCATCGTCTTCAGCAGCGGCTGTATAGACTTCTGAAACATCATCATCGTCTTCAAGTTGATCGATCATGCGTTCAAATTGTTCTTTTTTGTCTTCAGGAACTGGTGTTGTGTTTTGAGGAATCATAGTTAATTCTGAATTAGCTAATTCGTATCCTTTGGCAATTAAGCCATCACGAACTGCAGCAAAATCTTTGGCATCTGTATAGATTTCAAAGGCTTCGTCTGAAGTTTGCAAATCATCTGCACCAAGATCCATGATGTCTAATAGAACTTCATCTTCATCTTGTGTATTCTTTTCACGGTCAAGTACGATGTAACCTTTACGGTCAAACATGTAAGCAACTGAACCACTTGAACCCATGCTACCTCCATTACGAGTAAACGCAACACGTACGGCAGAGGCAGTTCTATTCTTGTTATCTGTTAAAGCCTCAACTAAAACTGCAACTCCACCTGGAGCATAGCCTTCGTATGTAACTTCATCATAATGTTCATCACTGCCACCTTCGGCCTTATCCAAGGCACGCTTGATATTATCTTTAGGCATGTTAGCTGCACGAGCTTTATCTACTATTAAACGAAGAGCAGCGTTACTGTCCGGATCGGCACCACCCGATTTTGCTGCCATAAATAATTCACGTGATAACTTTTGGAAAATCTTTCCACGTTTAGCATCTTGAGCACTTTTTCTACCCTGGATGTTATGCCATTTTGAGTGTCCTGACATTTCTGCTTCCTTCTTTCGTTAATAATTGTAAACCAGGTAATATAATATCAAACTACGCCTGTCATTTCAATGTCTAACAATCAATTAACTACTTGTTTAGGAACTATATTTTTCTTTTTTTAACATCGATTCCGATTAAACCTAATGCCGCTATAACGACACCTATCAATGAAGTTAGAACTCCATTACTTGAACCTGTTTGAGGAAGCTTCCTTGTTTGTGCAGGATAAGTCCAACCTTTTTGTTCAGAACTGTTGGTCATTGTTGGCAAAATAACCTGCTTACTATTTGAAAGTTTCACCGTGTTATTTGGTGAACTTTGTTCACTTATGTACTCGGCAGAAGATTGGCTAATAGGTTTCGCAGCGGATTTAATTACTACACCACTGTTATTCTCATTAGAAACAGTTACATTTTTATTTGGAGATGATTGGTCTGGAGCTTGGGAGGAACCTGGTACGCTTGGTTTTGTTACAGTATTTGAAGTATTTGAATCATTAGGTACATTAGGTTCTTCCGGGGCATCAGGTACATTAGGTTCTTCTGGGTCTGGTGCATTCGGATCATCAGGTACCTCGGGAGCTTCTGGTGTATCAGGAGTATCAGGTACATTAGGTGTATCTGGTGTCGTAGGATCGGTTGGATCACCAGGGTCTGATGGTTCAGTTGGATCTACTGGCTTAGTAGAACCTGAACCGCCGTTACCGTCATTATTACCAGTATCAGTATTATTCGCTAAAACATGCAAGACCACGGTCTTACTCTGTCCATCAGCTGTACTAAGTTCAACATCATAATCGCCGGCAACACTGTAATTTACCTTACTCAAATCAATCAAAACTGGTTCAGATTGACCATTTTCATCAGTAGCACTAGCCTTGAAATCACTGACTGTTGGAACAGGATCACCAATGTGCATTGTATAATCACTGCCTGACAAGCTCAATTTTACAGGTAAGACTTCAAACGTACCATTCACAACAGTGACATTGTAATTAGGATTAGCATTATAAGTGATCGTTATTGGATAGGTGCCGACATCATCACCAACAGTACGTTCTACTGTATATTGCAAATCACTTGAATCTACCAGAGTAGATGGTGCTTGCATCGTGGCTGTTAAGACAGGATCAGCTTGTCCGGCAATCTTTGACGCATTATTAGCGGTCAACACAACATTGGCTTTATCGATGGTGAAGGTAGCTGCACTATCAGTTGCTTCAGACCAATTGTAAGTACTGCTTTGATCCAACTTATTAATGTTGTCAATTCCTTGCTGTGTGAGGATAACATTGTATGTACCAGCATTTTTAGCATCCCCACCGACAACTTCTAAGTCCCCTGCTTGAGGAGTGTAATTAGTCCCGTTAGACAAAACAACTCCGTAATTAGCATTATCAGGAACTTGCTCAGCACCAGTGTAAGAACTATTATCAGATCCTATAAGTTTATACGTACCGTCTTTTTTCAATACCGACACCGTTACAGTAGTACTGTCATTACCGTAACTGTATGTCACAGAATAATCGCCCGGAACTGCCGTATTAACAGTACTGATTGGATTGCCACTTGCATCCGTTACCGCTACATTCAAGTCAGAGAAGTTAAGCGGATCGCCATTTTGTAATTGAGCACTTACAAAATTATCTTCAGGGTTCCAAGTAGATCCAGCTACGATCTGTGAACCAATCGCCTTGATATCAGGATTGTTCAATACAACATCGTATTGTCCACTGTATCCATTAGTCATCGTCCAATTGAATGTAAATGAATTAACGCCTGTGGGAATATTAAACGTACCTACTCCATTATCATACGTATAAGTTACGCCATTAGTTAATCCACTTACATTCATATTTTCTTCGGTGAAACCATCAGCTTCTACATTAAACAAATCAGCAATAGTATTGTGTGCTGGATCAGTAAAAATGGTTGCTACTTGACCGGAAGCAGGATTGCCAATAACTGTGAACTGTGGAGCACTTACTTCCGTAATTCGATTGTATCTAAATGCTTCATCTTGAATTTGTGTATTGGTTCCCTTTAAAGCAATCGCACTAATTTGATTTCCTAAAAATGCTTGTGAACCAATTGAAGTGGTAGTTGCTGGAAATGATACTGAACCACTGATTTTGTTGTATGCAAAGGCCAAATCGCCAATCGATTGTAAGTTATCACCAAAGGTCACTCCACTGATATTGTCACCAGTAAAGGCTTGTGAACCAATAGTCTTCAAATTATTACCGAAATTCAACTCTCCGGTTATTCCACTATATTCGAAAGCACCATCACCGATCGTTGCTAAATTAGTAGCGTTATCAATATTCAAATTAGTTAATTTTCCATCATACAAAAAAGCATTGTTACCAATTGAAACCAAACCACTACCTAACTTAACTGATTCCAGAGCTATGTCAGAAACAAAAGCGGAATCACCAATTGTCTGTACCGAATCAGGAATATTTAAGTTGGTTAAGGAAACATTATAGGCGAAAGCACTGTTACCAATTGATGTTAAATGACTATCAGTTCCAAAATCGATATTTGTGATCCCTGTGTCACTAGTGAACGCTGAATCACCTATCGTCTGTAATGTACTTGGCAATGTGATCGACGTTAATTGGCTGTCAGACGCAAAGGCTTCTTTTCCAATCGATGTCAAACTAGTACCCAAGTTAACTGAACTCAAATTGGTATTATAAGCAAAAGCATCGTCGCCAATACTCGTTACTGAATCAGGAATAGTAATCGTGGATATCTTAGATGATGTGAACGCATCGTTACCAATAGTCGTCAAGGTTTTGTTATTAGACATATCCACTGTAGTCAAATTAGGAATATAAGCAAAAGCACCATTACCGATCGTCTCCAGACCATCGTTAATAGTCACACTAGTAATAGAGTTATTACCTACAAAGGCGTTATCACCAACTGCTGTGACGTTATAATCCTTGCTATTGAGATTAACAGTCGAAGGAATATTAACTTCGGTATAGTTACCATTAATTCCTGTAACAGTGGCTGTCAAATTAGTATCGTCTGTGTCCCACAAAAAATCTCCCGCTGTCGATGCTACCGAACTAGCTGGTGCAGCTGTAGTCGGCTGATCAGTTGTTACAGCACTTGTCGTTTGATCGACTGGAGTTGTTGCAGGTTGTACTTGCGGTGTTGTTGTAGCAACCGCCGTGGCAGCAGATGGCACAGCTTGTGTAACAGTAGTCGTGCTTGTTGCGTCAGTTGAATCAGCAGCTGGAGATTCCACCGTGTTTAAACTTGTAGCAGTGGGTATCGCTGTTGTAGTAGTAGAATCTTTATCTGTACTTACTGAATCCGAAGCTGATGTTGAATCACTGCTTACAGTCGGAGTTCCTGAGGAAGTTGCTTGTGGTGTCTGAGGATCCTGTGTACTAGTAGCTGTTGTAGTAGTAGATTTTTCTGCACTTGTATTAGTTGAATCAGTTGAATTATTAGTTGTATTCGTACTTTGAGAATCTGTTGTTGCACTATTATTTGTTTGTGTATTTGTCGTAGCAGAGGTAGACGAAGTACTGCTGACCGTCGAACTGGTAGTATCGGTCGTATCAGCTTTTACAACTAGCTCATGTTTCAATGAAGTACCAATACCCACTGTAACTACTGCACTAGCAGCAATAAGTAATTGTCTGCCGCATCTGGATATTTCAATTTTTCTAGTTTTCATTATGCTACCCCAATCAATAATAATTTTTTGATTAACGTATATTAATACTTTATAAACGATATTTTCATCCACATTAGAATAAATATGATTACCATTTATGACAAAAATAATAAGACCTGATATTTAATAAATAAAATATCAGGTCTTATTATTACGATTTGTCTTTATTCTGATGTTGTTCAATCAACCACAAAACTAACATTAATATTAAAATACCCGTCAAGGCTCCTACACTATCCAAAATAACATCTGTAACCAAAGGAGTTCTACCACCAGTTAATCCTTGATGAAATTCGTCAAATGCGGCTAATCCAGTCGTTGCTAACCAGGGAATAAACATCATTAAAAACTTATTCTTATTAAAGTACTTATAAACCGCTAGACACAGAAACAATCCTAAAAGGAAATAAATACTAAAGTGTGCACCTTTTCTGATGAAAAATTCAATAAAATGATAATATCCATCATTAGCGATCGACTGCGTTTTACCGCCATAATTGAAACTGATCTTACTCAACGGTCCATACAGAGGCTTATTAGAATGTCCTAGTGTTCTTTCAAGAAAGGGCACTGAAGTTTGTTGCTTATACGTCATCGATGAACTATAAAATAATATTAGTTCAATCAAGATGACCGCACCCCAGAACCACTTTGCCTTACCTTTTAACTTATCACGCATCACTTTCATCCCAATTAACTTTTGAATTTAATTTTTTAGCATCATCAAAATATCCTGAATGATACGACGATGCAATTGCCCAATAATACATAATTGTTGAAAAAATAATTATAACCACAAAATCAACTGGATACTTGATCAAATTCAAGCCTCCGAAGTCTACACTACCGATCCAAGAAATAAAAGATAATCCAATTAAATGGACGATCATCCACAAACTGGCATACATTTTTTGTTTAAATTCCTTAAAACCACGTTTGTAATCATAGATCAAATAAATTGGCAAACCAACTATGATGATCACTATTACTTGAACTGTTGTTGGAAACATTGACCAATAAATCGCTAAACTTATCAAATCAAAAACGATCGGTGCCAAATACTTCATTCCACGAATCTTGGTTGGTCGTTTAAAATCAGGTCCCATCTTACGCAGACTTCCCGCTACCACAGGTCCAGTAAGCAGTGAGATCAAAGTGGATGCTGCAACTACTCGAGATAATAACGCCCAGTTTTTGAACATTAATATTAACAGGAAACTTACCAAGAAATCAACGATCAAGGCCACTCTAGGAGTGTTGTATTTATTGTTAGTCTTACTAAGAAATTTGGGTAAATGTTTATTCTTAGGCATCGATGATAATGATTTACTAGCAGACGCTGAGAAGGCTATTCCACTGCCAACTGGAGAAATAAAGGCTGTGAAATAAATCAACGTTGATAACCAATAAACATTCAATAAAATTGCTAGATCGGCGAATGGAGAATTGAAATTAATATGACTCCAGCCAGCATTCGCAATAGACTTTGGTAGAGATCCAATAAATACAACTTGAAGAGAGATATAGATGATAGCACTTATTAGCAGCGACAAAATAATCCCTCGACGAATATTGACCGCTGGCTTGATAATATCATTACCAAGATTGATAACCGTCTGAAAAGCCACGTACGAATAAATAATACCAGCACTACCAATTGCAATAAAGATTGAAGAAGTCCCGTTAGGCATAAACTGACTAACTGATGTTCCCATATTTGTAAGATCGAAATGAGATGATATTAAAACGATCATTGTTAAAATTGGTACGATCAATTTGAATACTGAAATTAAATTATTAAACTTGGCCATGATCGTTACTGACCAATAATTTATCAATGTGAAAACAAAAATCAATAATGTTGCCATCATTAATCCTTGCGCGGATAGTTCACCACCAGACATGAATCCATGTGTCCACTGAGCCCATTTCCAAGGCCAGGTGCTCATGTACTGTGTCGATGCTACAGCTTCTATTGGCAGAATTGCTAGCAAAGATAGCCAATTTGCCCATGAAGAAATATGTCCTAGAAATGAACCGTGGGTGTACATTGTAAATCGACTCATCGCTCCATCTTCAGGAAACATGGTTCCTATTTCGACATATACTATAGCAATCATAGCGACTAATATTGCACCTAAGATCCAGGCTACAATAGCCGCTGGGCCTGCAATCTTGGCCGCTTGACTAGAACCAAACATCCAACCTGAACCGATGATGGCGCTGAGGCCAAACATAACGGTTGAAAACAGGCTAAGTTTTTTACCTTTCATTAAGAAAATCACCACTACTTTAAAAATTGTTATTAAATAAACAAAAATAGTCTCTATATAACATAGAGGCCATTTTTTTAATAACTATTTCGTACCTTACTCTACTGTGACACTTTTGGCAAGGTTACGTGGCTTATCAACATCATTACCACGTGCCAAGCTGGCATAGTATGAGAATAATTGTGCTGGTACGACACTGACGATAGGAGAAATCATTTCATCGATCTTAGGAATAATAATTTGATCTCCTGGTTGAGCATACTTCTCGTTGGCAATTACAAGCACGTGAGCTCCACGAGCTTCAACTTCTTGAATATTACCGCGAGTGTGACTTGCTCCCACACCATCGTTGATATATGCAAATACTGGGGTACCCTTCTCAATTAGAGCAATTGTACCATGCTTCAATTCACCAGCAGCGAATCCTTCAGCATGAATGTATGAGATTTCCTTTAATTTCAATGCAGCTTCAAGAGATAAGGCGTAATCAATACCACGACCGATATAGAAAGCATGATCTTGGCCGTCTAAATAATCAGCACTCAATTGCTTGATGTAGTCTTTTTCATCAACAATTGTTTGAATACCATTAGCAGCAATAGCTAATTGTTCTTTAAGGTCCAAATCTTTAGCGGCTTTGACACCCTTCAGTTCACCCATTGCTTTAGCAAGAACTGCTTCCACAGCGATTTGTGATGTGTATGACTTAGTTGAAGCCACTGCGATTTCTGGCCCGGCTAACAATTCCATCGTGTATGTTGACTCACGTGAAAGAGTTGAATTAGCAACGTTAGTCATTGTCAAACTAGGTAAATTCATCTTATTGATCTTTACTAGTACTTGACGGCTATCTGCTGTTTCTCCACTTTGTGATAAGAAAATAAAGAATGGATGTTGTGATAATTTCGGCATATGGTAACCAAATTCACTACCAAGTTCAACGTCAACTGGAACATCCGCTAATGTTTCAAAAATATTCTTACCGACTAAACCAGCATGATAACTAGTACCTGCTGCAACAATGTATAATCTGTCAGCTTTATTGATTTCTTTTAACATTTCAGGATCAACATTGATCGAACCATCCTCACGGATATAGTTCTTCGAAATACGACGCATAACACTTGGTTGTTCGTCTACTTCTTTCAACATGTAATGAGCATATGGACCTTTAGAAATATCGCTTGCATCAATATTTACTGTATAAGAATCACGTTCAACAGGAGTACCATCAATCTTACTGATGGATACTTTATCCTTTTCAAGAATAACTACTTCACCATCATGAATTTCTACGAATTCATGGGTACGATCAAGCATTGCCATAGCATCAGAACAAATAACGTTGAATCCGTCACCCAATCCAATCAAGAGTGGACTCTTACTCTTAGCAACAAAGATCTTATCTGGTTCTTCTTTGTCAACTAACGCAAAGGCATATGAACCTTCAATTAATCCTAAGGCTTTTCTAAAGGCAGCTTCCGCATCCATACCTTCATTAGCAAAGTGAGAAACCAATTGTACTGCTACTTCAGTATCAGTTTGGCTCTTGAAGTCTACGCCTTTTAAGTATTCTTCTTTTAGTTCGTTATAATTTGTAATTACACCATTGTGTACTAAATAAAATCTATTATCAGCTGAAAAATGAGGATGAGCATTATCAATTGTAGCTGGTCCATGAGTTGCCCAACGAGTATGTCCAATTCCAGTTAAACCTTGAACATCTGGAGTAACTGATTTCTCTAATTCACTGATTTTTCCAACTTCTTTGATCAAGAAGTCTTGACCCTTTTGATTGTTTACATAAATACCTGCAGAATCGTAACCACGATACTCAAGCTTCTCTAATCCATTTAATAAAATATCTGTTGTTTCTGGATTTCCAACAACTCCAACAATTCCACACATCTTTAAAAACCTCGCATTTATAATTGGTCTAGTCATTATTTTTATATTGGTCTAGTCATATGTGCTAGACATTTATTTAAGGAACAAAGCCTAGAATACTAATTTGGATATGATTTGTCAATGATTTTATTTTTGTTTTATAGACATTTTAAAATATTGGTACATGTGGTTTATACCAATATTGGTATAATTGCCTGATTTGTAAAAAAAATAGGCCAAGGCAACCGCCCTGGTCTATTATGTTTATTTATGTTTTATTAGTTCATTTCGTTCTTTACTACTTCAACGATTTGATCACAGAATTCATTTACTTTTTCTTCAGTAGCAGCTTCACACATAACACGCAACAACGCTTGAGTTCCACTAGGACGTACTAATACACGACCTTCTCCGTCCATTTCGTCTTCGACAGTCTTAATGGCATCAAGGATTGGTTGATGTTCTTTCCACTTGTCCTTGTCATGTACAGGGACGTTTACAAGCTTCTGAGGGTAAACCTTAACAGGTGACCCTAATTCTGCTAAGCTCTTGCCCGTCTCCTTCATAACGTGTAACAAATGGATACCTGTAAGCATACCGTCACCAGTATTCATATACTCGTACAATACAACATGTCCAGATTGTTCTCCACCGATGTTGTAATTATTCTCACGAATTTCTTCAACAACGTGACGGTCACCAACAGCTGTTTGTACACTGTGCATACCGTTAGCTTCAATGGCCTTGTATAATCCTAAGTTACTCATAACAGTAGTTACGATCGTATCCTTCTTCAAACGGCCACCATCGTGCAAATACTTACCCAAAATGTACATGATCTTATCACCATCTACAATATTACCGTCAGCATCTACCGCGATACAACGATCTCCATCACCATCAAAGGCTAATCCAGCAACAGCATCGGATTCCTTAACCTTTTGAGCCAATTGTTCAGGATGAGTCGAACCAACATTTTTATTGATATTGATTCCATCTGGATGTGATGCCATGATTTCAAAATCGACATTTAAGTCAGCAAATAATGTGCTAGCAAGACGACTAGTTGAACCATTAGCTGTATCCAAAACGATCTTCATTCCGCTTAGATCATCGGACAATGTTTGCTTCAAAAATTGTAAATATTTTTGAGCACCTTCTGGATAATCTGATACGCTACCCAAACCTTCAGCAGAAGGTCTTGGCAATGTATCTTCTTTAGCATCCAATAATTCTTCGATCTCATCTTCAACATCATCTGGTAGTTTGTAACCATCTGAACCGAAGAACTTGATTCCATTATCTTCAGCAGGATTGTGTGATGCCGAAATCATAATACCGGCATCAGCAGAAACAGCACGTACTAGGTAGGCTACGGCTGGAGTTGTAATGACATCCAAGTTCAAGACTTCGATACCAACTGATAACAATCCAGCAATCAAACTAGATTGCAACATTTGACCAGAGATACGTGTATCTCTTGCTACCAAAACACGAGGATGTGCATTTTCGTTTTCTGAATGTTGTGTTAATACATAACCACCAGAACGTCCCAACTTGAAGGCAAGCTCCGGGCTCAACTCCTTATTAGCTATTCCTCTTACTCCATCTGTTCCAAAATACTTTGTCATAAATAATACCCCCAACGTTATTTTCCATCGTTGTTTTCATTGTTATTGTTATTTGAATCATTATTACCACTTGAGGAACTATCATCATCACTAGAAGTGTTGGTGTTAGAACCACTGTTGTTATTAGAATTAGTATTCGTATTGTTAGTGTTATTCGATGCATTATTGCCATTAGTATTATTTGTGTTTGTAGTTCCAGAAACACTAATATTAACATCAATACTTTCAGGATCAGCAGCTGCAATCTGATTCCCTAATGCATCAGTAAGATTAATCGTCTTCTTGGTATCCTGGGTCACATCGGATACATCAATCGGCACATCAATTGAATCATCGATGGCGTCAAGCTGATCTTGAGTGCCATAGATTCTGATGGTTTTCACATCAGATTCAAAGGAGAAATTCGAATTCGACGAACTACCCTTTTGTGTGAGATTAATACTTACTTGCTTACTTGGCATACTAATTGGAATTTTAACATGGACCGTTTGTGGATCCAAAGTTACATTAACAGTTTTACCATTTTTATCCAAAGCTTGCACTAAAACTTCTTGATCGAAGGTTGTTTTTATTCCCTTCGGCAAGATTGGCTTAACGATAACCTTCTTGATTTTATTAACTTCAGCCGCCGCACCAGTAACACTGACGGTTTCTGGAGACAAGGTTATCTTGCCTGCTTCATACCCTGATGCTAAAGCATCCTTGCTGTAATCAACGTCGACCGCAAAAGTCTTAGTCTTACGTTTTTGAATGTTTACATCAACGTATTTAGGCTTGATCGTATACGTCAGTTCACTGTTTAAACCAGTTTCTTTGATCTGTACTCGATGTTGGCCTGTGGATAATTTTTTTAGATTTAAATAAAGATTAAAATTTTGAGTATTCTTCGTGGCTGTAACTAATGCCGAAGGACCCTCGATCGTTATTTTGACACTATCTGGATAACCAGTAATGTAGTAATCATTAGTATTCGCCTGCACTTGCAGAGGCACCGTTAGAGTTGCCTTAGTATTAACAGTTGAGGTACTAGATTGATTAGAGTCTCTAGTCGAGCCGACTCCAGGAGAACTAACGGTTAAAAATAACCATATAGCGGCGCAAAGCGAAATGAAAGCATAGAAATAATTACTATTTATTATTTTCTTCATCATTGTTTTGCTTCCCTCCATTCTTTCGACGTATTGAGAAAAGACTTAAGATTGAGTGACTTGTTTCATCTTCAGGATCAGCAAGTTGTGCCTTCAGATATTTCAAGTAATCTTCTCTGGAAAGATCTAGCATCATATGACCATTTCTGGTGATCATGACACCACCAGTTTCCTCTGACACAACAATTGTAATAGCATCGGTAACTTCACTGATACCAACAGCTGCGCGGTGACGAGTACCCAATTCCTTGGGAATGGTATTACTTTCTGATAACGGTAAATATGCCGCCGCTACTGAAATACGGTTTTTTCGAATGATAACCGCACCATCATGCAGTGGCGTATTCGGAATGAAAGTATTAATTAAAAGTGCGCCGGTGACTTCAGCATCCAACTTGATACCCGTCTCGACGTACTCTTCCAAGCCTGTATTCATTTCTAGAGTTATCAACGCACCGATTCTACGCTTACTCATATACTGAATGGCTTGATCCAAACTTTCAATCAAGTGATTCTTAGTCTTACCTTCTTCATTACTTGCAGTACTGAATAGAGGCATTCGACCTAAGTGTTCCAAACCACGTCTGATCTCAGGTTGGAAAATTATAACTATGACAACAATTCCCCAATTGATCAATTGATCCATTAAAAATGAAACGGTATGAAGATTCAAAGCCCAACTAATTAATTTAATCAGGAAAATTATCACGATACCTTTTAGTAGCTGAACTGCCTTCGTTCCTCGAATCATCGAAAGAACTTTATAAAGGACATACCAAACTACTAAAATATCAACCAAATTAGCTAAATTCTGCCATGTAAAAATATTACTTGGTATAAAATTCATGATTTTTACCCCTTTACAGCTCGAATTAATTATAGCAAACAATAAAAATTATAAAAGTTCATCAAGCAATTAATCGATATCTACATTGATTACTTCTTCACTATAATTAATATTTTGGCGTAATTCATTAGCAGTTGATTTGCTTACTTTGCCTTGTTCCAATAGATCTTGAACGAAGGCACGTTGATAACTCAGCGCTTGAATCTCAATAGTTATCCGTTCACTGTTGAATTCTGGTGAACGATGCTTATGTCTACCTTGCAATAGATCAAGACGGTCTTCATAGTGACGTTGAAAAACATAAACTAAATTATCAGCTACTCCACCATGCTTACTCTGATCTAATTCATGAAGCTTAGCTAAGGCTCGCTCTGCACCAGCAATCGAGATTTTCATCGCATCTTGATCAAATTGAATGACTTCTTCACGTTTGATAAAACTACGACGAATCGTCTTCTTAATTCCACGATATGTTTTTTTGAAATAATTAATAAAGAATTCGATCGACTGACTATAACGCCGGCGAACGATTTCTTTTTTGTATTTAGCAATTTTTTTAAGAGCTGAATTGTAAGAATCTTCAGATATTTCATCATGAGCATACAATTCTTCAAGCGCTTCTAGTTCACAATTGAAGCAAATATCCCATAACTCCGCATCTTTTTTATTCTTTACACGTTTTTTACTGATCGGTGAAGGATAATTCGACTGAATACCAAGATTGTGTAAGCTATACAAATATTCAGCGATTACCGTTGAATAAACGATATTTTCCTCTTCTTCATTCTCATCCTTCAACTTATCGATCGTTTTTTCTAGGACTAACTTATTAGCTTGATATTGATCTAATTCGATCTGAGTATCGACAACTTCAGTATCTTCAGCTTCATCATCGATATTAACGTTATCGTCAATAAACGAATTACCACGATAGGCGACTGGCGCACTATTTTTTGTCATTAACGGAATCAAGATAGTTGCACCGATCAAACTAAAGATAATTACTGTACTAGCAATGAACAAGACTAATGTTCGAGATGGAAAGGCCGCACCGCCACGTATGGTCAAAGGTATCGACAAAACACCGACCATAGTAACCGCACCACGAACACCAGAGATTCCTGACATTAGACAATAGTCAAATCTTTCCTTAGAGAACAAAACAAAACCTTCGTCGCCGTTTTTGGAAAAAGTCGTATAAACGTAACTCCAAATAAATCTAATAACGACCAACATTATCCAAATGATAAACGATAAACCAATTGCTCCAAATGTACTGATATTGTCATTGTGAACTAGTTTTTCCATTGCAAATGGAATTTCGATCCCTAACAAGACAAAAACAATTCCATTTAATACGTACACAACTAAATCCCAAGTTCTAGATGTAACCAGTCGTATTTCGGGAGAAAAGGCACTGACCGTTCGGCTTGAAGAGACATTCATGATTCCAGCTACAACTACGGCCACAACACCGGAAACATCAAAGACATCTTCAGCGATGTAGTAAATGATAAACGGAATCATTATCTGAATAATAGCATGAAGAATCGAATCATCAACACCTTGATTAATCAAATAAAGTCTAATACCGTTGAAGATCCAAATCATAACGGCACCAGCCAAAGCACCCATGATCGATATGTAAAAGAAGTCCATTGTTGCACTTCTCAGTGAGAACATCCCCGTTACAGTCGCTGCAACACCGTACTTGAAACAAATCAATCCGGATGCATCATTGATCAAGCTTTCACCACTGATCAAGTGCATCAGCTTATCAGGAATGTGTGCCTTCTTGGCAATAGACTGTACGGCAATTGGATCAGTTGGTGACAAGACTGCCACTAGTGTAAAGGCTACTGACCAAGGCAATGTTGGGATCAAATACTTAACTATGATTCCACCAACTACCGTAGAAATTATTACTAGTATAACGGCGTTACCCAGGATCGGACCCTTGAGTTTCCACAGTTCCCGCTTCGGAAACCTATTCCCGTCATTAAACAAAATTGGTGCTATAAACGCCAACATAAACCATTCTGTATCCACCGAAATTTGTACATTCATAAACAACGCTGCCAAGATCCCGGCCGCAATTTGAATCAAACTGGGTGGAATCGACACGAAGTAGTGGCTAATGATATTCGCCACAATTAATAATGTAAGAATCAAAATAATTGATTCAAGTATCTGCACAGACATCACCTATTTTCTTTTTGGATTTATTATTTAACTTCTTCACCAATAATTCTAACTTCAGTATGAAGATCAATACCAAATTGGTATTTAATAGCTTTTTGAATCAAATGAATCAAGTTCATGTAATCAGTTGCCGTTGCACCACCAAGGTTTACAATAAATCCGGCATGTTTCATAGAGACTTGTGCTCCACCAATGATTCTTCCTTGCAAACCAGCCTTGATGATCAGTGGGCCAGTAAAATGACCTGTTGGACGTTTAAAGACACTACCGCAGCTTGGATATTCCAACGGCTGTTTCGAACGTCTAAGCGCATTTAAACGGTCCATTTCAGCCTGAATTTTTTCACCGTCTCCAGGTTTCAATGAGAATGTCGCACTAATGACGATTGCACCATTTTCTTGTACTAAACTATGACGATATGAGAATTTCATATCGTCATGTGTCAGCGTTACAATTTTTCCATCTGGCAACAATACTTCTGCAGATTCAAAGACATCCTTGATCTCACCACCGTATGCGCCAGCGTTCATAAAGACAGCACCACCGACACTTCCAGGTATTCCCGCAGCAAATTCCATTCCGGTTAGCGAGGCTTTCTGTGCGGCAATCGTAGTATTGATGATCGTGGCGCCAGCTTCAGCAGTAACCTTATTACCATTAACTTCAATCTTCTTAAAGTTAGGCAAAATAATGACAACTCCACGTATGCCACCGTCTTTAATAATCAAATTACTTGCATTACCAATGATAGTAATGGCAATATCATTCTCACGGGCTGTATTAACGATTTCGACTAGCTCTTTACGATTTTTGGGAAACGCAAGAGTATCGGCATTTCCGCCAGTTTTGGTAAAAGTATACTTACTCAATGGTTCGTCAGTTTTAAATTCAATATTAGGTAATTTTTCAATTGGAAAGTTCAAAATTTCATCATCCTTAATATATGTAAGCTATCTATAATTTTAGCACATACTATGTATCATAACGAACTGCCAAGTTCTGGAATAATGATATAATCGTTTCGAGGTGATTAAATAATGAAACTTATATCATGGAACGTCAATGGACTACGTGCCGTCGTCAAAAAGGATTTTAAAAACATTGTTGATCAATTAGATGCTGACATCATTTCGGTTCAAGAAACCAAGTTACATCAAGATCAAATCGATCTTGATCTGCCAGGCTATGAACAATATTTTTATGATGCAGAACGCAAAGGATATTCCGGTACAGCAATTTTTACAAGAGAAAAACCTATCAATGTTACACGTGGACTCGGTGTAGACGAATTAGATACCGAAGGTCGAACGCTAACACTTGAATTTCCCAAATTTTATTTAATCGATAGTTACTCGCCTAATTCTCAACAAGAATTAAAACGTCTCGATTTCAGAATGCACTACGATGATGCCCTAAGAGAATATATGAAACGTCTATCTGCAGATAAACCTGTTATTCTGTGCGGTGATCTAAATGTTGCCCACGAAGAAATCGATATTAAGAATGATAAAACGAACCATAAAAATCCCGGTTTTTCAGATGAAGAACGTAACAAGTTCTCTGAATTACTAAATAGTGGTTTCATTGATAGTTTTCGTTATTTACATCCTGATGAAATCAAATATTCTTGGTGGAGTTATCGTTTTAATGCTCGTAAAAATAACGCCGGTTGGAGAATTGACTACTTTGTAGTCTCCAACAATGGTAAAGACATGATCGATAATGCTGACATCTTAACCGATGTTTACGGATCAGATCACTGCCCAATCGAATTAGATCTAAACATATAATACTAAGGAGTTTTAATATGAACTTTGTTTCCATGGATTTTGAAACTGCCAACGGACATCGTACTAGTGCCTGTTCTTTAGCACTGGTATTAGTACGTGATAGCAAGATCGTCGACAGTTTTTACACACTGATCAATCCACAAGAATATTTCAGTCCTAGAAATATTCAGATTCATCACATTCGACCTGACGATGTCAAAGATGCACCAACGTTTGATCAAGTTTGGACACACATTCAACCACTATTCGACAGTTCACATTTAGTTGCTGCTCACAATGCTAGTTTCGACAATAGTGTTTTGAAGAATACATTAACAAATTACGGTATTTTTGCACCTAAGTATCTGACAATCGATACTTTAAAAACCAGCCGCAAATTTTATCCACAATTACCAAATCACAAATTAGATACCGTTTCACAAAATCTAAACATTGACTTAGAGCATCATCACAATGCTTTAGCTGATAGTATTGCCTGTGCTGAGATCTTACTAAAAACTGAGCAAGAATTCGGTACGGAACAAATAAAAAAGATGGTTAAGCTAACTAGCTAAACCATCTTTGACATAATTATCGTTTTATCTGTCTCTGACTCTGTTGCAAATCCATACTTTTGATAAATATGGATCGCGGCAGGGTTATTTTTGTATACTTCTAATTTTAATTTGTTTAATACTGAATCACTAGCCCAATCAAGGGCTTCTTCAGTTAAATATGACGCGATCCCATTATTCCAGAAATCAGAATCAACGACTACACCGAATTCAGCAACACCTTCAACAATCTCTTCCAATCTACAAAAACCAATAATATCATCATCAAAAATTGCTACGATCAATTCATTCTTGGTCGAATTATAAATTGCATCGATTGATTCTTCTTCCATTTGAACAGTAACTTCGTTCAAGGAAGCATGCTCAATAAAATTACTTTGTGTACTGACCCGCTTCAAAAAAGTTAATAAGTTAGCAGCATCAGTTGGAATTGCCTCTCGTAATGTTAATTGTTCACTCATTCAGGATCTCCATTCATCAAATCTCCGAAGTTGCGTTTTTCATATCGATCACCATACAATTTGAACGTAATTTGACGATCATCATCTGATTCAAGACGTTTAATATTGATCGACATGTGATCATCCGGTACTTCGTCCTTAATAAACTGTGGCCATTCAACAATAGTAATGCCATCACCATTAAAGTATTCGTCGAACCCTAGATCTTCATCTGGACTACTCTCCAATCGATATGCATCCATGTGATAAAGCGGCAACCGTCCATCTTGATATTCACGAATCAAAGTAAATGTTGGACTTTTAACATTTTTCTTGATACCTAATCCTTGAGCTAATCCTCTAGTAAAAGTAGTCTTACCTACACCGAGATCGCCATTCATCAAAATGACGTCCCCTGCTTGCAAATAAGGTGCTAATTTTTTACCTAAAGATTCTGTATCTTGATAAGAATGTGTTTGTAGTTGATATTCAGTCATATAATTCTCCATTAAAAAATTAAAGTGCTAAAGCAGCTGTAAGAATTGATGTCTTGTATACATCTTCTTCGTTACATCCACGTGATAAATCAGAAATTGGTTTGTTCAAACCTTGCAAGATAGGTCCAATAGCTTCAAATCCACCGAATCTTTGAGCAATCTTGTAACCAATGTTACCTGATTGTAGGTCAGGGAATACGAAGACGTTAGCGTGTCCAGCAACTTTTGAACCTGGAGCCTTTTGTGCACCAACACTTGGTACAAAAGCAGCATCGAATTGTAATTCACCATCAACTGGAAGATCAGCATCAAGCCCATGAGCAAATTCAGTTGCCAATGAAACTTTATCTACTTCTTCACTCTTGGCACTTCCCTTAGTTGAGAAACTAAGCATAGCAACTTTTGGATCAATATCAAAGAGTTTTGCTGTCTTAGCAGTTTGAACAGCAATTTCAGCTAAGCCTTGAGCATCGGGGTTGATATTGATAGCACAGTCAGCAAACATGTATCTCTCGTCACCCTTTTGCAAAATAAATGAGCCACTGATTCTTGAGTTTCCTGGAGCTGTCTTAACGATTTGAAGTGCTGGACGAACAGTATCACCAGTTGAATGAACAGAACCTGATACCATACCATCAGCCTTATCCATATAGACAAGCATTGTACCGAAGTAATTATTATCTTTCAACATCTTCAAAGCTTGTTCTTTGGTATTCTTGCCCTTACGACGTTCAACGAAAGCTTCAACCATTTCATCAAATTCAGGATAAGTTTCTGGATCAATAATTTGGAGACCAGTAATATCAAAAGAATTGTCACTGGCAACCTTAGTAATATCATCTTTGTTTCCTAATAAAATTGGTTTAAGAATATTATCTTTTTGTAGACGAACTGCAGCGCCTAAGATACGAGGTTCTGTACCTTCAGGCAATACAATAGTTAAATTTTTCCCATCAATTTTGTTCTTAAGACTTTCAAATAAATCCATTATTTCTCCTCCATTTCATCGACAACTTCAGGTAATTGCCAATTGATTACCCTTTCATTATAGGATAAAAGCGCTTTATTTGTTCGAGAAAATGGATTTGAACCAAAAAAACCTCGATATGCGGATAATGGACTTGGATGTGGCGACGAAATAATTGTGTTCTTAGATTTATCAATTAACGGAATTTTGCTCTTTGCGGCACCACCCCAGAGAATGAAAACTACCTTGCCACGGTCAGACAACGCCTTGATCGCATAATCGGTCAATTGTTCCCAACCTTTACCTCTGTGTGAGTATGCCTGTCCTCTTCTAACCGTTAGAACAGAATTAAGCAGTAATACACCTTGATCAGCCCAAGACTTCAGATAACCATGATTAACCGGCTTACAGCCCACATCGTCTTGTAGTTCCTTATAAATATTGACTAATGATGGTGGAATTCTTACACCTGGTGCCACCGCAAAGCTGCAACCGATAGCCTGATTAGGTTCATGATAAGGATCTTGTCCCAAAATCACTACCTTAGTATCTGAAAAAGATGTCCAAATAAAAGCTTGAAAAATATGATACATATTAGGATAAATCGTTTGTGTACTATATTCTTTTTTTAAAAAATTGTGCAGATTCTGATAATACGGTTTGTCAAATTCTCCATTTAAAACCTCTTGCCAATCATTTTTTATCAATGTTCTCAAATTTACACCTACTGTCCTTGTATATGTTTTCTTAAAATATGGTAACATTCAATTATAGAATAACGCATTCGGAGGAACTTTATGATTAAATTAATTGCATCAGATATGGACGGAACTTTATTAAACGAAAAAATGGAAGTATCCGAACGTAATATTCAGGCTATTAAAAAAGCCGAAGCTAATGGAATTGAATTCCTAATTGCTTCGGGACGTGGCCTCAGTGAAGCAAAACCATTTTTAAAAGATCGTGTACATCCAGGTTTCATCACTCTTAACGGTGCTGAAGTCTTCGATAATAATGAGAATCTTGTCTCCAGTAATCCTATTTCTAGTGAAGCAAAGAAAAAAATCGTCGAATTATTCCATAAGTATAATATTTATTTTGAAATAGTTACTGACAAAAAGATTTTTTCTGATAATAAAGAATTAAGAGTTTCTAGTCTAGCTCAATTGTTAGTCAGCCTTAATCCTGGAACAACTTATGAACAAGCATACGCTGATACTTTGGAACGTATCAAGATGACTCCGATGACTTTTGTTGACAGTTACGATAAAATCGTCAGTGACGAATCATATAAAATTATGAAATTATTAGCCTTTGATTCTGGAGACGATCGTGATGTTAAGTTGAATCCTTTAAAAGATGAAATTCATGCATCATTAAAAGATGTCATCGTTACATCCTCATCCCCTAATAATATCGAAGTTAACAGTATCGATGCTCAAAAAGGGATTGCACTGATGGAGTACGCTAAAACCAAGAGTATTAAGAAGTCAGAAACAATGGCGATCGGTGACAATCTTAACGATGCTTCAATGATCAAAGATGCTGGTGTTGGTGTCGCAATGGAAAATGCTATTCCAGAAATCAAAGAAATGGCTGATGAATTCACTGACAGCAACGCTAATGACGGTGTTGCCCAAATTATCGAAAAGGTTATCGCTCAAAATGAGATGGAGGGTCAAGTGGAATGAAACTTTATATACGCAAAGCAGATTTAATGGTGGGAAATATTCTTGTAATTACAAATCAGAATAAAGAAACTATTTTTATTGCTTCGCGTGATAAAGACAATCCTTTTTTGATCCAATTGTACAATCGACTTAATACTAAGATTGGAGAAATCAAACTTAAGAATAATTTCTTGAAGATTTATTCAATCGAAGTAAACGGTGAAGAAGTAGCTACGATCAATGCTTTGCCCATGATAGATATGAAATATGTTTATCTATCAAAGATAAATTGGAATATTATTGGCAACTTAGTTATCTCTAAATATCACGCTGTACAAGCAGGTGAAGAAATAATGAAAGTTCAGCCAACTATTATGGGACAGGGTCATCCTGGCCTTGAAATTGATATCAATGAAATGGACAACGGTCCAGTTGGTACGATGGTTGCTATCTTCTTAGATAAGTACATCAAAGTTCCTAACCTTAAACCAGACACGGATGTTAATATCGGTTTTAAATCGAAATTATCGTTGTTTAATTTTAAAAACAAATGTTGATAGTGGTTGCTGTGCCGCCGACAGTGGAAAACAATTCCATCTGCCCTGGGACCTGCTTAAGTCTTCGTCTTAAGCCTCGCTTTGAAGCCTATAGTCTTCAAAGTCGTCCAAGTTAATACTTGGCAGTAACTAAATAAAGTAATTACCTGGTTTTATACTTTACAAATTAAAAATCGCACATCACGACAATTTGGATATATCATTTATCCGTTTGTCGTGATGTGCGATTTTTTGTAATTAATCCATATAGCTGAAGGCCTGCGGAAATATCCACAAACCTATTTGTTAAGTTCAAGTTGCATATGATCATACAAGTGATCACCAATATACAATTGACCTACTTTTTTGAATCCAACTTTATCATAAAGATGTCTGGCTGGTTTGTTAGCTACATCAACATTCAAACTCATGATCTTTTCGCCACGATCACGAATAAGTTCAATCAATTCTTTTAATGTTTTCGTACCAATCCCCTTGCCTTGCATATCTGGAGCAACAGCAAACGAATCAAGATACCATTCTCCTGGCCAAGCTTCCTTGTCAGTAAAAATGCTATCTTTCTTGATTCCATGTTCATGCATGATCTTTACTAATGGTGCATCAATTCCGTCTTCTAATTCTTCAGGATAACCAACTGAAATTGCTGCTACTTTACCATCGATCTCGTTAACCAAAATATGGTCTAATCCATAACGATAATCTGGTAATTCAAAACCCTCACGAATAATTTGTGCCATCGTATCATTGCCTAGTTCTTTGAAAATATCTAATTCCATTTCATCAAATATTTGGAACAATGTAGGTAATATCTGATCGATGTCTCCCTCTTTTGCATATCTAAACATACTTTCACCTCAATAACATAATACATGAACTTGATAAAATTACCAAACCCAACAAAAAAATACCCATATGGGTATTTGATTTATCGAACGGCATTTTTCATAACACGTTGAATCTCACGTTCTTGATCACGTCTCTTGATCGTTTCACGTTTATCGAATTGACGTTTACCTTGAGCAACACCGATCAAAACTTTTGCAAAGCCATTCTTCAAATATACTTTCAAAGGAATAACAGTAATTCCTTTCTCTTGTATTGTTGAAGAAATTCTTCTGATTTCTTTTTTGTGTAACAGTAACTTTCGATTACGCAATGGATCATGATTAAATTGATTCCCTTGATCATAAATAGCGATATTTACATTTTCAAGCCACAATTCACCATTTCTTGCTTGAACGAATCCATCACGAATATTGATCTTGCTTGCTCGTACAGATTTTATTTCAGTACCTGTTAGCGAAATTCCCGCTTCGTAAGTATCTAAAATACTATAATCATGGCGAGCTTTACGATTATTAGCCACTTCATTAGCAGCCTTTACGTGATGCTTTTTCATTTCTCATCACCGACTTTCGTATTTACCACGTCTTCTGTTATTGCCATTGTGCCCATTATGTCCGTGATTATTGTTGCCACGACCACGATTACCATTTGAATGATTGTTTGAGTGACCGTTAGAACGACCATTACCACCACTGTGACGACGATCACTGCGGCTGTGACTTCCACGGCGCTTAGCAAATTCTTCTTCACGCTTCTTAGCTTGTTCAGCTTCTTCTGGTGTCAATACTCGCTCAAAATCGATCTGACGGTGTTCAACATCAGCACGGATCAATTTGACTTGGATCGGTTGGCCAACTTTAAAGGTCTTACCTGTACCACGACCATGCATCGACATGCTCTTCTCGTCATATTCATAATAATCATCTTTCATATTAGAAATATGAATCAAGCCTTCAACCGTATTATCTAGTTGAATGAACATACCAAAACTTGTCACTGAACTGACAACTGCATCGAATGTTTGACCAACTTGATCAGCCATGTATTCTGTCTTCTTAAGATCATCAACGGCACGTTCAGCATCGATTGATTTTCTTTCACGACCAGAAGTATGATCACCGATCTCTTTAAGTTTGCCGCCCCACTTAGCTTGTTCATCATCAGTAAAGCCATTTTCAGCATAACTGTGAATCATACGGTGAACGGTCAAGTCAGGATAACGACGAATTGGTGAAGTGAAGTGTGTATAGTACTTAGCAGCTAATCCAAAGTGACCTAATGGTTCATCTGAATATCTAGCTTGTTGCATACTTCTCAACAGCATGATCGTAACAACTGCTTCCTCTGGTGTACCTATTACTTGTGATAGGACACCTTGGAACATCTTCGGACTAATGTCTTTCAAATTACCATGTACATCGATTCCCATAGCTGCAACGAATTCAAAGAATTTCTTAACTTTTTCATCATCTGGCTTTTCATGGACACGATATAGGAATGGTACATGCTTCAAATTGTAATTCTTAGCAACTGTTTCATTTGCGGCCAACATGAATGATTCGATCATACGCTCTGAAGTACCACGATCACGTAATTGGATGTCAATTGGCTTACCATTTTCGTCCACAATGATCTTAGCTTCTGTTTCTTCAAAGTCGATCGCACCACGTTCATGACGCATCTTAAATAAGATGTCATGTAATTCTGACATATCTTGCAACATTGGAACCAATGGCTTGTATTCTTCACATAATTCAACATCACCATCTAAAATCTTATTAACATTGTTATAAGTCATACGATATTTAGATTGGATAACACTTGGGTAAATGTCATATTTTTCAACTTGACCAGCACGGTTAATAATCATGTCACAAGTCAAGGCTAATCTATCTTCACCGGGATTTAAGGAACAGATTCCATTAGACAATCTGAATGGAAGCATAGGAATAACACGATCAACTAGATATGTACTAGTACCACGTTCATATGCTTCCTTATCTAGGGCTGAACCTTCAGTTACATAGTGAGTAACATCAGCGATATGGACTTCAAGATGAAATTTGCCATCTGCCGTTTTTTCAACACCGACAGCATCATCAAAGTCTTTGGAATCATCCCCATCAATTGTAATAACCATATTGTCAGTTAAATCATGACGTCCTTCTCGATCACTCTCAAGCACATGGTCAGGGATCTTTTCAGCTTCATCCAATACTTCCTTAGGAAATTCAGGATTAATATCATTGTCAATAACGATCGACATGATATCAACGCCAGGGTCATTCTTATTACCAATGATCTCTAGCGCTGTTCCTTCCATACTTTGTGGATGCTTGTCATTTGGATATTCATCGATCGATACTTGGACCATATCGCCCATTTGAGGGTGTAATCCCTTATCTGAGATGAATACCATGTAAGAAGCTAGTTTCTTCTCATGACTCTTAACATAACCATAGTGACCTGATTTTTCGACCTGAGCATCACTGTATGGATGGAATTCACCTACAAGGTTTGACAATGAACGTTCAACGATCTTAGTGATCTCACCTTCAGGTCCTTTATCGATCCATGGATTAGATGGTTTAGTGATCTTAACTTCAACTGTATCTCCATTAACAGCGTGAAGAGTATTGTCTCTAGCTACAAAAGCATCTGGTTCTACTTCATCATAGCGGACAAAACCAAAGCCCTTGTCATTACCCTTAAAGGTACCTTCTAATACCTTATCCGGTTGAGCCATCTTAAATTCATCTTTATTTGTGAGAGTTATCTTACTCTCGCCTTCAAGAACTGCCAAAGCTTTAACAACACGTTTAAATGCTGAAGCTCCATGCATTCTTAATGAGTCTTCAATTTGTTCAGAAGTATATCTACGTTCCGGATTATTTCTGAAAAATTCTAGTATATCTGCAATTAATTTATCTTCTTTATCAGGCATTTCTATCCTCAATATTTTCTAAAAAGTTTAACACATCGCCCTCTAATTCTTTGTGAGCACGGTTAATTGTCAAAACATGTCCCGCATCGTATTGATGGAAATCTGCTGTCTTGACTATCTGAGCCACCTGTTCTGCAGCTTCAGGATCTACCATTTTATCTCTCGTACCTTGCCCTATAAAATAAGGCTTATCTATTTCAGCTAATTTATTACCAACACCAGTGGTTGTATTTCTGATATTGAGCAGCATTGAGTCGATCTTTGAATCGATCGTTCGCAAATTCTCGTATTTTTCGATCTCAGAGACTTCTCGAATTTCGTACGCTTTTTCGGCATAAGTCATGAATGCCTTTCTGACATTCTTAAAATCCTTTGATAAGACTGGTGAACCAAAAACTCCACCGGCTTTTATTTCAGGGATCTCTTCGACTGCCTTTGTGGCAAAAATGGCTCCGAGTGAAAGTCCAAAAATATAAATATCGGTTTTGCCATTTTGCTTCAAAAAAGCTACGGCATCATTAACTTGCTGCCACCACTTATCGGGTCCACCCAAATTTAAAATATCCATCGGCTCCGCCGTCCCATGTCCCATGAACATCGGTGCATAGGCTGAATAACCGTTTCGTTCCAACATTCGGCCCATCAATCTCATATCATTAGACGTCCCAGAAAAAGAATGCAACAAAATTACAGCCTTTTTCCCTGCATCAAAGTAAAAAGGTTTTGGTGTCAAAATCTTCAATAAAACCCACTCCTTATAACAAAAAACCTCCTGAGCAACTTTTTTTAGTAGCTTCAGGAGGGTAACTTGCTTAGTGTGATGATAAATATACTAATACTAATGAGAAAACAAAGAATAGCACTAGTAAAACATAGGTAACCTTTACCATGAAGGCTTCAAAACCACGTTTCTTTTGGTTACTGAATAAGTCTCCACCGCCACCTGACAATGCATTCAATGCATCTTGTTGCTTTGTAGGCTGCATTAGTACTGCGATAATTATCAAAATAGAAACAATAATTAGTAAAGTTTCAATAACGTTATACACCCGTAAAACCTCCGTTCATGGTGTTAAAAAGCTGAAATCACTCCTAAAACAATAACACAAAATAAGTCAAAATTCTAGTCAATTTCATTAATCAGATGATTTATCTCATTACGAATCTTAACACGTTTAGCTGCATTGACCATCATGACGATCCGGTCTCCAGCCTTAATTACCGTGTCTCCTTTAGGAATGATCTGAGTCTCTCCACGGTAAATAGCAATTATCAGAATATCCTTAGGAAAAGGAATATCACGAATATACTTACCATCGATCGTACTACCTTCAAAGATCGGCATTTCCAATCGATCGTTGTATTTGCTAACACGATTCAAATAATTAGAATTGATATTTAATCCTTCTTTTAAGGATTCATAAATTGGAGCACCATTAAGTATATCTACTACTATGTACGCTATTAATGATAACACAGCCAAAGGCATTAGGTGTTGTAAGGAACCTACCATTTCTGTAACTAAGATAATAGCGGTAAATGGCGCCTTACCGATACAGGCAAAATATCCTGCCATCGAAAAAATAATTAAATTACTTTCAAATCCAGCTGGCAATAATCCCATTTGATGCATGAACACTGCATAAATTGCACCGATAATTGCACCAAGATTCAGAATTGGTAAGAAAATACCGCCTGGTAAACCTGATCCATATGAAATCATTGAAAAGATAAATCTCAATGCTAATAATCCTAACAAGAATGTCATGCTAGAACCCCAGCCATTCAAGCTAGTTATAATACTATTTCCACCACCAATTAATTGTGGAAACATCATTCCGATAGGTAGTATCAAGATCATTGGAACTAAGCCTTGCAAATAACGTGGAATCCTAGTTTTTTCATACCAAGACGGCATTGCTAACAATACTATTTGATATAATCTTCCCATTAATCCTAGGATGATCCCTAAAATAATCAAGTGCCAATACATCCCTACTGGCATACTCTGTTTGTACGGTATATCTAGAACTGGTTTCAAGCCAAAGACATACAGTGCAATCAAGTTAGAACTAACGGCACTGGCTAAAGCTGTGACCCAAACTAATGGTGAAAAGTTGTGATAGATCTCTTCCAGCACAAACATCGAACCAGCGATTGGAGCATTAAAAGCAGCGGCCAATCCACCGGCAGCACCACTAGCAATCAAAACTCGACGAAAAACTCCAGTTTCTTTAGTAAGTTCGCTGAACCCTTGTCCAATTGCTGATCCTAATTGAATCGATGGACCTTCACGACCAAGGAACAGACCTGGCCCAATACTAAGGATTCCTCCGACAAACTTACGCCAAAGAACTGACCACCATTTCATTTCCATTTCACCAGCTAATTGTGCTTCAACTTGTGGAATACCTGATCCAGAAATATCTGGTTCTTTTTTTAAAAATAGTGCAACCAATATTCCCATCACTGCTAGTAGAACTAATAATGCCACTAAAATAATTATATTGTGACGCGCCGTCACGTACGCACCCTGAAATATCGTCAGTAATTTACCGATCGACCAGCGAAATGAACTGACAACCGCACCGGTTAAAATACCGACGATGACACCTTCAAGTGTGAGTTTTAATTTATCGTTGTCTGCCACAACTACTTTCATAAAATTCCCCCTAATGCTAAAATTATACTCCAATATTTAATAGAAAAAAAAGCAGTCCTTAGACTACTTCATTTTTGGAACATCATAAATAGATGGGGATGGTTGGTAGAATCCAGCCTCTAACAACTCAATATCGGTCAAAACTTGTTCATCCGTGACTAATTTTGGAGCACCATTAACAATGGTTTCATAAACTGAATCATAATACATGCCGTAATCGCCGATCGGAGTTTTGATCTGCTTCTCGATCCAATCACCATTAGAATTTTGATATTTAGCCACACCATAATACATAGGACTATCTTCACCAAATCCTTCAGTGCCAGGCATAATTCCCGCCTTAAGATCATTTTCTTGTTGATCAGCACCATACTTAATAAATGATCCCTTAGTACCATGAACGATAAAACGTGGATACTCACTGGCAATATCATAACCAACTTTGACCTTAACTTTCATTTGTGTACCGTAATGAAGATCAACGTCAAAATAATTATCCACCGCATCTGCTACTTCAGTATTTCTAATATCATAGACGACTTTATCAGGACGACCAAATAAAGCTATCATCCGATCCATTAGGTGAATTCCTAGTCCATAAAAATTACCTTGCTCTTTAGTCCCTTTAGCAGAAACCTTGCCAGGACGATAGTAATCAATATGAGATTCAACTTCAACAATATCACCAAGAAAACCTTGGTCAATAACTTTTTTAGCAGCTAAATAATCTCCATCAAAGCGGCGATTTTGATATGGCATAACTAGCACTTGTTTTTCTTTGCCAAGTTGCAGTAATTCCTTCGCATGCTCAACTGTATCGACAAATGGTTTCTCAACGATTACTGACTTATTCGCATTGATTACTTGTTTAGCTAACTCGTAGTGTGTACTTGCTGGTGTACAAATTATAACCAAATCAATTTCTTTATCTTGTAAAATATCGTCAATGTTAGTCGTAAATTCTACACCCTTTTTACGGTATGGTTCAGCTAATTCTTCATTTGGACCCTTACGTGTATACACTTTTTTAAGTTCAAAATTATCTCGCACATTTAAATATGATAAATGATAACGATTGGCAGATTTACCAAATCCAATAAAAGCAATTTTTAAAGACATTCTAGTTCCTCCAATATTGAGACCAATAATACTTCTACTTTAACAAAACATACACGTAAAATACAGCTTCACAACAGTCTATATACTATCGTACAAGTCCCACTTGATAGTTCCTGTATATGTTCCTGCCTTTTCGTTGTTACCTATTCTAAGCAGGATGCCTTTGTCTTCTTCCCAATCAGCAATAATATCTTTGATTTCATCGCCGTCTATCTTATCAGTATAACTGGCGATCATCACCGGATTATTAACGATTGAAACAACTGAATTGCCATCATTATAAATCAACCCACCTTGTAACGTATTCGATTCGTTAGTTAAGGTAGTAGACGATGCCATTAACTTCCACTCAGAGCCAGCATTTCTGGCGTCATTGATCGACAGTTTCCAATCATTATTACGTCCGATTATGTTTGATTCTCCAATGTAATGAATCGAATTGAACGATACATTATCTGAAACCTCCTTGAAGCTCAAATAACCAGTTACGGTAATGGTTGCAGTTACAACATTGGACTTAGTTCCAACTCCGTCGGTGATGTATATATCTAACGTATTAACTCCCGGGAGTAACTCCGCAGCAGCAATATTGATTTGGAAAAGTCCCTGTTCATCGTCATTATCCATCTGAAAACTATCACGTTCAACACCGTTCAATTCAGTATTAACCGTGAAGTCAGAGTTAGTTATATTGACACTCCCACCAGCATACAAGATCACGCCGATCACATTTGCATCTTTCCCAGCCTGAATGGATTGTTTTGAACCACTGAGTATACCAATTGTAATTCCTTTATCTGATTGAATGGTAAATTTGGGTGTCTTCACATGGGTAATAAAATTAGTCGAAGAAAAATTGGACGTTTCCGCTCCAATATCAGTATCACGATTAACAGCAATGGCCTGTCCTGTGAATTCGATCGTCGCACTCTGGTTTGTTGACGATAGAGTCTCAGTTAAAGCATGTTGAATCTCGTTATCCTCCATATCTGCTATAGAAAATGTATCAGTAGTTCCATCTGCATAAGTTATCTTAGCCGTATCATCATAATCGATATTTTTAATATCAGTACTAGGCTTATCTGGGTCTGGGGCAATACCCGGTAACTTTATTTGGGCCACGATATTCTTCCAATCTCTTCTACCACTTTCATAATCAAGATTGTAAGATATCTTCAACTTATCTTTGGCAATAACCGCATCACCGTCAGCAATTTCTCTATCTTGTGTTTCATCATAAATCGATGGTGTAACTGTGGCATTAACTAAGTCAGGAATCGATTCAAAGATCACTAAGTTATTTTCATATTTACTACCAGTGGCTCCGGTAAAGCCCCATCTAACTTGTCCATTTTCCGATTCGAAGACATCTGTATCAATCGTAAAACTATTAGTCAGTGCATCAGGGTTTTCAGAACCATCGGAATTTATATCATCAAATTTGTAAGACATCACTTTACTGGAAGCATTCCAACTCATCGTTAGATGATGCCAGGATCCATTCGACAAGCCAACATTTGAAATCAATCCTACGTGATTCATGTAATTAATGTAACCCTTAATAACCCCAAGCAAATCATAATTCTTCGAGGCAGTATAGTAAGTGGATGCTTTCCCGGGATAATTAGCCGCAATGTGTTGCCCAGCATTTGGTATTTGAACATCAAAAGCACTGGCAGAGCCGGCTGCTGAATAACTATCATTATCGTTGATATACGTATCAAATTCCAAAGCCCAACTCTTTTGAATAGCAGTCGTCGCAAATTTTTCTGTATCTTTCAAACTACCATCCATATCGGCTGCCCATACTCCTAGGGTTTCACCACCAGTTGGTGTTTTTACGGTTTGTCCCAAAATATTCTTACTTGTATAAGTCGAAATTGCTCCCGTCTTGTTATCATCATTTTGCAAGACAAAAGCCATTCCATCACCTGGATTCTTAGTTCCACCGAAGTACATCCACATTGACATAGTTTGGTCTTTATTCAGATCAAAGTAATTACTATCCGTCGACCAAATTGCTCCTAACTGATCTTTAGCATAAGTCAATCTCACAGCATCGGTGTCAGTAACATAAGCGTTATTAACATCAACCACTGTCGAAACATTGTTCTTAAATGTTCCTGGAACAAAAATATCGTCCAAATTAAGTCCCTGTGGTGCACCGTTCATAGCCGAGGTATAATCGTCATCCGTTGCACTAGCAGCAAAAGTATTTTTTACTGGCATTATTAAAAATAATATGAAGCTAATGAATAATACTAAGTGTACGTATTGTTTCTTATTCAATCTTAATCTCATGATTTTTCTCCTGCGATTAAAATAAAGTAATTTTTTAACAATATTTTGAACTATACATAGTATACATGATGAAAATGTTTTTATTATTCAATAATCAAAATATTATTTTATATAATATGGTATTTTATTTATATTTTTATTTTAGGCAAAAAAAGACAACCCCGAAGGATTGTCTTAATTTCAAATATTAATTATTTGTTTAAGTTGTAGAAACTGTGGATACCCTTGTATTCAGCTTGGTCACCAAGTTGATCTTCGATTCTCATCAATTGGTTGTACTTAGCAATACGGTCTGTACGGCTCATTGAACCAGTCTTGATTTGACCTGCGTTTGTAGCAACAACAAGGTCAGCAATTGTTGTATCTTCTGTTTCACCTGAACGGTGTGATACAACAGCTGTGAATCCAGCTTCTTTAGCCATTTCGATAGCTTCGAATGTTTCTGTAAGTGTACCGATTTGGTTAAGCTTGATAAGGATTGAGTTTGATACTCCCATATCAATACCCTTCTTCAAGTAGTCTGTGTTTGTAACGAACAAGTCATCACCAACAAGTTGTACTTTCTTACCAAGAGCCTTTGTAACTTTTTGCCAATCTTCCCAGTTGTTTTCGTCAAGTGGGTCTTCGATTGTGATAACTGGGTACTTTTCAACGATTCCGTCAAGTAAGTCGATGAATTCGTCAGTTGTTAAGCTGGCACCATTTTCGCCTTCACCCTTAAGATCGTATTTACCAGTTTCTGTGTTGTAGAATTCTGATGAAGCACAGTCAAAACCAATAGCGACATCATCACCAGGTTTGTAACCTGCTTTTTCAATAGCTTCAACCAAAATCTTGAAAGGAGCTTCGTTGTTTTCAAGGTCAGGAGCAAATCCACCTTCATCACCAACAGCAGTGTTTAGACCTCGGTCTTTAAGCAATGATTTAAGTGCTTGGAAAGTTTCTGAACCCATACGTACGGCTTCGTGAACTGATTTTGCACCAACAGGTACGATCATGAATTCTTGGAAGTCAACGTTGTTGTCAGCATGCTTACCACCATTGATAACGTTCATCATTGGTGTTGGAAGTACGTGAGCATTAGGACCACCAAGGTATTCGTACAATGGAAGACCTAATTCGTCAGCAGCAGCACGTGCAGCAGCTAATGATACACCTAAGATAGCATTGGCACCAAGGTTACCCTTGTTTTCTGTACCGTCAAGATCGATCATAGCTTGATCAATAGCTCTTTGATCAGTAACATCCATACCAACAATCTTCTTAGCAATCTTGTCGTTAACGTTAGCAACGGCTTTAAGAACACCCTTGCCACCAAAACGTGATTTGTCGCCATCACGTAATTCAACAGCTTCGTGTTCACCAGTTGAAGCACCTGATGGAACGATTCCGCGGCCAAAGCCACCTAGTTCAGTATATAGTTCAACTTCAACAGTTGGGTTACCACGTGAATCAAGAACTTCACGACCTAAAATATCAGTAATTACAGACATATTTTAAAAATCTCCTTTTTGATTTTAATACAACCTAATTTTAACCTTTTTACTACTTAAAATAAATATCTAACTAAAAAAGTTATTATTTATTGAATGTTGCTAAAGCGATGAATGATTCAGGATCCATTGATGCACCACCAACAAGTCCACCATCAATATCTTCTTTAGCCATTAATTCTTTAACGTTAGCAGGTTTAACTGAACCACCGTAAAGGATACGTACTTTATCAGCAGTATCAGCATCATACAAACTAGCAATCTTTTCACGGATTACGTGAACCATTTCTTGTGCTTGATCAGCAGTAGCAGTCTTACCAGTACCGATAGCCCAGATTGGTTCGTAAGCGATAACTGATTTAGCTAAGTCAGCAGCAGAAATACCTTTAACGGCATTTTCGATTTGACCAGTAACCCAGTCTTCAGCCTTGCCAGCTTCACGTTGTTCTAGAGTTTCACCACAGCAGATGATAGGTAGCATGTTGTTCTTCAAGATAGCATGTGCCTTCTTGTTAATATCTTCGTCAGTTTCACCGAAGTATTGACGTCTTTCTGAGTGGCCAATGATTACATAATCAATGCCCATTTCATCAAGTGCTTTAGGTGAAGTTTCACCAGTAAAAGCACCAGTATCTTCAAAGTATGAGTTTTCAGCAGCAGTCTTTAAAGGTGTACCTTCAGCACCTGCAATAAGTGTTGTAAGGTCAATAGCTGGGGCACCGATAATTGTTTCAACGCCTGATTCTGGCAATTTACCTTTGATACCGTCTAAAAATTCTTGAGTTTCCTTAGGATTTTTGTTCATCTTCCAGTTACCCGCAATAATAGGTGTACGCATAAAATTAATTCTCCTCTGAAAAATAATTATTTGTTAGAAATTGAATCGATACCAGGTAATGTCTTACCTTCAAGGTATTCAAGTGAAGCACCACCACCAGTTGAGATGTGTGTTAGCTTATCAGCAATACCAAGACTCTTAGCAGCAGCAGTTGAGTCACCACCACCAACGATAGTAATAGCATCACTCAAGTTACCCATAGCACGTCCAACTTCAAGTGTACCTTCAGCAAACTTGCTCATTTCGAATGCACCCATTGGTCCATTCCATACAACAGTCTTAGCACCCTTTAGAGTGTCTTGGAACAATTTAACTGTCTTAGGTCCGATATCAAGAGCCATTTCGTCATCAGGAATATCAACACCGTCAGTAGTTGTTGCTTCAGCATCATTTGAGAATTCTTTAGCAACGATATGATCTACAGGAAGAACGATCTTGTCGCCAGCTTTTTGAAGGAGGTCCTTAGCTAGTTCAACTTTATCTTCTTCGAATAGTGACTTACCAATCTTGTGGCCTTGAGCAGCTAAGAATGTATAAGCCATACCACCACCGATTAAGATGTGATCTGATTTTGGAATTAAGTTTTCAATAACACCGATCTTATCTGAAACCTTAGCACCACCAAGAATTGTTACAAATGGGTGTACAGGATTGTCAACGGCGTTACCTAAGAACTTGATTTCCTTTTCCATTAAGAAACCAGCAGCAACTGGCTTGCCAGCAGCCTTCATAGCTGTTGAAATACCAACGTTTGAAGCATGGCTTCTGTGGGCTGTACCGAAAGCATCGTTGATAAATACGTCACCAAGTGATGCCCAGTATTCGCCAAGTTTAGGATCGTTCTTGCTTTCACGTTTGCCGAAATCGTTGTCGATATCTTGGAAACGTGTGTTTTCCATAAGTAGGATTTCGCCATCTTTAAGTTCATTAACGGCATCTTCAAGTTCTTTACCTTCGTTAACAGGTACGAACTTAACATCTAGTCCACTTAATTCTTGAAGTTTAGCAGCAACTGGCTTCAATGATAAAGCTTTCTTGTCTTCGTCACTCTTGATACGGCCCAAGTGAGATAGCAGGATAACCTTTCCACCATGTTCTGAAACATATTTGATTGTTGGGATAGCACCAACGATACGGTTTGTATCGCCGACAACACCATCTTTAATAGGAACGTTGAAATCTACACGCATCAAGACTTTTTTGCCTTTTACGTCAACGTCAGAAACAATAAGTTTAGCCATTGTAAATAAATCCTCCAATATTTTCCTTAAAAAAAGGCGGAAGGAGTTATCCTCCCTCCGCCAATTTAAATCGTTAAATTAGGTTTTATCTTAAATTAGATACTAATCTAAACTAATAATTAGTCTAAGCTAGCAAATTTTTCAAGTGTACGAACCATTTGTGCAGTAAATCCTGATTCGTTATCATACCAAGCAACAGTCTTTACAACTTGGCCATCACCTGAACCAACAACTTGTGTTTGTGTTGGGTCAAATACTGAACCAAATGATGTTCCGATGATGTCTGATGATACGATTTCGTCATCGTTGTAACCGAATGAAGGGTTGTTTTCTGTATACTTCTTAATAGCAGCGTTAACTTCGTCAACTGTAACTTCTTTACCAAGAGTTGCAACTAATTCTGTAAGTGAACCTGTGATAACTGGTACACGTTGTGCATGTCCATCAAGTTTACCCTTAAGTTCTGGAACAACAAGACCAAGAGCCTTAGCAGCACCAGTTGAATGAGGGATGATGTTAGCAGCAGCAGCACGTGCAGCACGAACATTACCTTTACGTTCTGGACCATCTTGAAGTTTTTGTGTAGCTGTGTATGCGTGAACTGTTGTCATTGTACCAGCTTTGATACCGAATTCTTTGTTAACGGCATTAGCTAATGGTGCAAGACAGTTTGTTGTACATGAACCAGCTGAAGCGATCTTAACGTCATTTGTAAGAATGTCGTCGTTAACACCGTAAACAACTGTAGGCATAGCACCTGATGGAGCTGAGATCAATACACGTTTTGCACCGGCATCGATATGAGCTTGTGCTTTTTCTTCTGATGTGTAGAAACCAGTACATTCAAGAACGATGTCAACACCGTCGTTGCCAACCCATTTAAGGTCTGCAGCGTTCATTTCAGCATATACAGGAATAGTCTTACCGTCAACGACGATTGAGTTTTCTGTAGCACTGATCTTGTCAGCCATGAAGTTACCATGAGCTGTATCATACTTCAATAGATGTGCAAGCATTGCAGGTGATGTTAAATCGTTGATTGCAACAACTTCCAAATCAGTCTTACCTTGTGATTGAAGATCAGCAATACGACGGAATGCCAAACGACCGATACGTCCAAATCCATTAATACCAACTTTTGTAGTCATACAAAAATTCCTCCTTCAGGAAATTAAAAAATATATTTTTAAGGGTTATCCCTTAAAATCAACTTTGAGGCACCTTCATCAGTAATCAATATTGTGTGAGAAGGTGCATTTTTCATATACGATTGAATTGCACTGGCCTTTTCAGCACCACCAGCAATTGCAATCACATATTTAATTCTATCAAGGTCCCGGACATGAAGTCCAATCCTAGGTACCTTATATACAAGTCTACCACTTTGATCAAAGAAATCTCCAAATGCTTCGGAAACTGCTTCACCCTCGGCGATCATTGATTTCTCGCCTCGAGATAGGTTTCTTCGATCTGCCATGATGCTTGCAGAGCCAATGCTGTGAATTACTACATTACTCCTATATATTAAATCAAGAACTGATTTAATTGAAGCCTCTTTTTGCAGAGATTCAAAACTTTTCTCACTTATATCTTCAGGAAGATACATAGCTCGATATTGGCCTTGAGTTTTCTCAGCCATCTCTGCACAAACACTGTTTGCTTGAATCGCTACTGACTCACCTACGCCGCCTCGTGCGGGTAGAAAAATCAATCTGCGATTCTTAGACAGATCCGATGAAAGGTTCCTTGCCACTTTGGCAAGTGTTCGTCCACCAGTTACCGAGATGAGCGCTTCACCAGTTGGAAGGATTGAACCTAATAGTTGATTCAATCTTCTACCAAATGAATCGATCACTCGCGGTTGTTTGTCGGAATTACCTGGCAAAACAATGCAACGAGCAATTCCTAACTTCTGGCTAAGCTGTTTTTCCAGAAGTGCCGTACCTTGATAATCAGCTAACATCTTTCCTAGTTGGTCAGTTACATGACCACCATTTCTTGTTAGTGACATCCCAGACTTAGAAGAGGTAATTAATCCTTGCTTTCTAAGCATGTCTGTCTCTGTACGCAAGCTGCGTTCAGTAACATCCAGATCGTCAGCGAGAACTCTGCGTCCCACCGGCTCCATTAAAGAAATACTCTGAAGAATCATAAATCGCTTCTCAACAGTCTTAATGAAGTCAGGGGCAACTAAATCCAACAATTCTAAATCTTCATTATTAGTCATTTGATATACTCCGTGGGGCAATAAATGTCCCTGTATGTCTTATTACGACCCATATACTCAAAAAATAATAGCTCAGTCGAACCATTGATCTCCTAAGCACACTGATTATTATAACTTGTCCTGTGATTATTTCAAGTAATATCCTTCAAAAAACGTCAACTTTGTGAATTTTTTTTAGCAATTTACATTTGGTACAGTTATGCGATAATATTAAATGTATAGATGCGCCGTTAGTGTAATGGATCGCACGTAGGATTCCGGTTCCTGAAATACGGGTTCGACTCCCGTATGGCGCATAGAAAATTATAAAAGCCGATCTCGTTCAGTAAATGACTGAATGAGGTCGGCTTTTTTACTTCAAATTGCTTGTCTTATTTCTTGCGAATAATTGACTAAATCTTTTCCTTTATTAATCATCTCTACCACCGCACTACCAATAATAATACCATCTGCTATTTCAGACAGTTCTTTTGCTTGTTGTACTGAATGAATTCCAAAACCAATAGCAATCGGTACATCTGTTACCTTTCTAATTTCTTCTATAGTACTTCCTAATTCATTAGAGAAATCTTCACGTTTACCAGTAACACCCATTGATGACACCATATATATGAAACCTTCTGCATGAGTTGCTATCTTAGCAATACGCGCCCCAGACGTTGGTGCAATTAATTGAATCAGTGAAATATTGTATTGAGTAGTATATTTTGACAAATCCTCTTGCTCTTCCAATGGCAAATCAGGAATGACCAGTCCGTCGATATCTAAATTATGGCATTTTTGACAAAACTTCTCATATCCATACTTATATACAATATTAGTATATGTAAGAAAAATAATTGGAATTTTAGTGAATTCTCTTATTTTTTTAACAATATCAAATACAACTTTGGTATTCACACCAGCATCAAAGGCTCGTAAATCGGCTGCTTGAATAATGGGACCGTCCGCAACTGGATCGGAGAAAGGTATTCCCAATTCGATTATATCAGCACCATTATTAGCCAAAGTTAAAACATTTTTAACTGTAGTATCAAAGTCGGGATCATCCGCCACGACAAACGGAATGAAAGCTTTTTTATTTTCAAATACTTTTTCTAATTTATTCATCAATATCTCTCCCTCTGTATTTTGCAATCGAGGCAACATCTTTATCGCCACGACCAGATAAAGTACAAATAATTATTTGATCCTTAGACATTGTAGGAGCCAATTTTTGTACATACGCTACTGCATGACAACTCTCAATAGCAGCAATGATGCCTTCAGTTTTGGCTATATACTCAAATGCATTTACTGCCTCGTCATCGGTTATTCCTACATATTTTGCACGCTTTGTAATTGCTAAATGTGCATGTTCCGGTCCTACACCTGGATAATCCAAGCCTGCAGAGATGGAATAGACTTTATCAATTTGTCCATCATTATCCTGTAAAAATAGTGATTTCATTCCATGAAATATCCCAGTTGAACCTCTTTCAATAGTTGCGGCCGTCTGATCAGTGTCAACCCCTTTGCCAGCAGCTTCACATCCAATCAATTCAACTTCTTTGTCATTAATATACTCAGCAAAACTACCAATGGCATTGCTCCCACCACCGACGCATGCAATAACCGCATCAGGAAGACGCCCTTCTTCATCTAATATTTGCTGTTTAGATTCCTTACTAATTACACTTTGAAAATCATGAACCATTTTAGGAAAAGGATAAGGTCCAACCGCTGATCCCATAACGTAAAAAGTATCATCTACTCGTTGAGTCCATGCTTGTAATGCTGCATTAACAGCATCTTTTAACACCATTGATCCAGTAGTTACGGGATGAACTTTGGCTCCTAATAATTCCATGCGATAAACATTTAACTTTTGTCGATCAGTGTCCATCTTCCCCATATAAATTTCACATTCCATTCCAAAAAGAGCTGCAATAGTTGCCGTTGCTACACCATGCTGACCAGCACCCGTTTCGGCAATCAATCTAGTCTTACCCATTCTTTTAGCAATCAAAGCTTGCCCAATTACGTTGTTTATTTTATGTGCTCCTGTGTGATTAAGGTCTTCACGTTTAAAGTAAATCTTAGCACCACCAAGATCTTCGGTCATATTCTTGGCATAGTACAATAGCGATGGTCGATTGGCGTAATTTTGCAATAATGTATGTAATTCGTTAAGAAAATCTGGATCATTTTTGTATCTATCGTAAGCCTTAGAAACCTCATTTAAGGCGGTCATTAATGTTTCAGGGACAAATTGCCCACCAAATGATCCATAGTATCGTGATTGAGAACTTACCTTTTGCATTTCTTTCATTTTAACTACCTCTTATTTTTTATAATTTGTGCACCATATTAACTATTTGCTTAATTTTAATAGCATCTTTTTTGCCGTTAGTTTCAACTCCACGTGAAATATCAATTATCTTAGGATTCACTATATTGATTGCTTTATAAACATTATTAGAATTAATTGCTCCGGCTAGAATGTCGGGAGTTATTTTTAAATTATTCCAATCCAAAGCATCGCCATCCCCTGAACCGCTATCTACCATTAAATAGTCTGCAGATGTTTTTAACACATTTTTGGTCGGAAATTTAAATACCTGAATAACCTTAATATTACTTGATTGCAATAATTTGACAGTATCTTCTGTCTCAGAACCGTGTAATTGAACGATCGATATTGCACCAGATTTAACAGCATCAAGCATTTCTTTTATCGATGCATCCACAAATACACCTACACTAGGAATAGTTCTATCTAACTGTTGCCTCATTCTTATGGCCTGATCAAGGTTTATATGATGTCTACCACCAGCAAAGATAAAACCTGCTAAATCCGGTTTGGCCTGATTAACAGCTTTGATATCTTCCATTGTCATCAATCCACATATCTTTATTTTTGTCATTTGATCATGCTTCTTTAAATTTTTTTATAATCTCTAGTTTATTCTCAGCTTTCATAAAGGTTTCACCAATCAATACCTCATTTACATGTGCTGCTTTTAATAATTTAATATCATCGATAGTTTTAATACCGCTCTCAGCAATAAAAGGTATTTCTTTTGGAACCAATGGACGCAATTTCAAACTATTATTTAAATCAACCGTAAAATCTTTAAGGTTTCGATTATTAACTCCAATTATTTTGGCTCCAGCTCTTAAAGCTGTTTTCAATTCGTTTTCCGAGTGAACCTCCACAATAGCAGCCAAATCTAATTCATTAGCTAAACTTTGAAACTGCTTTAACTTATCAAAATTCAAAATTGCTACTATTAACAAAATGATTTTGGCTCCTGCAAATTTAGCTTGATAAATCATATAAGGATCAATTATAAAATCCTTTCTTAAAGTAGGAACATTCACTGATTGAGCAATATCTTCTAAATATTGCAATTTACCTTGAAAATAATCTGGTTCTGTCAAAACTGAAATTGCATCTACTCCTGCCTTTTGATATTCCTTAGCAATTTCCATGTATGGAAAATTTTGAACAATTATTCCTTTTGATGGTGAGGCATGTTTAACTTCACCAATAAAGCCAATTTCAGGTTCTAAAAATTTACTTATTATCTGATCAATGTTGTTATGATGCTTCTCTTTTTCAACTCGTATACGGGTAGCAATCACTAAATCATCTAAAATCATGCGACCATCCCTACTTGAGTCAAGTTTACAAACTTTTCCAATTGACGTTGTGCTGAGCCATCATCTAGAGATTTTCTGGCAATTTCTATTCCCTGAGCAATTGTTAACTCAGGTTTAACTGTATGAATGGCTACTCCTGCATTCATCAAGACAACGTCTCTTTTAGCATCAATTTTTCCATTTAATATATCTTGAGTAATTTTTGCGTTTTGTTGTGGAGTTCCACCGATGATATCCGATTTATTACAGCGTTTAATGCCGAACTCTTCTGGAGTTACCTCATATTCAATAATTTCTCCATCGAGAATTTCAGCAATTGTTGTCGGAGCAGAAGCAGAAACCTCGTCAAATCCATCTTGACCATAGACAACTGTTGCATTTTTTACGCCTAATTGTTTGAGAACCTTGGCCATGGGAACAACCATACTTTCGTCATAAACTCCTAACATTTGTGATGTTGCATGTGCTGGATTAGCTAGTGGTCCTAAAACATTGAATAAGGTTCTAATTCCTAATTCTTTTCTAATCGGCGCAACATACTTCATTGCTTTGTGATACTCCTGAGCAAATAAGAAACAAATACCAATTTCGTTCAAAATTGCTTCACTTTGTTTGGGATCAATATTGATTTGGACGCCCAAAGCTTCAAGTACGTCGGCCGCCCCACTCTTTGAAGAAGCAGCGCGATTACCATGTTTAGCTACTGGAATGCCCGTCGAAGAAACAACCAATGCTGTTGTTGTTGAAATATTAAATGAATTAGAATGATCTCCACCAGTTCCAACAATTTCTAAAACTGGTTTATTAGTCTCAAACTCTAAGGCGTGGTCTCGCATTGCATCAGCTGCACCAGCAATTTCTTCTACGGTTTCTTTGCGAATCGACAAAGCTGTTAAGAAACTAGAAATTTGAACTGATGTCGTTTGACCGCTCATAATTTCATCAATAACTTGATTAGTTTCCTCAAAAGTTAATTCGTCACCATTGACGATTTTTTTAATGGCACTTTCAATTTTTGTATTTTCTCGCATTATGGTTCCTCCAATTTAATTTTTATTGTGCGAATCAAATTGGTTAAACCATCGCTTTCCAGGTTTCTGTGGCATAATATCTGCTCCTTTTTATAAAACAAGTCACAAAAAAATCCGCCCATAAACTTATTAAGTTTAAGGACGGATTTACCGCGGTGCCACCTTATTTCAATAGACTATTAGTGTATGACAAAAATCAAACACAGTAGTCCATTACTCTTAGCGAAGGGCTATCACCCTCCCGGCAACTTACGTATGCCTAACGTTTCTCTGTACTAATCTAAATATTAGATATTCGAGAGAACCCTCGATGGTCCATTTAACTATCTGCGTTTGGCTACATTCTCAGCAACGGTAGCTCTCTGTGCATGCACGATTAGTCTTGATCTCCATCTCATCGGTTTATGGACGAATTTGTTTTGTTGTTACAGAGAATAAGACTGTTGAAAGATTTTGTCAATATAAATATTTGATTTTTTTTAATTTTATTAGTATCTTTTCACTAAAATTAGCAATTGCCTTGGCAAAATTGTAATTATAATACGGGCCTTCTTTGGCAGCAACCAGAATAATTGGATGACTGCTTTTTTACCGTACTACGCCAATCCTTGATCACATGGTCAAATAACAACAGTAAATTTGCAATACGGTCAATAGATAGAGAATAACATCAATCCTCGAATTACATATCCTCATCATCAGAATAAATGAAATACTCATTACCTAGCATCTCTATAATCTTCGGGAGATCCTTTCCTAACACAACCATCGTTCGATCAGGTCTTCCGGGTGCAAAAACTAATTTTTCCTTAGAATATAATTCTTCATCAACAATTAGTGGGACGTTTTGAGGATAACCGAACGGCGATACTGCTCCTGGTTTCTGTCCAGTTTGTTCTTCCATCTCATCAGAAGGCACGATTGAAAGTTTCTCACCAATCACATGCTTGAGTAGTTTAAAATCCGTTCGCTTTGTTGTGAATGTCAGCAAAACAAAATTACGACCGTCTTTTCCTTTTAAAAACAAACTTTTAGTTTCAGTACCAGTGAATCCCTTCTCTGACTTAACTACTAAAGCATCTTCATTAGTGTAAATTGCTCGATGTTCGTACAGCTCGTAATAAATCTTCTCCTGTTTAAATTTTTCAGCTAGATCGATCATCTTCATGACTATACCTCCAATGATAGCTACGAAATATTTTCTTATCATACAAGCATTTAAATAGACATATTGACTATATACCAATTATACTGTATTCGATTTCATATATTTATTAATATAACAAAAATCGGAGGATTTATCATGTCGATCAAAAACGTAACAATTGCTGGTAGTGGTGTTCTTGGGAGCCAAATTGCTTTTCAAACCGCCTTTCGCGGATACAACGTAACGATCTACGACATTAATGATGACGTAATTGCCAAAGCTAAAGATAGAATTCGCGGTTTGGTTGATACTTACAAAAATGAAGTTAAAGGCCAATCAGACCACCTATCTGTCTTCTTAAGAAATGGTGTTTACGAAAGTACAATTCTTCCCAATTTAAAAGACACGCTGATTCGTGACCTTACTACTTCAAGAAAAAATGCCGAAGCGGTTCCGGCAAGTATTAAATATTCCAGCAACTTAGCAGATGCAGTTAAGAATGCTGATTTGGTGATTGAGGCCATACCAGAACGTCTTGATATTAAGGAAAGCTACTATAAACAATTGAGTGAAGTAGCTAACGAAAAAACTATCTTTGCTACTAACACTTCTACATTGTTACCAAGCCAATTTGCTGAAATAACCGGCCGACCAAAGAAATTCTTAGCACTCCACTTTGCCAACGAAATCTGGAAAAACAATACTGCCGAAATCATGGGTACAAAATGGACTGATCCAGAAGTTTACGATACTGTTGTTGATTTTGCCAAGGGTATCGGTATGATTCCAATTAAACTCAAGAAAGAACAGCCAGGTTATGTTTTGAATACTTTGCTCGTCCCTCTACTCGATGCTGCTCAAATGTTGTTAGCTAAGGGAATTGCTGATATCGAAACTGTGGATAAAACTTGGATGCTTGCAACTAAGGCTCCACTAGGTCCATTCGGGATTCTCGACGTTGTCGGACTTAAAACAGCCTATGACATTACAGCTAGTGCTGCTGAAACTGATCCTGAATACAAGCAATTGGCCGATATGATCAAAAATGACTATATTGACAAAGGAAAGATGGGAGTTGCTACTGGTGAGGGATTCTACAAGTATCCTAATCCGGAATACGCACACCCAGACTTCCTAGAATAATCATTGATAACGTAAATTTGATAAGACAAAGTGACGCATTAACTGATTAAATATCTCTGGCACTTCTGCCATAATATCATGACCACAATTTTCCACGATTGCTGAATTGACGTGCTCACTTTTGGATGTAATCATCGACGCAAAATCAGAATTATAATACGGACTATCTCTTGCAGCCACTAGCATAATTGGGTGGCTGCTTTTTTGAACCGCTCTTCGCCAATCTTTTGTCACATGATCAAATAGTAATGGTAGATTTGCCTTTCGATCGAAAGGATAATTATTTTTTGCTGCACTCAATCTAGACATCACCCTAGTATCTAACCCATTGACGGTCTCATGGACCTTTGCAGGTTTAGAAACTATTTCTTTATAATTATTCGAATCAATATTCATAAATCCATAGTGCCATTCAGAATCATTCAGCATCTTAACCGTCTGATCGACACCCATTACGGCAGCAACATTATCATACTTTGTCAGATAACCATAACAAACACTAGCGCCCATTGAATGTCCGATCAGTAATGGTTTGTCTAACTTCAAATATTCGATTAACTCATGTAGATCTTGAATCAATCTGGCCATATTTAATCCTGACTGTGTTCGTTGTGACGCACCATGATTGCGATGATCATATGTTATCACTTGATAATTCATCCCCACCAAATAATCTACTTGCAGTTGCCAAATCTCCTGATATCCACCAAATCCAGCGATTAAAATAATCGGCTTGTCTTTACCATAAACGTTATAATCCAATTGAATATTATCATCTGTTAAAAATTTCATCATCTACCAAAAAAATCTTGGAAATTAATCCAAGATTTTTTAATCCTTCTCTATTTCTGCCCAAGGATCTGTTGATAACTTCGGTCCCTGTGCAGTCTTAACTAATATCGTATTACTAGTACTTTTAGCAAATTCTTCTAATGAGAATCCCTTCTGACTATAAACAACTTGAAAATCAGCATGTACTCCGAATTGATTCAATTGTTCTAATAAATTATTTGCCTCACCTTGAGACAAATGTTTATTTTCATACCAAATCAAATCCAAATCACTACTCATTTTGGCAGTAGCCTGTCCACTAGCTAACTCGAATCCAACGCTTCCGCTAATACCCCATTGATATTTTTTTAATAGTGGAGCAATTTTTGGGAGAGCCTTAATTGCTGGTAATTCAAATCTATCTGCTGGAAGATTCTTCCAAGTATTTTGAATCAGAGAATGCGGAGTGATCACATATCCTTCCCCAACCGCAGTGGAAGGTATGTATCCGGCAAATCGTTGCTCACGTTTTACTCCTCTGACGCCTACTGGAACCTTACCGTCAATAATTTTACCTCGACGAATTATTACTAAGGGAACTTTGGCTAAACTATCAATTACCCATGACGGAAGTTCTTTATCACTAAAGAATTCATCAATGTCAATTTTGACTAGATCATGAGGTAAGAGATCTAGTTCCATTGTTCGAAAACAGCCTTACGAACAGCATTTGTAGCCTTACGACCACTTTCGATAGCAATAGGTGTTTCATAACGGAAGTGGAGATCAGTTGGCTTGCCGACTGTACTTTGAATTGCTTCATCAATAATTGAATTGATCTTAGCAACATTTTCGTCAGTAGCTTCGTATGAACCAATACCCTTAACAAGTTTGTACAATGCACCAAGTTTCTCGTAGTTATCAATATCATAAGCCATAGCAGGAACATGCTTAGTAGCTTCTTCAAGTTCAGCAATCGTACGTTGTGTAATACGAGCGGCACTGGCCTTTGACATGGCTTGAATAGTGATGGAAGTATCATCCAAAGCAATCAATCTATTGGATTGTAGACCATGTGCTAAGAAACCACCTGAAACAGCATCTCCAGGGATGAAGGCAATAACCGGATGTCCAGCTTGACGTGCCTCGGCGTAAGCAGCAGCACTTGATCCTAAAGCAACATGAATACCGATCAATTCTTCTTGATAACCATAAGCTTGACTAGGAACATCCACGACCATGATAATTGGACGTTTAACATCTTTGTCAGCATCATCAGCAACAACTTTGTTAACAATACTTGCAACAGCAAATCCTTCTTCTAGACCTACTTCACCATCACGAACACGTGGGAACTTGTTATCAGCGTCAGGTACGATGGCAACATATTCTTTACCATCTTTTTCAGCATGCAATACAGTTGATACTGAACTCTTGGCATTCTTGATGCCTGTTAATTTTTCGAACCACAAACGACCACGACTCTTTGTACCTGGTTCATCACTAGCTACAGCATCTTCAATAACGTGTTTTTCAGCTTTAACTTCTGGATATAATTTACGATATCCATCAATATCCAACTTCTTGCTTAGATCAAGCTTATCTAGTAATGATAAATAAAAGTCAACGTGTTCAGTTCTGTGAGCATCTTTCTTCTCATCAATGGCATCTGAAACAGACTTTTTAATATCATCAACTGTGTCGTCAACAACTTCATCAACTAAGCCAGTAGCTAATCTTTGCTTAGTACCTAAAGTATTCCAGATCAAATCTTTATCGCTGGAATCAAATTCACGAACACCAGCTTCTTGTTCGATAACTTCTGGTCCGTTCAAAGCAATTCTTGCTTTCTTAGTAGCAATTAAGTATGAAAGGATTGAAGCTGTGATAGACATACCACCGAATGAACCAACACGACCAGGGACTAATCCAATAACTGGAACATATTTCTTCAATGCAATAACAGCGTTATGGATCTCTGAAATTGACAACAATCCATAGTTGGCTTCTTGTAGGCGAACACCACCAGTATCAAGAATAATAATTGGATAAATTGTTTTACCAGCTTCGTTATCTTCCAAAGCCTTCTCTAAGGCAGCGACGATCTTGGCACCACTAACTTCACCAATACCACCACCTTGGAACTTACCTTCAATAGAAATTACCAAAGCATTCTTACCATCGATCGTACCACGCATTAAAACAACGCCATCATCACTTTCAGGAACGATTCCTTGTGGCTCCAAGTGTGGTGAAATCATATTATCAAGTGGTCCAACTAATTCACGAGCATTATCGTCAAGTAATGCCTCAGCACGTTCACGCGCACGTAATTCAACAAAACTATTTTTCATCCTTTAATGCCTCCATTGCTTGAGTTAAACGTAGATTTACAACACCGGGTGTTGATCCGAAGTCATTGATCTCGATATTTGCTTGGATTGGATATCTAGCAAAGAATCGATCCAAAACATTTTGCCAAACTTCTTTAAAACCATCACTACCAGTAACGATATTAACGACTGTTTCATCAGAATCTGTTGGGCGGAAGATCACTTCAAGGTCACCTGAAGCAACAACACCGATATGAACTGGTTTTTGAATGGGATTTTTAGTTTCAAATTTATAATGTAATTTTTCCATTTAATTTTCTCCTATATGTTTTCTAAGAAATAACTTGCTGCAAATAAATCTGCACAACCACCTGGAGAAATATGATATTCACTAACAAATTTTTCTAATTCCAAAAATTTTGCACTTTCAATTACAGGAATATCATCCTCAAGTATCTCTCTTGAAATTTTTTGTAATGTCTCTAGAACTTTTAAATTGCTACGATAAACAATATTCGTATCATCAACATTGCTATAAAGCACCATTAGACGTCGTGCCCATAGATCATCTGCATGTTGGTTGTAATTCAATACTTTTCTAATATTTGGAAAACCACTTTGAGCTTCCCCACGAGCACCTGACAGAGCATATCTCTTTTTCGTTATCATACCGTGAGTTTTCAATGAAGTATTAGGAATGTATTTATCAGGTAAGTTAGCCAATTTTTGTGCTGCTAATAATATTTGTTCAATGTCGTTTGTTTGTAGAGCACTTGCAGCACTTATCAACAAACTCAGCGTCCAGATAGCACCTTTGTGCGTATTGACGCCAGCAGTAGCTTGAAACATATCAATCTCAGTTTGACGACCAATCGCACCGATATCTTCACGTAGAAATAAGTCGATCTGACGATCCAAGCTAACTTCAGCTGTCTTTTGAAAACCCGATAACAAGCTATCTGCTGATTTCAAGAATAGATTTAAATCCATGTCATCATGCGAACCATTCGACAAGGCATCGACTAATCCAGGTTTGGGAGTGAATTGAACCTCCCACTTCAGAGCATCAACTGCTGATTGTGCAATAGATGTTTTTATTTGCATCCTATGACCAACTTCTGAACTTAGCTGGTGGATTGTATAGTCCGTCTGACCAGCTTACTAAGTCATCCATTGTTTGTGCAGCAAGAAGTGAACGTTTGGCCTCTGTACGATGTACGCCAAGATCTTCTGGTAAAGCGACGATGCCGCGTGCACGAAGGTCTGCTAGTTGTTTAGGATTACTTCTTAAGCCAATAGGTGTAACTCCGGCAATAGCTTCAATAGCTGCTTGTCTCTCAGCCATACTGTCTGTCTTATACAAGTATGCGATACCCTCTTCTGTAACGATATGAGTTGTATCTTCTGAATAAATCATAATAGGAACATTAGCTAACTTAGCTTCTTTTCTAACTTCTTCGGCATCCAAATGATCAACGAAGACGGGCTTCTTATTTGAGCCAAATGTTTCAACCATTTGAACTACGAGTTTTTGTCCTTTGCCTAGTGGATCATTGTCAGGACGAAGGCTTTGCCAAGCTGGTGTTGAGTGACGACGTCCACTTGGGTTACTTCCCATGTTAGGAGCACCACCGAATCCAGATAGACGACCGTTTGTAACGGTTGAAGAATTACCATATTTATCGATTTGGAGAGTTGAACCAACGAACATATCAAGTGCATATTGACCAGCCATTTGGCCGAAGGCACGGTTAGATCTCATTGTGCCATCTTTACCAACGAAGAATATGTCAGGACGATGAGCGATATAGTTTTCCATACCAACTTCGCCACCGAAACTGTGGATCGTCTTGACCCAGCCACTTTCGATAGCAGGGATCAATGTTGGTGTTGGGTTAACTTCCCAGTTAGGAACGATCTTACCCTTCAAGCCAAGTTGTTCACCATATGTAGGTAGTAACAATTCGATTGCAGCGGTATTGAAACCAACACCATGATTAACTGTTTGTACGTTGTGTTTCTCATAGATACCACGAATTGCCATCATACCCATAAGAATTTGTAACTCAGTAATGTTTTGCGGATCACGTGTGAACAATGGTTCTAGTTGATATGGTTGATCAGCTTGAACGACAACATCGACCCAGTCACCAGGAATATCAACACGTGGAACTTTATCAACAATTTCATTAGCTTGAACGATAACGATACCGTCCTTGAAAGCAGCTGATTCAACAATAACTGGTGTCTCTTCAGTATTTGCTCCGGTATACAAGTTACCATCACGGTCTACCTTGTCAGCAGCAACTAAAACAACATTTGGAATCAAGTCAACGTATAGACGTGCATACAATTCAAGATATGTATGAATATCACCGACATTTATAGTTCCATCAGCAATCATTTGTGAAATACGTGTACTCTGTGGTCCAGCAAATGAAAAGTCCAATTTGCTGGCAATTCCTGTTTCAAAAATATCCAAATGTTCTGGTCTTGAAACTGAAGACATGATCATATGCAAATCATGAACCTTTTCAGGATCTACTGATGCTAATACCTTAGATAAGAAACTAGCTTGTTTCTGATTGTCACCTTCTAGGACAACTCTGTCGCCAGAAGCAATTAGATCTTCCAACAGCTCCTTAGCATTTTCAGTTTTAACAAACTTTCCGTCCATCATTGGTGCAACTTTTTCTAACTTAGAATTTTTTGCATCACGATTTGTAGTCCAACTTCTTTTAGTCATTTATTTTCCTCCATTTTTTTAATAGAAATTCAGTATCATCAATTCCCATTTCACTCATGGTAATGTTTCTCAGATCAGGAAATTTCGTATGAATCAACTTGGTGAATGCATGTCCCGGCATTACTTCAATAGCGGTATCAATACCTAGTTCACTAGCAACGCTCATCATAGTGTCCCAATAAACGGGATAGATCAGATTATTGATCATATCCTTCTTGACCTCATCAACTGTATGAACGGCATGGCCGTTATAATTAGTCAAATAAGTACAATTAGGACGTTGCAATTTAACCTGTGCAAATGCTTCTTGCAAAGCATCGGCCGCTGATTGCATCAATGGTGAATGTGAGGGATTGGGAACTTTCAATATCAAAGCCTTTTGAGCACCATTCTCTCTTGCCAGATCCAACACTTTATTGATACCTTCCAATGAACCAGACAATGCTGTCTGTAATTCCGAATTCTGATTTGAAACATAAACATCAGGTACATTAACTTGTTTGACCAACGTCGTAACTTCTTTGCGAGTTAAGCCAACGATTGCCCCCATGCCATAGCCAACTGGATAAGCTTCTTTCATCTTAGTAGAACGAAGAAAAACAATCTTGATTGCATCCTCTTCGCTTAATACTCCAGCAGCAACCGCGGCACCAAACACTCCCAAAGAATGTCCGGCAACTACATCTGGTTGTTCATCAATCTCTTGCAACTGCCTAATGTTATATAACTGCAAAGCCAAGATACTCAATTGGATCTGAATCGAATCTTTATAAGTAACCTCATCATCAGTCAATTCAATTCCCGTCAAGTCTTTAACTTTGTGCTTCAAATCCTGCGGTAAATCGTTTAACATCCCCGGACGTTGTCCACCTTGTCCCGGAAAGATCCACAATGTACGCATGCATCCACCTCCAATTCATCATTTTGCTGATCTCACAAGTCATAGTATATAAGCTGATTCATAACGTGTATAATACATAAAATGAATAGTACATAACCAAATAGTTATGAATGGAGGCCAATTTATGAACTTAACACAGCTTAAATGTTTCGTCGTTGTCGCAAATCAAGAGAGTATTACCAAGGCAGCTGAGATTTTATATATTTCTCAACCCGCTGTCAGTAAGACTATCAAGCAACTGGAAAATGAATTACAAGTAAAATTATTCGATCGTACTGGTCGTACTTTAAGATTGAATCGTGCTGGCAGGCTATTCTTCAGCTACGTCAATGACAGTCTGAAAGAGTTAGATCGTGGTATCAATGCCGTTAAGGGAGGAGTGGATAACTCCGAACATCCCATTTCAATCTTGATGGAAGTAGCCTCACCATTCATTCCCAGCATCGTCTTCAACATCAAAAACAAGTTTCCTAACGTTCGTTTGAATCTTGCTCAGCATACTGTCAGAGAAGCCGACTTCAAGCAATTCGACTTCATCGTCACTAGCCATCCTCTAAAGGACTTAACTAATGTTCCCGTATTAAAGGAAGAAGTCTTCGTTGGTTGGAATTTAAAAGCCGGATATACTAAAAAATTCGTTAATCCAAAAGAATTAACGAATGAAAAATTTGTTGGTTTAACTAAAAATAATCCGTTGAGAAATACAATTGATAAGTATTTTAATAAACGAGGAATCTCTTTGAACTATATGTATGAGACTGACGATCCGGCTACCATTAGAGGATTGATCGAGGCCGGCATCGGATTGAGCTTCATTCCTTCAGTTACTTGGCAAACAATCAGTGACCAAGTCCAACTGACAAGATTAACGCCTGATCCCTTACAGCGGACGATCTATCTCTGTTCTCCAAGCAATAATTTGACCGATATTCAACGTGAGATAAGTAACGAACTGATCAAGTTATTTTTGAGTTTTCAGCACTCCGAGTTAAAAATTTAATTTGCTTTTTGATTTGAAAGCTATTATATTAACTACTAATAAATCCTTTTGTTGATCTCACAATCAAGCAAAGGGGAAATGACTAAATGAATTCAAGATTAGACAATACAAGACCTGCTGATGTTGGAGACTATATGAAGGTCTTCGCTTGTACTGCCGTTATGATGCAGACCGTTCTCGGTGTCGTCTTAAGCACCGATCCATCTAACAATGTTCAATCAATAATTGGGATTATTTATAACCTAGTTAAGTTTACTGCGCCAGCCTTTATTTTTGGTATTTTATATACCACAACTAGAACTACTAATACTAATAGCTGGAGTGATTATGGTGGATACATGAAGAAACAATGGTCTGCTCTTTTTGTACCTACGATCTGGTGGACACTCGCTTACTTACTAATATTCCCAGATATTCAACAAGTTAATCGATACAACGATGTGGGAAGTTTTCTATGGCACTTTATCAACGGTAACGCTGCACCACACTTGTGGTATAACACTATGATGTTACAGTTTATCATCCTAATGCCGTTCTTCTGGGCCTTGGCTCACTGGGTAAAAAACAATAGCAAACGTGCTATTTGGACTATCATTCTGACAATTATTGGCTATTCTGCTTGGATAGTCTTTTACGACATCAATGTCTTCCATGGTCCACAAGCTACTAACTGGTACTTACTCGATAGATTATTTGTCAGCTTTGTCATCTACGGAATCTTCGGTGTTTTAGCTTGGATGTATCGGGAACAATTCGAAACATTTATCAAAAAAGCTTGGATTATCATGCTATTGGCAATAGTCGCTACATATTACTGGACTAACAGTGAACTGTCAGCCTTTGGTCATCCGGTTCAATTGACTAATGCACCCTACTACAAACCTTCGATGACTATCTATGCTCTCTTAGTGATTGGATTAGTCGCCGCATTAGCCATGGCACACTTAAGAAGTAATTCGAAGGCATTGCCAGTATTCCACTTCTTGGCGGTCTACGCTTATCGTGCTTACTTATCTAATGTCTTCTGGTTTCAAATAATCTGGCGCATTGGTGGTCATAATTTAGCACTCAACCACCCTATCGTTGCCATAATAATTTGTTACCTATTAACTTGGTGTCTAGCCTTCACGTCTGCTTACACGTTCCATATTATCTGGCAACGTATCAAGTCAGGCTTGACTAGTAATCAAGTTACTGAACAAGTCAAATAACACTTAAAAAAATAAGATTTGTGCGATAATAAAAAAGTTATAGCATAAATCTTATTTATTTTTATATTTCGAGGTTTGTTTGTTGACCCAATACTGATTGTATGCTAAATTAGCACTGTACTATTTAGAGTGCTAAAAATAACAAGTGCTAATTAGGAGGCAATTTATGTTAGTTCCTACAGTTATTGAACAAAGCTCACGTGGCGAACGTGCCTATGATATTTATTCAAGATTATTAAAAGATAGAATCATTATGTTATCAGGTGAAGTTAACAGTCAAATGGCTAATACAGTCATTGCTGAATTACTATTCCTTGATGCTCAAGACTCAGACAAGGATATTTCAATGTATATCAATTCACCAGGTGGCTCTGTTACCGATGGATTAGCTATTGTTGATACAATGAACTTCGTTAAATCAGACGTTCAAACAATCGCTACTGGTCTAGCAGCTTCAATGGGAAGTGTTATCTTGTCATCAGGTACAAAGGGCAAACGTTTTGCTCTTCCAAACTCAACAGTTCTTATTCACCAACCACTAGGTGGTGCCCAAGGACAACAAACAGAGATTGAAATTGCTGCTCAAGAGATTTTGAAGACAAGAAAGAGATTAAATCACATCTTGGCTGATAATTCCGGTCAAACATTCGAAAAACTTCAAAAGGATACTGATCGTGACAACTACATGACAGCCCAAGAAGCTAAGGATTATGGTTTGATTGATGATATTATGACAAACCAAGCTGACAAATAAAGATTCACTAAATAAGGTCTAATCGCAAATGCGATTAGACCTTATTTTTTTACACTTCTGAATTTAATTCAAGTCTTCGATTTCTAATGATAGTTTCCAATTCTTCCAGATCGGACAAAGTTGACTTGTTACGAATAAAGCTTCTAGCTGATGAACGCATAGCAATATAATTTGCGCGTTCCCGATTATTTCTGTGCCATTTTTCATTTGCGCGTCTTTGTGCATCTGTTAATACCATAATAATCTCTCCTTGATTAAAAACATTTTATAAAGTGTCACTTATTGTCCAATCCAACGTAGTCGTGTATTTACCAGCTGAAATAGCAGTATCAGAACCATTTATATGAAGTAACAAACCTTTGTCATTCGCCCAGGAAATAGACGACAACGTTTCACCGTTCTTTGAAACATAAATTGGAACAATATTTCCACTAAGCAATGACTCGAATTCATTATTGGAACTAGTTGGATCATAAAATCTCAATTCGCCAGGAAACTTAGAAGTACCATTACTCAAATCCCCCACCTGTTGAACAGATATAGTTTGACTATTCTTATCTGTATCACTCCTGTCATCCTGCACAGTTAATACAGGAGAATCATTATTCACCCTATGTCTAAGCGTGTCACTAGTGACAAATGAGTTAAGTGCACCAAAATCTATATCCATTGGTGTCAACGTCACCCCCCCTGCCGGCTTAGTAGGATCAAAATTAATAAATTGATCTTGTCCACTTTCTTCAACATATAATGGTTTAGTTTGATCAAAGTTATCATAACCACCTACACCTTTAAAGGAAGGTGTGAAAGTGAAATCAGCTTGATTATCATTCGTTACTTGACCATCGAATACCAATCTTCCTATATCAGAATCAGACTCAGGACTAATACTCAATCCATTTACTGTCAGAATTTGTTTTGAATTATCATTGGGATCATCTTGTACGCTTATATTATCAGGATCAATTGAATTGTATTGTGAATTGTCTACTGAATTCTGATAATTATAATAACCTGTATATTTAAAACTGTTAGTATCAATATCCATCCCTTTAGGAATAGGTACCGTATAAACACCATTTGAGATCAAAGCTTTCGAGTTTTGACCCTTTGCATCAAAATTAGCAGCATATTCAATTCTATCGTCATTCTTAACGTTGCGAACTTCTAATCCTTTTTTATCTCCATCTGTAGTATTGCTATCTGGATTAGTCAAATTTTGTATCTGATTAGATATTGTTAACGTCGGCAAGTCTTCATCTGTTGCTGGCGGATTAGTAAGTGGATTTACGCTAAATCCACCGAAGTTAATGGTTTCAGTTCCATCTCTAGTATATGAATTCCCAATAATCGGTTTGTATGTATATTTGAAATCGACTTTCAGAGTTGCGTGTACAACATTAAGATTAGTTGCAACCGTACCATTCTCATAAAAAACAAAGTTATAATCGAGAATAGACGGATCATACGAGGTTTGGCCTGAATTAACTGTAAAATTGTATTGTTTAACAGAACCATCTATTGCATTGTTAGTATTATCAAAACTATTTATACGGCTATCAACCTGCCACGTAAGTTTAGCACCAGTCAAAACAAAATCTTTGTATGAAGCAACATTTCCTGCATTTAAATCATCAATAATTCTCTTAAAAATATCATTTTTGATGTGGAAATGCATTAAGGTATCATCAAATGCTAATGGTGTATAATCTTCTGATACTATGGCACCACCGGTTGGAATATCCAGATATACTGGCGCATAATCTTCTATATCAGCCTTTAAACTAATGTATCCTCCATCGATAATATTATGAATCGATGTGAATGCTTTCTTACTTCCAGTAACTATGGCTGTTTGAGGATCTGTAACATATATTCGATCACCAGAACCCGCCATTTGTGTTGGGTCACCAAATTTTGCCACCGCATCATTGGTCTCATATTCTCTAGTCTTTAAAGTCCAATAAAGTACGTCAGGGACAATTCCTATTCCATTAGATTTTAAAGTGACGATTGCGGTATTACCAACATCTAAAGGATTACTATCACTGTTAAAAACATAGTTAACATTTGACTCTAAGTAGTGACCCCAATAGTCGGGCTGGCCTTTAATGGTAGAGCTATTTATAGTTAATGGAGAAATCAAGGTATTCATTGTCGTTGTAGAACTCGTACTATTCACGTCGCCCATTGGTGAGGAAAATTGTGTTACTACATTTGAAATAGAATTTTGATTTGCTTGCATAGTGGCTGTTAGAGCCCTATTAGCTGCTTCGGTAGTTGAAGATGAATCTTTACCAGTGGTCATTGAAGTATTTGTTGTAGCATCAACTACGATCGATATCGGTAAAGTGCCTATAACTCCAATAACTAGCACGATGATAATCAAACATCTGCTGAAGAGTAATTTGCTAACTTTCATCTTGCTTCCCCCTTAACTCATTAATATAAAAAGAGATCAGTCACACAATCAGCACCGATCTCCTAAATATAATTAATAACTAGCATAGAGAGTTGCCCAGTTAGTTTTTATAATAGTATTCTTATAGCCTTCTTTAAGAGTTATCTTTGCTTGATATTGTGTTCCATTGTCAGATACCGTTGTGTTATAGGTTGTATATAAAACACTATTGCTCTTACCTAAGTATTCTGCTTTTGTTGTGCCAGGTGCCTTCTTGTACCACTCAACTTTGATTCGTCCATCGTTGATCAAACCGGTCATACTATCAGTATCACCACGAAGTGCGAAGGTTGCAGGTTGTCCCGCAGAAACGGTTTGATTATCTAAACCGCCACCGACTTGAACATAGACCGATCCAGCAACGAATGAACTATCCATATTGTGGAATGTTCCTGTAACCTTAACTACGCCAGACAATCCTCGATCATTAGCGGTGACTTTACCAGTGTTATCAACAGTAGCGAGGTTAGTATTATCAACGGCCCATGTAACCTTACCGGTTGAACTTACAGGATCAATATTGGCATGTACATAAGTAGTATTGACTTGGCCTTCACTATTGTTATAAATATAGTCGCTATCTGAATTAACATTCATATTAGTTGCATTAATCGGTGTATTGACCGCATTAACTTCCGCTACTGTTGAATAAATGTGAGTTTGAGCAATCCAACCGGTTAAATAATTCCAATACTGTGTATCTAATTGATACCAAGTTCTTCCTTCTTGACTGGTTTGAATTGGGAAGTTCTTGCGGTGACCATTCTGCCATTCAGGAACTTGACTCCAATTAATACCATCATCAGACTTGTACCATCGATAATGAGGAGCATCAAAGACTCCACCTAAAACTGTCCACAGCGAACGAGCTGCATCAGTGTGCAATGTCACAGGATTACCAACAACGGTATAAGTAACCGCATCAGGTTCTAAGTCATAACCGTTAGTATTCCAAATATTCAAGAATTTGTCAGGTGCTGGGGTTGCGGTAAAAGCACTATTGGTCAATGGAGTTCCTACTGAAGCCGCTTGAATTGTTGTACCCTGACTAGAAAAAATACCAATTATCAATATAGTAAAGAATGATAATAAGCTTAGATACTTGACCCTTACATTATTCATAATCAAATCCCCCTACAAGATTGTTAATTTAGCCCAGTTAGTAGTCAGCGTTATTTTCTTAGTACCTTTTCTCATAATAATTTTTGCTCTGTACACTTTACCCTTATTTTCACTTGTTAAAACATTAGTTGTGTAGTAGAGATTTGAAGTTGAAGCAACTAACTTCTCAGTGCTATCTTTTGCATCAGATTTCTTTATATACCATTCAATAGCAATATTGTTATCGTCCCAATATCCATAGAAATCATCGGTATTACCTTGTAACTTGAATGTTGCTGTTCCACCGATTCTTGCACTTTGATCCACTAATCCGCCACCTAAGTTGACATATGTCTTGCCAGTTACAACTTTTGGAGAATTATCAGATCCAGTATATGTGGCAATAATGGCTGCTCTTCCGTTGACTCCTTTAGAATTTGCAGTGATTTTACCAGTATTACTATCGATCGTTACTAAATCAGGACGATTAGTTGACCAAGTAATCTTACCAGTAGCATTAGTTGGGTTTACTGTTGCATGTGCATAAGTAACGTTCATTAACTCATCACTGATATTGTATAAATACTCACTGTCAGTCGTTACATTCACAGAGTCAGCATCAATATTATTCTTTAGAACATTAACTTGAGAAATATTCGAATAAATATGTGTCTTAGCGAACCAACCAGTTAAATAATTCCAGTATTGTGTATCTTGTTGATACCAAGTAGTCCCTTCAGTACTAGTATCAATTGGCATATTCTTACGATGACCGTTCTGCCATTCAGGAACTTCACTCCAAGTTCTACCATCATCAGACTTGTACCATCGATAATGAGGAGCATCAAAGACTCCACCTAGAACTGTCCAAACGGAACGTGCTGCATCGGTATACATCATCTTATTCTCATCGCCAACTTGAACATTGTATACAGGATCCGGTTGCAGATCGTAACCATTAGTATTCCAAATATTCAAGAATTTAGATGGTGCCGGTGTTGGGTCATTCAAGTAATATTGCAATTCCGTGCCCAAAGGTGCAGCATCAACTTGCGTATTATTCTGAACAACAAACGTTCCTAATGTCAGAGTAGAAAACAAAGTAACTAACCCTATCTTAGTTGCTTTCCCCTTATCCATATCTCAACCTCCATACGTAATATTCTTTTCACAATTAAGTATACAATTTATCCTATTATTGAGTATTCCATATTTTATAATAAAGTTTTACAATATGTGATATTTTATACGCTATGTTATTTATATTTTATAATTTAAAAAAGATAATACATATTTTATAAAAAATTATGTATTATCTTTTTTTAGTGCTATTATTTTTTATATCATGGTTATTTTGTCATTTTTAGGTTTATTTATTTTAATAATCTCACATTTCTTATGTTATGTTACGGCTAACAAAGTATATTTTTGATAAATCATATCTATATGATATATTTTATAAACCTATTTCAAATATTTTTTAACAATAAGTCTACTCAATGTCCATAGACGAAAACTTTAAATAAGTCTATTCTAATTATAGGAGGCTAAATATATGGACAACACTATTAATAACGCACTAAAACGTAAGTTATTTATTATTACCTTACTATCCGGGACCTTCACCATGTCGATCAGTCAATCATCGTTATCGACTGCCTATCCAACCTTGATGAAGTTCTTCGGAGTAACTGCACCAACTATTCAATGGCTCACTACTGGTTTCATGCTGATAATGAGTATCATGATGCCAATCAGTCCTTGGCTCTTGAATAATATTTCTTTCAAAAAAATATTTCTAGGTGTCGTAGGAATATTTGCTGTTGGTACTCTCATCATCATCCTCGCTCAAAATTTTGCGATGGCGATGTTAGGAAGAGCTTTGGAAGCAATTGGTGTCGGAATTCTATTCCCATCATTTCAATCGGTTCTTATGACTATCACTCCTGAAGAGAAACGTGGTACAACCATGGGCTTCGCTGGTTTAGTCATGGGTTCCGCCCTTGCATCCGGTCCTATCATTTCAGGAATCGTCTTGAACTTCTTGCAGTGGCAAGGATTATTCGTTATCTTCCTATTGATAATGATCGTTATCTTCATCACTGGATCGATCTACATTAAAGACGTGATGCCTCGCCACAAAGTAAAGCTAGACGGTTTGTCTATTGTCTATCTATTAGGAATAATCGGACTGCTGTACGTAGTCAACCAAGCTGGTAGTCAGCACCATCTATCTACTAACTTAATTATTCTGCTAGCAGTCAGTTTGATCCTGTCGGGATTATTCATTCACCGTCAATTAACTAAGGACGAGCCTCTGCTGGACTTGAAGGTTATGAGCAACTTTAACTTTGATCTGTCAGTCCTCTTAACCGGATTTTCGTACATTTCATTGATCGTTGTTACGATTATTTACCCACTGTACTATCAAAACATCTTACATACTTCAGTCTTAGTATCTGGTTTAGCACTAGTGCCACCAGCAATCCTGCTTAGTATCTTGAACCCGTTGACTGGTAAACTAGCCGATAAGATCGGCTTCAAGAAAACATTGATCTCTGGTATGTCGATGATCGTAATTGGCTGGGTCTTATTATTCTTCTTGAATATGAAACTAGGTTTGTGGCCTATGATCTTGATTGCAATGTTGATCGAAGGAGGCAATGCCTTCGTTATGATGCCAGCAACAACACTTGGCGGTAACTCTCTACCTGAAGACTTGATTCCACACGGTACTGCAATTATCACTACGGTTCGTCAATTGTTAGGATCACTTGGTGTTTCTCTCGCCACTTTGATCTTGGTATCAGCTAACCAAAGTCATGGATTGCCAGCCAACTTAGGATTAGTTGGTTATCATTACGTCTTCGGTTTCTTCTGTGCAATGGCGATTATCGGTTTTATCTTCGCCTTAATGATCAAGAACAACAAAGATTAATATTCACTTAGAACTGCGACTACTCGGTCGCAGTTTTTTTGTATTAGAAGTATAATTAATTCCTGGATTATTTAATTTTTGGGGGATCGTATGAATATTCAAAAGCACATCAATAAAAAAACTATCGCCGTAATTTTATTATTTTTTATTTCATTATTTGGATGGATGTTCTGGCAGTTTAATTTTAACTACATGATTTCTGGTAGTGATACCTTCTTCCACACTCAACGAGTCTTTGAGATTCGACAAGCTTTTTTACACGGTAACTTACCCAGTTGGTTGAACTTCAATACCTTCTTCTCAGCTGGCCAAGCCGTGAACGGAATGTATCCTGATTTCACACTCTGGCCATTCGTCTTGATAACGAATATGTTGTCACCTATTCATCAAATCATTGCTATCAAAGTACTGATTGCTGCACTAACTTTTGTCGTAACCTTCCTATCACTCAACAAGCGTTACAACAGCTTTAATTCAAGTATGGCTGCCCTGATCTTCACTTATTCAGGAGCTGTCTTACGTGACATCACGACCGAATTCCAACCTGGAACTGCTATTGTACTTGCTTTTGCCTTTCCAATCTTATTCACGTTTAAGGACATTATCGAAAGCAAAACTATAAATTATATTTCCGCTATCAAACTCGGCTTATTGATGACGATCGTTATTAATTCTCATCTATTGAGTGCCATCGCCCTATCCATGGTTGCAGGAGTATTTTTAATTGTGGTTTCGATCAAGAATCATTCACTAGCACCTTGGTTTAACTTAATAATTGCTAGTTTGGTCACGGTAATTCTCTGTTTGCCAATCATTTATCGAGTTATGACGATTTCAAAAACCGGCCTGCTGGCACCATTTGGCAAAGGAAATATCATTGCTGATCCCATCACGATTCTGTTCACCAACTCAAAATGGAACGCTCGCGTAGCCTTTTCAACTTTGACGTTGATCATCTTGCTCGTTGTCTTCGCTGACTTGAATACTAAAAAAATCAAACAACTGACTCCTTGGATCCTGATTGAAGCCTTGTTGATCGTCTTCAGTACCGACATGACGCCTTGGACAATCTTTAATAATGTACCGATTATTAATAATTTCCAAGAGTCCAGTTGGCGCTTTGCACTATTTTTAGGCGTCATCCCCATAATATTATTGCTGGATAATTTCAAGGAACACACTAGCCAATTTATTTTGGTTCTACTGTCAGTCCTTTCAATCTCAGCGGCAACACAAGTTACAACTAATTACATATACAATCACGGACAAGACTTAGCAACTGTTACTGCTGATTCGACTAAAGAAGTTGGACTGAATCAAGACGTTAAATTAACCTCCAGTGGTATTAACAGCGAAACTATTCAACGAATTTTGATCCCTGATTACGCTCCAAATAAAGTCAGCTTAGAACCAAATAGTAACGGTCAGTCACTATCATTTGATATTCAAAATAAATTAAAAAATCATTGGGCAATACAGGGCAAGCAAAAAATAGCACTGGTAAAAACAACTGCTACTACAAACAGTGTCAGCTACCGTGGCAAACATCTTAAATCAGGTAATATTCAACTACCAATATTTGGATACTCTTCTCTTAACTATCAGATTACCGTAAATGGTAAGGACACTAAGTGGACTACTGATGATCAAGGGTTCATCACTATTCCTATTGCTCATAAATTGCAAACAGCTAATATAACTGTCAATAACAGTTATCCTCGTGCGTACTCATACCTACTTTGGATTTCATTCGTCTTATTCATCAGTGCCATTGGTTATATTGGTTACATCAAATTTAATAGTTAAACTATTTAATCAAATCCTCAAAAAAATGAGATCCCATTATCTGGGATCTCATTTTTTTGACAATTTACACGGCCTCTTCAGCCATTTGATTTAATTTACGTAAACGATGATTGATTCCTGACTTAGAAATTGCACCGCTTGGTACCATATCCCCTAATTCCTTCAATGAAACTTCGGGATTCTCTAATCTGAGAACAGCAATCTCGCGTAACTTTTCTGGTAAAGAATCTAATCCGATCGTACTCTGCAGATGCTTGATATTCTCAACTTGACGCTCAGCCGCAGCTACGGTCTTGTTGATATTAGCATTTTCGCAGTTGACTAATCGATTAACGGAATTACGCATATCGCGAACAATTCGAATATCTTCAAACTTCAACATTGCATTGGTTGCACCAACAACTTGTAAGAAATCAGCAATTTTCTCAGCTTCCTTCAAGTAAACGATATAGCCATTACGACGTTGTGTTACTCTAGCATTCAGATTAAAATGATTCATCATTTGTGCGATTCCAGCATTATGAGATTCGTATAATGAATAAATCTCTAAATGATATCTCGATGTCTCAGGATTATTCACACTTCCGGTCGCCAAGAAGGCTCCACGCAGATATGAACGCATTCGTTGATCTTCATCTAGAATGTCTTCTGGAACATCAGTATTGATCGACAAACCTGTCTCATCTAGAATTCCTAGATCTTTCAAGACCTTTTCGGTATCATGCTTCAAACGAACAAGATATTGATTGTTCTTCTTTAACTTCATTTTTTTACGGACCAATAGTTCTGATTCCATCCCGTAACGCAATTTGATGAGTGAAAAAATCCTACGAGCAATCGCAGGATTCTCCGTTTGCGCTGTTAAAACAAAATGATGGTTCTGTAAACTTAACGAACCATTCATTCTCAGTAAGGCTGATAATTCTACACGCGCATGTTCGGGATGAACTTCTAAACTAGTGAGTTCCTTCTTTACTTCACTTGCATAAGAAGCCACTAGTGTCTCACCTCATTTTTTCTATTTCCAGATTGGAATGCTAGATTCAAAATCTCACGACCAATTTTTTTGCCATCATGGAAGGCACCTTTGTCATGTAGTGATAAGAAATCATCTTGAATTACTCTGCATCCCATATCTCTTAATGATTTGAAGTCTGGTTTCACCTGACTAACATACTCGTCATATTTTTTATGATCCATATAGCCGTCAGGAACTTTTCTAGTATTAACCAAGACTGTATCAACATAATTACCACCTAAATGTTCATTCAAAACATTTACGTGATCTGCATCAGTGAAGCCTTCGGTTTCACCAATCTGTGTCATAATATTACAAATATAAACTACTTCCGCTGGAGTCTGACGAACCGCTTCCCCAAGATCACCGATCATCAAGTTTGGCAAAATACTTGTAAACAAACTTCCGGGACCTAAAACTACAACATCAGCCTGCATAATTGATGCCACAACTGGCAACAATGACTTAGGTGTCTCATCAGGATTATCTGAGTCAGTTACCCAGACACGCTTAACGTGCTTACCTGAATGTGTTATCTCGTGTTCACCTGAGATCGTGGTTCCATCAGTGAATTCAGCGTTCAATGTCAACTTAGTGTTGCTGGCGGGATAAACTCGACCATCAACACGCATCATCTTAGACAGTTCTTGGACTGCGTCAAAAATGTTAGGTGACATTTCAGATAATGCCGCTATGATTAGATTCCCAATCGCATGACCGGAGAAGAAATCATCGTCACTATTGAAACGATATTGGAAGACATCTAAGTCAACCTTTGGTAAATCTGATAATGATGCTAAAACGTTACGGATGTCCCCAGGTGGTACGACGTTGATGTAATCTCTCAATACACCAGACGAACCACCATCATCTGCAACTGTCACGATTGCCGTGATATCTGCATCTTTATTCCTCAAACTATTTAATACAACCGGTAATCCGGTTCCCCCACCTATAACAACAACTTTTGGACGACGTCCCTTTACAACACGAACTATCCTATTTGTTGGCATGTTCAATTACCTTCTTTTGAGATTTTTCCATATCACGATGTGTGATATCAACGTAGTAATTATCGCTGAGGTCGGTTCCTAGACGTTGGGCAATGGCAACGGAGCGATGTTGGCCACCAGTACAACCGATGGCAATCGTCAAACTAGTCTTGCCCTCCTTCTCATATCCAGGAATTATACTCTTTAATAAATCAGCTAATTTATTATAAAAATTCTTCGTGACTGGATCGTCCATAACGTAATCATAGACTGGTTTGTCCATCCCCGTCTTAGTCTTTAAACTATCAACATAAAATGGGTTCTTTAAAAATCTAACATCCATCACAATATCCGCATCGATGGGTAAGCCATATTTGAATCCAAATGACATTACCTCAATGTGGAATTTAGGAGTATCCTTGTTCTCTTGAAAATTATTAAAAATTTCTTCGCGCAATTCACGAGGAGTTAGATCAGTCGTGTCTATTTCGACTTGCGCACGACTTTTGATCTCTGATAAAAGCTCACGTTCCTTCTGAATACCGTCAAGCAAACGGCCCTCCATTGCTAGAGGATGACTGCGACGAGTCTCCTTGTAACGTGAAACCAATTCTTCATCAGAAGCATTCAAGAATAAGATCTTCGTGTTGACCTTTTGTTGCTTCTCTTGTTCATCTTCATCCATTTGTGAAATCATCGAAAAGATTTCATCATAGAAAGAACGTGAACGAATATCAACGACCAGTGCAACTTTTTTTATTTTTCCAGATTCATGTACTAATTCCCAGAACTTAGGGAGAAGATTCGGCGGCATATTATCAATACAGAAATATCCCAAATCTTCGAAAGACTGCATTGCTACAGTCTTACCGGCACCACTCATACCGGTTACGATCACTAAACTTAGCATGTCTTTTGACATAGTGCACCTCGCATTCAGATATAAGCATACCACAACAAGCCTGGTGTGTCATTTTTAGATATTAAAAAACTCGATCACTTACGATCGAGTTGAATAACTACTTCTTACTTTTTACAGTTTTCTTTTCAGTTTTTTCTTTTGCCTCAATTGTCCGCTCGGTATCACGTTCCAAGATCGGCTTCAAGTATTGACCTGTGTAGCTTTCTTTTACCTTACAAATATCCTCAGGTGTTCCGGTAGCGACGACTTGTCCACCGCCTTCGCCACCTTCAGGACCTAGGTCGATCACCCAGTCAGATGACTTGATAACGTCCAGATTATGTTCAATAACTAACACGGTATTACCCTCGTCAACTAGGCGTTGCAATACGGCTAACAAGCGTTTGATATCATCTGTATGTAAACCAGTTGTAGGCTCATCGAGGATATAGAAGTTATTTCCGGACGACTTCTTATATAGTTCAGAGGCCAGTTTCATACGCTGGGCTTCACCACCAGATAATTGAGTGGCTGATTGTCCCATTGAAACATAACCAAGGCCAACATCAACGATGGTTTGAAGTTTTCTTCTGATCTTAGGGATGTTGTTGAAGAATTCCAAAGCATCCTCAACTTTCATATCCAAAACTTCAGCAATGTTCTTACCCTTGTAGGTGACTTCCAGTGTTTCAGAATTGTAACGAGTTCCATGGCAAACTTCACATGGTACATAAACATCTGGCAAGAAATTCATTTCGATCTTGATAATTCCATCACCATGGCAGTTCTCACAACGTCCACCTTTGACGTTAAATGAGAATCTGCCTTTTTTGTATCCACGAAGTTTGGCTTCATTGGTTTGAGCAAACAAATCACGAATATCATCAAAGACTCCCGTATAAGTAGCCGGATTACTTCTTGGCGTTCTACCGATAGGACTCTGGTCGATGGCGATCATCTTTTCTAGTTTGTCATAACCAGTTATCTTCTTGTACTTACCAGGCTTATGTGAATTACGATTCATCTTTTGTGCCAATGCTCGCTTCAAAATGGTATTAACCAACGTCGACTTACCAGATCCTGACACACCAGTAACTGAGATGAACTTACCTAATGGGAATTTAACATTGATCTTCTTAAGATTATTCTCTTCAGCACCGAATACTTCGACGTAATCACCACTGCCGGCTTTACGTTCCAAAGGTACAGGAATGAATTTTTTACCCGATAAATATTGTCCAGTCAACGACTTAGAGTTACGCATAACTTGCTTAGGTGTACCAGCGGCCACGATTTGACCACCCTTCTCACCAGCACCTGGTCCAACATCGATCAAATAGTCGGCTGCCAACATCGTATCTTCATCGTGTTCTACAACGATCAAAGTATTTCCAAGGTCACGCATCTTCTTCAATGAACTGATCAAGCGATTATTATCACGTTGATGCAACCCAATCGACGGTTCATCGAGAATGTACATAACACCTGACAAGTTAGAACCGATTTGTGTTGCCAAACGAATACGTTGGGCTTCACCACCAGATAAAGTTCCGGCTGAACGTGACAATGTCAAATAATCCAAACCAACATTGATCAAGAAAGTCAAACGGTCTTTAACTTCCTTCAAAATTGGTTTAGCAATAACCGTATTCTGTTCTCCCAAAGTAATATCTTGGAAGAATGGTAGTTCATTCTTGATCGACATATTAGAAACGTCGGCAATATCTTGTCCTGAAACCTTAACAGCCAAGGCCTTACGATTCAATCTCTTACCGTGACAAACAGGACAGGTCAGTTCCGTCATATACTTACGCATGACTTCACGTGTAAAGTCACTGCTTGTTTCATGATAACGACGATCGATATTAGGAATAACTCCTTCGAATGGTACGTCAACGTCACGAACATTACCGAAATCATTCTCGTAATGGAAGTGGAAATTCTTACCGCCAGAACCATAGAGAACGATATTCTTATCATGGTCAGACATTTTTTCAAATGGAGTGTTCATATCGATATTAAATTCTTTACAAGCTTGTTCCAACATCTGTGGATAATATTGTGAGCTAATAGGATTCCAAGGAAGAATTGCTCCTTCAGCCAAAGTCTTCGTTTGGTCTGGAACAACCAAATCGATATCGGCTTCCAGTTTGATACCCAAACCATCACAGTTATCACAAGCACCAAATGGAGCATTGAATGAGAATAGACGTGGTTCAAGTTCTCCTACCGTGAATCCACACAATGGACAAGCATTCTTTTCGGAGAAGACCATCATGTCCTTGCCGATAACATCAACGTTCATATAGCCATCTGATAGACGCAATGCAGCTTCAACTGAATCAAATAAGCGTGATTTGATATGATCATTGATCACGATTCTATCAACAACAACATCGATGTCGTGTTTTTTATTCTTGTCTAGTTCAATATCTTCACTGATATCATGCACTTCACCATCAACACGAATTCTGACGTAGCCTTGCTTTTGAATCTGAGCTAATGCCTTCTTGTGTTGACCTTTTTTGGAACGAATTACTGGTGAAAGAACTTGTAATTTAGTACCTTCATCTAATTTAAGAACAGCATCAACCATTTGTTGGGCTGACTGACTCGTGATGACAGTGCCATCATTAGGACAGATCGGTGTCCCGACACGTGCCCACAACAAGCGAAGATAATCGTTGATCTCGGTAACTGTACCCACAGTTGAACGAGGATTCTTCGAAGTTGTCTTCTGATCGATTGAAATAGCTGGACTTAGACCATCGATAGAATCGACATCTGGTTTATCCATCTGACCTAAGAACTGACGTGCATACGAAGATAAACTCTCAACGTAACGTCTTTGACCTTCAGCGTACAAGGTATCAAAAGCCAGTGAACTCTTACCAGATCCTGACAATCCTGTCATTACTACTAACTTATCACGAGGGATGGTGACATCCACATTCTTTAAGTTATGTGCTCTTGCCCCGTGAATTACGATTTTGTCATTTAACATAGTTACTTCATTTCCGCCTTTAAATCTAGAATAGTATCACGCAAATTGGCAGCAGCTTCGAAGTCTAGTTTCTTAGCGGCAGCTTCCATTTGCTCTTGTAGATTATCAAGCAATTCTTTTTGTTCTTTCTTGGACATATCTTCAAACTTAATATCATCATCGATTTTTTCTGATTCAGATGCTGTGTTATCCACTTTTTGGAACATTGAGATAGCATCACGAATTGGTTTAACGATCGTCTTCGGTGTAATCCCGTGTTCTTCGTTAAACTTCTCTTGTAACTCACGACGATGCTTCGTCTTAGAAATCGCTGCTTCCATCGAATCAGTCACAGAATCAGCGTACATAATAACTTTACCATTCTCATTACGAGATGCACGTCCGATGATCTGAACTAATGAACGTTCCGCACGCAAGAATCCTTCTTTATCGGCATCCAAAATAGCTATCAATGATACTTCCGGAACATCGATTCCTTCACGTAACAAGTTGATACCGATCAATACATCGAACTTACCTAAACGCAAGTCACGAATGATCTTCGTACGTTCCAAAGTCTTGATGTCACTGTGTAAATATCTAACCTTGATACCCAAATCCTTAAAGTAATCGGTCAAATCTTCAGCCATCTTCTTAGTCAAAGTCGTTACGAAGACACGCTCATGTTTTTCAACACGTTCATTGATCTCACCAACTAAGTCATCGATCTGTCCCATAATTGGACGTACTTCGATCTTAGGATCAAGCAAACCAGTAGGACGAATGATCTGAGTTGCCAAATGATCAGTTCTATCTAATTCGTAAGGTCCCGGTGTAGCAGAAACATACAAAATGCGATTAACATGTTCTTCGAATTCTTCTAATTTTAGTGGACGGTTATCCAAAGCACTTGGCAAACGGAAGCCATAATTAACTAGCATTTGCTTCCGAGCACGATCACCATTATACATACCACGAATCTGCGGCATAGTAACGTGAGACTCATCAATCATAATGTTGAAATCCTTCGGGAAGAAATCTAACAAGGTAAATGGTGGTTCACCTTCAGCACGACCTTCCATGTGTCGTGAGTAATTCTCAATACCAGATGTGTAGCCCATTTCACGCATCATTTCAATATCGTATTCTGTACGCTGCTTGATACGTTGTGCTTCCAGCAGCTTACCTTCTTTAGTAAACTTAGCAACTTGCACATCCATTTCTTTTTGGATACGATCCAAGGCTTCTTCCATCTTAGAATCACTGATCATAAAGTGAGTGGCTGGGAAGATACCGATATGATCCATCTGACCCTTGATTTCACCTGTTAAAGCATCCATTTCAATGATTCGATCGATTTCATCACCAAAAAATTCCACACGAATAGCATTATCGTCACGTGATGCAGGGAAAATATCCACAACATCCCCACGCACACGAAAGCGACCACGTTGAAAATCAATGTCATTACGTTCAAATTGATTATCGACTAACTTCTCTAGTAAATCATTGCGACTGATCTGTTGACCAACACGTAGTGAAATAATACTGTCGGCGTATTCTCGAGGATCACCTAAACCAAAGATACAAGATACTGAGGCAACAACAATAACATCGTTACGCTCCAGTAGTGAACTAGTTGCTGAGTGACGCAACTTATCGATCTCATCGTTGATACTCGAATCTTTCTCAATATAAGTATCACTTGATGGGACATAAGCTTCTGGTTGGTAATAATCATAGTAACTGACAAAATATTCAACCGCATTGTTAGGGAAGAATTCCTTGAACTCTCCATACAATTGACCCGCCAATGTCTTATTGTGAGAAATAATCAAAGTCGGCTTATTGAGATTCTTAATGACATTCGCCATGGTAAATGTCTTACCAGTACCAGTTGCTCCCTCAAGTATGACCTCTTTATCGCCAGCCTTGAAGTCATCAGTAATCTTATCGATAGCTTGTTGCTGGTCCCCCGCTGGTGCATACTTCGAAACCAAATCAAACTTATTATCATCTACTCTATCTATCAAAAATTCATCCTCCATAAAGCTAAAAAATACACCTAACTCTGTGAATTAGATGTAATTTGCGTTAGGCACAAATATGTTGCCTTTATATTAACATATCGAACATACTTTCGCTATAAATTTACTCACTAGCTTTGCTTCTTGCAAGCTTTGGTAAGTAACTAAAAATAACCAAGCCGATCAAGAATAAAATACTCAATGAAGCAGCACCAATAGTGGATTTTCCAGTGATCTGCGTAACGATACCAACCAAAACTGGTCCTAGCACAGCTGAAAACTTACCTAAAATATTGTAGAATCCAAAGAATTCACTACCGGATTCCTTAGGGATCAATCTACCAAAATATGATCTGCTCAACGCTTGAATACCACCCTGACTAGTACCAACTAAGACCGCCAAGATCCAAAAATCAGTCGCCGTGTTTAACTTCAAGGCATACAGACAAATTCCTAAATACAAAACTATGCCGACTAAGATTCCTGTACGTGTAGAAGTTCTATTGGCTAACCAGCCATACAAAATAGAAAATGGAAAAGCCACTAATTGAACTACTAATAGTACGATCATTAGAGTAGTTGTGGTGATTCCCATATCCATACCTATCGAAGTTGCCATCGTAAAAATAGTATCTACTCCATCAATATAGAAGAAGTATGCCACCAAAAACCAAGCTACTTCTTTGTACTTTCTAATATGCTTTAAAGTTTCAAAAACACGTTTAAAGCTGGAAGTGATTGGGTGTGAATCCGCCTTGACGGAATAAACTTGTTTAACATTTCTGATCAATGGAATATAAAAAATTATCCACCAAACGGCCGCCAGAACAAAACTCCATCTGGCCACTCCAAAACTAGATAACATTCCAAAACCACTGGTGAGTTGAAGAACTAAGAATAAGACAAATGCTAGTACTCCACCCAAATAACCGAATCCATATCCGTATGAAGATACTTTATCCATTTCTCGATTATCGGCCACATCGGTCAAAAAACTATCATAAAAAAGGTTTCCACCAGAATAACCGATGATTGACAAGATATACACCCCTAATAACCAGGACCATTGACTTGTCGGTACAACACTCAAACCAAATGTCATTAAAACACCGACTAAGGCAAAGATATTTAACATTCTTTTTTTATAGCCGGGATAATCCGCTAAAGCACCTAAAACTGGCGCCAAAATGGACACCAGTAGTGTTCCAAAACTATTGGCATAGCCCCAATAAGCTGTCGAGTTAGCGGCACTAACTCCATTTCCTTGAGCTACAGCCTTGAAGTAAACTGGTAAAACTGCCGTCGTGACGATGATCCCGTAACCTGAGTTCGCCCAGTCATAAAAGATCCAACTCCACTGTTGTTTATTAAATCTCATTTGATAACTCCTTCGATACATTTACCAGCAAGAGTATCTTTGAACTCAAGACCTAATAAACGTGCAAATGTTGGTGCTTCATCAACTAAGTTGGCGTGCTCTACCGTCTGACCCTTATTGACTGCCGGACCATTGAAAACGATCGTTGTTTGATAATCCGGCTTATCTGGATCATAACCGTGAACCCCGTGATAACGATCTGGTTGTCCGAGTGTTTCAGGATCAACTTTTTCCACTACAGCTGGACGGCTGCTCTCATCAGTAAAGTAATAGCCTTCCTTAGCTTCAACCATGAAGGTACATGCTGGATCAGCTCCACGTTCAATTGCACGATAACGTGGATAAACTGTCTCGACTCCTTCAACGCTGTTGATAAGTTCTGCTAAAGCTTCTTTATCCTCAAAATTCTGTGTATAAATATAAGTCGAGCCATCGCAAGTCTTTGCCATGACGCGCCAATCTTTCTCATAAGTTTGATCCAACTTTGGTGTCAGCCAACCTTTTTGAGCAAATAATGTATTTAGATGAATCATGGTATCGACATTGATTTGATAGTGATCGCCCAAGATAACAAAATTAGTATCATAAAAAGTTCCAGCCTTTTTTGTAGCCTCAATAACTTGTTCAACATGAGCATCTAAGCGATGCAGTGCAGCCATAGCTTCATCAGAGCGGACACCGTAACGATGGCGCATGCTATCCATATCGACCAAATGTAATAGTGTCAGATTGGGCTTTTTATTCTCAATTGTATCGACAGCACAAGCAGTAATGAAATCATCCAATTGTGGTTGTTTGATTCCGTTTCTCAATTTGCCGTATTTGTGATCCATTTCTAATAGGAACAATGGCGAACTTGCCTTTAGAGAAACTAAAACTTGATTAGTCCAAATACGATTAGGGAAAATTTCCGCTAAATTGTAATTGATCTTACTTCCCGCTGTAACAGGCCACAAAAAAGCTGCCGTCTTCATTCCCTTTTCACGTGCTAAATCATACAGTGTCGTCGATTTAACATCTTTTTGATACCAATACCAATCCGGCGAGCGACGCTCAGGTTGAATCTTCGTATTATTTACGATTCCATGGACACTAGGATATTGTCCAGTAATTATTGTTGTATGTGATGGATAAGTTAAAGTTGGATAAATCCCCGTCACTGATTTGACCCACGTACCACCGTTGACTAATTTATTTAACGTTGGTAACTCTTCTTGATGTTCGCGAATGTCTCTAAATCCCAATGAATCTAAGGAAATTACGACCATATGTTGGTTTGTTGTCAAAATAAATCCCCTCGCTCTCATATTTGGTATTATAACGCAAGTAAGTGATTGCTTACCATTATAAATAAAAATAGACGAATCTCTTCGTCTATTTTTTAATTTCTACATATTCATATGCCAAACCTGACATGGCAATAACTAACACAAAAATACCTAAGTACAATTCAATATTGCTTCCTGCAATTCCTGTCTGTGGCAATTCACTGCCATTATCACTTTGATCAGATTGGTTATCACTAGGAACTGAGGTATCAGTATCTGTGCTTGTTCCAACACCTGTACCAGGAACGCTTGGAATCAATGGATTATCTGGAGTTGTCGGATTATCCGGCTCAGCAGGTGTCCATGGTTCCGCAGGTATAACCGGTGTATTAGAATTACCCGGATTACTTGGTGTTTCTGGTGTTGTTGGAGTAGTAGGCGTCGTTGGTTTGTCTGGATTGCTTGGTGTCGTCGGTGTTGTTGGCTTGTCAGGTGTCGTTGGTTTATCTGGCGTTGTGGGCTTATCTGGATTAGTTGTCTTAGAACTAGCCTTATCCGTCATCGACACTGTAGCATCTTTACCAGCTGTAACGGTGAATTCAGCTGGTACATCATTTAATTCATAACCGTCTGGAGCAGCAACTTCAACAAATTTATAATCTCCAGCTGTTAGATCGGCTACATGGATTTCACCTTTTGCGTCAGTTACATAATCACTACCGACTTCATTACCGTTGCCATCTAATAACTTGAACTTTGCTCCTTGTAATACGTCATTTGTAGAGGCATCCTTCTTAGTCAAAGTTACACTACCGGTTGGATCAGTTGGTGTAGTTGTTCCACCACCGCCCTCAGAAGTTTCTTTTTGATCAACCATCGAAACATCAACATTTTCTTTATTAATTGAGAACTTGACCGGCTTTGCATCCAACTCATAGCCATCTGGAGCTTTTGTTTCTACGAATTGGTAATCTCCATAATCAAGATTATCCACTTTGATCTGACCTTTATCATCCGTCGTTAGCCCGGCTGTAATTACTGATCCATCAGAGTTTTCCAAGCTAAAGACTGCGCCAGCTAGTGGCTTCTTAGTGTCAGAGGCAGTTTTTATTAAGGTTACACTACCCTTAGTCGGTGTAACATCAGTTCCCAGTTTAGCATCATAGAACTGAACCTCAACAGGTAAAGTCTGATTCTGAGCTATTGTAAAGATTCCACTATCACCTTTACTTGTATCCAACTTATATCCGTCTGGAGCTTCAGTTTCGATAAATTTATAGTTACCAGGAGATAAGTTTGGTATGGATATTTTCCCCTTATCATTTGGCATAGAATCACCACCAGCTAGAGTAGTAGGTGCTCCAGTGATTACATCTTGATATAGTTTGTTACCATTACTATCAGTAATAGCCTTACCGTCTGTAGTCCCATCATCTATCACTAATTTAAAATGAGCTCCATCTAATTTACTACCATCAGCAGAATCCATTTTGGTTAAAACAACTGTTCCATTTATACCAGAGAAGTTACCACTGGCGCCAAATGTCTTCGTAGGAGTAACTGAATTAACTATTGGTTCATTATCACCACTGCCGGAACCAGATCCTGGATCAGTACTGCTACCATCAGTTGGGGCAGGTGTATAGCTACTAGTGGCATTATTTGACCACATAAACTTATCTTTTTGATTAATTGTAGTAGTTACTTTAGTTGTATATACTAAAACAATTTCTTTGTCAGTAGATCCGATGTTCAAAGTAAATCCCGTATCAGTATATGTTATGTCAGGATTAGCTATATCATCTACTTGAGTAGCCGTGTCGCTGTTAGGATCACCATAGGTTTTTTCTTGAACAGAGACATCTTTATTCATAACTTGTCCTGCGCCTAGAGTATCCTTGATAACAAGGTTATCAACCTTCTTGGCACCCCTAGGATTTGCTACTATATTCCATACCAGACTATTTGGTACGGCCACGTTATCTTGATTACTCCAACCTACTTTGGTAAGAAAATCGGAAGATCCTCCACCACCACTGCCGGTAACAACTCCTGAACCACTAATAGATATGTGGCCCACTCTATTTGTATTTGTATTTTCCAATTTATCATTAAAAGTAATTACACCAGTTCTTGGAGAACTACTTTTTACCACTGCCGTTCCTATTTCTTCATTATCCTGATTAGTTATGGAAAAGACTAAATCTTTACCGTCACCAGGAAAATTAACATTAACATTATCTGGTATTGTAAATGTTACTGTATCCCCAGACTTAATCTGAACACCATCTTTAATACTCCAAGAATAATTAACATTCAAATCCTTATAATTGGATAAGTCAGTTGTGTCTTTTGGTATCTCTTGATTGTCTACACCATATGTTAATGTGGCATCACTTGCTTTCAATCCCGTAGAATACTCTGTTAAATCTGTCTGTGCATAACTTGTCGTACTGCTAGCAAAAAAGTTAGCGATCAATGACAAGCCAAACACTAGCAACAATAAAACAGCTGATAATTTCTTGTGATCTGTAATTCGCCCCATAATAATTCCCCCTGATATTCACGAGTATTATTATATCGCATTATATATAAAAATTATAATCCTCTTCATGTACCACAAGAATAAAATAAGCCGATGCACATCATTCAATTAAAAGATTTTCTCCATAATCACCATCGTATAGCCCGGCACTGGAACCTCTCGTTTCATTGAAACAAAGCTATTCTTCAGTAAAAATTGCTTGCTCTGATCATTACCCTTGGGGTATGCTACTTCGATTCGTTTCAATCCTGCTTTACTAAGTACAGCTGACAATTCGTCCAAGATTTTTGAACCAATCCCCCTTTTCTGCGATTTAGTATCAACCATAAAGAAACCGATCCAAGCGTCACTTTCAGCTGGATATCCAATAATAAAATCAATTATCGCTACTAACTCATCATCAGCATAATATCCTAGATAATACTTATCATCGGCAGTTTTGTTAGCTGGAACTACTTTCATATCCTCTAAAACACTGTGTCTCGTTGGTGCTGGTGGACAATAACTAAAAAAATTTGAATTGCCTTGAACTAAGTGTAACGCATGATCAACATCCCTTGGTGTTAATCGTTTAACTTGATAACTTGAAGATAGATCATTGATATTTAACATTTTATTTCTCCTTTACACAAATAATAGTAAAACAAAAAAGAAGTTTATCATAATCGATGAACTTCCTTCTATACTAAACTTTTACTGTTATTCCCAGCTTTCAATGACTTTGGCAAAACTGTCAAGCTTGGCAGCTGCATGATCATCACTGTCACTAGTGATTCCAATGTAAAACTTCATCTTTGGTTCAGTACCTGATGGTCGGATGGCTACCCATGTACCGTCTTCGAGAATAAACTTCAAAGCATCGGCCTTTGGTAATCCAGTTTCTTTCACACCGTCAGCTGACTTGTCAGTCTGATTCAAATAATCAAGTGATTCAACGACCTTTACATCGTTGATTTCACTGATACCTTTTTCACGGAATTGTTTCATGATGGCTTTCATTCTATCTTTACCAGAAATTCCTTCGAAAGTCTTAGAAATAGTCTTCTCACGATAGTATCCGAATTCAGCGTACAAGTCTTCCAAGGCATCGTAGATTGTCTTACCCTTTGACTCATAGTATGCAGCGGCTTCAGCTAACAAAATAGTTGATTGCATAGCATCTTTATCACGGACAAAAGGTTTTACCAAGTATCCATAACTCTCTTCGAAGCCGAATAAGAATTCATGGCTACCAGTATCTTCAAAGTTTTGGATCTTTTCGGCAATGTATTTGAATCCTGTCAAGACGTTGTACATCTTAACTTGGTATTTATTAGCAATTGCTGTAGCTAATTCTGATGAAACAATTGATTTAACGACTGCACCATTTGCCGGTAAATCACCTAATTCTTTTTTGGCATTCAAAAGATAATTCAATAGCACTGATGCAATTTGATTACCTGTCATCAACTTGTATGAACCATCTGGTTGACGAACAGCAGCACCCAATCTGTCGGCATCTGGATCAGTTGCAATCAAAATATTAGCACCGATCTTCTTACCTTTTTCAATTGCCAAGTCAAAGGTTTGGGCGAACTCTGGATTAGGGAAAGGTGTTGTTTCAAATTCAGGATCTAGTATTGCTTGTTCAGTCACCATTGAGAAGTTTTCAAATCCAAGTTTTTGGAAAATTCTTGGTGCGATCATCTTACCTGTGCCGTGAAGTGGTGTATAAACGAATTTCATCTTGTCACCGACTTCTTTGATCAAGTCATGATTTGCGACAACTGTATCAAGTTTATCCAAATACTTTAGATCCACATCTTCACCGATCAATGTTAATAATTTTTCAGCACGTAATTGTTGAACTGACTTCGTCTTAATTGCGAACAAGTCACTAGCTTTACGAGCAAAACTTGTAATATTGTCTGATTCTGCGGGTGGCATTTGACCACCGTCAGGACCGTAAATTTTGAAGCCATTGTATTGTTTAGGATTATGACTGGCAGTAATCATAATTCCTGCATATGTAGGAATTGTTCTTACGGCGAATGATAATTCGGGTGTTGGACGTAAGCTATCGAATACATAACTGTGAATTCCATGTGCACCTAATACTTTTGCGGATTCATAAGCGAAATCTTGTGAGTGATAACGTGAATCATAACTGATTGCTACACCTTGAGCCTTTGTAGCTTCATCCAGTGTATCCATGAATGATGCCAAGCCTTCAGTAGCTTGTCGAACTGTATAAATATTCATTCGATTGATTCCTGGTCCGATCAAACCACGCATTCCTGCTGTACCAAATTCCATTGGGGCATAAAATGCTTCTTCACACGCATCAGAATCTTTTTGTAACTCTTTGAGTTGAGATTTTAATTCAGGATCTAGTTCCTTATAATCTAGCCATTGTTCTACTGTATCTTGCCAAGACATTAAACTGTCCTCCTAATTTGTAAGTACTTACACTATATTATATCAATAAAAGTTAAATAGAACTTAAAATCCAAATAAAAATGACTCGTTACTGTAATAACGAGTCATTTTTTAAATAGCTTCACAACTTATTATGCAGTTAACCGTTGTGCCATAGTAATCTGCTAATCTTATTAAAGTTTCAATGTCAGGTACACGAATACCTGTTTCATAGTGTGATAACGTTGTGACATCAATATGTAGTACTTCAGCAACTTGTTTTTGTGTCACTCCATATTTATGACGGAGTAATTTTAAATTAGTGTGAATGTTTGTTTCAGAATCTTGATACACCTGATTACTCTCGTTTATGAATTCGCGCATATAAAACACTCCCATCTTTTTTCATATTTCATAAGCTATTATATGTTTAAACAGGTTAAAATGGAAGTCATTTTTAGCAAAAATTTTTTTATAAATATGGAATAAAAAAAGGAGTGGATTTGATCCACTCCTTTTATACTGAATTAGGCTGTTACTTTATCACCTAAAGTTTGAATATAGTTGAAAGCCTCTTGTCCAGCAATTCCGCCTTCACCTACAGCTGTAGCAATTTGACGTAGATCTTTCTTTCTAACATCGCCAATTGCATAAACGCCAGGTACTTTTGTTTCCATATGTTCAGTTGTATTGATCCAACCATCTTCATCAAGAATTCCTAAGCTCTTGAATGAATCAGTCATTGGTTGAATACCGACATAGATAAATGCACCACTAGCAGGAACTACATGTTCATTACCAGTTTCTTTATCAATGTAGCGAACTCCGCCAACTTTTCCGTCTTTTTCAACGATTTCTTTGACATCAGCATTCCATACAAACTTGATCTTATCATTCTTGAATGCACGATCTTGAAGAATCTTTTGTGCACGTAATTGATCACGACGGTGAATAATTGTAACTGACTTAGCTAATTGTGTAAGATATATTCCTTCTTCAACAGCTGAATCTCCACCACCGATGACAGCAACGTCCTTGCCTTTGAAGAAAGCACCATCACATACGGCACAGTATGAAACTCCGCGTCCTGAGAGTTCTTCCTCACCAGGCACACCGATCTTCTTATATTGCGATCCTGTAGCAATAATTACGACTTTGGCTTCATAATCACCATCATCAGTATGAACGATCTTAGTCGTTCCCTTGTCCTCAACTGATTCAACAGCACCATAACCGAAATCAGCCCCGAAACGAATTGATGAATTATACATCTTTTCACTCAAGTCTGGCCCTAGGATAGATTCAAATCCAGGATAGTTTTCAATTTCAGCAGTGTTGTTCATTTGACCACCGTAAATCCCACGGTCAAGAATCATCACTGACAAGTTTGCTCTTGATGCGTATAAGGCAGCAGTTAGTCCACCAGGACCTGCGCCAATAACGACTACATCATATGTTTTCATTAAAAGTACCTCCTCTTGCGTAAATCGACAAATAAGCAAACGTATGTACTCATCTGTATCACTTTTAAAAGCTTACCATTTTAAAAATAAAATTCCATTATTTTGCCTCAACATACCACGGCAACTTAAAAATACTTCGCCTACGATAGATGAATAGACTAACAGCCACAACGAATAGCACCACTGACAAGACTTGTGAAACTCTAATGCCAGGCATGATATAAAGACTATCAGTCCGCATCCCTTCGACAAAGAATCTAACTGTTGGATACCAAATCAAGTATGACAGGAAGACCTCACCTTGTTTGAGCAATTGCTTGCGATGGCGAATCACTAAAATAATTATCAATCCAATTAGGTTGAAGAATGATTCATACAAAAATGTCGGCTGACGATATGAACCATTAATGTACATTTGTTCAATCACAAAATTGGGTAAATGGAGTGACTGTAAAAAGCTCAGACTAGTTTTTGCACCAAAGGCTTCTTGATTCATAAAATTGCCCCAGCGTCCGACTATCTGGCCTAATAAGACTGAGGGTGCAGCAATGTCTAACATCAGCCAAACTGAAATGTCACGTTTTTTGCACAGAACATACAGTACGATCCCTGCGGCGATTAAACCACCATAAATGGCGATCCCACCGTGCCAGATCTTAATAATTTCACCCGGGTTAGCCAGATAAAATGGCAATTCAAAAATCACATAATAGATTCTGGCACCGATCAGACCAATAGGAACACCCCACAAGACTAGATCCAAAATATTATCTGGATCGATCCCACGCTTCTTAGCTTCAGACATCGCCATCAAGACTCCAACTAAAGCTCCCAGGGCGATAATTATTCCATACCAATGAATCTCTAAACCGCCGAGATTAAAGGCAATAGGATTTAATGCTAATAAACTCATTTGTTACCCTCTTCATTTGCTGTGTTTTTCTTAATTAATGAACCCAAATTCTCTTCAAACTTCTTAGTTGCATCATAACCCATGTTCTTAGCACGGAAGTTCATGGCAGCAACTTCTATGATAATAGAAATATTACGTCCAACTTTAACAGGAACAGTAATTTGCGGCACATCAACGTCAAAGATAGGACGATTGTCTTCCATAGATCCCAAACGATCGTAATTCTTATCCGGTGACCAATCTTCCAAATTGATTATCAATGATATCTTGCTTTCTTGACGAACGGCTCCAGCACCGAATAAGTTCATAACATCAATAATTCCGATACCACGGATCTCAAGTAAATGATTCAAAATCTTAGGAGCTTCACCGACAATTGTTTTTTCATCCTGTTGATAAACATCAACACGATCGTCAGCAATCAAGCGATGACCTCTCTTGACTAGTTCAAGAGCAGTTTCACTCTTACCAATTCCTGAATGTCCAGTTAATAAGATTCCAATTCCGTAAACATCAACTAATACACCGTGGATCGATTCTCTTGGTGCCAAGCGTTGATCTAAGTATTCAGTTACCATACTCGATAGTCTTGTTGTAGGTAATGCTGAACCAATCACTGGTACGCCATGTTCTTTAGCGGCGCGCAACAATTCTTCACTCGGTTTGATATCACGTGAAATAAGTAGCGCCGGTGTATCTTCTCGACAGATCTCTAACATTACTTTGTAACGATTATTAGAAGTCATTGAATGTGAATAAGCTGACTCAGTTTGACCAAACAATTGGATCCGTTCACTAGGATAATAGTCAAAATATCCTGTCAACTCGATTCCAGGACGAGAAATATCACTTGTCGTAACTTTTTTGCCGTCTAAAAGTTCCTTACCACCATAAATTTTTAAATTATTTTCTTTAACTAATTCAGATACCGTAACAAAACTTGTCATAAAGCAACCCTCACTAATTTTTATTCTTAACCTTAATTCTATCATTTTAATGTTGATAAAAGAATTGAGCTGAATCAAGAAAACAAAAAAGACGCATCATCATAAGATACGTCTATTAAGTTCTAAACTCTTTTATTGAAATTATCGGATGCGTAATTACTAATAACCGAGTTACAAATAGCTAGAATGATAGCAACCACGATGGCTGACCCAAAACTACTGAAATAGAAAGTTGAAGGTCCCATTAACGATGATGTTATTTCTAAAGTTATAGCGCTGATCACAAATGAAAACAGACCAAAGGTGATAAATGTGATCGGCAAAGAAATAATATGCAAAATGGGTTTTACTGTCCAATTCAAGACAATCAAAACAAAACTTGCCAAGACTGCTGTTCCCAAGCTATTAACGTAAAACATCCCTGGCAGTAGACTCGCAATTGCCAAAAATAATACAGTATAAATCGCCATCTTAATTAGTAGTCTCATTTGTTTTTATCACTTCGCCCTTTCGTGTTGTTTATCTTACGGATTCTATTATTGATCCGGTTATATGGATTGTATGGTTTGTTAAAATCAGTGCGCTGAATGTTGCGCTTCTCAGGCATGAGATAGACGCACACTATATAAGCTGGAATCGTTAAAAAATAAGTAAAGGGAGTGATAAATATCAAACCCAATCTTATCCAAGTTGAGTCGACTCCAAAATATTCACCCAAACCGCCACAAACTCCAGCTAGCATTCTGTTGGTACTCGATCTCGTTAATTTTTTTTTCAAGAAATCTCACCTCAACTTTGTCTGAAAAATATACAACATAGCTGTGGGAATTTCAACCAGTGAATCAGTCTTCGTCTGCCATGTGCTTGCGATTCAATTCGATAACATGACCACTATTTAAGTAAACGACCCACTCACAAATGTTAGTTGCATAATCTCCAACACGTTCTAGATAACTAGCAACTAACATATAAGATGATCCACTTAAAACATTATCAGCTGTCTTTTGCATATCCTTGATACATAACTCATTGATCATTTTACTCTTACCATCAATATCAATGTCACGTTTGGCAACTTCTTCAGCCATTTCGCCATCTTTTTTTAGGTAAGCCTCAAGTGAATCTTCAACGATACTTGTACTCATATCGCCCATTTCACTGATCAATTTTTCAATTTCAGGAATACGTGTTTTACCTTTAACTCTAATTGTTTCTTGAGCAATACTTACCGCATGGTCACCCATACGTTCTAAGTCAGAACTAGCTTTTAGAACTGTGACGATCATACGTAAATCTGAAGTAACAGGTTGTTGTAAGGCAATCATTTCAAATGAATCTTTCTCTAGATCCATTTCACGTCGATTGATATAAACATCTTTTTCAATAACTTCTTTAGCTAGTGCTTTATCGTGATTAATATAAGCCTTAACTGATTTCATGATGGCCTCACTTGCCATCATACCCATTTCTGAGAATCGTAAATGTAAATCATTAAGTTGCTCTTCAAAAGTACTACGCATATCTTTGCCCCCTATCCGAATTTTCCTGAGATGTAATCTTCAGTTTGTTTTTCTTTTGGATTTAAGAAAATATTCTTTGTCTTGTCAGCTTCAATCAATTCTCCATTCAAGAAAAATGCTGTTCGATCAGAGATTCTTGAAGCTTGTTGCATATTGTGTGTAACGGTAATGATAGTATAATCCTCACGCAAGTTGAGCATTGTATCCTCAACCTTAGCTGATGAAATTGGATCAAGTGCTGATGTTGGTTCATCTAATAAGATGATATCAGGTTTAACTGCTAAAACTCTAGCAATACAAACTCTCTGTTGTTGTCCACCGGATAATGACAAGGCACTTTGGTGCAACTTGTCCTTTACATCATCCCAAACAGCAGCGTTTTGTAAACTCGTCTCGACCGCTTCATCCAAAACAGCTTTGTCCTTAATACCAGCCAAACGTAATCCATATATTACATTATCATAAACTGAGAATGGAAATGGATTAGGTTGTTGAAATACCATTCCGACTTGCTTTCTTAATTCTACCGTATCGATGTTAGGTGCGTAAATATTTTTTCCGTCTAATGAAATAGTTCCAGTGATAGTTACATTAGGTATTAAATCATTCATTCGGTTCAAGCAACGAAGATAAGTTGACTTACCGCAACCTGAAGGTCCGATTAAAGCAGTGATTTCATTCTTATTGAAGTCAAGGTTGATGCCTTTTAGTGCTTCTTTTTTACCATAAAACAAATGTACATCCGAAGATGTTAAAATTTTTTCTGCCAAGAGTGGAGCCTCCTACCCAAAGTGTCCTGAAACATAATCTTCAGTCGTCTTAATTTTTGGACGAGTGAAGATTTTTCTAGTTTCGTTGAATTCTACAACGTGTCCCATGTGGAAAAACGCTGTGTAATCACTAATTCTAGCTGCTTGTTGCATGTTATGTGTAACGATAATAATTGTAAATTGATCTTTCAAGTTGAGCATTGTCTCTTCAATATTTGAAGTCGAAATCGGATCCAGAGCACTAGCAGGTTCATCCATTAACAGGATGTCTGGTTTCATGGCGATTGCTCGGGCGATACACAAGCGTTGTTGCTGTCCACCAGATAATGCCATAGCACTCTTATTGAGATCATCTTTTACTTGATCCCAAAGTGAAGCCTGCTTCAAAGTTGTTTCAACAATCTCATCTAATTTTTTCTTATCATGTAAACCATGACGTTTTAGAGCAAAAGTTATATTGTCATAAATCGATTTTGCAAAAGGATTGGGACGCTGGAACACCATCCCAATGTGCTTTCTTGTTTCATAAATATCTACATCGTTCTTGTTAATATCAAGACCACGATACATGATCTGTCCCTTAACAGTTGCTCCAGGTACATTATCGTTCATCCGATTCAATGACCGCAAGAAAGTTGATTTACCAGAACCTGAAGCACCAATTAAGGAAGTTATCTTATACCGTTCGAATTGCAGGCTAGCTTTGTGCATAGCTTCTTTTTCACCATAGAACACCTGCAAGTCTTTGGTAGACATGGCAATTTCATGGTCTTTTTCATCTAAGTGATGAATAAATTGTTTATCAGTTTGTATATCCATAAAATTACTCTCCTGTCATTTTCTTATAAACTAAGTTACCAATATATCTTGATAATAGATTGAACAATAGTACGGCAATGATCAAGACTGCTGAAGCTCCCGCTGATACTTGCACGGCATCAGGGATAAGGCCTTCAGAGTTGACCTTCCAAATGTGTACGGCCAATGTTTCAGCAGGACGCATTAAGTTCAATGGACTGGTAATACTGAAGACATTGAAGTTGGTAAAGTCAAGTGGTGGAGCACTTTGACCAGCTGTATAGATCAAGGCAGCAGCCTCACCAAACACTCTACCTGCACCAATGATCATACCAGTAATAATACCTGGCAAGCCATCGGGGATAATTACGTGAATAACTGTTTCCCACTTTGACAAACCTAATGCCAAGCCAGCTTCACGTTGTGACTGTGAGACTGATCTCAATGAGTCTTCAACGTTACGTGTCAAAATTGGCAAATTGAAGACTGTTAGAGTCAACGCACCAGATAAAATGGAAAAACCAAATTTAAAACTAATTACAAAAATCAAGAATCCAAACAATCCCACAACGATCGATGGTAGAGAACTCAAAACTTCAATAGAAATTCTAATGATTTCGACCAGCTTGTTCTTACCAGCATATTCAGATAAGAAGATCCCTGCTGAAATTGAAATAGGAATCGAAATCAACATCGACAAAACCAATAGGAAAAATGAATTGAATAATTGAATACCAACACCACTTCCAGCTTGAAACGCTTTGGATCCTGAAGTCAAAAAGTGCCAGTTAACATATCGTAAGCCACTGCCAAGAATGTATAGCAGCAAACCGGCAAGAATAAGAACGATGATGCCTGACATTACGTAGATAACGCCAGTAGCAATTTTATCTTTTACTTTTTCATTGAACATTACATCTTACCTCTCTTTGCGATTTTTCTAATAACAAAATTAAATAGCAATGACATAAGAAGTAACAGTAACGCTAATGACCACAAGGCATTATTAGGTGTTGATCCCATAATTGTATTACCCATATTCATTGTTAAAACACTAGTTAGTGTCGATGATGGTGATACTAAATTATTTGGCAATAACATAGCATTACCAATAACCATTTGTACAGCCAAAGCCTCACCAAAAGCACGTGACATACCAAAGACTACCGCTGTCAAAATACCTGGTGTAGCTGCACGTAAAATAACTTTATGAATCGTTTGCCAACGCGTAGCTCCCAACGCTAATGAAGCTTCACGATAATATCTAGGAACAGCCTTCAATGCATCTACTGACATAGATGTAATAGTTGGCAAGATCATAACGAATAGGACAAATGAACCAGCCAAAATACCAAAACCACTTCCGCCGGCAATCTTTCTCACAAACGGCACAACGATCGTCAAGCCAATAAATCCATAAACAACTGAAGGAATACCAACTAATAGTTCGATTACAGGTTGTAAGACCTTGCGTCCCCATTTAGGAGAAATTTCTGTCATGAACAGCGCAGCAGCAATAGCAAACGGCGTACCGATCAAAGCCGCAATCAAAGTAACCGCAAAGGATCCTACGATCATCGGTGCTGCACCAACGATCGGATGACCGGCACTATCTAACTTATTTGGTGCCCAAACTGAATGTGTCAGAAAATTAATTGGATTGACACCGTCTTTGATGAAGATAATCAAACCTCTGGAAGCAACGAATCCAATAATCGTTACAACTAAAATTACGATAATTGCTGTAAAACTGAACGAAATTATTTTTCCACGAGTTTCACGTTTAGCTGAAACTGATTTTTTAGTCAGACTCTCTCTGATTGGATCTTTCATACTACTTTGCCCCCTTTGAAACAGGTGTCACATTACCCTTATAATCTTTTTGATACTGCATGTTCTTGATTGGAACATATTGTAATTTCTTAACAACTTGATTTTGAATCTTATCGGTCATAATATAATTCAAAAACTTCTTAGTCATACCAGTAGCTTCACCCTTAGTATATAAGTGTTCGTATGCCCAAATTTTCCAAGTGTTATTCTCGATATTTTTAATTGTTGGCTCAACATTGTTGACCTTCAAAGTTTTAACAGTGTCATTCAAATAAGGCATTGCCAAATAACTGATCGCACCATCTGTGTTATAAACAATTTGGCGCACCATTCCACTAGAATCTTGTTCTTGTGAACTAGCAAATTGGGCTCCGTCCATAACATCATCCTCAAATGCTGATCTAGTACCACTTCCATCAGCACGGTTGATAATTGTTATTTTGAGATCTTGTCCACCAACTTGTTTCCAATTAGTTACTTGACCCGAAAAGATTTGTCGTAATTGTTTAATAGTTAAAGAATCTACTTTGACATCCTTATTGACGATCGGAACCATGCCCACAGCGGCAATTCGATGATCGACCAACTTACTTGCATCGATATTGTCTTTTTGTTCAGCATAAAGATCAGAGTTACCAATATTTACGGCACCCTGTTGTATTTGGCTTAATCCTGTACCAGTTCCTCCACCCTGAACATTTACATACTCATCAGGATTATCTTTTGAGAATTCTTCACCTGCAAGTTCAACTAACGGTTGTGCTGCTGAAGATCCAACGGCTGTAATAGTCTTTTGATTGCTACTCCCCGAACAACCAGTCAGTACTAAAATTGCAGAAAGCATTATAGCAAATAATGCAACAAGTCTTTTTTTCAATGTCCTCACCTCTATCCCTTCAATAGTAATATACCAATGTATATTTTTTGTATAAAAATGGCTTAAAAAACAAAAAAAATCATAAAAAAAAGCTATCGATTTAATCGATAGCTAATTTAGAATTTCATAAATAATTTTATTATTATTATAGAACGTTAACGTCGTTGGCACTTACCCATTCTGTTGTAGCAACGTGATACCAAACAGTACCATTTGAATCAGTCTTAGTTCTGTTATAGTACCAGTCGGTATTATTCATCAAGGCACGATTTCCAACGATCTTACCATTGTTATCATAAATTCTAGCATATGGTGCGGTCTTCGTACGAACTGTACCAGTAGTTGCATCGTTATCAGCACCACTGTTTGTTTCAGCAGTTCCATCATATTGAGTTAAATTGTATGTAGCAATCAAACTGTTAAGTGATGAAGCATAGTTAGGTGCAGTAGCGTATCTACCTTGTAACCAAGCTGTGGCATCCTTGTATGAAGAAGTATTTTCTTTCCATGTACCCTTGTAATAGCTAGAATCCCATGAAACACCGTTACGTAATTTATTACCATTATCTAAGAATGATTCATAGTAACTAGGATATTGTCTGAAGTTAGCATAGATTGTGTACCAACCTTGTGATGCACTCCATTCAGAAGTTGGCATTGATACATAAGCTCCATTATAGTCACCCTTAATACCAAATAAATTGTGGCCTTGAGTTGCTAATGTTGAAGTGCCCCAAGCACTTTCAAGAATTGCTTGAGCTAACATAACAGAAGTATAAACGTTATATTTAGCAGCAGCTTGTTGAGCCATTGGAACGGCTTCAGCTAAGAATGCTTGTTGTTGAGCGGATGTAACGCCGCTACTTGTAGCTTGAACAACAGCCTTTGTTGAAGATTGTGTTTGAACTGCTGCAGAATGTGCAACAGTTGTGTCGGCCTTTTTAACATCTGAACCGGCAATTACATTAGTATCTTTATTGTCTTGAGTTGTATTGCTTACTTGTTCTGAAGAATCTGGAACACTTGTAGTGTCCGTGGCAGCGGAAGCAACCGTTGGTGCAGCAACGGCAGCTAGTGTGTTGAGAACGGCAACGCTTGTTAACAGCACTTTTTTATTCATTGAAGGTATCCCCCTAATTAATATCTACGTATTAGATTACTATCTTGAAAACGTATTTTCAACGAATCCTCGGTTCTGTAACAGAAACTAAATATAGTGTAATATTTCTGCAACATTGTGAGTAAATGAGTACACTTTTTAAGATTTTATTAAGGTTTTATTGCCTTTCCCTTAAAATACACAAAAAATCACTTTCGTTTTCAGAAAGTGATTTTTTAAATTATTTCGCAATTATATTATTTTTGAACGACGTCATTAGCATTGACCCATTCATTTGTAGCGACGTGATACCAAACTGATCCATCAGCATGAGTCGATTTCTTGTTAAAATACCAATCAGTGTTGCTCATCAAAGCACGATTACCAATCGGCTTACCGTTATTATCATTGATTCTAGCATATGGAGTCGCCTTAACACGAACTGTTCCAGTAGTAGAATCATCGTTTGAACTACCATTTGTTTCGGCATCTGTATTTGTACTATTAGTAGTATCAGTTACAGTGTTTTGACCATTATCATATTGAGTAAGATTATAAATTTGAATCATATTATTAAGAATTGAAGCATAAGTTGGTTCAGTGGCATATCTACCTTGCAACCAAGCTGTGGCATCTTTATATGAAGAGGTATTTTCTTTCCAAGCACCACTATAATAGCTGGAATCCCATGAAACACCGTTACGAATCTTGTCACCATTATCGGCAAATGATTCATATAGACTTGGATATTTTCTAAAATAAGCATCAATGTAATAATAACCCTTATCTGCACTCCATTCGGAAGTAGGAAGATCGATCGAAGCACCGTTATAGTCACCTTTCATCCCGAACAAATTATTACCCATTGTTGCTAGATCAGAAGTACCCCAGGCGCTTTCAATAATAGATTGAGCTAACATAACTGATGCATAAACGTTGTATTGCGCTGCAGCTTGTTGAGCCATTGGAACAGCTTGAGCTAAGAATGCCTGTTGCTGTGCTGGTGATACATAATTATTAGATGATTCAACGATAGTTTGTTGAAGTGGATTAGTCGTTCCCGCTTGAACCATAGCTGAGTGAGCAATTGTTGGATCTGCCTTTTTTACATCAGGTCCAGCAATAACGTTAGTATCGTTTGATTTTCCTGAAGTCTGCTGTGTTGAAGGTTGATCTGTTGCATTTGCGGCTGAAACCAAAGTTGGTGACGCGGCAGCTGCAACAGTATTCAAGACTGCAACACTAGTTAACAGTATTTTTTTATTCATATATATCCCCCTAAATAACGTTATCTATTTCACAGATTACTATTAGAAAAATATACATTCAATAATTTATAAATTTTATAAATAAAAATTAAACAATTCCAAACAAAAAGTCGAGATTTCTCTCGACTGATCATTAGACTACATAAGTAGTATCGACCCATTCATTTGTAGCAACACGGCGATATGTAATTCCATTAGATTCTTTAGTCTTATCTGTTTGCCAATCAGTATTATTCATCAAGGCACGATTTCTAACATTCGCAAAAGTACCATCTGATTTTAAAGCCATGATTGGAACATAGTTACCGTTAGGATTATTAACGTGAAGTACATTGGCGCTTGGAGTTGTACTTCCATTAGTATTCGATCCAGAGTTGGCATCCCCGTAAACATTGCCAGAACTCTTCAAGTTGTTGTAATAGTAAGAAATCATACTATTCATCTCATCCATACTATAACCTTGTGCGGCAAAGTATGTATCAGGATCAACGTGTGTTGTTTGATGATACATCAAACTTACTTGATGGTGTGATAAAACTGTTTGGCCAGGAATATCCGGTAAATTGTATTGAATCAACTTCGATGCAACATAAAAGGCATCGTTAGCAATTGAATGAGCAAAGGCGTCATAGCCATTTACTCGGCAAAGTTCGATCTGAATATACTTGGAATTGGCAGCTGGACCTGCACCCCAAACACCATAATCAGCACTGTGGATGTTGATGGTTTGTTTGTCATCAGTGAAGGCATGAACGTAAGTCTCTTGTGTCTTCCAATTGTTATTAAAACTAGCAACGAATTGTTCCGCATTTACACCCGGTGTAGCTGTCTCATGTACAACGACACCTTCTGGCTTACCAACACCATTTTCATAGCCAAACCACTCACTGAAAGTACCTTCACGATATTGTATCTTAGCTGGCTGAATCTTATTTGAAATAATATAGTCATTGACCCCAGCCTCGGCATTGATACTATTACCACTGAACATAAAAATACCAAAGAAGGCAAACAATGCGCTCAATAACCAAGTCTTCTTCCCCTTAAACATATAATCCTCCCATAATTATCAAATTCTTACCTACCCACTATAACTTAGAAATAGTGGCTTGCGAACCCTTTTGACATTACAGTTTGATTACAAATAAGGCAGAACTCCAATGAGGAATTCTGCCTTATTATTTTAATTATAATGGAATATCAATCGTAAACTTAGATCCTAATCCCATATGAGATTCAACATTTATCGTTCCGTTCAACGTATCAACAGTTTCCTTAACAATAGCCAGACCTAATCCAGTCCCACCTGTTTCCAAACTTCTTGACTTATCAACGCGATAGAATCTCTCGAATACTCGGTTTTGGTCATCTTCTGCAATACCAATACCAGTATCTTCAATTACAAATTTAATTCTATTTTCAATTTCATCATGATGAAATTCAATTGATATTTTACCGTTCTCTTTATTATAAGAAATAGCATTTTTTATTAGATTACTAATGATGAGATCGATTTTTTCTTTATCAAAAGTAATATTTTCGTTACCAAAGAATTTCTTCTCAACCTTGATTCCATGTTTTTCAATTGGAATAGCTAAACTATCAAGGATCTTATTAATATCAGACTTCATATCGATGGATTGCTCATTATCGTTATCCTTTTTAACTTTGGATAGCGATAGAATATCTTGAATCAACTCTGTCAATCTCACACTCTCATCATTGATGATATGTAAGAAATGATCAAGTTTTTCAGGGTCGTCTTTTGCGCCATTTAACAAGGTCTCAGAGAATCCTTCGATGGAAGTTATCGGCGTCTTCAATTCATGACTAACATTATTAACGAAGTCCACTTGCATTTGTTCAAAACGACGACTATCCGTTAAGTCGTATAGGATAACCAAAACTTGTTGGTCATAATCTTCACGCGAATGGACTAAGCGAATTACATTAGCGTCTACGTATTTCTGAGAATTACCAACCAATTGAATCTCACGATGATGGTTCTTATTCTTGCGCAAAGTATGTTCGATCATTCTACTCAAGCTATAAGTTTTGACATCTTCAATAAACGGATGGATATCATTGGAAATATTCTCATCTAACAATCCTGCCATAGCTTGATTATGCATCAATACTTCACCTTGAGAATTCAACAACATAACCCCAATTGGTAAATGTCCGATCAACCCCTTAAAGCGGCGTTCACGCAATCTGGCATTATCGCGCAACTCGTTGATATCCATACTAATATCATTTGTTTGTTCAACTAATTCATACAATTCATCATCTGGAGATAAGATCAACGAAGCCATATCCTTATTCTTACGGACACGTTTCAAGTTATCAGTAACACTCTCAATATCTTGACTCAACATTGAACGTTTACGATAGAAGAATAGGATCATCGAATCAGTTACTACGAAGTAAATGAACGCTACCATTACAAATGAGAATGTATCTTGGCTCCATAAACGTTTGTACTTTTTAGCCACCACATAATGATTGGATCCGTGCATATAATACATCGTACGAGTACCAAAAGTATTATTAGTCACGAAATTCTGTCCTGGGGTCAAACGACCACGATGAATAAGATCATAAGCCCCCTTTTCCAAATTAGTACTACGTTTCGTTGTATCAACGTAAGATAAGCTGGAATATCTAGCTGCTTGTTCTTGGGAATGATTCTTCTTTAACTCACGATAAGATACTGTTTCTTCCGCAAACATATCAGTTTGAGAATGACCCAAAATATTATCGGCAAATACAGACAGTACAATAAAAACTATTACGGAAATAGTGATTGCAATTACTGGACCTAGTTTTTTCCTCATTATCACACCTCTAAGACGTAACCGAATCCGTGTACGGTTTTGATTATTTGCGGATCTTTTGTATCTTTTTCAATTTTATCACGAAGGTGGCTGATTTGAATATCAACCATCCTTAATTGAGAGTTGGAATTAAGTCCCCACACACTATCAAAAATCTGGTCTCTGGAGACGACAATCCCTTTGTTATCTAGTAAGAATTCCAACAATTGGTATTCCTTGCGGGTCAAAGGTATTTCTTTTCCATTGATCATTAAACTTTTAGCTGCTTTATTGAGAGCAAAGTGGTTCTTATCAGATTCAGATGTTCTTCTCAAAACAACTTCGATACGTGCTAACAATTCCTTGACACTAAATGGCTTTGTAATATAGTCGTCCGCACCACTTATTAAACCTTCGATCTTATTATCTTCGGCATCTACTGCTGTCAAAAATATTACCGGAGTGGAATTACCTTCAGCACGAACTTTTTTTAAAATCTCGATGCCACTTATTTTAGGAAGCATTTGATCTAGCAATACTAAGTCAAATTTTTCCATTAGGATCCGATTAAGTGCATCTTCACCATTTGTTGAACCGTCAACATCGTAACCTTTAGCAGTCAAATTGTATTCGATCAATTCTAAGATCGATGCTTCATCATCTACAACTAAAATTTTCTTTGGCATTTTATTCTGGATTCTCCCCTTGAAGTTTCCATTGTAAGTAAGCATAGATAAATGGATCCAAATCTCCATCCATTACCGCTTGCCCATTACCACTTTCATAATTAGAACGGTGATCCTTGACCATTGTATATGGATGGAAGACGTATGAACGAATCTGCGAACCCCATCCGATATCCATTTGTTCACCTTTTATTTCAGCGTTCTTTTTTGCTTGTTCTTCTTGTTCTCTTTGGTACAACTTAGCTTTTAACATATTCATGGCAGTTTGTCTATTTTGAAGCTGCGATCTTTGTGCCTGCGAACTAACAACTATACCAGTTGGCAAGTGAGTAATTCTTACGGCCGATGAAGTCTTATTGATATGTTGACCACCAGCACCAGATGAGCGGAAGACATCAACTCGTAAATCATCATCGTTGATCTCAACATTGATCGAATCATCCAATTCTGGCATAACATCAACTGAAGCAAACGACGTGTGGCGACGACCAGCTGAATCGAATGGTGAAATTCTTACCAATCTATGCACACCACGTTCGGAACGAAGTAATCCATAGGCATTCTTACCCTTTATCATCATCGAAACACTCTTGATACCAGCTTCATCACCGGGTTGATAATCTTCGATCTCTACGGAGAACCCATGTTGATCCGCCCAACGTTGATACATTCTCAACAACATTGAACCCCAATCTTGCGATTCAGTTCCACCGGCACCAGGATGGATCTCCAAAATGGCATTGTGAGAATCATATGGTTCCGAAAGCAGCATCGTTAGTTCATAAGATTGCATCTTATGCTCTAGTTTAGCAGTATCATTCTCCAATTGCGTTAATAAGTCATCCTCAGGGTCATCATCATACAATTCGGCAAGCACTTGTAGGTTCTCCAGACCTTCAGCTAACTGCTTGAAGTTATCATACTTATCTTTGAGGTCATTCGTCTCATCGATAACTTTTTGGGCGCTCTCATGATCATCCCAAAAACCATTCTCTGCCATCTTTGCTTCATTTTCAGCGATTGATTCCTCTAAACTATCTAAGTCAAAGAGACCCCCTGAACTGGCTGATTTTGTTCTCAATATTACTTATCTTAGCTTTAATTTCTCCAAATTCCATAGTTCCACCTTTATAAAAAAAGCAGGCCAAGCGGCCTGCCGATTTATCTTTCCATGTTTTGTCTAATTTCGGCCTTCATGAATAGTCTAGTTACATCGTATTCGATATCTGAAACCATTTCTTCGAACATACGATAACCTTCTTCTTGATATTCAACAAGTGGGTTCAATTGTCCATAACCACGTAGACCAATTGATTGACGCAATTGATCCATTGCATCAATATGATCTGTCCAGTGTTCATCAACAACTCTAAGAATAACAACTTTTTCGAATTCTAGCATTTGTGCTGGATCTCCGAGTTGTTCCTTCTTAGCTTCGTAGTTCTTGTTAACAAAGTCCATTAGGTACTTAGTGATTTCGTCAGCTGTCTTCAATTGAAGATCAACTACACTGAAATCTTTGTCATTAACTAAGGCTGACTTAGCAAAGTCAGCAATTGCTTCAAGATCCCAATCTTCTTGTTTGCCTTGTGTATGTACATCAACTTGAGCCTTGATAGTACGTTCGATCATCGGCATAAGAACACGGTCAAGATCCTTATCTTCAGTAATGACTTCCATTCTCTCTTTATAGATAACTTCACGTTGTTCACGCATAACATCATCGTATTGCAAAGTATTCTTACGTGTATCGTAGTTATTACCTTCAACACGTTTTTGAGCAGATTCAACCTGACGAGTCATCATCTTACTTTGGATAACAGCATCGTCATCTTCAATCTTCAGTGCCTTAAGTACACGTTTGATTCTATCAGAACCAAAACGCTTCATTAAGTCATCTTCAAGTGACATGTAGAATTGAGTAACACCTGGATCACCTTGACGACCAGATCTACCACGAAGCTGATTATCAATACGACGTGATTCGTGACGTTCTGTACCTAGAACACACAAACCACCGACCTCTTTAACACCAGGTCCAAGCTTGATATCAGTACCACGACCAGCCATATTAGTAGCAATCGTAACGGCGCCACGTTGTCCAGCGTTCATAACGATTTCAGCTTCCTTAGCATGGTTCTTGGCATTCAAGACAGCATGTGGAATACCTTCTTTATCAAGTAACTTAGATAGGTATTCTGAAGATTCAACCGCAACAGTACCAACTAGTAATGGTTGCCCCTTAGCGTGACGAGCCTTGATATCCTTAACAACGGCCGCAAACTTACTCTTCAATGTTGGGTAAAGAACATCTTCTTTATCATCACGAATGACCGGCTTGTTAGTAGGAATAGAAATAACTTCCATGTTGTAGATTTCTCTAAATTCTTCAGCTTCGGTCTTAGCAGTACCAGTCATACCAGCCAACTTGTCATACATACGGAAGAAGTTTTGATAAGTTATGTTAGCCATAGTCTTGGTTTCATCTTGGATCTCAACACCTTCTTTGGCTTCAATAGCCTGGTGCAATCCATCTGAATAACGACGACCGTCCATAACACGACCAGTAAATTGATCAACGATCTTAACTTCTCCATCTTGAACAACATAATCAATATCAAGCGTCATAATGTAATTGGCACGCAAAGCTTGATCCAAATGGTGGTTCAAAACAGTATTATCAATATCATACAAGTTATCTAGTCCGAAATAATCTTCGGCCTTTCTGATACCTGTTTCTGTCAAACTGATCGACTTTGTAGGCCAATCGATCTTGTAATCATCTTTTTCAAGTGTCTTAGAGAATCTATCAGCACGAACGTACATCGCTGTTGACTTTTCAGCAGCACCAGAAATGATCAACGGTGTTCTAGCCTCATCGATCAAAATTGAATCGACCTCATCAACAATTGCATAGTGCAATGGACGTTGTACCATTTGTTCTTTGTAAACAACCATGTTGTCACGCAAATAATCGAAACCTAATTCACTATTTGTAGAATAAGTGATGTCACAATTGTAAGCAGCACGTTTCTCTTCTGAATCCATGCTATTAACGTTAAGACCTACAGTTAGTCCTAACCAATTGTACAATTCACCCATTTCCTTAGCATCACGAGATGATAAGTACTCATTAACAGTAACAACGTGGACACCTTTTCCAGCCAAGGCATTCAAATAAACTGGTAATGTGGCAGTCAAAGTCTTACCTTCACCAGTTTTCATTTCAGCGATGTTACCTTCATGAAGCGTAATACCACCAATCAGCTGAACTCTAAATGGATAGAGTCCTAAAACTCTCTTAGCTCCTTCACGGTCTGTTGCGAAGGCTTCAGGCAAAATATCATCTAATGTTTCGCCCTTTGCTAATCTTTCTTTAAATTCAGGAGTCTTAGCTTGAAGTTCTTCGTCGGAAAGCTTGCTGTATTCATCAGCATAACTTTCAATCTTATCGGCAATTTTGCCCATACGTTTGACTTCTCTTTTATCGCTTTCGACCCATTTTCTTAATGGATTTGCCATATGTAATAATCTCTCCTAAATACTAAACATACTTTTAATAGTAGCATTTTTTTTAAATGTTTTAAACTCAGATTTTTATAGAGTCTTCCAGAGTTAATATGATACACCATAATTTCAGATTTTTGTTGTAATTTGCATAAACTTTACACAACTTTACAATTAAAAAAAGCTAGGACATTTCTGCCCTAGCAATCGGAATTTCCTATTCGTTTGTTTCGATCAAACCATATTTACCGTCGTTACGTTTGTAAACGATGCTGGCACCATTAGTTTCAGCATCTTCGAAAATAAAGAATTCATGTCCAAGCATTTCCATTTGTAGAACTGCTTCTTCTGCGTCCATTGGTTTTAGTGATAAGCGCTTCGTTCTGACGATTTGTGATTCGTCTTCCTTAGCATCTTCAGCAGAAACATCATCTAAAGGAATATCCTTGATACTGCCTTGTTCACGTCCCTTACGATTTACACGTGTCTTAAACTTCTTAACTTGTCTTTCAAGTTTGTCAGTTACTAGATCAACACCAGCATACATATCATCATTCATTTCTTCAGCTCTTAGAGTCATGTATGAAAGTGGAATAGTTACTTCAACCTTTGTACCTTTTGATGGATAAGTTTTCAAATTAACATGAGCGATTGGGCTACTGTCTGCACTGAAATATTTTTCCATTTTAGATAATCTTTTTTCAACGTAGTCACGAATTGATTGTGTTACCTCGATATTTTCACCACGAACATTAATTGTTAACATAAGAATCTCTCCTTCCGACGATAGGAAATTAAAGAGTGTATCTACTCTTCTCTTTAATTATATAGTTCTTACAAGAATGTGACAACGGTTTCACTACCTAGATAATGAAAAAGTATAAATATTATTAAAACCAGCTATTTCAAGTGCCTGTCTAGCATGCATCATCGTGCGTCCAGTCGTATAAATATCATCCAGAATCAAAATCCTAGAATCTCTTGATATATCAACATTATCTGAATGAAAATAAAAGGTTTGTGGCGTTTGAAGTCTTTCATAGCGGTTCTTTTGAGCTTGAGGTTTGTCCGCATCCATTTTGATCAGCATTGACGTTAAGTCAAACACTCTGTGGTACATTTTCCATACCGGATCGAATCCTCGAGCTCGTAAATGCCCATTACTTGCAGGAATATATGTAATCAAATCAAATTTGTTGTGCTTGGACCAATTGTACAGATCCTTGTAAAATAACTCTGCTAATAAGATATCGCCATACCTTTTATAGTTTTTAAAATAACTATGTATGAACTGATTATACTCAAACAAAGCCTGATGGCAATTGATAATTTGATATTTTTCTTCCCACAATAAACAATCTTGACAGATTTTTTCAATATTTGGCTTGCAACACCTCATACATCCCTCTTCAGCACTTAAAGGTGACAATTGACTACGGCACAACTGACACAACCTATCGCTGATCATCTCTTCGAATCCAAATAATTCTTTCAACGTCCATTCATTGATTAACTGATTACCACAATTCAAGCATTTCATTTTTTCACCTGTCGATTCAAATATTTAATTTCTGAACAAGCTTGTTTAATCGCTCGATTATAACTTTGATAATAAAAATGAACATCATCATCGTAATAATTCTTATCTCGTCCAGCTCGTCCAGCAATTTGAATCAGTGCTGTTTTCGAAAATTCCTTGGCATCAGCATCAACAACGATAACAGTAATGTGTTTAAAAGTTACCCCACGTTCTAAAATAGTAGTAGTCAAAATTGCTTGTACGTCACCATCTCTGAACTTTTTTACTTTCTCTAATCTCTCAGTATCGCGTGAACTGACATCAACGAATTTTAACTTTGGAAACATTAACTGCAAATTGTTAGCAAATTCCAACATTTGAGGAATTTTAGGAAAGAAAATCATAAATCTTTCGTTATCATTAATTAATTTTTTGATGATGAAGCGTAATCTAGGATTTATTTTTTTATAATCACTTGCTTTGAGCAACATGTGACACTTAGGTTCAGGTAATGGATGCGTGTGAAATCTCTGATATAATTTAGAAATGGTAATTTCTTTTGAATTTACTTTTTTCAAAAGTTGTTTCGGTGGCGTCGCGGACAAATAAACGATTTGACCATTCACCTTTTTAGCTTTATTGATGGCCTTGTCGAGCATTTCATTTCCAGCTAAAGGATACGAATCTACTTCATCTATGACCAGTACATCAAAAGCAGATTCAAATTTAACTAGTTGGTGTACAGTTGCCAAGACTATCTGTGTGAAAGAATAAGGCGTTTCACTTCTGCCGTGAAATAACCCCATACTTACTTCGGGAAATGCAACCTGAATACGTGGAAACAATTCAATACAAACATCTATCCTAGGTGAACAGATGGCGATTCTCTTTCCTTGTGATATGATCGATTCTATCAGTGGAAACAGCATTTCAGTTTTACCAGCTCCAGTAACCGCCCAAACTAAATGATCTGTATGAGTATTAGATGCCCTAATTAGCTCTTCAGCAGTTTTTTGCTGCATGCTAGTTAATGTTCCCTCCCACTTCAAGGAATCGTTAAGAGCCGGTAATGGAACGTCTGAGGGCGTAATCAGTAACTCGTCTTTGGTAGAGATTTTACCCAAGTTGATACAACTACGGCAATAATAGTCGTCTAAGTCCATATTTTGAGTATCGATCAACATTAAACAACGTTGACATTGCTTATTCATGATCGCTGGTTTACGTAAGCTACCGATACTCATTAAAGAAGCTATTTCTTCAAGTGACAGTTCGGCCGAATTAAAAATTCGACCACCTAAATATCTATTTAAATTATCCATATACTAAATTACGAGAGGAAGTTAATTTTTTGCAAAATTATAAAACAATTGCCCAAACTGGCAGCTTTGAGAAAGACATAAAAAAATCCCGCTTCATCGCACACCTTGCTCAAACTTTCTCTGAAGATGAGGCCAATCAATTCATTCAAAAAATCAGAGAGCAAGAATCCAGTGCCACTCACAGTTGCACTGCCTTCATCGTTTTAGAAAACGTTGAAATCGAACGCATGTCAGATGATGGTGAACCAAGTGGAACTGCTGGATCACCAATATTAAACGTCTTACAACAAAACAACTTAAAAAATGTTACCGCTGTGGTAACTAGATACTTTGGCGGTATCAAGCTCGGTGCTGGTGGCTTGATCCGTGCATATTCATCGGCCACTGCCGATGCTATTAAAGAGATCGGCTTGGTAGAAAACCGACTGCAACAAGGATACAAGCTAGAAATTCCCTATCACTTATATGATAAGTTTGAAAATTATGCCAAAAACGAAAAAATCAGTTTAGAAGATAAAGCTTTTTCAACTGATGTAACCTGCAATATCTTCTTAGATTTAGAAAATCACACAGAAATAATTCAAGATATCGTTAATCAATTTCAAAATCAAATCAAGTTTGAAGAAACCGAACAAGTATATAAACAAGTCGCTATCTAAAAAAATAAGCATGCCGATCGGCATGCTTATTTTTTTTCTAGTCTTTTAACAAATTTTTGAATAGCTTTTAATAATGGTTGTCGATTATCACCTATCAAACCGATAGATTCAACGAACAATTCCAATCCTATCAAGACGCCTATTGTCAGCAGAACACTTCCCCAAAGACTTGATAGTGGATACAGTAATGAAATAAAGGCAAAGACTAATGCCAAACCATAAATTACTAAGACTGTCTGTCTATGTGATAGTCCTAACTGCATCAATCTGTGATGCAAGTGATGCTTATCAGCCTGTGTGATCGGCTTCTTATTCAAGAATCTTCTCAACATTGCGTAGACAGTATCAGTAATAGGTACACCCAAGATAACCACTGGTATCAGCATCGTAATGAAAGTAACATTCTTCAAACCCTTGAGTGAGAATACCGCGATCATAAATCCAATGAATAAGGCACCGGTATCACCCAAGAAGATACTGGCAGGATGGAAGTTATGTGGCAAGAATCCTAATAGCGAAGCAACCAAAGCGAAGATCCAAATTGATACATAAACATTAGTCGTGTTTAGGAAGAAGTACCCAACTATTCCCATCGTGAACAGTGCAATAATTGAAACTCCTGTTGCTAATCCGTCCAACCCATCGATCAGATTAACAGCATTGGTGATTGCTAAGATCCAGATAATAGTGATTGGAAAACTCCACCAACCGAGGTTAAATGATCCAAAGATCGGTAATACAACTTCATTCATCTTAATACCGGCAAGGAAGTATATAACTAACGCTGCCGCAAAGATACCTGCCATTTTAGCTTTTGGGGATAACTCTCTGATATCATCAATAATACCTGTCAAAATAATAATACATTCAGCTAAAAAAACACTGAACAACTCATGACTAGGAAATTGATTCCGCAATAATACAAAAGTCGAAAACGTGAAAGCAATAAAAATCGCCAATCCACCCATTGTAGGCATTGGCTTCTTATTCACACGACGAGCATTTGGATTATCAACTGCACCCAAAATGTAAGCAAGTTTAATTACAAAGGGAGTTATTACCGCTGACAAGATCATTGTCAAAAATAAATATACAATTACATTAAACATACATGGACTACCCCCGAAACTCACTTTCTCATAATATTTCAATTATACAATAATTGCGTTAAATACTAAAACTTAATTAAAAAAAGACCGCAACTTATTAAAGTCACGATCCCCCTCTATTTAGCTAGTTCAACTTTTCTAACCTCACGTACGACTGTAACTTTAATATGTCCAGGATACTCAAGATTAGCTTCAATTTCGTTTTTGATATCACGTGAAAGAATTGCTGCTTGATCATCAGAGATCTCTTCTGGCTTAACCATAACACGAATCTCATGACCTGCTTGAATAGCATAACAATGATCGACACCATCGTGCTTATTCGCAATTTCTTCTAGTTTTTCTAGACGGTGAATGTAATTCTCCATCGACTCTGATCTAGCACCAGGTCTTGCGGCTGAAATTGCATCAGCCGCAGCAACAATAGTAGCAATCAAAGACGTTGGTTCTACGTCACCGTGATGTGAAGCAATTGTGTTAACAACCACTTCTGGTTCCTTGTACTTAGTGGCGATATCCACACCTATCTCTACGTGGGATCCGTCCACTTCACGATCTATAGCTTTACCTATATCGTGTAATAAACCTGCTCGTTTTGCCATCATAACATCTTCACCCAATTCAGCTGCCATTACGGCGGATAATTTAGCAACCTCGATTGAATGACTTAAAACATTTTGACCATAACTTGTACGATACTGCATACGACCGATAATCTTAATCAAATCCGGATTAATAGAACTGATTCCCAAACTATAAATAGTCTGTTCACCAATTTCACGGATATGATCATCCATTTCTTTTCTAGCTTTATCAACCATTTCTTCAATACGAGCTGGATGAATACGTCCATCTTCGATTAGTTTTTCCAAAGCCATACGGGCAATTTCTCTTCTGATTGGATCATATCCACTCAGAGCAACTGCTTCAGGAGTATCATCAATAATCAAATCTATTCCTGTTAGAGCTTCGATCGTACGGATATTTCTACCTTCGCGACCGATAATTCTACCCTTCATGTCTTCGTTTGGTAATGAAACGGTTGTAACGGTTGATTCAGATACGGTATCTGCGGCACTTCTTTGGATAGCAGCAACAATCAGAGCCTTAGCCTCTTTATCAGCATATTGCTTTGCTTGTTCATTACTATCATTGATCATCGTAGCACGTTCATGTGTTAACTCTTTATTCAAATTACCTAGAATAATCTTTCTACCTTGTTCTTGGGTCAAATTACTTACTCTAACTAATTCCGCCTTTTGTTCTTCAAGAGTTGCAGTCAATTGTTTGTCTTTTTCATCAAGCTTACGTTGACTGGCTGCGATATGGTCTTCGTTCTTTTCGATATTTTCCTCACGTTTTTCTAGCGATTGGTCTTTTCGGTCCAAAATATCTTGACGTTCGAGGGCACGATTCTCTTGTTTCTGAACATCCTTACGACGTTCTTTCAAATCGTTCTCTTGCTCTTCACGATACTTATGAACTTCATCTTTTGCCTCAAGCAGTGTTTCTTTTTTCAAAGATTTAGCTGCTTTCTTAGCATCTGCAACGATATCATCAGCTGTTTGTTTAGCCTGTGAAAGTTTTTTTTCATAGGAATCTTTACAGAATGCATATCCGAAAAAGATACCTACAATTAATGTTATTAACGCGAAAGAGAAGGTTACGATAGCATGATACATGCCATCACCTCCAAATCGGTAATTGTTTATTTGTTTGTAAAAGCAATTATTACAGAATTTTTACATACAACGTTTATATTATAGAATAAATATCCCCTGTCAACCAAATAAAAAGCAAAAAAGAGACCTATTTGGTCTCTTTTTCTTCAGAAGTGCCTAAATCTAGTTCTGTACTCTCTGTTTTAGATGTTTTTTCTTTATCAGATTTAGCATCTTTTTCTTTTGAATCTTTTTCGTCACTATCTTTTTTGTCTTTATCCTCTTCAGGCTTGCCGTCCATATTGTACGCGTCACGAACTAATTGACGGATCTCAGCCATCTTATCAGGATTCTCTTGTAAGTACGTCTTAGCGTTCTCACGACCCTGTCCGATACGTTCATCGTTGTATGAGTACCACGAACCTGCCTTATTGATAATATCCTTATCAACGGCCATATCAACTAATTCACCAGTTTGTGAGATACCCTTACCATACATGATATCAACTAGAGCAACCTTAAATGGTGGCGCAACCTTGTTCTTAACAACTTTGATCTTAGTTCTGTTACCAATAACATCTGAGCCATCTTTAATCTGTTCAGCACGACGAACTTCTAGACGAATCGTTGAGTAGAACTTCAAAGCACGACCACCAGGTGTTGTTTCAGGATTACCAAACATAATACCGACTTTTTCACGGATCTGGTTGATAAAGAGTGCAATCGTCTTCGTCTTGTTGATCGAACCAGACAACTTACGCAAAGCTTGTGACATTAGTCGAGCTTGTAAACCAACGTGAGCATCACCCATGTCACCTTCGATTTCGGCACGCGGTACCAAAGCGGCAACTGAATCGACAACAACGATATCAACCGCACCACTGGATACCAAAGCATCAGCAATCTCTAGACCTTGTTCACCAGTATCTGGTTGAGACAATAGTAAATCATCGATATTAACACCTAATGCTGTAGCATATGCAGGATCCATCGCATTTTCAGCATCGATATAGGCAGCAGTACCACCTTCTTTTTGTACTTCAGCAACGGCATGAAGTGCAACTGTAGTCTTACCTGAACTTTCAGGTCCATAGATCTCAACGATTCTTCCACGTGGAAATCCACCTACACCTAAAGCATTATCTAATGCTAAAGAACCACTTGATACAGTTGAAATTTGGGTATTCAAATCATCACCCATTCGCATGATAGCACCCTTACCAAAGTCTTTTTCGATCTTCTTCAAGGCAACATCCAATGCTTTTTGTCGTTCATCTTTAGCCAAATTGTTTTCCTCCTAATGCATTCATCATTAGTATCTTATTAGTAATTATTCAAAAAAGCAAGAAAAAAGCGAACAAACGTTTGTAATACAAAAATAATTATTGATGAATGAGTCTTTGTACGAGGACAAATGCCGTAATGACGGATTTTAAACGAACTGCTTGTCTAGAACCCTCAAAATGAAATTCTCTAGCAACACCAGAATCTTGAATCTTGTCATAGACACCAATGAAAACTGTGCCTACTGGACTGCCTTCCAGCGGAGTAGGTCCAGCAACACCCGTCAAGCCAACACCAATATCAGCACCGACCATTTTAGCTGCATTTTCTGCCATAGCTTGTGCGACCGTTGGACTAACGACTGTGTACTTTTTAATAACATCAGAACTGATCTTCAACAACTGTGCCTTGGATTCATCTGAGTAAGTGACAAAGCCACCTTCAAATATCTTAGACGCACCCGGTACATCAGCAATCGTTGATTGGAACATCCCTGCTGTCAAACTTTCAGCAGCCGAGATACTTAAATTTAATTTTTGAAGTTCTTTCACAGTATCCTCAGGAATAGATGCATATTCTTCTGGAATTCCTGATTCAAAATCTGCGGATTCGATTATTTCACGATATTGAGCAAAAGTTTTTACGTTTTTCATTGTCCTCACTTCTAAATTACGTTTTATTTTTTGAAAAGGTCCTTAGATTGAATAAAGTAATCTGCTCCAGAATACAAAGTAAAGAATAAGCAGATGTATAGGAAGATCTCACCAATAGGAATATTGATTGCTGAGAAGAAAATATTATGTAGTAATAAGAAAATAATAGCAAGCATTTGAGTTGTTGTCTTGATCTTACCAGGCATTTGAGCAGCCATAACTGTTCCGCCTTGTTCCAAAACAAGCATTCTTAAACCTGTAACTGCTAACTCACGACATACGATAATGGCAATCACCCAAGCTGGTGCCATATTAAGTTCAACTAGAAAAACAAAAGCTGTCATAACTAGCATTTTGTCAGCTAATGGATCAGCAAACTTACCGAAATTAGTAACAATGTGATTAGCACGGGCAATTTTGCCATCGGCTAAATCAGTTAATGATGCCACAATGAATACGATTGTTGCTAGAACGTGATTAACTGGGATCAAATCATTAGCAACATAAATGTCACCCATTCCTTGCCAGCTAAACGCCAATAAGATAATAAAGATAGGGATCAAGATAATACGGAACATAGTAAGTTTATTTGGTAAATTCCATTCCATTTTTAGATTTCCTCCGATTTTTTACAAAATAAAATGAGGCTGGACACAATGTCACAACCTCATTATTTTAACAGGCTGGGACATATTGTTTAAGCCTCTTTATTTTTTCTTAACTAATTACTCAACATTGAATGTCAATGTTTGAACAATTGAACTGCCATTGCTTACACTGCTCAAATCAACTGACTTGCCATCGATCGATATTTCAGTATTGTTGATGTTACCAGTTTGAATTGAGAATGTTGAAGTACTGCTTGTGATCTTAGTTGTCTTCTTATCACCAGAACTCAAAGCTTGTTGCCAAGTAGTGTCAGAACCTTCTTGGAATTGGATCCAAGCTTGACCGTTCTTAGCTGTCACAACAACGTCAGCACCACTTGATGGAAGATTCTTAATAGAATAAGTACCCTTTGTACTTGATTCCTTAACAGATAATTCATCTGAACTCTTCTTAGCAGTAGTCTTTGTCTTCTTAGATGATGAAGATGACTTCTTAGTATCGGAGCTCTTCTTAGCAGTTTGTTCCGTGTTGTCCTTTGGAATAGTTACTGAAGAAGCATTTTGATTCTTATGAATCATACCAAAGGCGATCACTGCGATAATTACAATAACGATAATTCCTACAATGATCTGTGGAATGTAATTACCTAGATTAGAGAAGAATGAACTTGATTCTTCCTTGATTGATCTAGTATTGTTTTCTTCATTTTGAACTGGTTCCTTTGGTTGAGAATCAGGAATTTCTGACTTGTACTCTTCCAAAAGATCATCGCTTGAGATACCTACTGCATCTGAATATTGTTTGATAAATGCGCGTACGTAAAAATCGCCAGGCAAATGATCAAATTGTCCTTCTTCAATTGCAATCAAATATCTCTTTTGAATCTTTGTGACTTGTTGCAAGTCATCAATTGTGTATCCTTTTTTTATACGTGCATTTCTTAATTTTTGGCCAATTTCGTCCATTATTTACCACCGATTAACTAATTTTTCTAAGTATAACATATATTATTACTGAACTACTAGCGACGTTATAACAACCAGCCACCAGCAAAATAAATTGTTTGTCCCGTCAAATAATTGGATCTGATATTAACTAAATAACTAACTAAGTCAGCTATTTCATCAGGATTGGCCAATCTGTCTGCGGGTATTTCTTCTTTGATACTCTCCAAATCTTCTGACGAAAATTCAGCGTTCATTTTGGTATTCACAGCGCCAGGCGCTACAACGTTCACAGAAATGCCTAGCGATGCCACTTCTTTGGCATAGGCATCTGCAAATGAGGTCATTGCTCCCTTAACAGTACTATAAACAACTTCCATGGCTGAACCGATTTTACCATAAATTGAGCCAATAAAAACCACTCTACCATGATGTGTTAACGCTAATTTGTCTTGTAATGCTTTGAGAATCAAAATTGGTAGCTTAATATGGATCTTCCACAAAGCATCGATCTCTGATTCTTCAATATCGACTAGCAGCTTATAGAAGGTATTGCCTTGAGCAAATACGATCGCATCCAAGCCAAATATCTGCTTGGTCAACGACTCAACTTTGTCTGATTCCATATCAAATTGAACAGGAATAAAATCTTGATGCGGATATTTTTCAGCTAACTCTGTTTGCAGGTCAGCAATTCGTTCACGATTCTTATTGTAATGTAGATACAACGACCAGCCCTTTTCTGCTAAGGCCTTAGCTGTACTAGTACCAATATCTCCGGAACTTCCCATGACTAATGCGTACATAAAATACTTCCTATTTTGGCAAAATATTGTAGTAGGTACAATTATCATCTGTGATAAATTGTTCAGCTACGTTCAAAACATCATCGTAACTAATTGAATCAATCAGCGAAACTAATTGCAAATAATCGACATCGTAAAAATACAACTCTGCCATCTGATTAGCAATAGCATCTGGAGAATTTTGTGCGAATAAATATGATCCAATAGCATCACGTTTGATACGTTCAAATCTTTTTTCATCCAAAACTTCTTTTAGTTCATTGAATGACAAGTGTTTTCTTAAATATTCTTGAAATTTCTCAGGATAATTAGTTGACCCACTTACAATGATAAAACAATAGTTGTTTTCTGCAACAACATTATAAGAAAAACTATCATCAATTATGTTCAAATTACTCATTTTTTCATAATTATCCGATGCTTCACCAATCAAAGTCTCCATGATCATATTCAATTCAAATTGAAGTTTAACTAATTCAGGCATTGATACATCAGCATTTATTCTAATTCCATATGCCGAACGGCCTTGACTGATCTCCATTGATTCATGTCCACCAGCACCGATTGGCTCGAATTCTTGCTTTACTGAAGGTTTTATTACTGGTAAATCATGAAAATCAGAATCTTCAACTATATTTTCAATTTTTTCAAAATCAACATCCCCTACTATAACCAAATCCATGTTAGCGGGACGATAATTTTGTTTATAAGTATCTAATAAATTATCTTTAGTGATACGTTGTAACGACTCACTAGTACCAGCAATATCTTGGGCGATCGGATCATTAGGATACAATTGTCCCAAAATCCTTTGTTCTAGCACCCATTCAGGCATATCAAGATACATTTGAATCTCTTGATCGATAATCCCTCGTTCAGAAGCCACATTCTCCTCAGTGAAATAAGGATTTTGAATCAAGTCCAATAGAACCTTTAAGTTATCGTATGGATTCTCTAATGTTTGGAACAAGTACGCTGTCTTAGTGTAACTAGTATATGCATTAGAGTTAGCACCATATTCAGCAAACTTCTCTGATACATCATATCCGGGCTTAGCGAACAATTTGTGTTCAATGAAGTGAGCAATTCCCGCTGGTAACTCGCCGTTACGAGTATTCACAGATCCGAAATCTGTCATTGCTAATCCATACACTTGATTATAACCGGGAAGTGGAACTACTTCGATCTCATAACCATTTTTTAATTTTTTAGAATATTTTTGTAATTTATCGGCCATTCTACTCTCCTAATCTCCAATCAGTCGATACTGTGCAATGGCACTCATATCTTCCGCAACCGCAACTATATGTTTACGATCCATCTTATCTAGTTCTTGTTTGAACTGTTCATCGTTCAACAATGATTTAGAATATACCGTTTCCCAAATACTGCGCATAATATAATGTTGAATCGAATCTGATGAAATCTCGCGACGTGTATCAAGAACTTTTTTGGCATGAACGATCTGATCATCACTAAACTTGTCATTCTTAATGAATTCGATTTGCTTATTGATCAAGTCTAACGCTTGTTCGATCGTCTTAGCATCTAATCCAGCCTGAATCGTAACTAAATGATTGATCGGTTGATAAGTACTAGATACCGAATACGCTAAACTGTTCTTTTCACGTACTTGTAAGAACAATTGTGACTGATCATCCCCACCAAGGATCAAGTTCATTGCTTGCGGTGCTAAACGACTAACATCTTGATCGATTTTTTTAGTCAAATACGCTAATGCCAAACGGCTTTGATTCAAATGCTTGTGTTCTTCCTTTTTGGCTGGAGCACCGACCAATTGATCGAACTTATCGAATTTGATCGTCAGATCATGTCTGCTTCCACTCATGTTCTCAGCAAACATACTATTCATAAATATCTTCTCAAATTCAGTTTCATCTACGTCACCAACAACATTGACAACAATGGCATCATTCTTAATGACATCAACATAATGCTTATAAAGATCAGCATTAGTTAAACTTTCCAATTGATCAATATCACCGAAAATCGGTACTTGGCGGTCAGGATTATTTTGATACAACAAACTAGTTAGTCCCAAAATACTTACTAGATCTTGGTTATCACCAACAGAAGCTAAGTTAGACATCAAGTTACGCTTCTCAGTATCAAAGGATGTATCATCAAACTCGCCTTGATTCTTTAAATTAGGTTGAAAGACTATTTCACCTAATAATCTCAAGTTTTCTTCTAATTGATTGATATTACCGATCAGGAACTTAGGGTCAGCGAATTCAATGCTAAAAGCTAGATCATTGAAATTCAATAGATTACGCGTATAAACATTGATCTCTGATCCATACAATTCCATCTCACGGTCATTCAGTGCCTTGAAAGTAGGATAATGCTTAGTTGAATTAGACAATACATTTGCCAACAAACGACGCTTTGTCGTCTCTTCTTTAGACAAGGGCCTTAAGAAATCAATTTGAATTTTGATAGTTCGAAATTTCTTTATAGAATTAACATTTAATACAACATTATTTGCGATTGACTTTCTCAATTTTTCACCTGTTTTTCTTTAATTGCATCTAATTGTTCTGGAGTCAATAGAACCTTTCGTGGCTTGCTGCCCTCTGAAGGACCAACAATCCCCTTTTCTTCCATTTCATCGACCATTCTTGCAGCTCGATTGTAGCCGATTTGGAATCGACGTTGCAACATCGATACACTGGCTGACTGTTGTTGTACGATCATGTTAACAGCGTCATCCCAGTATTCATCATTAGGTTTATCATCTTTAGAATTTTTTTCTTCAATATCAGTTGGAATCATATCCTCATCGTACTCAGCTTGTTGCTGTTCACTGACAAACTTAACGACATTTTCTACTTCGCTTTCGGATATAAACGCTCCCTGCAGACGAACTGGCTTACTCTTACCAATTGGCTGGAATAACATATCACCTCGCCCTAGAAGCTTCTCAGCACCGACAGAATCTAAGATAGTTCTCGAATCAACACCACTGGAAACAGCGAATGCCATTCTTGATGGAATATTAGCCTTGATCAGGCCGGTAATAACATCAACTGATGGACGTTGTGTAGCGATAATAATGTGTAATCCAGCAGCACGTGCCATCTGTGCCAAACGCACAATTGCTGCTTCGACTTCATGACCAGCAACCATCATTAAATCTGACAGCTCATCAACGATAACGACAATGAACGGCAAACGTTCCATCTTCTTATCATCATCCGCCGTTTTATTGAACTCATCAACATCAGCATTGTATTCACCAATATTACGATGATTTGTTTCAGCGAACAACTTATAACGGCGTTCCATTTCAGTTACGGCCTTCTGCAAGGCGCCAGCAGCACGTCTGGCATCAGTAACAACTGGAATAAGTAAGTGCGGAATTCCATTATAAACATTCAATTCAACCATCTTTGGATCGATCAAGATCAGCTTGACCTCGCTCGGCTTAGCCTTCATCAGAATACCCGTGATGATCGTATTGATAGCAACTGACTTACCACTACCTGTTGATCCAGCAATCAACAAATGCGGCATCTTAGTGATATTAACTTCAATAATGTTACCAGAAACATCTTTACCTAAAGGAACGATAAGCGGATGCGTTTTGTCTTTTTGATTCTCTGTAATATCTTTGAATGAAACCGTCGAGATCGTCTTATTAGGAACTTCAATTCCGACAAATGATTTACCAGGAATCGGTGCCTCAATACGAATATCCTTGGCAGCTAAGGCTAGGGCTAAATCATCTGCTAAATTAACGATCTTACTTACTTTAACTCCAACGGCTGGTTGAACTTCGTACTTAGTAATAGTTGGTCCTAAACTGGCCTTTTTAACCTCAACGTTAACACCAAAACTCTTGAAAGTCTGTTTCAATTTGTCCTTATTCTCATCAATCAGCTGAACTTCACCGCTTTGATCAACTTGCGGAACTTCTTTCAACAGATCTGGTGATGGCAATTTATAATCGTCATCATCAACATTTCTAGCACTAACCGGCGTTGGCAAGTCCTTCTTGTCAGTATTATCGATTCCATATGGTTTAGACATTATTTGGGCTGAACTATTATTGTCAGAATGATCTTGTGCCGCGGGTTTTGATGGTGCAGGTGTTGGCATATCGATCTGAAAATCTGACTCTTCTTTTTTAGGCTCATTACTACTCTTAGCGAAACTATTAACATCGCCGAATCTGTCATCATCACGCTCGGTCTTCTTTTGAGATTGACGCGGAGCAGCTGACTCTTTAGTTGTATTCTTGCTCTCACGATTATCAACATAATTGTTATAGTGACCAGATAAGGCATCCTTAGTTGCGATGAAGCCGTGCTTGATGTGAACTAATATATTAGTCGTAACCACGGCCACTTGTTTCATCGTTACATCGAACAGCATTAATATTCCAACAAAAATCATCAATGCCGTAATAAAGTACGTTCCCCAAGTTGAGAACAGCGGCATGAATAGACTGTACAAATAAGAACCGATCATACCTCCACCAACGGACTTAGCGACAGTAAAGTTTGCCATATCAGCTGATAAAGTATTCCAGGTTATCATATTGTAATTGTGATACAACTCGATCTTGGAGAACATGATTATGTGTAATATCACTAACGTTCCTAAATACGTAAATATGAAGCCGAAATTTCTCTTAGGCGTCATAACGGGTAATCTACCCGTAGCGATCAAAAATGCTCCCGCAAAAATACTGATGATCAACATGACGGGATAACTGTCACCAACAAAAATTCGATAAATATTATCAAAGAAATTGCCGATGATTCCAAACTTAAATAAACCTAAGACTGACAATACAATCAGCAATAGGCCTAAAACAGATCTGATCAATCTGCTATCATTATTCTTCTTTTTGGTGGTCTTTCTAGTACTTTTAGTGGTACTTTTTCTAGTTCTTTTAGTAGGCGTTGACTTTGCCCTTGCTTTTGCCATATAAACCTCACATAATTCTTGTTAATCATAGAAAATTATACATTTAGAACTTAGGTAGTACAAACTTCTAGTGGAAATTTGCCAAAATAAAAACAGCCTTTTGGCTGCTGTTTGGTTTGGAGTTTTAGATTTGATGTTTGATGCCGCTAAGGGTGGAAAAAAATCCATCTGCCGTGGACCGGCCTCAGTCTTCGTCTTCGGCCTCGCTGGGAAGCCTGTAGTATTCCCAGTCGTCCAGTGTTCTAAGCGATAAATCGCTAAGAACACTTTTACGGCGGATTCCATTGTTTTCCTCCCTCAGCTAGATTGTATTACTACTATTTTTAATAGAAATACTTAGATATATAGCATTTCAATAATCATACTCTTACGTCTTATAAATAAAACCACATACCACGACAAATGAATAAACAATATTATCCAAATTATCGTGATATGTGGCTTTTTAATTATTGATATATTTAGCTGGAGGCCAGCAGTAATTCCATTTCTATTTCTTTTTCTTCTTCTTGTCTTGTGCTTCTTTCATTGCCTTGTTAGGTTCAACCTTACTATGAGCAGTGAAATTCAAGGAAACTCCACGGTTGATTGCTACAGCAGTCACTTGATATGTCAAGGTTTCGATATACTCTACTACCGGACGTGAAATTTGCTCAACTTGCTTAGGCTCAAGGTCTTCTTGAGTTCCTTGGAAACCAACCAACTGAACCACCTGACCAATCAAGCCAGAAACTTTAAATGGTGCATTTTCAGGATGGATCTCGAATGGAATAATTACTTGAAAAATCTTTCCTTCAGATTCATCTAAAAGTTGACCTTTTTCATCTTTAAAATCAGGATGTTCAATTTGAATTTGTAAATCTGATTTAACGTCAGCCGTTGGTGATTCTACATCATAATGAAATGATTGAACCGTAACAGCTCCCTTATGTGTCTTCATAAATATATCCCCTTTCACTCTCACCTATTAATCTAGTTTATCATGTTCATAATGGTGAGATAACTCAAGTCCGGCAAAATTTTGTTGTCTAACTGCTTCATAAATTACTAAAGCACAACTGTTAGAAAGGTTCAATGCTCGGATATTATCACTCATGGGGATTCTTAAACATTTTTCAGGATTATCACGCATGAAATCCTCTGGTAAGCCTGTAGTTTCCTTACCAAATAAGAAATAGTGATCCTTTGAAGTATCTGAGAAATCTTGATCACTATACACTTTGTCTGAAAACTTAGTGATCAAATACAGATACTGATCATCAGGAATTGATTCTAAGAAGGCATCCAAGTTATCGTGATAAGTAATATCGACCTTATCCCAATAATCCAAGCCAGCACGTTTCATATGTGCATCGTCAGTGCTAAAACCTAGTGGTCTGATCAAATGTAATTTTGTATTTGTTCCTGCGCAAGTACGGGCAATATTACCAGTATTTGCGGGCATAAGTGGTTCATACAAAGCTATATGGTTAGTCATTTCAAGTTCTCCTCTACCTACAATTAAATTAAAAAAACGCATACCCTCGGTGATCGCCACAGCAAGGACATGCGTTAGTTAAGCTTTTACCTTTACTTGCTTTTGTCAAAAATAATTCTGAGAAAAACAAGTAACCGCAAAGTTTATAAACAGTATACACAATATCTACTTCGACTACAATAATTTTTTGAATTATTTGTGAATTTTATCTGAATCATCTGTGTTTTCCATATTTTGATCGACCAATTGATTCTCTGCTTCCTCATCTTCATACCAATGAGAATTACGTTTGATCCACCTAAATACTCTAGTACAAATAATCTTCAGAATAGCAAAAATTGGAATTCCAGCAATCATCCCGATCAAACCGAACAATCCAGCTGAAACTAGTAAAACTAGAATTGTCGTAACTGGGTGCATCGACATTTTATTACCGACAATGATCGGTGAAATCACACGTGTCTCAATCGTCTGCTCTACTGCAAAAACGATCAATATTTTAATAACCATCGTTGGAGCGATGAAAGCACCGATTATCAATGATGGAATCAGGGCCAATGTTGAACCAACATACGGGATCAAGTTTAGGATCCCCGCACTGATTCCAAGCACTAATGCATATCGTTGACCAATGATCAAATAACCAACAAAAAACATCACCGCTACCCAAAAGGCAACCGTCAATTGTCCTGTAATATAAGAACTGAGAGATTGACTCATCTCAGTCAACATCTCACCCGTTGACTTTTTAAGTCGAGTTGGCATCAAAGATACAACTGATTCTTTGAACTTATTCTTATCCTTTAACATGAAGAACAAAATAAACGGTGCCGTTAACATAATAACGACTATATTAGTTACCGTACTGACAGCTGAACTGATTCCACTGAAAGTCTGCGGTAGGATCTTGTTGATAGCCTGCTCAAAGTTCTTTGTGATTTTAGCATTGGAATTAGCTAGATTCTCTCGGAAAACATGCAGCTTCGGATCCTTAAACATGTCCTGCAAGCTCTTATTTAAAGCATCCCAATAATGTGGCCAATTCTGTACTAAGGAATCGATTTGACTCTGAACGAAAGGAATCAGAGACATTAACCCCCAGATTAATAATGCCGCAATAATAATAAAAACAAAGATTATCGAGATAACACGATTGACATGAAACTTACTCTCGAGCACATCGATCAAAGGATTGATCAAGTAATATAGCACCAACGCCAGTATCACTGGTGGCATAGTGATACCTAAGATTCTGTTGATTGGATCAAAAACAAAGCTGATCTGTGAAAACAAATAAATAACTAGAAAAGCTATGAAAATATTCAACAAAACAACTGTAACTTGATTATTCAAAAACCACTTGTAAAACCAAGTTTTTTCTTTTTCTGGAATTTGTTTCATACTCGCTCCTTACGTGTACAAAAAATATCATTGTAGATTATACTGTATACTATACATTGTTTGGAGGAATTTGTAATGAAAGAAAAAGTTCTCTTTAGTGGCTACACTAAAAAAACCGGTAAGGGTGTCTATCAAGCTGAATTTGATTCAGACACTGGTAAACTATCAACCCCAGAAACACTTGTTGAGCTTGATAGCCCAACTTATATCGATGTAACTAATGACTTAAAACTTATTGCACTAGCTAAAAAAGGCGACAAAGGTGGTATCGTCTCTTATGATATTAGTGGTAGTCAGCCTCAATTATTAGATGAGGACTTTTCCGAAGCAGGCTCCCCATCTTATGTAAAATTTGACGCAAGCCGTAGTCTTATTTTCAGCGCTTATTTTCATCTAAGTAAAGTTACAATCGACCATTTATCTAACGACGGCAAAATCGAACGTTACTCAGAACTAAACTTCAAAGGTTCTGGTCCTCGTCCAGAACAAGATCAATCTAAACCACACTACGCTGCTCTAACACCAGACGGTAAACTTATCATCTGTGATTATGGTGCTGATCGAATTTATATTTATGACATCAATGATCCTAAAAATCCAAAACTATTAAACGACTACATTGCTCCAGCCGGCTATGCTCCTAGACATTTGGTATTCCACCCTACTAAGCCATATGTCTATGTTGCTTGTGAATTATCATCTAAGGTTCTCGTATTGGAATATAACGAAGAAGATTCTCGCCTTACACTAGTAGACGAAATGGACGCAGCTAAGGACGAACAAAAAAATACTACCGCTGCAATCCGCATTACTAAAGACGGACAATATCTATACGTATCAACGCGTGGCGCCGACACTATCGCTACGTTTGAAGTGTCACCCGAAGGTGATCGTCTCAAAAAAGTTGATACAGTTAAGACAAAAGGTCATGGTCCTCGAGACTTCGAGCTTGACCCTTCAGAAAAATATTTGTTAGTTGCAAATCAAGATTCTGACAATTTGACCATCTTCACACGCAGTTCTAAGAAGGGAAGATTGAATCTTCTTGAAGAAAATATTTCCATTTCTGAGTGTGTATGTGTACACTTTATTTAGTTTCAAAATTATAGGAGAAAATAATAATGTTCATTGAAATTATAAAGACCATCATACTCGGTATAATTGAAGGTTTCACTGAATTCCTACCGATCAGTTCGACCGGACATTTATACTTAGCTGATGAATTCGTTAAACTAAACGAATCCCCTGCCTTCATCCACATGTTCATGGTTGTTATTCAATTCGGGGCTATCTTGGCGGTTATCTTAATTTACTTCCACAAGTTGAATCCTTTCTCACCTAAGAAAAACCGTCGTGAGAAACGTTTGACTTGGGATATTTGGTTCAAAGTTCTTGTTGCCATCATCCCTTCAGTCGTAATTGGACTGCCATTGAATGATTGGATGGACAAGAATCTGACCAGCTGGCAAGTTATCGCTGCTACCTTATTGATTTATGGTATTTTATTCATTATCGTTGAAAACTACTTCAAGAATAAGCGCCCACAAGTCACTGATCTTGATAACTTATCATACGGTACAGCCTTTAAGATCGGACTTTTCCAAGTCTTATCACTAGTTCCTGGTACTTCACGTTCAGGTGCAACGATACTTGGTGGTATCTCGATCGGTACATCCAGATTCGTTGCCACAGAATTTTCATTCTTCCTTGCTATCCCAACTATGTTTGGTGCTAGTTTGTTGAAGATCGTGAAGTATTTTGCTGGAGGTAATACATTCTCAGCTGATGAGCTAACAATTCTTTTGGTTGGTACTTTCGTATCATTCCTCGTTGCCTACGCTTCAATCAAGTTCTTATTGAACTATATTAGAAGTAATGACTTCAAGGCCTTTGGTTGGTATCGAATCATCTTGGCTATCGTTGTTATCTTGTACTTCGGCTTCATAAAAGGCATGATTGCTTAAATTTAATACAGGAACGTCGCAAGACGTTCTTTTTTTGTGTACAATTATCATGCTTAAAAAAATCGAAAGAAGTGATTCTTATTTATAAAGAAATTGCTGTAGAAAATTTTACAACTATCCCTCAAGCTGTCCTAGCTGGGGCTAACAGAATTGAATTGAATGATAACTTGGCAGTTGGTGGAACAACTCCTAGTACTGGTGTTTTGCAAGAAACAACTAAATACTTACAAGAAAAATCGATCCCTCTTGTCGAGATGATCCGTCCCCGTGGTGGCAATTTTATCTACAACGACTTAGAACTAAAAATGATGGAAGCCGACCTCTTCCAAGCACAGAAACTGGGTGTCGATGCCGTGGCTTTCGGTGCTTTAACTGAAGACGGTGAATTAGACGAAGATGCTATGGAACAACTGATTGCTGCCAGTTCCGGTATGCAAGTAGTCTTCCACATGGCCTTCGATGATATTCCCGAAGAGAATCAACCTGAGACGATCGATTGGTTAGTCGATCACGATGTTGACCGTATCCTAACTCACGGTGGACCTTTGGATATCAGCATCAATGAAACAATCGATAATATCAAAAAAACTATCGATTACGCTGATGGCAGAATCGACATTCTACCAGGTGGTGGTATTACTTATGAAAACAGCGATGAAGTGGCTTCAAAATTAGATGTCAAAGAACTGCATGGTACACGTTTAATAGATTTGGCATAACAAAAACGTTGAGTGAAAAATTCACTCAACGTTTTTTTAATAACTATTCACATTCGTACGAATGATTGCAAAAATATCCCTGCAATACTGAAGTAGATCAGAACACTGGTCAAATCACTCAGTGTTGAGATAAATGGTCCACTGGCAACGGCCGGATCAAACCCAAAGCTTGACATCAACATTGGAATCAAACTACCAGCTAAGTTAGCAACTGTAATTGCCGCACACATCGCTAAACCGATAACCATTCCCAGAATGAAGTTGTGCTTCCAAAATCCTACTAGCAACCAAACTGACGCTCCAGTAACCACACCGGTTATTAAACCGGTCAATAACTCTTTGCCGATCAACTTAAAGAACTCATGTCGATCGATCTCTTCAACTGCTAAACGCCTAACTGCCACAGCCAAACTCTGTGTACCAGCATTACCGGCTGTACCAGTAATGGTAGAAATGAACACTGCTAGAATACTTGCTTCAGCAAGTAAACCTTCATAATGATTGATCAAAGTCGCTGTGATCATACTAAGTAGCAACAAAGTGATCAACCAAGGTAGACGCTTTGAAGCGGCCTTCAGTGGATTATCTTGAACTGTCTCATCGACACTAACACCGGCAAGTCCAGAATAGTCTTGCAAGGATTCATCATCGATAACTTCAATAACATCATCAACCGTAACGATACCGACCATCTGATTGGCATGGTCAACGACCGGAACAGCTAGGAATTCATAATCTCTGAAGACCTTAGCAACTTCTGCCTGATCCGCATCAACGTTAACCGTTATAACGTCGCTATTCATCTGTTCACCTAAGGTGTCATCGGGATTCAAGAGGATCAAATCACGCAGTGACATGACTCCAACTAAGTCATCATGATTATCTAATACGTATAAGTAATAAATCGTCTCCGCTGTCTCGGCAAATTCACGTAAGTCACGAATCGCATTAGCAGCTGTTTCTTCTTCATGAAAACGAACGTAATCCGTAGTCATGATACCACCGGCAGTCTCAGTGTCGTAATGCAATAATCCACGAAGATTATTAGCATCCGAACGAGGCATCTGGCCTAAGAAACGATCAACGTCAGACTTGTCTAAATGTTCCAAGACATCGGCGGCGTTATCATCGTACATATCATTCAGCATTTCTGCTGCAAAATCTAAATCCATTTCTTTTAAAAATTCAGGTATTTCTGGTAAGTCATCTTCGATAGTATCGAACATGTCACCCATTTCATCTGGTTCCAACAAGGAATACAGACTCAATCGTTCTGGTTTATCTAAGGTAAGGTAAAAAGTACTCTGGTCATAAAAATGCATATCTAGATAGGTCTTTCGAAATCGTTTCTTATCACCCTTGTCTAGATAAATTTTAAGTTGTGCAAACTTTTCTTGCAGTCTTTTTTCATTTTCATCCATTACTCTCACCCCTTTAACGCACCCCTTAACAATACCATATCTTGAGGAATTGGTGCCTTTAATTTTAATAACTTTTTCGTAACTGGATGGATTATTTCTAGCTCATAACAATGCAGTGCTTGACGGCTGATTCGGGAATCTTTTTGGTGACTATACATTTCGTCTCCAATGATGGGATGCCCCATGGCGCTAAGGTGAACTCGAATCTGGTGAGTCCGACCTGTTAATAACTTTAATTTCAGCAAACTAGCTGTTTTGAAGTTCTCCACTGTCTCATACATTGTCTTCGAATCTTTGCCTTTTTGCCAATCAATTGCTCGCAAATAAAAAGCCTTAGGGTCAATGCCGATCGGTAGATCGATCAACCCTGAAGCCGGCTCCATCTGTCCATATACTAATGCTAAATAATACTTTTTGAATCCCTCCGAATGTAATATTTGATCTAATAGGGAATGTGTATATGAATTCTTGGCAAAAACCATTAATCCTGAAGTATCTCGGTCCAATCTTGTAACTAGATGGATCGAGCTATTTTCGTTTTTTTGTTCTAAATAATACTTAACTATATTTGCCATCGTCTTGCTTGACCTTGCCTTAGCGGGAAGACTAGCTAATCCTGGTGGCTTATTCACAACTAATAAATACTCATCCTCATAAATAACATCGATCTGACCGGCCATAGGCTCGATCAGATCTGATGGTTGCTCATCATTCAACACGATCAACAATGAATCCCCTGTCTTCATCTTGAAGTTAAAATGACGCTGCTTATGATTGACGAAAATTTGACCGCCTTTGTTTTTCAAATTATGTAATTGACTAGAAGAGAAGCGCTGATGTTCTAAGAACTTACGGATTATCTTCTTGTCAGTATCTTTGATCGTGAACTTTAAGAAACGATTATTGTGGCTCATCCTGACCTAAAAAGGCTGTTTCTACTCTAGTCCAGAAGTGGCGGTGACGATATTGGGCGAATTGTGCCCGTTGATAATTCAATTTTACTGAGATCTTTTTAACATTTTTTAACTTCGTAGAAATACCATCACAAGTAATAACATAGTCGTCCGCCTTGTGTGGATAAAGATCTACTTGTTGATTATGTGGAATAATGATCGGTGAAGAAATAGTTCTATAAACACGGTTATTGATCGATGCCATTTCGACCATTTGATAAACACTGATCTTTGGGTGAATCAATGCCCCACCAATAGCCTTAGAATAAGCCGTCGATCCTGTCGGTGTCGCAAAGCAAAGCCCATCACCACGGAAGTTTTCAAAGAATTCGCCATCTAGATTGACCTTTGTCTTCATCGTCAATGCTGATAAACGACGCATGACAGCCTCATTAATAGCTGTTTCATGGAAGGATTCACCTTCTAAGCGTTCAACCTTGATATCCAAAAGTGGATAGCTAGTTGACGGAATCTTCTCGTTACACTTGATAATGCAGTCGACTAACTCGTCGATCTCCTTATCAGTCCAATCAGAATAAAATCCTAAGTGTCCCGTGTGTAACGCCAAGAACTTGACCGTATCCAAATGTGCTGCATAAGCGTGGAAAGTACTCAGCAAAGTACCATCACCACCAACACTGATCACTAACAACGGATCACGGCGGTCTTGTTCCATACCATTATCAACTAGTGCCTGTCTGATTTTTTTGGCGGCAGCTATCGACTGTTCTTTATTGTTATTATTTACCCAAAATTTCATTGTTATTTGTCCTTATGCTCCGTTGTATTATTTACATCTCGTTTACGATCAGTGAAATACTGCTGTGCATCTTGAATCTCTTCTCGAATCTTTGACATTTCCTCGTCCAGCATGAACGATGCTTCTGCGGCACGCTTCAACCGTTCATTGATCTCTTCAGGAAAATCCCCTTGGTACTTGTAGTTAAGTGAGTGTTCGATTGTTGACCAAAAATTCATTGCTAAAGTTCTGATTTGAATCTCAGCCAAGATGTTTTTCTGGCCATTAGCTGTCTGAATGGGATACTCTATAACTACATGATATGAACGATAACCACTGGACTTACTGTTAGCGATATAGTCACGTTCCTCGATCACACGCATATCTTCTCTGATATGCAGTAACCTGGCAACGTCATATATATCTTCAACAAATTGACACTGGATCCTTATTCCGGCAATGTCTTGCATGTCTTGCTCAAGCAGATCTTCAGAAATATAACGACGGCGCATCTTTTCTTTGATACTGTCAATAGTCTTAACACGACCAGTCACAAATTCAATTGGTGAGTGTTCGTTTTTTTCTAAAAATTCCTTACGGAGATCTCTAAACTTGATCTTTAATTCATCCACCGCCTGTGAATATGGTATCAAAAACTCATTCCATTTGATTTCTGTCATGATAACCCCACTTACTTCCTTATTTAATATATCGTAATTCCGAGGAAGTTGCACTATAATGAGAAAATTACGAGAAAAATCGACTCATGAGTTAAAAATTTTACCTTTTATATTATTGCTGTTAGAATGACTATGCTAAAGAGATGGAGGGAATCAAAATGTGGGAAGTATTTATTTATATAAATCCCGTATGTTCGTATTGCCTAAAGGTAGAACAATCAATTATTGACTTCACAAGAAAATACGAAATTGAAACACAATATCATTTTGTTACAAATTTTAACATGGAAACAATCAATGATTACATTCAATTGCAAGGCTACAAGTTATGTGACTTGGAACAACGTGCTAAAGCTACCCAAGAAGTAGAAGAAGCAGCTCGCTTATACAAAGCAGCCTCTTGCCAAGGAAACAAAAAAGCTCGTAACTTCTTGATGAACTTACAAGAACAAATCAACGTATTGGACAATCCGTTCAATGACGAAACTGTTAAGACAGCTATCGTCAACAGTGGTCTGGACTATAAATCCATAATGGCTGAAAAGAACAGTGAATGCGTCGAATTGGGTATCAAACGCGATAAACAATTATCAAAAGAAATGCACATCGAAAAAGCTCCAACAATCGTCATCTTCGATAATGAACATCCTGAAAAACCCGGCTTGATGATCAATGACTTTGGTAGTAAAACGTCCGAAGAAACTATCAGTCACAATTTGAATATGATGCTCGAAGCAACTATGCCGGAAGTTAAACCGGCTTATATTAATAACAATACTGTCGTAAGTATTGACCAATTTAGAAGATAATTCAGTTATCTTCTTTTTTTGTGCACAAAAACGGTTGTCGCAAATAATTTGCCTGCTCCCCACAGACTAACCTCCATTGTTGATTTTGATAAATTGGTTTGATAGCACCGAACTTTTGATTCCTCAAAAAATCTTCCACCGTCTGATCATTAACTTGATAAAATTTCAATTTCAAGGCATCGGCTTTTTTATTCTTCAGCTTACGAATCTTCTCTAACTGATACGAATTAATCTCCACCGATTCATCGATCGAGAATTCAGCTTTAAAGTTCAATAAATCATGAATATTCTCGATCAGAAATGTTTTTCGTTTATACTTGATCTTACTAAAAGGACCAAATAGTTTGATCTCGTAGAATAAGTTTATTTGTTCCTGCATAGAGTCCAACATAATCAGGTAGAACCCCCATGATTTGCGATATGAGACAAATTTCAAGTGGACCCTGTATATTTGGTTAGACAAATATTCTCCGCCTAATATCCAAATATTTGGGATTTTCAACGCATGATAACTAGCGACACGATCGGATAATTTATTAACATTGATCTTGGCACATTGATATTCAATGACTGTCTTGTGATCAATTAAGATATCGGGACGTTGTTTGATAGTTTTCAAGTAGTATTCCGACTCAATATCCTTATAACCGAGGATCTTCAAAGAATCGATGATCAATTCCTTGCCCTTCTTGTGAATATCACGTTCATTCTCATCGTTATGACTGACATTTTCATGTCGAAAGAATGCATTATTGTCATTTTTTATTAAGATCACTGGTCGTTCACATTTTACACAATAGTATTTATCATCAAAGTTACTCTCGATTGCATTGGTTAATTGCTTATCTTGATTTAATGCCGCATACATATTTTTCACCTCTTAAATTAAATTACGTAAAAGGTTTTGTTTCTGATGTTTCTTCCGCTTCCGGTCAGAAGTAATTCCATCTGTAGCGGGACCAGTTCAAGCCACAAAGCGGTCTTGAACTTCGCTTTCTTGCTTTGCATAAACCGCAAATCAAGAAAGACGTCCGTGCTGTAAATTCGGGAAGTTCACCCTCATTAACACCACTGTCGCTACTGATTCCATTACTTCTGACCTCCAGCTAAATTTGATTACTACACAAATAGGGAACATCACGACTGTTTTGTCATGATGTTCCCTATTTAGATAGCATTAGTAATAATAAAAAATAATTAATCAACATCAGATGAATGCCACTCTAGTGGTAATCCAACCTAGCTGACGGTGGAAAATAACGGAATCCGCCGTGATAGTGTACTTAGCGATTTATCGCTTAGTACACTGGACGACTTTGAAGACTACAGGCTTCAAAGCGAGGTTGAAAACGAAGTTTGAAACCGGTCCTACGGCAGATGGAGTTATTTTCCACCGTCAGCGGCATCTAACACCCACAAACAGCAATCTTAAAAATACTGCACTAACCGCTTATTCCCCACACCATCGTAGTACGTTTGAAAATTAGTATTAAACACATAACCAAGATTTTGACTATTTAAAATTTGAGTGCTGCCACCATTAACGATCATGCCGTTTTTGTACAATAAGACCCAATCAGACAACATCGCTAACGTATCGATATCATGGTCAACAATAAAGAATGACTGATATTGCTTTCTAAACCGAATCAAATTGACTAACTTTGCTTTGTACAGTGGGTCGAGATTATTAAAAGGCTCATCCAAAAATACATAATTAGTATTCTCAATCAGAACGGCTAGGACTAACAGAACTTGTTGTTGTCCACCAGACAAATTATTAAAAGATTCATCCAGCTTATCAGACAAGCCAAAATAATTAACAAACTCCATGTAATCGATATTCTGATGATTACTCATGTCCAGAATCGAACGGACACTGATCAATCCATAAACTCGTTCACGCTGATTAAAGTATGAAACAATTTGAGACCGTTGTTTGATCGGCATCTCTAGGAAATTCGTATTCCGATACAAAACTTGTCCTTGATAATCCTGAATCTGCCCGGTCATAATCTTCAATAACGTACTCTTACCACTACCATTAGGGCCGATCAGTGACGTTACACCAGCATTGGGTAGCGCTACTGAAAGATTATTTATAATTAAATTATCATCATATGAATAACTAATATTCCTTGCTTCCATGGCTACCTCGCAATACAAAATAGAATAGGATTGGTGCACAGATCAAACTGCAGATCAGTCCCGCTGGTACTTCAACTGGGAAGAACAAATTACGTCCAATAAAGTCAGATATCAGCATTAAATTAGCTCCCAACAATACCGTATCGAAGAAATAATTTTCAGTTTTGGTACCATTGATCGACTTAACAATATTGGGAATGACGATTCCAATGAATAAGAATTCGCCCACAATACCAACAACTGTCGCAATAATAATACTTATGATAACGAGAATATAAATATTTATTTTTTTAATATCGATTCCCAATTCAGTGATCTTGTTATCATTGAATGAATAGTAAGGGATGTACTTGTCAAATAAGACTAAAACTGACAATAAAATTCCACCTACAATGATCATTAAGTAAGTCACACTGGGACTGACTAAGTTAAAGCCTGAAAAAATCGCATTGTCGGCGTGTGTGATATAACTCATAACTTGATTCAAACTTATGAAGAAGACTGTTAAACAGACACCAAATAAAACAAATCTCGTTGGACCAATATCCTTAGACTTCAACCAAATTAATATGGCAATCAAAATAAATGAGCCTACAGCGCCGTAAATAATATTAGAACCTAAGAATGCTGGTAAAAATATCGCCAAAAGATTTTTAAAAAAACTCGTACTAGAAGTTAATCCTACTAATCCCGGGTCAACTAAATTATTTCGAAAAATCAATTGTAAGAACAATCCAGCAATACTGATCAAGCCACCGGTAAAGACCGCTACCATCGTACGGCTGATCCGCAATTGTAAAATCGGATAGTCACTCGTTTGGATATCAAAAATATTCACCATACTGTTGTCACCTGAGAAAATATTCAAAAAGACAAATATTAATAAAACAACAATATTGAAGAACAAAAATTTATTAAACTTACTTTGCTTACTTGTTGACAATTTTATCAATCCCATTCATAGCTTTGATAACGTTCATATTGGCAGTTGATGAATAAGTCGGTTCTCTCAAGTAATAAACCTTCTTATTCTTGAACGCTGGCAGTGACTGCCACATTTTGTTGCTGGAGAATTCCTGTTTGAATGACTTTTCTACTGTTTCTGGCATCGCATGCGCTAAACAAATAACGATCTCCGGTTTAGCCTTTTGAATCTCTTCCATATTGACCGAAATATATTCTCCATTGGAATTCTTCGGCTCGATCACTTTGTTGTTAGTAATTTCCACAAGCGACCCGATGTAAGAATTGCTGGTGGCTTGCAAGTAACTACCGCCGGGCATTCCAAATAAGACTAGCACCCGTTGACGTGGGCGATTCTTATTCTCCTGCTCGATCGCACGTTGACGCTTGTCTAACTTGTCAATGAATGCTTGTGCATAAGTTTCCTTATGATATTTCTTAGCCAACATCTTCATTGACTTCTTCAGATCTCCGACCGTCTGAAGATTGACATATTTAACATTAATACCATTCGCCTGATAACTCTTACCTTGCATATCCTTTAGAGTCGTCACCGAATAAACCGAATCAGCGTTCAGTTTTTTGATTTTTTCCATACTAGGAGCATTCGGCGTTCCCACTCGAGCGACATTCTTATAGTCCTTGGGCAAAGGATATTCAGAACTAGGCATCCCCTTTAGATCCATATGTAATTCATCCGCCATCCAAGTCAGAGCATCGGTCGTCATTACGACTGAACCTGTCTGCTTAGCTTGATTGACTGACAGAGTGTGTAAGAAAAATATCGAAACTAAACTTATCAACCAAAGAAAAAAGACGAAGATTATTTTTTTAGAAGAATTTCTTCGTTGCAAAATATCCTCCGCCTGCAACCAGTGCCACTACGGTCGTGATTGCTGTAATTCTTGGAATGTTGATGTTATTAGTTTTATTTTTCTTGTCTTTTTTCTCGATAGACTTGGTTTGACTATCTGATTTCTTAGCTGGAGTTTTTGCTTCGGCTTTTTTCTTTGCATTAGTGCTTAACTTCTTGGGTTCACCGACTTTGACCGCCTTCTCATCAGTATCAGCGGTATTATTATCATCACCGTTACTGTCAGCAGCATTGTCTCCACCACTGCCAGCATCATCGGCTTGTCCTGTATCAGCAATTTGATTGCTGCCACCTTGTCCAGAATTATTGTTCGATGAAGCAGCGGCTTGATTACCACCACCTAGACTAGGAATATTATAAAATTTCAAAGTAAACGTGTGCGTCGCATGAATATTGTATGAATCAACATTGATCGTCATCGTCCCCGTAATATTCGACAATTGATCTGATTCAAAAGTTACTGCTGAATAATAATTACCATTGTCATCGTAATTCTTGATTCCAGTAATGTTGGCATTCATTGACTTAACTTGGACCGGATATTTACCAAGCGCTTTTTGAGTTTTGATCGTATAAGTAACTTGGTACTTGTTGTTAACGATATTAAGTTCCGCAGGTTTGACCATATAGGCATCAGCATAACTAGTATCACTAGTTCCCGACTTCAGCGCACTGAAGTTGATCGTTGCAGCATCTGCCGTCAGTTGTAGGCCATTAAACAGTGCCACGATGGAAAAAATTAGACTGGCAAAAATTAAATAACCGAGCTTCTTCATTATTTTTTGCCTGTAAATTTGACTTTACCAGCACCAGCTAATGTAACTGCAAGCATAATGAAACCTGCATACATGATATATGTTGGTAATCCCTTAGCGTCTGTCTGTGGTAGTGAACCTGATGTATTGCCAGTCGTACCTGTCGTTCCAGTTGTGCCTAGAGTTGTTCCACTAGTTGCGGCAGTACCTGAACCAGTAGAACCATTGTCTAATACCTGCTTGTTTCCATTGTTAGTTGGATCTTGAATTGGTAGGTCAGTTGTATCGAAGACCAAATCAGCTGTTTCTGTACCACTGAATATTCCACCGGCAATATTGATATCCATAGTTACAGGAATGGCGTTATTCAAATCCGATAAGTTATCAATGTTGAACTTGAAACTCTTAAGATAACTGTTGTCGTCAGATGTTGTTGTAACAGTGCTTTGATCGATGTCATTCCCGTTTACAGAATCGATTTTAACCGCGTCTTCACCGTATGATAAAGGATAATCCATTTGAACTTCAACAGAGAAAGTGCCGTCATCGTTAGGATTTACAAAGGCAGTTTGAGTGAAGTATTGTTCTGATGCTGAGGCTGTATTTGTACCAGTCTTGTTTACTACGTATGGGACTTGGTATTCGTCTTTAATATCATCATCTGAACTATCTCCAGACTTCAATTTATTTATTTGAGCTTCGTAATCCTTTATCTTACTTGCTAACTCATCTTTTGCCGCTTGAGTTGCATTATTGGCATCTGAAAGCTGGTCTTGCAACGATTCTAACTCACTCTCCAATTCTGATAACTCATCACTTGAATCAGAAGCCTTCTTCAATTTAAAATTAGCACTTTCCGTTGCACTGAATTTAGGTTCAGCAATATCCATTTTCATAGTAACTGGAATATAGTCATCTATATCATCAGTAGAAAAATTAAATGTTTGAGAATAATTATCCCCATCTTCCTTAATACTATATTGGCTATCAGTAATGTTATTACCGGCAATTTTTGTAAACGTCACGGCATTCTTACCATAAGATTTGGGATAATTTAATTGCATCTGAACTGTGTATGTTCCATCAGAATTTTTAGTTACTTTGGCTTTTTTTGTAAAGTATTTAGATGAAACAGATGTACCATCTGATGGATTTTCCTTTAAAACTTCATAAGTATAATTTGTGTCAGTTTCATCATCAACGTCTATTGGTTCTGCTGAATTAGAATCTGCTAATGCTTGATTCAATTGTTCTTTTAAACTATCAGCAACTGTTTGAAGTGCAGATAATTTATCTTCTAAATCCGATTTAGCTGCTTTTGCTTTTTTCAACTCATTTTGTGCATCAGATAAGGTATTTGATAATACGCTACCAGTATCAGTTAGCTTATTGACCTTTTCCGTTAGTTCGGTTATTTGACTATTCAACTTATCTTGTTGATCTTGCAAATCTTTTTTATCACTCTCTAAATCAGAAACTTTTTTAGTTAAAGATGTTACCTCAGAATCAGAAGCATCTTTATCAGCTTTTAATTTTTTCAATTGACTATTTAAATCATTAATCGTATTACTTAGATCCTTATTTTTAGCATCAGTATCATTTTTTGATTTTGTCAATGAATCTAACTGATTTTGCAAATCGTCAATTTGATCTTTTAATACTTTATTAGCATTATCAGTATCACCTTCAGATATCATAGCATCTGACAAACTTAATTTATCAAATTTCAAATTAGCTGATGGCTCCATTACCATTGGCTTATCATCTGGTCCAGCTTTTGGATTAAGTACATCGGCGGGAATAGTTATAACAAATAGGATAGGTATTTCATTTTCCAAAGAAATCAAATCAGGTACACTAAAACTAAAAGTGTAAATATTGTTGATTGCATCTGAAGTTTTATCTTCATCTACATTAATATTTTTTTCTCCATCTATAGAAGTAATTTGTAAAAGCGGTGTAGTATCTGAAGTATCCATTGCTTTAACAACTTTTGCTTGCATATTTACTTCATAAGATCCATCAGAATTTTTAGTAACTTTAGCCACTTTAGTTAAGTAGTTAGCGGCTGCCGATGCCTTAGAGTCGTCATCAGCATTTCTAACATCATAATTTATTTTATACTCAGTAGCAGTCTCGTCTTTACTATCTGAATCTGAAGACAACACTTTATTTAAAACATTGGTATTATCACCAAGTAACTTACTTATTGTTGTATCAGTTCCAGCAGCGCTAACATGAGTAGGATTATCGACAGTATAACTTGTGGCAGTGCCAACGCTCCCCAATAGAATCAAAGCCGCGCTAAATAGTGTTACTCCCTTATACTTCATTATTTAATCTCCCCCATCAAATTGAAGTTTATCGATTTTTTGATTTCGATAAATGTAAATCTTGATTTAAGAATATAACAGCGTTTCCATTCCGTCAATAAGTAACAACCCTAAGTATGGAATATTGTGATATTCCTATATTATATATAATACCAAAAAAGAACTTCAAATTTATATTTTTGAAGTTCTTTTTGGTATTAGTTTTTTAATAATTTAACCACCAAAACACAAAAAAAGAAGTCACCATAACAGCAACTTCTCTTCCAGTTCCTTCTATTATATGTTTTCAATTCATGGTCATTCCACCGGTAACGTTGATTCCTTGCCCAGTCATATAATCTGACAAGTGACTCGACAGGAATAAGACAACATTGGCGACATCTTGAGGCTGACCAGTTCTACCTAGTGGAACTTGGCTATTATCCTCTTGTTCAATCTCATCTGGTGTCAATCCCCGAATCTCAGCGCCGTCTTTTCGTTCACGATGTTTCATTGAAGTTTCCACGATACCAGGACAAACGGCATTGACGTTGATTTGGTTATGAGCGACTTCGATTGCTAAGGTCTTAGTTAATCCCAACACGGCGTGCTTGGATGCGACATAAGCAGACATTGCTCGATAACCATTCTTCCCTGCTTGGGAAGCTATCAAGACAACCTTACTCGGTCGCTTGGCCTTAACCATTTCACTGACGATATGCTTAGTGATCAAATATGTTCCACGCGTATTCACGGCAATCGTCTTATCGAAATCACTCGTCTTACTCTCAATCAAATAATTCATTGTCGAAATTCCAGCCACATTGACCAAAACATTCGGTACTAAATTATTGGCGATAAGTTGAGCTGTAAGGTTTTTAACACTCTCTTCGTCACTGACATCTAGTTGGATCTTGTAAAGTTTCGCTGATGACTTAACCAATTCTTTATTGTCAAAGGCTAGATCAGCACAGATGACAATTGATTTTTCATTCAAAAAAGTTTCAGCGACTGCTTGCCCGATGCCTTGATGCCCGCCGGTAACGAGTACTACTTTATCCTCTAATTCTTCAAATAAACTCATGAACTCGACTCCTTTACAACTTCAAATTAAATAACGTTTCTGTTAAATGGATCGTCACTGATTCCTTCTTCAAGAATCTTCTTTGACCATTCCTTGGCTGAGAATAATGAGTGATCACGATAGTTACCACAGCTGTACTTGTCTGTTCCTTGAACGTCCTTCCATTCGATCTTATTAGCAATGTCGTCCAAAGCACCTTTCAAAGCTTGTGCCACTTCAGTTGTTGAATGTTCACCCCAAGTGATCAGATGGAAGCCCGTACGACAACCAAATGGTGAACAATCAATAACACCGTCTAATCTATCTCTCAACAATCCTGCTAGTAAATGTTCGATGGTATGTAATCCGGCAGTTGGAATAGCATTCTCATTTGGTTGAACTAGACGGAGGTCATAATTTGAAATCGTGTCGCCCTTTGTTCCGTGTTCTTCAGTAATCAATCTAACGTATGGTGCCTTAACCTTTGTGTGATCCAATGTAAAACTTTCAACTTTTGCCATAATGTAATATCTCCTTAAAATTTTATTTCAAATATGATAGAGGCTTATTGACCTCAATTTTGGTTCCGTAATATTTCTTTGTAATATATTTTTGGATTGCTTTGTTGTGATACAACTTAACTAATTTCTTGTATTGTTTATTATTCTTATTCTTTGCGGCAGTTGCCAAAATATTGACATTGTCCTTCGTGCTTTGATCGACACTTTCGTGGTAGATAGAATCGGTCAAAACATGTAATCCACCATCCAAAGCAACTGTGTTAGAAATAAGAACCACATCGACATCATTTAGAACACGAGGTCCAGTGGTGTCATCGATCTCTTTGAATTTCAGATTCTTAGGATTGCTCTTGATATCCTTCGTGTTGCTCAGAGCATCGAAGCCTTTATCAAGTGTGATCAAACCTGCCTTTTGTAGTAGCAACAAATCTCTGGAAGTATTGGCCGGATTGTTGGCAATTGCTATGGTTGTTCCATCAGGGATATCACTGACTTTTTTGAATTTTTTAGAATAAATTCCCAGTGGTTCAAGATAAGTTGTTCCTAAGGCTGCTAACTTGCCATTTGGATTTTGCTTATTGTAAGCCAAGAAGTATGACCATGACTGGAATGCATTGACATCAACTTGACCCTCAGTCGTTGCTTTGTTCAATTGTGTTCCATCGGTGATCTCTTTTACTTTGATATCAAGTCCTGCATCCTTGGCTTGCGAACTCTTAGCAATGTGTTGCCAAATCTCTAAATCAGAACCTTGCGAACCAACGGTGATTGTCTTATTGGCAGATGCCGAAGATTGGTTGCCACAACCTGCTAGTATAAAAATCGATAGTGCTAATATGATAGTTCCAAAAACTTTGTGCCACTGCTTTTTCATTTCCTTTTCCCCCTCAAATTAAAAAACTCTTTAGCTTGAGTACCACATGGGTGGTTTATAAATTAATAAATTTCTCATATATCCGCCTCCTCAAAATCTCATGCAATAAAAAAATCGTCCCTACATACACAGAATTACTCTGCAATGTAGGGACGATTACCGTGGTACCACCCTAATTCGTATTTTAGTTACACAAAATACCTCAACGACACTAACATGTCCGGGATGATATCGCATCCTTGCGTACCTTTGGCTTTCACCTAGGTAAGACTCCAAGCTCATCTTCGGTTAAACTTTCGTTCCGCCTTTTCACTATCTAGCGGTCACTATGCAAACTACTAATCAACTTACTCTTCTCTTCAACGTCTAATAAGATTAAATAATCTTTAATCATTTGATTGGTGATTAATTTACACTTTTATTTTTATATTGTCAAATAAAATTTTAAATTAATACAAAAAAAGAGCCGCCATCGCGACTCTTAATTCTTAAAATAATGTCTAGTCATTTCTAATGCTGTATTGCTCATTACTTTTTTACCATACTCTGACAATACGGCAGCTGTGACCTTAGTCTTATAACTATACTCACTCAACATTGCCATAACATCATTGTAAGACATATCATACATTTCATCAGTAAACAGGACTAATTGCAAGTAGTACTTACCTTGATATTCCCATAAATTAGAAATACCACTCTCCAAGTGCAATAAATCAGCAAGTTGAATGTAGTCTTCGAAATTCTTAAATTCAACAATAATTGCCTTCGTAGGTGTATCAGGATCATTCAAGTATGGTGCAGTATCCTCATCGTACTCAGCATTACCCAATTTAGCATTATCATATTCAAATTGATTATTATCAGTACTATCATCATTTGAATTTTGTAACGTATTTAATGGCAATGAACCAGCGCCATCAACATCGTCACTCTTGCTAATAAGTAACTCCAAACCCTGTTTATTTGGCATAATCTGAAAAGTTACCGGTTCATTGTTAGAGAAAACGTGGTCCTTGTCAACTTCATCCAAAATACTGTAGAAAAATGATTCGATCTGTTTCTTGTTTCCCAAGAGATCAAGCACAGTTACTCCACGATCTTGCAAATCCTGCGTACTAAGAATGACTCTGATTGTGTTCTCATTAAGTCGATCCATTTCCATCATAGTCACCTCAATTCTGTATCTACATTTTAACAGTCTCAAAATCTTTGTAAAGTAAAGAAACCTTTCAATTTTAGACAAAATTATACGCTATTGACCATTGTGCAGTCCAGCGTTGTGGTGTACTTGCCTGACGGGGCTTGAGTATCGTTGACATCTAATAATAATCCGTGCTTACTATCCCACTTAATGAAATTATATCCACTGTCCAAATAATTATCATAGACTTGAACTGGTGTGCTATTGACGACGTTGCTGCTTCCAGTGTTATCTTTGAATATCAATGCATTGTCCAACGTGTGAGTACCATCAGCTGAGGTCAATGGACTCTCTGCGGATACGCTTATCTTGGCATTAACCGGTACATCCGGAAATGTCTTGCTATTGACAGTAATTCCCCAGTCATCATTACTGCGTTCGGTCAATCCATTCAGATTAGAAATAGTACCAAAATTAACATCCGGCACATCCATCGAAATATCCATTTTCATTTTTTGTTGCCAAACATAAGTATTAGCTGTTGCACCATTACCGGAATACAAATCTAATAACTGATCTTTCGAATAAAAATCACCGTCAGGATCATGATCAGTCCCATTACCAATTGCCTGCCAATAGGAACTTACCGCTTTGTAATCACCACTTGGATCTGCGGGATCATTTATTACCGAACCAGCAGCGTGATCCTCAAGATGTGCCTCTGGTAAAATCACAAAATCAGAACCCAACTGGAGCTTCCAAAGACTCGTCGTTCCCTTGAACATATCAGCCATAAGACTACCAGACATAGAACTATTATCGACTCCTGATAGATTTACAGTTGCTAATTTACTATCCCCACTGAACATACCTATCATATAGTAAAACACAACAACTGTTCCCGAGTTAGACATATCAACAGTCAAAAGTTCGGGATCATTACAAAACATTTGATAAGCATAAATTTTGCCACTTTTATTACTAAGTATCCATTTTTCAGTTGGGGCGACAGTCATATTAGAACAATAGGTGAACATATAATTAAAATTAGTTCCAGAGCTGACATCCCAATTGGTCAAGAAGCCATAGTCAGTAAATTGTGTCTTTTGAAAAGCGGACGAAAAGTTAGTAACCTTACTAGTATTCCAATCAGCAATATTGAAGTCCGAGAAGTCACTAATACTCGAACCATTAAAAATAGACGACATATTCGTGACTAAACCAGTATCGAAACTACCACTAATTTTTTTCAAATGATTAGTCCCTGCAAACATAGAGTTCATGTTTTGTACTTTTTCAGTTTTAAAATTATCCAAATTCAAATTCACAAACCCAGTTCCATTGAACATACTTTCCATATTAGTTACATTGCTTGTATCAAAATTACTGATACCAATTAAACTGTCTTCATTGAGGTTACTATCATTACTAAACATACTTCCCATATCAGTTACATTAGTGGTATTCCACTTACTCAAGTCTAGTGATTCCAGACTGGTCGTGCCACTAAATAACCCGTTCATATTTTTAACATTGCTCGTGTCCCAGTTCTCTATCCCTGAAAGTTCGGTAATACCCTTTGCTTGTGAGAACATGCCGGCCATAGTGGTAACTTTACTAACATCCAAGGAGCCTATACCAGTAATTGACTTCAAACCGCTACAACCTTTAAACATAGAACTAGTATTTGTTAAGTTTGAAGTTTTCCAATTTGAAATATCCAAATTAGTTAATGCTGAACTACTGACGAACATACTAGACATATCTGTAACATTGGATACATCCCAATTTTGTATTTGAGTTAAATCAGTATTTGCAATGTAATTAAACATTGAATCCATATACTGAACATTAGATGTATTCCATTTATCCAGACCAGTAACTACTAATTTTTTATCTGAACTAAACATTGATCTCATATTCACAACATTAGATACATCCCAATTTTGTAGTCCGTTAATTGATGTTATTGCGCTATCAGAACTAAATAGATTGGACATATCTGTCATTTGTGACGTTGACCAATTTTCCAATCCAACAATATTAGTTAACTTAGGATCTGTCGTAAAGAAGGAATTTATGGATTTCAAATATCTAGTATTCAAATTACCGACATCGATATCAGTCACATTGTCTAAATTAGCAAATAGTTTATAAGAACTCTGGTTAGCGATTACTCCAGTGCCAACGTAAACACTAGTTATATCCTTTCTATAATCAATCCATGGGAGTCCGGTTATCTGACCATTACTAGTATTTCCCACCTCACCTGTTAGCCCAGTACCACCAGCAGGTGCCTCAATGTCCAATCTACCATTAGCATCAATACTCCAAGTACAATTGCCAAAAGTTCCACTAGCTATATCGTCTGCTGATGAATTTTTTGTGATGGCGATTATTAACGGCATTATGGTAGTAGTAGATGTCTTATTGTCTTGATTCAATACTTGTTGAATATCAGTATCATCTGCCTTAACCGTCTGTGAAACACTTAACGTTAAAAATACACCCACGAGTACAACGATTATACTCACTGCGCATTGTTTGATCTTGTTGATATATACCCCTGTCATAATAGATGCCGCCTTATAATTGTTATCTTCCTAATAATTAAAATTTTATCAATATATTCATAGCAATATCAGTCATGTTTTATAAAAGTTTTTTATAATTATCGACATTTAGTAAGTAAGCAATCGAGATAATACTCATATTCACCAAAAGTGAGTATTATCTTTCATTTTTATGCTATTTAGGCCTATCAAAAAAAGGACAAAAAAATATCCACCATACACGATGTATAGTGGATATAAATCAACTATTTAACCGATCTTACAAACCGGCCATAAGTTGAGCTTTTTGTAACTCCATAGTTCTAACACTTCTTGGCAAGAATCTTCTGATCTCGTCTTCATTAAAACCAACTTGGAGACGTTTGTCATCCATGATAATAGGACGTTTTAACAAACCAGGGTTCTCTTGAACTAATGTCAACAATTGATCGATCGTTAAATCGTCAAGATCAACGTCAAGATTTTGGAATGCTTTGGAACGTGTTGAAATGATTTCTTCAGTTCCGTTTTCTGTCATTTGTAATACTTGTTGAATTTCTTGTTTGTTTAAAGGTTCTGAATAAATATTTCTTTCTTTGTAAGGAATGTCATGTTCTTCGAGCCAAGCCTTTGCTTTACGGCATGAAGTGCAACTTGGAGATGTATAAATAGTTACCATTATAATCTCTCCTTTTCTAGTGTATTATTCAATACTATTTGAACACATAAATATTTTACCTTAATACGAAAATAAAATCTATACTTTTTCGTATAAAAACTACGAATACTGTTCTACAAATCGTATATTGTGAAAAATAGCACCTTTAACATCAATGTTTGTGTAACGGGTTCACAATTTATATAAATATAAAATTATTTATTGTATTAGTTATATTTTATAGATATATACTAAAAACTTATGGTATCAGTATTCAACTTAAACGTTGATTTCAAGTTCAGCAAATGCACTTACAACTGGAATATCTCCAGCGTATTTTTGTGATTGTTCTAACATAGTCTTAGAATCAACTGTTTGTGGCAAGTGGCTGATCATCAATCTCTTAACGCCAGCTTCCTTTGCTAAGGTACCTGATTCTTTGGTATTCATATGCCACTTTCGACCTGTAACGTCTTCTGGGAAATTAGTATCCGTGATCAAAAGATCAGCGCCCTTAGCAAAGTCTACCAAGCCGTCGAAGTAAGTTGTATCGGCGGTATAAACAATTGTCTTGTCGTCCTTAGTGATCCTCATTGCGTAAGCTGGAACCGGGTGAATCGTGCGCATGAACTCAAACTTGAAAGGTCCAATCTCGGTCGGTTCATAATCGTTATAAGCGATCCCCTTGCTTGCCCCTTCACTCGTTAACTGAGCAAAGTTGACAAAGTCTTGAGTATGACCGTAAATTGGAAGTGGTTCAGGTTCCTTGGCTGCGAGCCAATTATACTGCAAAACTCCAACATCGGCGGTATGATCATGGTGATAGTGCGATAGTACCACGGCATCAAGATCAGTTGGTGCGATGAAGTTCGATAATTCATTAAGAACTCCACTACCACAATCGATCAAGACGTCAAAGTCACCGTTTCGCAATAAGTAACCTGAAGTACCAATACCTTTGTATGGATATCCTCCATAATAACCTAATACTGTAACTAACATAGAAAACCTCCAAAAATTTTTAATTGAAAGGATTTCAAAATTATGAACATAACATTAAAGTTAGGCACATATTCTTTTTTAAAGCATCAACAGAATTCTGCTGATACTTTATTAAAACCCTTATTTGATGATAAAACAGACCATCTTTTGATAAAAGAATTAACCAGAAATGGGCAATACCGCAAGCTGACGGGATCCATTGATTCTGTCGACGAGGTGTATTTGTTGACATATTTAAAATTTAATGTAGACCAATCTTCAATATTTCAAAGTAAATTCGTCGATACCGATAAGATAAACTATAATTCGGCTATTTATCAATTACGCGATAACTTGCAAGAATACTTGATAATAAGTACTTTTGATAATCAAACTCACATGGAAGATGGCCGTAAATATATCCAAAATGAGATCGATAACGGTATCCGTTCCGATTCTAAAGTACCCTTCGGCTTTTTCACTAAGGAATACGAAGTTATTAGTTGATCCGTCGCTTGACGCTTCGCCATGAGATCAGATATGTAATTATACCAATTATTCCGTATAGAACCATATAGCTGGCAACTATCCAACCGAATTCATATTGAAGCGACATGCCGCCATCCCCTGATAGCATAATCAGCGCATAGGATTGTAAGACTGCGAAGACTAATGGAATCATGAAGGTCAAGGCATTTTCACTGCGGACAATGCTTCTAACTTCTCGATTGCTAACGCCGATTTTTTTGAGCGTCTTCAACTGGCGCCACTCATGATCATCTCGCAATAATATCCTCAGTGTCAAGACGCTGCCTAAAGCAATCAAGAGAGCGATACTGAAGATGGCGATCATAAAGATGAAGAAGCCTACGATTTGATTCAAGTGTCGTTTGGCGCTCTCCTGTCTAACGAAACCTGACTGAATGTAATCATTCTCAGTGCGATTCATGGAATCGTACTTCTTGATAGTAAATGTTGAATCTTTCAAACTAGACTTGGCGTCAACACTGATCATATACGCATGTCGCAGCTTATCAAGCCCTTTTACCTGCTTCTTGGATAACTTATCACCATGCTTGAAATACCAGCCATAGAACGTGTCTGTCGTTTTTGTGGGTAGGTTCTCATAATAATGATCCGGTACGATCATCAACGAACCAGCAAACATTCCACCACCATATGGAAATGACGAACCATTCTTTCTAGTGACGATTTTTTTGGCACCTTTAACATTCCATTCTATCTTTCGATTAGAAAATCCAAAAGTCTCATCATTCCCGAAGCCGATCCGCATGAATTGTTTGGAATTTATTTGCGGATTATTGTCTCGGATCTTTTTAGGGAGTCTCATATACTCAGAATACGACATAAACGATGCCGGTCGCTGGACCAGTACACGTCCGCTTGTATCCAAGGTAGAGACTAACGTTATTTTAATATTGGAATGATATTCTTTTTTGACCTGCGTTTTACTCTCGTTGATCGTCTTCCTAACGTCATCTGCTGTATCACTATTGGCAGTTAAGGCAAACGGATACTCCGAATGATAATTATCGTAGATCAATTGATAGCCAAAGTAACAAACCGTCAATAACATCAACGCCATCGTTGACAGCTCAGTCACAAACCACAAGACTGAGGTATTTTTTTTCAAACGACTTTTGAGATATTTGAAACTGAACATGTTCAGTCCCGAATACGAAAGCCGTTTTATTTTTTGCAAAATTGTCAATAGTACTGGTAAAAAACCAAAGTAGATCAAATAAGTCCCAAAGAAAAAGCCTACAAAGATATACATTATCTGAAGGATCATCTGATTATCATAATTGCTGTATCCGTAGCTCTCGATGTCAGTAAACATACTGATGACAACAACTAAAGCACTGACAAATAGGACGATTCCCAATGTTCCTGCTGGTATACGCAACCAGAAACTAGCTTCACGCCGCTTAGAGCCATCGTTCTTAACGATTCGATAAGTTCTTATAGCATTGATCAAACTGAAAATGACGATAGCGTAAGCGGCTATTTGCAATAGCACCACTAACCCATCGAGCTTCAAGTCTGCGGTGAAACTGATCCGAACGCGCATTAGATATAGCAGTAACATACCAAAGAACTTCTGAAAGATAACTGCTTCCACAAAGCCCAAGACCCAAGCGAGAAATTGAATAACTAACGTTTGTAAGAAACCAATGATCGTGATCGTGGCTTTTGACATGCCGAGTTTTTGGAAGGTCAAGAATTCATGCCGCTGTTGCTTAATAAAGAAACCACCGACATACGCCATATAGACAAAGGCTGAAATGGCAAAGACGATACTAAGTGAGAAGACGATCGGCATTAAGGACGTCCGCCATAAACTAATGTCGTGCTTCATGATCTTATTACTCGTCAGTGAGATCAAAATACTAAAGATACCGATAGCAAAACTACATGACAAAATATAAATCAAATAACTATCGTGCATCTTGGCGAGACTGCGTCTAATTATCTTGAGATACATTGAAATAACTTCCGCCTCCAATCGTTCTCTGCATATTGATGATCTGTTCGAAGAAGTCTTCACGCTCACCGGAATTGACTATCTCAGAGAAGATCGTCCCATCTTTGATGAAGACCACTCGACTGCAATAACTAGCTGTGAAAGCGTCGTGTGTTGCCATTAAGATCGTCGCATCCTCGCGCTGATTAATGACTTGCATATAATTCAACAAGATCGTTGCTGACTTAGAATCCAAACTACCAGTCGGTTCATCCGCAAACAAAATCTCAGGATTATTGATCAAAGCTCGTGCCGCTGAAACAATTTGTCTCTGTCCTAGCGATAAGTCATCAACGTTACGATTACTGAGTTTTTCAATATTGAGCAAGTAATTCAGATGTTTGACACGTGCTTCAATAAACTTCTTATTCGCATGGTTGAGCGCTAGTGGTAGAATAATGTTTTCTTTGACATTCAATGAGTCCAGCAACTCAAAACTCTGATAAATAAAACCCATCTTATTGCGGCGATATTTGGCTAATTCACGATCATGTAGTTGTGTCATGTCAATGTCATCGATAATGACTTGTCCGTGATCTGGACGCTCATTAGTTGAGATCATATTGAGCAGCGTCGACTTGCCAGCACCACTCGGACCCATGATACCTAAGAACTCGCCCTTTTTTACTTCCAGACTGATATCCTTGATTGCGTGGACCGCATTCAGACGTTTGCCGTAATCCTTGGCAATATTTTTTACGATAATTTGCACGTTAATTTCTCCAATAATTAAGATAATATTGTTATTATAATAGTTAGTGTCTTCATTCTAGCACGAGGGGGTTTCACAATGGCCAAAATTATGATTGTTGAAGACGATCATTCAATTGCTACACTGATCAGTGAAAATCTTGAGAAGTGGCAAATCGATACACATATTATTGAGGACTTTAATAAGGTAATGGAAGAATTCAATGAATACAAGCCTGACTTAGTATTATTAGATATCAACCTACCTGTTTACGACGGCTATTATTGGAATCAGGAGATTCGTAAGGTTTCTAAAACACCGATAATAATTATTTCATCCAGAAATTCAAATATGGACCAAATCATGGCAATGAACATGGGTGCTGACGATTTCGTTGAGAAACCTTTCTCAGTCGATATCTTAGTCGCCAAGATCAATGCCTTACTTCGCAGAACTTACGACTTCACTAAGAATACTAGTGATGTCATCGAACACAACGGCTTGAAACTGAACCTTTCTAGTGGAACCGTTGAGATCGGATCAGACAAGATCGACTTATCCAAGAACGAATACAAGCTGTTACAACGCCTGTTACGTGATCAAGGAAAAATCGTCACTCGTGAACAACTGTTAAACTTCATGTGGGACGATGAGCGTTTCGTTGACGACAACACCTTGACTGTCAATATTAATCGTCTGCGTGGTAAGATCGAAAAATTCGGCTTGAAGAATTATATCGTAACTAAAGTGGGACAAGGATACATCATCCCTTAAGTGAGGCTAATATGAATTTTTTTAAATACTTGCGTGATCACCTGCTGTCACTATTATCGATCCTGATAAGTGTGACATTCATCGAAGCAATCCTGTTCTTAGATCCCAAAGTCAAATTTCAAACTGGAACTTTGATTTACTCTTGGGGAATTGCTGTCTTGTTTGCCTTTTTAGGATTGATCTTCGCCTACTTGCGCAAGAGAAGCTGGTACGAGCGGTTAAATAATTATACTGAAGACCTATCCAAAGAATTGCACGGTGCTTCTAATAATGAACAGCGATTCATTCAGGATAAGATCAATAATATTGCCTTAGAATATCGCAATGAATTGACTGAACTGTACCAGAATCAGCATGACCAGCAAGAATACACCGAGTCTTGGGTCCATGATATCAAAGTTCCACTCGCCGCCTTGAAATTATCACAAGATAGTGAATTAGATAAAGAACTCGTCGACGAAGAGATCGATCAAATCGATTATTTAGTCGATCAAGCATTGTACTTTGCTAGACTGAATAATTTCTCCAACGATTATCTTATTCAAGAACAAGATTTGAACAACATCGTCAAATCATCGATTAGGACTAATAAACGCATGTTTATTTCCAAGCGCATCGGTATTAATTTGGATGTGACTGATGAAAAAGTTCTAACTGATGAAAAATGGTTGAGCTTCATTCTCAATCAAATTATTACTAATAGTTTGAAATACACCGATCAAGGTGGAAAGATCGAAATTTTTACGACTAATAATAATGGCAATATCGAGCTCCACATTAAGGATAACGGTGTGGGAATTGCTGCCAAGGATATCAGCCGTGTCTTCAATAAAGGGTTTACCGGTGATAATGGTCGCCGTTCAGGCAGCCGTTCTACTGGTATCGGTTTGTATTTGGTGAAGAAGATGATTGACAAACTTGGTCATAAAATCGAGATCAAATCCGAGATTGGGGTCGGTACTGAGATTATTATTACCTTCTTGGATCTACCTTATTATCAGCAGTGAAAAGACCGGCTTATATGTATTCAGTCGTGATACACCTGCTGGTGTAGTAATATCTGTAGATGATTACGAAAATTTAGTAAAAGAAAATGACCGTCTAAAAGAAGAAGTCTTTGAATTAAACGCTGCTAAAAGATTAAAAAATCCAGGGATTTCTCTTTCTTATTATGAAGTACGTGGAGAAATTGCCAATAAAACACCACATCTTGATCCCAATGACGGGTGGGAATAACCTTTGAAAAATGATATTTATTCTATAGAGTTTTTTGAAAAAGCTACAATCGAATATAAAAACAAAAAATAAAGCGACTACCAACTTAATTGTTGATAGTCACTTTATTTTTTTACTTCAATGTCATTGCGTTCAATGCAACGATAACAGTTGACATTGACATGATAACTGCACCTACGGCTGGACTGAGTACGAAACCAATTCCAGCAAGAATTCCGGCAGCTAGTGGGATAGCTAAGATATTATAGCCAGCTCCCCACCATAAGTTTTCAACTGTCTTACGATATGTCTTAGCGGATAGATTCAAGAACTTAGTAATATCACTTGGATCAGAGTTGTACAGTACGACATCCGCCGAATCAATGGCAACATCAGTACCAGCACCGATGGCAACACCAATTGTTGCACTTGCCAAACTTGGTGCATCGTTGATACCATCGCCGACCATCATGACATGATGTCCTTCTAATTCAAGATTCTTAATCACTTCATGCTTATCTTCAGGAAGCAATTCGGCTTTGAATTCATCAATCCCTAATTGCTTTGCGAAAGATGCTGCGGCTTCCTTGTTATCACCTGTCAACATGATAGGTGTAATATTTCTAGCCTTTAAATCCTTAATGAATTGAACTGAGTTGGCTTTGATAGTGTCACCTAGAGCAACAAATCCAACTACTTGATCATCAGCAACTAAATAACTGATTGTGTTTCCTTTGTCCAAATACTGTTGCGCAACTGACTTGTCAAAATCCATCTTGTGGCTTTGAAGATACTTCATATTGATCAAGAGGTACTTATGTGAGTCTTTGTTGGCACTCATACCATATCCTTTAATCGCTTGAATATCATCTAATTGTGCGGCTTCGATTTTCTTTTCCTTAGCGTATTCCACAACACTATTAGCAATCGGATGACTTGATCCACTTTCAATACCAGCAATCAATGATAGAACTTGATCATCGTCCATGTCACCCAATGACTTCAAACCATTAACAGTGAACTTGCCTTCGGTTAAAGTACCGGTCTTATCCATTGCAACATAATCAATCTTACGACTGTTCTCCATTGCTTGATTATCACGAATAATCAAACCGTTTGTAGCGGCGATAGAAGTACTACGTGCCATGACTAATGGAATTGCCAAACCTAAAGCATGCGGACAAGCGATGACTAGAACTGTAACTAATCTAGTTAAAGCTAAGTTCATGTCACCAAATATCAACCAATAAATGAATGCTATCAAACCAACTGTAACTGCGGCATAGAACAACCAACCAGAAACTTTATCAGCTAACATTTGTGTCTTAGATTTATTAGTCTGTGCGTCGGATACTAACTTACTGATCTGTGACAAGTAACCTTCACTAGAAGTCTTGGCGACCTTAACTCTAATAGTACCTTCGCCGTTGATCGAACCACCAACAACGTTGTCACCTAGAGATTTTTTAACTGCTTTTGATTCACCAGTGATCAATGATTCATTGATATAACTCTCACCACTAATTATTTCGCCATCTAGCGGAATAGACTCACCAGCTCGAACTTCAACTACATCGCCAGTTTTTACCATGGAAATATCGTGATCCATTGTTTTTTCACCGTGTACCATATGGACTTGATTAGGTACAAGTGAGGCAATTTTTTGCAATGCATTACCTGCACTCATTGTGGATTTCATTTCGATCCAGTGACCTAGGAGCATGATAACGATCAATGAGGCTAGCTCCCAGAAGAAGTCCATAATGTGTTGACCAGTGCGAACAATGTTAACCATCACAAAAGCATAAATACTATAAATATAAGCAACACTGATACCCATTGTGATCAAGGTCATCATGGCTGGCTGTTTAGCTTTTAATTCACCCTTAGCACCAGTTAAAAATGGTTTACCACCATAGAAGAAGAGAATAGTACTGAGGATCATTACGATCCAACTTGAACCAGGGAATTGAAATTGAAATGGCAGATGTAATCCCATGAATGGTGACAAGATAAAGACCGGAATTGCTAGAATTAATGAGATCCAGAACTTCTTCCGCAGATCCCCCATGTCCATCATCATGCCGCCATGCATCATCATCATATGACCATCATCGCCATGCATATCACCCATGTTACCGTGATCCATATCTTTCATATCGTGCATTTGCATTTTTTCACTCTTCATATCTTTCATCATGCCGTTGCCTCCAAGCAATCACACTTAACAGATTCTGGTGCGGTTTTTTCTTTGTCCTGTAACAAACTGATAAGATCTTGAATATCACCCTTTGATATATCGGAATTTTGAATTAGATCTCCAATAGCTTTTCCTTTTTTCATACAACAAAGGTTGTCAAACATATTATTAACGTTTTGATGAATCGCATCATTCTCTGAAATCTGAGGATGATAGACGTATGGTCTCTTTGATTCATCAGCCTTTAAGAAATTTTTCTTCTGAAGTCGAATAATTAGAGTCTTGATAGTAGCTTGCTTCCAATCAGTCTTACGTGTCAGAACTTCAATGACCTGTTTACTAGTTACTTCCCCGAGTGTCCAAACAATTCTCATTACTTGCCACTCAGCTTTTGTCATATTTTCAATTTCTTTCATAATATTTAATTCCTTCTCGTTTACATTTGTAATCCTTTATTACAACTAGAAGTTTACAACTGTAATCGATAATTGTAAAGAAAAAAGCATATTCAAACTTAATATTTTGAATACACTTTACGGAAATGCTTATTTATAGCCATTAGCACGATTTGATGTCGTGATATTTTGATTAACGTTCTTTGTAGCCTTCTTCAACGCTTTGTGAATATCTCCACCATTATATGATTCTTCCATGGCTACTTCTTCAAGTTGTCTAGTAACCTGCATCCCTTCAAGAAGGATACCTGAGTTCACATAATTAGGTTTAGCATCAGCAAGTTGTTGGCCAGGAACTTTGGCTTCTGGATTCTTCGCATAAAGATCTGTAAGTACTTTTTCTTTTTGTGAATCCTTATTAAGTGCCAAGTAACCTGTTGATTTTTGCCATTGAGCTTGAACAGCTGGACTTAGAGCATATTTAGCGAATTCATATGCACCTTGTTGAACTGCCTTAGGCTTATCATTTGAAATCCACAAGGCGGCACCACCAATAGATACACCATTAGCCTTTTGTCCATCTGGATGTGGGAAATATGTAATACCAAGCTTGTCTTTGTTATTTGCTGTTAATTCACCAATACTTGCAGATGATTGAATAAAGATACCAACTTTACCGGCCAAAAAACCAGCTGTTTGGTTAGCACCAGCACTGGCACCTGAACCGTAATTAATGAAGTCGCCTGACTTAATATTTTCATGGATCCATTCTAGAAATTTAACAGTTGAAGGATTATCCATATTAACAGCTGTTGGAATTCCTGTATGTCCATTGTTGTTGTTAGCTAAGGCTGTTCCAGCATTAGTAGTTGCTTGTTCAAGTAACCAACCGTAAATTTGAACTGTCATACCTTTTGTCTTGTGTCCTGAGCGTTCATACAACTGCTTAGCTACACGTGTAATATCTGAGTATGTTGGTGATACGGGTGGTGGTGTAATATTGTACTTCTTCAATAATGATGCGTTGTAATAAAGAACTGGTTGTGATGTATTGAATGGCATTGCTTGTTGCTTACCACCGTTTGAGTAAAAAGATCTAGCGGCTGGAGCAATTTTTTCAATATCAAAACTTGGATCTTTGTCGATGAAGTTTTGAACTGGTGTTGTGTACTTGCTGTGGATCATTTGAGCAGTAGCAATATCAAAAGCTTGGAATACTGCTGGTGAAGTACTAGTTCCGTGTGTTTGAAGGATCTTTTGGATAGCTTCGTCGTATGATCCTTGATACTTAGGAACAACTTCATATTTAGATTGTGATTTATTAAATCCATTAACTACTTCTTCCAAGGCATCTTCAGAAGCCCCACCCAATTCGTGCCAGAAAACAATTTGTGTTCTATCTGACGAACTAGAAGACTTAACAGGTTTGTTAGTTGTAAAGATACCTACAAAAACTGCAGCAATAACTAAGGTTAATGAAATCAGCGAGTTTTTTAGTCGTTTACTCATTTTACTTAACAGCTCCTTCATTCATACCAGATTTGAAATAATGTTGACCGATAAATAATACAAGAATTGTTGGAATAACAATAATTGCTGCACTGGCTTGAATCATACCCCAGTCGTTGAATGTTTCTTCTGATTGTAATTGACGCAAACCATTTTGGATCAAGCGTGAATTATTACTGAAAGTAGTAAGCATTGGCCATAGATATTGATTCCAAGCACCTAAGAAACTATAAGCACCTAAAGTAATCAAACTAACTTTGTTATATGGAAGTACAATATTCCAATAAAATTGGAAATGATTCAATCCTTCGATATCAGCAGCTTCTTTTAGCTCGCTAGGTGTTTGCATAAATGATTGACGTAACATAAATGTTCCAAAAGCCGATGTTAAAAATGGAATCAAAAGAACTGAATAGTGATCTAACATTCCTAAATTCTTCACGGTTGTAAAGTTAGGGATGATTTCTGCTTCAAATGGAAGCATCATTGTGATCAAGAACAAAACAAAAATTGCATTGCGATACTTAAATTTCAAAAAGACAAAAGCGTAAGCACTCATTGAACAGAAGATTAATTGTGCTGCCATTGTTAAAGCAGAAACTACCAAACTGTTTCCTAAGTATCGAAGAATTGGTGTCTTAGTAAAAGCTGAAACATAGTTGTTAAATGATAAATCTGTACTTAAGAAATTACCTTTGGCAATTTCCATAGTTGGTAAGAAACTTGTCCAAATACCAATAAAGAATGGAGCTAAGATTACAAATGCTAATAGCAAGAGCAATGTATAGCTAACAATCTTATTCAAACGGCTTGGTTTGTTTGTACTAATCATTAATAGTTCACCCGTTTTTCTAAGAATTTGAATTGTAAGAATGTGAAGAAAGCAATGATAACTGTTAAAATAATTGCTTCAGAACTAGCCTGAGCATAATTACCACTATAAAAGGCATCCTTATAGATTCTATAAACTAACATGTTGGTTGAATTAGTAGGACCACCCTTAGTGATCAAATCGATCAAGCCAAAACTCTTGAAACCTTCAATCAAAGTGATCGTTGAAACGAAGAAAAGTGTTGGTGAGATCATTGGAACAGTGATCTTGAAGAATTGGCGACGTTCTGAGGCACCTTCAATACTTGCTGCCTCATACAATGTAGTTGGCACGGCAGAAATAGAACCTAATAGAATCAAGAAAGTAAATCCTAAATTCATCCATACAGTTGTAATAATAACTGCCCACATTGCCATTGTTGGATCCGTTAACCAGTTAATAACCGGCAAGCCTAACATGTTACTTAGTAGTGCAAAGAATCCTGTAGATGGATTAAAAATAAATAGCCAGAAAATAGCGGCAACCGATACGGAAACACCCATTGTTACTGAATAGAGAGTTCTAAATACTCCAATACCAGGTAGTCTCTTACTTGCAAGATTGGCCAATAACAAGCCGATCCCTACAGTTAAAACAGTTACTGCAAATACATAAACTAATGTCGAACCTAAACTCGCAATGTATTCAGGAGAACTTAATAGATCTGTATAATTACCCAAACCATTGAAAACAGTCGTCTTACCAAGAGTATTGGTTAAAAACATACTGATATATAGCGTTCTTAACATTGGATAAAAAACAAAGACACTCAAGATAAGTAGTGACGGCCCTAAGAAAAGTAAGGCATAATACTTATCCTTAGCATTTAATGAAAAAGTACGATGTTTTGTCTTTGACTTTGCCTTAGACTCAACCATCGTAGGTGTTGTCGACTTAAGCATTGATCAAGTCCCCCAATTCAAGTGGAATACGCTTATTAGAAGCATCGAACAAGAAGATATTATTGCTTGAACTTACTTTGATCTTTTCAAAAGCTGGATGAACTGCCTTACCTGGTAACAAAATACGAATGTCATGTCCACTATTCGTTGTTGCATAAACAATTGTTTCATCGCCTAAGAATTCAGTACTCTTAACTGTTGCATTGGCAGATAATTCATCAGCTGCTTCAATGGCTAATTCACCAGGACGGATTCCAATTTTTGCTGCCTTGTCAGTGATTTTTTGATCCATGCGAATCTCGAAATCTCCGTCAACATTCAATGTATAGTCATCCGACTTTTGTGCAGGCATAACGTTGATAAGTGGTGTTCCAAAGAAATTAGCCACAAATTCGTTAGCTGGTTGTTGATAAATCTCTGTTGGTGTTCCAATTTGTTGAACTTCATGATTATTCAAAACCATAATGTGATCAGCCATTGTCATAGCTTCAACTTGATCATGAGTAACATAGATCAAAGTAATACCAAGTTTTCTTTGTAGTTGGTAAATTTCTTGGCGCATCTTAACACGCAATTGTGCATCCAAGTTTGATAATGGTTCGTCCATCAAACAGATCTTAGCGTCACTGGCAACTGCACGAGCAAGTGCAACACGTTGACGTTGTCCACCAGATAATTCACGTGGTTTACGATCCTTTAATTCACTCAAACTAACCATATCTAAGGCATCATTAACACGTTGATGAACTTCAGCTTGATCGAGCTTTCTTGCTTTAAGACCAAAGGCAACATTGTCCCATACATTTAAGAATGGAAATAGTGCGTAACTTTGGAAAACCATTGTTAACTTACGATCCTTAGGTTGCAAATCATTAACAACTTGACCGTCAATGCTGATCTCACCGTCAGAAATTTCTGTTAATCCAGCAATCATACGCAACAAAGTACTCTTACCACATCCAGAAGGTCCAACGATAACAAAGAATTCCCCTGTTTCGATTTCAGCGGAAACATTATTCAAGATAATATTTGTATCGCCGTAATTCTTAGATACTTGATTCAAAATTGTAGACATCTTCTTCACCCCATAAAAATTTCGGTACGTATAGTATGTTGGAAAGATGTATATTTCTTTTTTATTTAATGTAAAGTTTGTGTAAACTTTCAGAAATTTGTCATAAATAAATTAATAGTAAAAAGAGTATCACGGCAAAATGTCGTGATACTCTTTTCAAATTTGCAGAAATATAAAAATCAAACAAATTTATTGAAGAATTTTATAATTCCATGCTGGCTTATCTGAATCGCCGTAATATTTCTTATATAACTTAGCAATATCGTCTGTTTGGTATGCTTTAACAACTTTCTTATAGACAGGATTATCCTTGTCCTTCTTGTTAGCGGAGATAACGTTAACGTATGGTTTTGAGGCTTTAGTTACTTTTTCAACATAAACTGCTTTTTTAGGATTCAATTTTGCATCACTAGCGACACCACTATTAACGACTGAAGCAGTTACATCACCTAGTGAACGTGCCGTTTGTGCAGCGTCCAATTCAGAGATTTTCAAGTTCAATTTGTTTTCGACGATCGATCTCTTAGTTGGTAATTTATCTTTATTCAGCTTGATCAAACCAGCACTTTGAAGTAGATCCAAGGCACGACCTTCGTTTGTTGCATCATTAGGAACGGCGATCTCGTCTCCTTCTTTTAATTCACTTAATTTAGTGATCTTCTTAGAATACAAGGCCATTGGGGCAATTGCTGTATCACCAATACCAACGATATTTGTATGATGAGTTTGATTCCAATTATCCATGAAGTAAACCGTTTGGAACGCATTCAAATCGATTTGTCCTTGGTCCAAAGCGGTATTTGGTTGACTATAATCTGAGAATTCAACTAGTTTGATTTTGATATTTTCTTTTTCCAACTTCTTAGCCACTGCATCCCAGATACGATTATCTGATCCAGTGATACCAACTTTTACAGTCGTTGTCTTGTCTGATGCTGAAGCACTCTTACCACATCCTGCCAAAACAAAAATTGATAATGCCGTAAATAAAATAGCTAATATACTCTTAATTTTTTTATTCATAATTATCCGATCCTCCGATTTTTTTGTAAACAAAAAGCCGCTCCTACTTATAGAAGCGACTGATCGCGGTACCATTCTAATTTGTAACAAGCTTGCACTTATCACCTCACCAGGGAGCGCTACACGCACTCTCCCAGTACGATAATGGATACCAACCATCACATCCTAATCTTAACGACTCGGTGTACCAATCACAGGTCATTTTCGCCAGTGATTGTGTCCTCATTTCAGCTAACTGAGGCTTTCTGTACGCAATCATCAAGTTACTTCCCCTGATCATATTGTTTCAATATTTATAAAGCTTAAATGAAACCCGAATTAATGTTCCAATTTTCTTACTGCAAAATCTCCAAGACCTTGAATAACGAAAACTAAAACTAAGATCAAAAGCATAGATACGATGGTAACATCATTTTCAAATCGTTGATAACCAACGGAAATGGCCATATTACCAAGACCACCACCACCAACGGCACCAGCCATGGCAGTTAAACCAATCAAACTAATTATCGTCAAAGTTCCTGAACGAATAAGCTCTGGAAGTCCTTCTTTCAAATAAACTCTGAAGATTATTTGAATTGGTGACAACCCCATTGCTTCGGCAGCTTCGATCACACCTTTATCAACTTCCACCAAAGCTAATTGAACTTGTCTGGCGAAGAAAGGTGCGGTACCAATAACCAACGGCACTAAAGCCCCTGTCGGTCCAATCGTTTGTCCGACGATCAATTTGGTAAACGGTCCGATGACCGCTAACAAAATAATAAATGGTATGGAACGGAATAGATTGACTAACTTATCTAAAGTCGTATAGAAAACCTTGTGTGGAGTAATTCCATCATCAGTCGTTATGACTAACAAGATTCCTAATATAATACCGATAACACCGGCAAAAATTGCACTGACAAATGTCATATACAATGTTTGCTGAATGGCAACAACGAACCCGTTATCACCCTCCCAATTAGCTACGACATTGGGCAAGTAGGTATTTAAAAAATGTGTCATAAATTATTTACCCTCACTTTCGTTTAAATCAATTTCTTTAACGTTGATCTTCAAATCAGTTAGATATTGAATTGCCTTGTCGATCTTGTTTTGTTCACCTTCAAGATCAAAGAGCATGATACCAACGGTCGTACCTTGTAGTCGTTCAATATTACTGAACAAAATATTAGCTTCAATATTGAATTTTTTGTACAACTCAATGATTATCGGTTCGTTAGTAACATCCCCCATGAAGTTCAATTCTACTAAGTGTCCCGAAATAGAATTGATAATGCCACTTTCTTTAACTTCATCCAAGACATTGCTGATCTGAGTAGATGTATTAACGAAGTCCTTGGTAAGTTTCTTCTTAGGATTGGCGAAGATCGTTAATAGATCACCTTCCTCAATCAGCTTACCTTCTTCCATGACCGCAACACGATTACAAATTTGCTTGATTGCGTCCATTTCATGAGTGATGATCACAATCGTGATACCAAGTTCTTTGTTCAATCTACCTAGCAGACTCAATATTTCTGTGGTTGTCTTTGGATCAAGGGCACTAGTAGCTTCATCAGAGATCAATATTTCTGGATCACTGGCTAAGGCACGAGCAATAGCAACACGTTGTTTTTGTCCACCAGATAATTGTGATGGATAATTATTAGCTCGATCCGTTAATCCGACCAAGTCTAATAATTTATTAACTTTATCTTTGCGTTCTGATTTGGAAAGTTTTGAATCCCGCAATGGAAAATCTACGTTACCAAAAACGGTTAAAGATCTCATTAAATTAAAGTGCTGGAAAATCATTCCGATATTCTTACGAGCTTTACGCAAATCCTTTGCACTCAACTCGGTTAACTTTTGATTATTGACAATAACTTCACCGGCTGTTGGCTTCTGTAACAAGTTGATAACACGTACTAGAGTACTTTTACCAGCTCCAGAATATCCAATAACACCGAAGACATCGCCCTTTTGAACGTTGATTGAAACATCTTTGACGGCCTCAATGGTTTTGCCTTCATTATGAAAGGTAACATCAATATTCTTTAGTTGTACTATCCCATTTTTTTCTACCATAATTACTCCTTATTTACTTTGGTTAAAAACTCATCGAAGAAATCGATAAAGTCCAAATAATCTTTGATACGAATATTTTCGTTAGGTGCATGTGCTCCACCTTTGGCATAACCTACACCAATAGAGACGATTGGAGCTTGTGCATATTTATTAACTAAATACATTGGACCAGTTCCAGGACTTGATGGCAACGTCTCAACCTTGTCCGCACCACCATAGAAGTTCTGAGCGGTTTGGATCAGAGTATTGACAATTGGACTATCGAGATCCCAACGATAACCTTTTTCACCTAATAAATACTTAACTGACACATCACTGAATCCTTGTGATTCTAAATACTTCGTTAATTTATCAAATATATCTTTTGGATCTTGATTTGGTACTAATCTGAATTCTAACTTTGCGACTGCAGCTTTAGGGGTGACGGTTTTTACACCTTCTCCTTCCCATCCGCTGCTAATTCCTTCTATATTAACCGTTGGTTTAAAAGTCAGACTATAATTCACCGATTCATTCTGTAATAGAGGTATCTTTAGCCCCCATTTTTTGGTTAGATCAGGTTCAATTGTCGAGGCGACCAATTCTTTTTCACGGTCACTCGGCTCGATAACATCGTCATAGAACCCTGGAACTTTTATAGCTCCATCTGAATCACGTAAGGCATCGATTGCTTGGGTCAATCTCCAAGTAGCACTGTCGACGACTGCTGCAAATGAAGAATGAAGGTCGATATCAGCTGATAGAGCTGAAAGTTCAAAACAAAGGATTCCCTTGTTACCACCGGTAATACTGAATTGTTCATATTCATTTTTACTGCCGGATTCCCAAATAATTAAATCACTTGCTAATTTGTCACTGTACTTCTTGAGATAATTGACTAGATGTTCACTGGCAACTTCCTCTTCACCTTCAATTAAGAATTTGATATTGCAAGGAAGATCACCATGTTCTTGGCGATAGATCTTCAATGCTGTGATTCGACTGATCAAGTCTGACTTACAATCTGAAGCTCCACGGCCGATAAACTTATCATCAGTGATTTTTAATTCAAATGGATCTGAATTCCATAATTCTATTGGCTCCTCTGGTTGAACATCGTAATGATTATAAATAAGAATTGTTGTTTTACTAGGCTTATTAGGTTTAGCTTCTGCGAATACTACTGGATGTTGGTAGTCATTCCAAATAGTTGCATCTGCTCCAAAGTCCGTCAACAAATTCTTGAGGAATTCCGCCGTCTCATCAATTGCTTGATGCTTCGCTGATACTGATGGTAGAGCAATATATTGCTTCAGTTCTTCGATCGATTCTTGAATTAATGGATCTGTTAGCTTTGACATTTGAATTCCTCCCATTTATTACTTCTATTACTTAAGATCTACCTTCCATGCTGGAACGGCGTTACCACCGTAGACCTTATCAATAGCCTTCTCAACATTCTTCTTGTGGAAGTCTGCAACGACTTTCTTGTAAGTCTTGTTATCTTTGTCTTTCTTTTGTGTTGCAATCAAGTTGATCCATGGCTTCGAAGCTTTATTTACTTTTTCTCTGTAAATTGCTGTCTTAGGATTCAACTTGGCATCACTAGCAACGTTAGCATTTACTACTGATGCATCGACATCGTTCAATGAACGAGCCGTTTGATTAGCGTCAAGCAATGTTAATTTCAAGTTAAGCTTATTACTAGTTACATCTTTGACTGATGCCAACTTAACGCCCTTCTTGAGGGTAATAAGTCTAGCTGACTGTAGTAATTCAAGAGCTCTGCTTTCATTAGTCGTATCATTTGGAAGTGAGACTTTTGCACCATTACTCAAATCACTTAGTGACTTGGCCTTGTTTGAATACAGTGCCATTGGTTGAATGATCGTTACACCGATCGAAACAAGATCTGTATGATGTGCCTTATTCCATGCATCTAAGAAATATTTGTGTTGATATGCATTGATATCAAGTTCGCCTTGAGCTAGGGCGGTGTTTGGTTGATTGTAATCGTTGAATGTCACAATTTTGATATTGATATTATCTTTTTTGGCATTTTGTTTAACAACCTTCCAGATTGGCTCATCTGATGCACTGATACCGACTTTTACGGTTTGCTCTTTGCTGCTTTGGTTTCCACAACCAGCTAATACAAAGATAAATAATGCTGTAACTGCTAATAGTAATACTCTGCCTAATTTCTTGAAATTTTTCATACGCTTCCCCGCCTAATCTTTATGTCTAACTCATAGTTTTGTATTCCAAGCTGGTACGGCTGCACCACCGTAAACCTTCTTGATCTCATTTGCGACTGCCTTTGTTTGGAAGGCCTTTACAACTTTTTTGTATGTCTTGTTATCTTTGTCTTTCTTGTTTGCTGCAATGAAGTTGATCCATGGTTTAGTACTCTTATTGATTTTTTCTGTATATAGAGCTGCTGATGGTTTCAACTTAGCATCACTAGCGAAGTTACCATTAACAACGGCAATTGTTACATCATCTAAGGAACGTGCTGTTTGTGCTGCATCTAGTAAGGTAAACTTCAAGTTCAATTTGTTCTCTGAAACATTCTTAACTGTTGCAAGCTTTGTCTTGTTATCAAGTTTGATAAGTCCAGCATTTTCAAGTAATACTAAGGCTCTACTTTCGTTAGATGCATCATTTGGCAATGCTACTTTGGAACCTGTTGCTAAATCACTTAAGTTCTTGATCTTATTTGAATAAATTGACATTGGTTGGATAACTGTATTACCAATTGGAACGATGTCTGTATGATGTGCTTTGTTCCATGAATCTAAGAAATACTTGTGTTGATATGCGTTAATATCTAGCTCACCTTGTGATAGAGCTGTATTTGGTTGATTGTAATCACTGAATTCAGTGATTTTAAGATTGATACCCTCTTTTTTAACTTTGGATTTAACAATTTTCCAAATTGGAGCATCAGTTGGATTGATACCAACTTTTACGGTTGTTTCTTTATTTTGGCTTCCGCAGCCCGCTAGTACGAAGACTAATAGTGCCGTACAGGCTAATAATAGAATTCTTGTTACTTTTTTGAATCTTGCCATGATAATTCCCCCGATAAAAATATTTTCTGGTGATCAATAACAAATAACTATTCCTAACAAACAAAAAAAGTCGCTTCTAAAGACGAACATTAATTGTTCATTTTTAGAAGCGACTTCTCGCGGTACCATTCTAATTCAGGATAAACTTACACTTACCCCCTTTACAACGTACGGAATATGAATTCTATACGCGTGTACTGTAAAGGGTACCAACCATTGCCTCTTTATCCGTTAGGACTCAGCGCACCAATCACAGGTCATTTTCGTTCAAGTCCGCGTCCCCTTCTCAGCTACTGAGGCTTTCTGTACTTTGGATATTGAACTACTTCCCCTGATCAAATTGTTTGAAATAGTTATTTGTTATTAATCGTTGAAATGATAATACAATGTGAAAACAAGAATGTCAACAAATAAAATTAAATTATTTTTGCTTGTTTTCTAATATTACCTCTTTCAAAACTATGACTTCATTATAGCCAGTTTTTCTAATTTGAAAAGTATTTTTTTATTTCGTACCGTTATAACGGTTATCAAATGCTGCTAAATCAACATTTGTGATATTTAATTTATTAAATGATAATCATTATATAACTATTGAATTATTTAGCATTGAAATATTTATTAGAAATTCAACTACTATTTTCTAATGAAAACAAAAAAAGCCGCCCTATGGACGACTTAATTAAAATTCATATTATGAAATTACTTCAACTGAAGCAGTTGTAACACCGTATGATGGAATTGATGAACTAGGCATAGCGACATCTAATTGTTGTGAGTTAGAGTTAGCGAATGTACCTGTATCATTAACTGTTCTGTACATTACAGTACCGTCAGCCAATGTGATCTTCAATTGTGTACCCTTAGGGAAGACTGATAAGTTAGCAGCAACACCGCTGTAACCCATGCTTGATCCTAATACAGCTGGATCATAGAAACTGATCTTGAATGTTCCTTGTGAAGTACCTGTTGTAGCGGTTGTTGTTGATTGTGTAGAAGCAGTAGCAGTTGTTGCGGCTGCTTGTGTAGTTGTATCTGTTGATGTTGTATTTGATGTAGCTGATGGTAATGTGATTGTTTCACCAGGGTAGATCAAATCAAATCCACCAACTGTTCTACCATTTGCTTGTTCTAGTGCTGAGACTGTTGTGTTGTTTTCAGCAGCGATGCTCTTATATGTATCACCTTTCTCTACTGTAACGTGTGTACTGTCAACTGTAGTAGCAGCGTCGACTGTGTTTGCAGTTGTTGCTCCTAATGCTGTTAAAATAATTGTACTTGCTAATGCGATAGATAATACTTTTTTCATAAATTTAATTACATCCTTATATTTAGATTGTTTAGCTCTCATTGCTATGGTGCTATACTAACAGCCCTATGTTACATAGCCACCACCTCAGAGTTACAGTTTGGCCGATTTTTGTAACCTTGGTAACACTTCTGCAACAATGAACGCTACAATCCTTGATCTGATAGGTTTCTTAAATTTATGAAAACACTTATATTAATTGTTATATTTTATTTTCTATGCTATAATATTAGTTATGCAGAATAAAAGACATAAGATTTATCTTAAAATCCTAATAATGGTCCTTGCTTTAGAGCTAATTGCATTCAGTTTGAATATGTTCTTCGAACCCAATAAGGTCGCTGCAGGTGGTGCCACTGGTATAGCAATCTTACTATACGAAGGGTGGTCGATCCCCACATCTTTATCAGTTTTTATCATTAATATCATTATGTTGATCTTTTCTTACTTCCATCTGGATAAGATTACTACTATTAAGTTAACCTTTGGTAGTTTCCTCTTACCAATACTGTTATTCATCACACCAGTTTACAATCTGGTTCCTGGTAACAAAGTTCTCGCTATCATTATCGGAAGTATAACCTTTGGTATTGGATTAGCCGTCTTATATACCTTAGATATGTCTAGCGGTGGTACGACTGTTCCGCCGATGATCATTCATAAGAATTTTGGAATTGATAAATACATCAGCTTATTTATTATCGATGGCATCGTCTGTTTAGGAAATATTGCCTTAACTGGTTTATTGTCGTTCTTCCTAGCAGTTATGTCTGTAGCAATCTCTAGCCTAGCTATCAAGCTTTGTACTGTTATCGAAAACCGAATAGTAACACAAAAAGAGGTCCAATGACCTATGCTCCAAAGCAACGTTTTAGAGTATAGGCCAATAGGCCTCTTTTTTTATTGTACATTTACCTGACTCTTGCCAGTAACTTCATCATTAGTAAGTAGGATCTTTATATAGGTAGTCTCATCATCAACTTTATCTTCAACATCTGAAGTATAGATCAATGTCATATCACCATTCGACTCTGAATAATTGTCAGGATTACCTAGCTTATCGATCACCTGATCGTAACTGTCACCATTCTTGATACGATTGTAATCTTTCATAGTTAGATCATTCTTACGATCGATATCCAAGCCCTTGATTGATTTCGTAGCCGCAATTCCGCGCTCAAAAGTGATATTGATACTGACGTCATCATCTAAGCCCTTGATATTGTTCCAAGTCATCGTTGAATTATCCTTATCTTCATTGTTACTAATAAAGGTCGCCTCGCCCAATTTTCTTTCAACTTTTCTTAAGCTGCTACCTCCAGCACCAAGTTTGATTGAATTGAACTTATCAATAGTAGAAGTTTTGGATCCAGACGTCTTCTTGAATAAGTTCTGTTGGCTATAACTACCTTCATCAGCCTTGTCATCATAAGTATTTTCAACTACATACCCGGTGGCAGTAACTACCAAAAACACAGCGATCACTGTTAACCAAAACCAGTTTTTCTTGTAAAAAGGTTTGTTCATTAAAAATACCTCCATAATCGTTAGTCATCATAATTCTAACAATTACCGAGGTATTTAGCATTATTTAAGCATATATACTGTATCAATAGTTAGTTATCAGCACTTCATCTGTTCCTAATAGATTAGGATGATACGATGATCTGGAGTAATTAGCATTCAAGTGGCGAATATTGTACTTGATTGCCCAATCGATCACCGCTTGATTGACGTGTCCCTTGTGTCTGAAGACATTCGACATCGCAAACTTAATATTACGATCATTCAAGGAATCTAAGAAATCATATAAGTCGTTCTCCTGCTCCTGCGTCCAACTACCAAAACCACGATCACCATCATTATAAGTTCCATCACTGATAAGATATGGTGGATCGACATAGACTAGTGAGTTTTGAGTCAGTTGAGAAGTATCAAAGTTACTAAAATAATCAGACGTAAATGTAGCATCGATCTGGTGCAACTTAGTAACAAACTCCCGTAAATTCTCACGCATATTGTTAGAGAAGCGGCTGCGCTTGCGACCAAAAGGATTGTTGTACTTCATATCTTGATTAAATCTAATCTGGTAGTTAAAGCTAAACGAAGACAAGATATAAAGATCTAATGGATTAGGATCCTTATTATAATCATCCCTCAACTTCAAAAATCCTTGCTCATTTTCCTTACTCAATTGATACTTATCGATTTGGGAATTGATCCGATCAAGAATATCTTCAAACTTATGTGTCTGGAAATACTTGAACATATCGATCACCCGATCATTAATATCATTGAAGTAATACTTCTGAGCTTTCACATTAATACCAACGTTGGCCCCGCCACTGAATAGATCGACCATATTATCAATATTCTTGGGAAATTCAGGAATCAGTTGTGATAGTAACTTGTACTTACCACCCACATAATTGAGCGGACTCTTAATGTATTTAGGTTCTTCTTTAGATATTTCTACAGATTGAATCTGCAACAAGTCATTGTTTTCTTGGTGTTTCGTTCTGAAATAATAGAGGAGTTCGCAAAGTTGTTTCTTCTTATTATTAGAAACTTTAGAATTATATTTTTTAAATGGGATCTCCATGATTTCAACGCTGCCGTCGATTGCAACTTCTTTGATCATTTCCGTCAATTCATCTTCAGGAATGATCCCATCGGTCGAGTAACTCAACAAAACATGTGTGAATTGTAGATTATTCAACAGATCCTTCATTGTATCCTTAGCCTTATTCTTGGCAGAATATTCCGACTTAAGGTCAGTATAATCTCTTACTCCACTGACACCATGGATCTTAGGATCATCGAACCGTGCTATGGTTTCCAATAAATGATAGTTAGAGCCATATTGTCTGATATTGTACGGTGTATCAATATAGACGATATCACCGTGGATCTTTCTAACTAACTCGTTAGCATCCTCATTGTAAGCATGGTTTTGCTTCTTATTATTATGAATCTTTTGCGGCTGCAACTTTAATGGTTTACTTGCTCGCTTATCATTGAAGTTCTTAAGGTAAGCTCCATAAGTACCAGTTGTATTAGAAATATAAGGTACCGCTTCAATCAAACAAGCTAACAAATAAAAATATTCATTATCAGTAATATCATTGTCATCACGCCACTTCTGAATTGTCGTTCTCACAAAATCAATTCTCTTCGCGTTAGCAATGGTAAAGTACATTCGCTTATCCTTACCCGCTTCTGAATAGTTCTTCGTTATGAAGTCACCCTTATAATTAGATACATCATACTGGTTGAAATAGTCAAAAGGATTATGGATTCCCAATTTAAACAGTCCTGTAAAATCTGGTTGACTGTTGAGGACTATTTCCCCTCTGGAAAGAACATATGAGAAATAAAGCAAGTCATTCGTAATAATTGAATATCTTGACTTGAAATACTCACTTACAACATTCGAACCCGAAAAAATATCCGCAAAGTTTTTTTCTGACCCATCTAAGTGCTTTGTAAGTAACTCGTCGATCTGTTCTAATAACCTTGCCTTACTGCCAATAAATCTCATATTCTTACCCTCTGTCGTCCATTTTCCAACTCTGTTTCTTCTATATAATAATGATAACATGACAAAACGCATATCTATTTATTAAAAAAGGCTTTAATGTCAATTTTCGTAAAAAATAACATGCTATATAGGTTATTAATATAATTATCAGGAGTTATAATTGGGTTAAGAGAAATATTTATAATTGACTTATTTATGTGAAATTTGTTAACTAGTTTATTTTCGTTCTTTCGCAGGGGGATAAAATGAAAACACTTAAAACGATTTCAAAAATATTGTTCGCTTTTTTTATTAATTTGGTAATGTTCTTGATGTTTGGTCATACTTTAACTACTGTTCAGGCCATTTCGAAACAAAATATTGTCGATGCCGGAATAGCTATGCAAAAATATGATGGAATAAGTAACTGGAAGGAAATCACCGCTAACGAAATAGGAAAGATTCCTATCGGTGGCAACTACTCACTTGGCTATACTTTTGGTGCTGCACGTGATTCAAATGGTAAGGTTGTAGGTGGAGATACAACTGTTACAAAAAAAAGTAGCGCCACTACCGTTAAATTAGGCCAAAACAGTACTGCACCTGGTATAACTAATTCAAAAATAAATGTTTTTTTGGATAATGATGGAAAATATTACGGAATTTTACACCAAGGAGAAGACTCATTCATTGGCCCTGGCGGAAAACCTCAAAACGCTTCAGATACTTCAATCGACTATGCTTTAAATACTGGCCAAGGCGACTCCAATTTCTATAGTGACAACAATCTATTGGCACAATTTTCAGCCTATGACGGTACAAATAGCAAGATACTTTACAAATCGACGGATGCAAATAATAGAGCCGTATATAAAATAGTTGGATACTATTATAAACAGTCAATTTATGCAGAAATAGTTTTAAGACCAGCACCTAGCGGTGCACCAGTGGTACAACGTGAATTATACGTTTACAATCCAAGTACCAATACTAGTAACGCCCAGTTCCAGACATTTTATGGTGAAGATACTGGATTAGACCCCTATAATGACCCTACTCAAACTGTGGACAACGTACCAATGTATTCAATCGGTAACAAATCAGGATTGTATCTATTAAGTGGGATTGATGCATCTGGAAATGCTTTTGATCCTGCTTCCAAATTATTCATTACCAATGACCTTAACGGTGGATTCAAAGATTTTATGGGAAGAGTTCTAACAAACCCAGGTAACTGGGGGGTTAAGGGTAAATCAGGAGGTAGTACTGCCCCTGCAATAGGCAACCCCACTCTAGTCTTCTCGTCAGATCCAACGTCAACACAAAATGGTGATACTAATACAGCAGCAGGTACCGATCTGTTAACTGACTATAATGGTAACAAAGATAAAGTTGTCGATGGCGATGGTAAACAAGATTCCGCCTATACATTAAGATGGCCTTATATAACTTTGACTCCTGGATCAATAGCAGGTTTTTCATCTAATATTGGTGCCACTATTGAACATTATGCAATTCCTACAATGAAAATGACGTATACTGGCCCATCAGGTAAAAGTGGACCATATACAGTCGGTGACAATTTAACATTTACAATCAAAATTAGAAATGATGGTTATAATTCAAATTGGATAATAAAGCAACTTTTGGATAATATGCCTCAAGGTTTAACTATTACTAGTGCTTCAACTGATTTTTCAAATAACTCAATAGACTATACTCCCCAATCGCCTCTTGGCGACGGGGAAGAAGCTATATACACTATCAAAGCTCAGATCAACAACACTGCACCATACAATCTCGATTCAGATGGTAATCTAACTAATAAGGCAAGTGTCACTGGTTATAGTCAAGGTTTGAGTGACACTAGAACACTGACTGACAGTGTTAAGATTCCAGTTAAGGCTCCTGCCTTCAAATATCGTTTTACTCAACAAGTAAGAAATAATACCACTGATCCTAATGGCGAATTTAAAAGTCAAGTAGACGCTAAGCCTGGCGATAAAATTGACTACCAAGTTAATTTTGTAAGCAATGGTACTAGTACTGTAAGCAGTCCTTATTTTTATAACGTACTTCCAAATGGTCTAAAAGTGGTTCCTAATAGTGTTACATGGAATAATGGTACCGGTACTGATGATTTGTACTTCCCAATGGGATCATCTTTCACAAATAATACAACTTATACAATTAACTATCAGGCAGAAGTTACAAGTCAAACTGAAGAGTCTCTTTCAAATACTGCTACTCTGCTATATGGACTTAATGGTAGTAGTACTGCAAATAATCGTATAAACACTGAAGAGCCGGCCATAGTTAACGTCAAGAATTCACCTAAAACCGCTGCAATCAATGACGTTCCTTCCAAGATCAGTTTTGGAAGTATCAATAGTTTGGATTCCGAACGTATGCTAAAGAATGTCAGCACAACTGGTAAATTAACTGTCACTCACACTCAGGAAACCCCATTTAAAGTAAGTGTCAGTTATGACAATGACGGTGATGGTTCTATGTCAAGCAATGGCAACAAGTTAGTACAAGATGGAGGAGATACTCTATTAATTAGTCAAAAACAAGGTGACAGCAATATTTGGCAACCTCTTTCATCGACCCCTGTTCCAATAGACACCAACGGTTTCACAGGTTCACCAAATGATATTGATTTAACTAATTACGTTGCTGCAAATAAGTGGCAGTTACGTGTACCTGGAAATAGTAAGGCCGGACAGTACAACGGTACAATAACTTGGTCAATGACAGATACACTATGACAATTTACTAATGGATATACTAAAAGAACTAGTTATAAGGTTGATATAACTAGTTCTTTTTATTTTCTCTAAACATTTAAAAAGTATACATATTTGCCAAATTCCAATAAATTCGTTATTATTGTATAGAACATCTTGGGGATGTTCTGGATTCGACATGTGTAATAGCGTGTGGGCTGCACTTCGGTTTTCGTGTTCCGTAAAAACACACAGTTTATTATAACTGCAAAAAATAATAATTCTTACGCACTAGCTGCCTAAAAACAGTCTAGTCGTGATCCGTCTGACTTTGCTCAAGGGTCAGAGCCGGGTCTCAAATTAATTGAGCTACGTTTGATTTGTCCAGCCTGAACAAGTTAAAAAGAGATTAATCGGGGTTAGCCGCTGTGGCTAGCCAGGTTGTGCGGCGTTCATAGTGGCGAAATTTCAAATAGTACAACTATGAGTGTAGAAGCTTACATAGCATTATGCTTGGACAGGGGTTCGATTCCCCTCATCTCCACTAATTAAACAATAGCCAGTTATATTGAGTGCTGAAAGCACTGGTATAACTGGCTTTTTGTTTATATTAAGAATTTTCAATATCATAATAAATTAGATTCGTGGTAGTCAAAATGGTAGTCAATTAGATTAAAAATAATATTACTGGTCGGGCGGTTGTCATCACATTTTTATGTGGTGGCTTTTTTAATAAAAAAAAATAAGTCTGGTACCTTAACCAGACCTAAAATAATATCCCCCGATACTATTAAAAAACTACACTAAATTTTCTCATGAATTTATGTATATTGGATAGATATCAAGAAAATCTATCATACCCAATTGTACTTTATTTCTGATAACCATAACAATGATTAAATATTGCGACTAATACAAAAGCTTTCAATTACAGTCTACAATATCTCTTACATATAATTTTTCCTGACTATTCAATGTACTTAGTCATATATCACGTATAACAGTATTGTATTACGCTCTTTTATAGCTTTACATTACCCCTAACACTAACGCTAATTAATAACGATTAACACTAACACGGCTACAAAAAATAACAACGATACTATTTCCTTACTTGTTTTCCTGATGTAAAAAATAGCACTCAATCAAGTTCACGATTAAGTGCTTTTAAATTACTTCAATAGATTTTATTTCACTTTCATTAAAACCAACGTACTTACTTCTTGTTGTCTGAATTGTTATTTCATTATAAAGTTCATCATCAGTATCAAACTTGGGTGTGAAAGTATTACAAACTCCCTCAAGTACTTGGTTATCAATAAATACCACTTTAATTTTCTTTCCAAGATATTGTTCTAAATTCATAAAACTCACTCCTCTTGTTTTTTCCACAATTGCTGTACTTAAAACTGACTGATTATCAGATGATTTACTAAAAATAATTTTTTCAATATTTTCTTTTAATTCAACCATATTATCATAGTATTTCTTTGAAAACATTACAGTATTCTCATCTTGAGTGGCATTGAAGACGCCCGGCCTTGATTCTAAACCACCCAAAACACCAAATTGAATATAACCGTTTGTCATACCGTACTTTTTAAGTTGAATTGATGTAATCAACTTCAAAGGTACTGCTTTTGCACCTTTAATGCCTTGATTCATAAAATTTAATGCACCCTTTCTAGTGATAGTAATTTTATCATTATCATAACTGATAATAGTTTTGCCTGGATGCTTTAAAATGATCTCTTTAAATTCCATTATGATCCCCTATATATTTATAGATAAAGTATATTAAAGCGAGTTTTAAAGAGTACCATCATATAGATGTTTTAACGTGAAAAATAAAAGGTAAACAAATTTACTTATCAATAATTGTTATTCCTTCAAGTTTATTTACAATTTCAATATCTAATCTAGGTAAATATATATCCCCGTTGTCATTAAGGATATTCATATTTATTCTAATTCGCCACTCATGCTGTCTAGAATATTTAGGATCTTTTTGAAAACCATTCCTTATACCTTTGTTGCTCTTTGTGTATTCTACCTTCTGACAAGTAATATCATAAAAATTATTATCCTGCTCAAATTTAATAAGTGATTTTATTAAATCATACTCCGAAAATAATAATATCTTCCTACTATTAGATATTTCACTAACATCTTTAATAAAACTGGCTTTAATTTTTCCATTTTCCATGTCTTTATCTGGATCCATAATAGTAAAACTTGATATACCATATTTCTTATCTTCATCAAGAAAATTAATTATTTCAGTTGCTTTTAATAACGGAAGGTATTTTGCTTCTTTAAAGCGTTCTTTCTGATTCTCTGCACTTAAGGGTGGTTCACCTTTTTGAGGAAATCTAATAAAAAAAGCGTGTCTATTTAAATCAATAGGATCATATTCGGCATTCTCCTTATTATCCTTTTTCCCTTTGTCATTAGTTCCTTCTTCTAACTTTTTGAAATATTCATATGACGAAAAATGAATATTACCATTCATGGTTGATGGTATAAACTTTTCATCAACAAATTTAATCAATAATCTACCATTTAGAAATTTCAATAATGTACCTCTTATCATTTTTTAAGTACATACAATTAAAACTAAATTGCAAGTTTATAACATAATACAAAAATGAAACTCAACTTAATTATTAGGTTCCACTAGTACCAAGCTACTTTACCTAATTTTTTATAATTACCATTTTCATCTTCAACATTATTCAAAAAATGTCCAATACAGTCAAATGGACTATTAGGTTCTATCCGTTCTTTTACTTCCATTGACTCTGGATTGAATATTAAAGTTCCCTTGTCCTTTTTAACTCCTTCAGGATAGATTTCATAATGATAAAATCCATTCTGAACCTCAATTAATTTAAAAGTTAACATTATGAATTCATCTCTTTCTTATACCATTGAATCACATTCAAATCATTTTAATTGCTTTTTTATATCAGTATAAGTTTTTTCCTCATGAGAAACTTCAAAAATAGTATCCCATATTCTTTTGTCATAAACCTTTATTGAAATAAAGAATTTAATTGCTTTATCGTTTTCCATTTTTCTAGTTAGTTTTCTACTATCCATAACCATATTTGACAAAGTATTTATATAATTAGCACCATAAATAGCATAACTAGTTTCTCCACCTGACATCAGTTTAATTAGGTTTTCACTATTAGATTCTGATTTAGGTTTAGATGAAAGCGAATAAAATTTTCTTCTATCAATTCCTATATGTTTTAAAACATAAAAACAAAATCTAGTTACTGGATTGATTCTTCTACTGATACCTAACAACTCAATAAATATTATTTCTGAACTTGAATTAATTATTTCTAACTGTATTCCTGATGCAAACCCTTCAAATCCCTTTTTAGCTATTTTTACCAAAGTACGAATTCTAACAATGAATTTTATTCTATTTTCATATCTCCAGTACCATATAGTAGCAATTAATGTAATCGGTACTGAAATATTGGCTATTGTTTTCCAATCTCAACGAAATACCCAATAAATTACATTGAATAATGGTTTTAAAAACAAATTAAACATAAAGTCACCCTATCCATTTAAATAAAATCCAATGCTATATCATTAATCAATTGAATCATTGACTTGCCACTAAAGAATTTATCATTCATTAGATCATCAAGATTACTAAAATCCTTACTTTTATCACCACACCAAGCTGGGTAATAAGTCTTTGCATCCTTTGAATCTGGTTCCATACCACATGGTTTTCCATCTAACGTAAAAGTAAAACCAGAACCGTCATCTAATATCTTGGCTTTCAGCTGATCTATATTCATATTATTTACCAACTTTCAACGTCTTAAAATCAAATAAAATCTAATTCAATTTCATTGTTATTGAGTAACTCTATCATTGATTTTCCTGAATAAAACTTATCAATCATTAGTTCATCAATATCCGTATAATCTTTATTCTTATCACCTGACCAAGCACCAAAAGTAAATACTCCATTTTCAACCTCTGGTTCCATGCCACAAGGTTGATTCTCATAATTAAATGTGTAACCACACATTTCATCAATAACTTTGAACTTTAATTGATCCATATTCATCTGGTTCACCTTATTTTCCCAGCATTTTTGTAATTCTTATACCAAATCAATAATAAACTCCACTATATCAAACCACCCCATTAAATTCATGAGAAAAAATGTACAGTGACGGCGTGAACTCCGGCTGTGAGGCCGTAGGGGGTCTTATGCCCCCTTTGAATTCTTGACTCAATCAGATTTATTAAATTGTTTAAAACTCATGATACAGGCTTAATATAGTCTCTTAAGAATCATTTTTTATTATACTGATGAATGAAAGAAAAAATATTTATTTTATTTTTATTTTAAAATAGTTATCAGCACACACATACCATCACTCCATACCTGCCATGTCCACCGCTCGCCATTGTATCTATCTATGAGTACAACCATCAAGGATTAATGTGAGTAAAATATATTTACCAATCAATAATAATCCATGTGAGTCTCTCTCTATTAATAGATAACCATGACTGTTATTAATGTATTAATACATACAATCACCTTAGCAATCACACTATAAATAACTAATACCATAAGCCACATACCATCACATACGACAGTTACCCCTGGTATGGCGTAGTACTTAATACATAAAGAGTAGTTACTTATACTTAAGATAGTCATACCAATTGCCTGAATCCACCACATTGGAGGTATGGTGGTATGCTAATACATCCATCATACTAATTAGATAGAGGGGCATCACTATCTTTATCAAACCTATATTCATTCATGACCTTAGAATATAAGCGTGCTGTTTGTCTCTCAGACCTATATATTTCATCAGCAATAACATTCATTGGTTTGTTATGTATGAAGCGCTCCTCTAGTATTGCTGAGTAGTCAGGATTATCCAAGTGATCTAGAGTATTTGTTATCTCATGTCTAAGGCTTCTGCTCTCTTTCTTTATTGAATTAATTCTATGACCTAACTCATCTAATTCAATAATATCATCATCTAATGAATGAACCTTACTACTCCTAGGCATGCCATCTAGATTATTACTATGAGTAGAGCTTATCTTTTTACTAAGCTCATTAAATCGTTCTGTAAGTCTTTCAATCTGATTAACATATCTTTGATAGCGACCAAAATATTTTTTATTTTCCTCAAAATAAGTCAATTAACATACTCCCCCATCTATAAAAAAACATCTAAAACACCTAAGTAAATTAAGTATTTCAGATGTTAACTTAAATAATTATTTAAAGTATTGAAGTATCATCATCTTTTGATTTAAGTTTCTTTACAAGACCTGAATATACCTTATCAGGGTTACTTTTCTTGACCTCATCAAAACCTAAAGAATGATTATATGTTTCCCTATCTACGCTCAATAAATCCGGCTCACTTGACTTATCTTCATTACCTAACAGTTTTGAATATGCTTTATCTATTTCTTTCTCACTATCCGATTTAACCAAGCCTTGTTTATCATACTTATCCTCAATTTTTTTAATAGTTCTAGACTTTTCTTTGTTCATTTCTTTTTCACGGTCAATTTTCGCATCATTTTCAATTGATTTTGATAAACCATTAAATAAGCGGCTCATTTCCTGATGTTCCTTTTCGGCCTTCTTTTCTCTTTGTTCGTCAATTTTCTTATTGTGTTCACGAACCTTATCAGCAAACTCTTTATCAGCTTTTTCCTGCATTGCATTTAAATCAATATATTTATTTTCTGTCATTTTTATATTCTCCTATTAACCCCAGTAAGAATTGCGTTCGCGTTGTGGTTCTTCACCGGCTAGTTTAGATAGTCGGGTTCCTTTGATACGGCTCGTATAGAATCCACCTACTGAAACATTAGCCTTATACGTTTCATCACTAGACCAAGTTGTACCACCATTGGCATTATCTATATTGCCCTCTGGTTCTCTATAAATGTTTCGTTGCAACTTACTTATCAATTCATTAGCTTTACTAGTGATTTCCCTTGATTCATCAGCAATAGTATGAATATTCTTAATAAGATCAATAGCCTTTTTATTTAATTCATCCTGTTCATTATCGGCGGTTTCTTTAATTTCAATTAATAAGGATTTATATTGTTCCCGATCAATTAGAGGTTTATTTTCCAATTTATTTTTTGTTTTTTCATATAATTCTTTGGCGTGTTTTGCTGACCAAATATTATTTTTAGCGGTATTGTAATCATTAACATTCACATTCATTTCAGCGTTTTTTAACTCATCATTAGCATCATGAATAGCTTCATCAGCAGTACCAATTTTTACTACATAATTTTGAATTTCATTTTTATTACTTTCTAGGATATTTGATAATTTTGATTCAATTTCATTTAGTTTAGTCATTTTTATATTCTCCTTAAATTTGTAATACTTTTCTGTTTGATATTAAAATTCCAATTTTGAGATTGCTTATTAGCAACTTTAAAACCAGCTACTATCATTGCGCCTTTGAATGCACCGTTCTTAATGTAAAAGCCACCATTATCATTACTAAAATAGTGTTTTAATCCATAAGAACTACACGCATGATTAATACTTTTGCTAGGCTCTAATTTATTCAATATCCAATCAACTAACTTATTTTGTTTCCACAAAGGAAGTTCCAAAAATCGTTTTGGATCATCATATTTAGTACACTCTCCTACCAAAGGGAAGTGTATTTTTTTTATTAATTGTTTTTGTTCGTCAATTTGTTTGATATTCACCTTTATTTTTACCTTTCGCAATTATATGAATATGCACCGTATTTTCCAATTGCTAGTACCAGAAAAAACGATTATTGATGATTGTGGAACTTTATTTTCTGTCTATTACATACTGAATTGGGAAACGCCATATTAAATGGGGCATCACATAGCCAATTATTTTTTACATGCCCCACTTAATAAACCCTTGTCACTCAAGCGTTTAGAATAAATTTTACCAATCTGGGGCATGATACATGTATGTTTCAAACTTTCAAAAAAAGTAATATCTCACATATACAAATACTTTATTTATAACTTTATGTGATTTACATGCCCCACATGTCCCATTATGTCTGTAAGCCTTGATAATACTGATATTGTCTTTGGGGCATGTCAGCAATTTATCATGTCCCAAACATGCCCCCACATGTCCCAAGGTTTTATTTACGAATATAACCCCGTGTACCATTAGGGCGATTTTCTGTTCTATAAATATGCTTATTTCTTTTCCAATTATCTAAATTGTTCATAACATCAGAAATTTGTTTGCCCACGTTTCCACGTGATGCTGAAAGTAACTGATCGCTACTAATATTAAAGGCGACTTGTAAAATATCATTTGTGGTTACTTGATTAATCTGTACCAATTCATCATTAGATAATGTGTTTCCAGATTTATCAATGAAGCCTTCATTTTTATTAAATCTATCGAAATACCGTTCCTTTTTAAAAACTGTGTAATCATTCCAGTTAATGGGTACCAGCATATCAATGTAAGACAAAATTTGTTCTTCAGTTGGATCTTGAATCATTGAATCTTTTTGATATTTTTCTGAAACCTTTTGTAATTCTGTATCAACAAATATTTTTACGCCGTTGTCGTACATCACTTTAGCTTCTGCCAAAACTTGAAGAACATCAGCATCATCAATATTAAACGGGTCTTTTTTCTTTTCTTGAATATCACATTCAATTGGGAAAAAACGCCTATTACCTGTCTTATCCTTCAAGAATTCAGGTGGGTTTGATGTACCAATGAAAACCGATTTTCTGGGGTGATCGGTCGCATATTTTCCAAAACTAGGGCGGTAGTTATCACTCTGTGCTGATATAAATGACTTAACATGTTCTACGTCTGTTCGTCTCATTGCTGATAGTTCACCAATTTCCACGATCCACTTACCTTTTAACTTTTGAAAGTCATCTTTTTGTTTCCCCATTGAATCTAATTCATCTAAGAAATAATCACGGTAAATAGAACCTGCAAGAGTACTCTTCCCAATCCCCTGCCCCCCAAATAGAATGGGAACAATTTCAAATTTGATACCAGGCCGGTAAACTCTTGCCACTGCACCCGTTAACCAACGCTTAGTAATCTCCCGAACGTACTCGCTATCCTCTGTACCTAGATAGTCTATAAAAAACGTTTCTACTCTCGGGGTACCGTCCCAGGCCACTGATTCGATTCGCTCTTTGATTGGGTTAAAAGAATGATCCATACTAAACTTAATAATTGCATCACCGATAGCATCACGAGTAGCTACATAACCATAATTTTCTTCAATAAATAATTTAAGTTTAGAATCATCACTATCCTGCCAATCACCCGGTAGAGTATTTAATGATTCGTTAGGAACCCTCTTAACAATTTGCTCAGAAAATTCATTGTATTGAAGTAACCCTTTTAACCTGGCATCATTTTGAAGTATTAAATAGACATTTTTACTAGAATTTGAACGGGGTGTTCCTTTATCGGTCTTAAGAAATTTTTCTTTCCACAGATCAATAATTTTATTAGTATCGTTTTGGCTCTGTGATAGCTCTTTAATTTTATTTTGTAATTCTTTCTCCATCACTTCACCTTCAATCTATTGAGCTCTCTTGTAACTATTGAATAATAAATATTATCAAGTTCTTTAGTTGAAAGAGATGGTGTAACAAAGTGCTGATTAATTACTATCAATAATTCATATACATTCTGTGCATCTGTTCCAACCGCTAGAAGGCTACCAGCAATACGAGTAATAAAATCGTTTCTACTTCCTTTACCAGCACCCCGAACAATTGAATCTAACAACTTACCAGTATATTTTTTATAGTTACCGTTAATAATATTGTTGCTACCTCTAACACTATTGCTTTGTTTACTAAGGTATTCCAATAACCAACTTGGTATGGGCTTTATATCATCATAAGAGCCCGATACCTGCTGATAACCATTGCCATCAATAGAGCTAGGATAAATTAGTATATTAGTTGTCATTAGGTCAATACCAGATTTATCATAAAAAGCACTAATAATATTTTTTACTCGAATACGTTTAGGCAACTTGAAAAAATAATGGATACCACCATGTGGTGTTTTTTCAATCAAAGTATCATTCGGCAATTTTCCGTATTCTTTAAACACCCTCACTAAATTATTCTTACCATTAACCCCGCTTGCATGACCTAGATCCACATCAACAACTATTAATTTAGATTTCTTAAGATTAATAGCGATATTGTTATTGGTACCCCAAAACCATTTTTTTGCCATTGATTCATCATTAACAGCATCTTTCATACCGTGGCTACCCTTTAAGCCACCCTTACCATTAGAAATTGTAGGATAGTAATAAACTTTATTTTTAGCTAGTTTTAGAGCCATTTCATAAGTATTCAACTAATCACCGTCTTTCTTATGAATGTCCGTATGTATATCAGCAAGAACCAGCTTATACAATTGGTTTTTTGTAACTTCCGATTTTTCAAAAGCAACTGATAATAAGGTATCAATCTTAGGAAGAAAATATTCAATGTCACCTATCAGCTCATTACTAGTAATGTCATGTTTGTTATACTTAATTAAACTTTCACCGAGATCATTGACACTATCCTGGGCAATGTCAATCAGACTATTAATTAAACCAACTTGATAAGACTGTTCCTCAACTTCTTGTGAATCTATACTCTTTGTCATTTATTGAAAATCTCCCTCAATTTTTATATAATGAGGGCAAACATACAGCTTGACCAAAAGACTTATCTCACAGGGGGGTACGTCTTTTTTTTGTACGATCATTGCTGAATTTCCTCATTATTTCTGATTAAAATCTTTCATACGTGTTAAAATGACAAAGTATTTGTTGTGAAAATACACGATAATCATTACTTACTTGGTCGGTTAGTAATGATTATTTTTTTGCCATTTTTTTTGCAATATCTTACTTCCATAAAATAATATCAGCGATATCTTTCGCATCTTGAGCAATTTTATTTGCTAAATCACATTGAGGTACTACACGTTTGTTATTACCATCAAAAATTGTAATTGTGCTATTTCCCTTTAAAGCATCTAAATATATATCAATATCATTAATACGTTCTTGAATTGCTTTAGCCTGTTCCTCTTCATTCCACATAATTGTTTATCTCCATTATTTTTTATTCATCTTTTATCCATATTTATAGAATTACTTAACTCCGCCCACCAGACTTTAATTTAATGTAATTCTATAAATTCTTGAATATCCTTTTTACTATAAAGCGTGATGCCTTCAATCTTATGTGACGGTATTAGCCACGAATCGAATGTACTACCTGATACGCCCGCAAACTTAATAGCATCCTTGCGTTTTAAATATTGCTTGTCCAAACCCGCATCACGTCTAGCCTTTTCAATTTCATCAGTGATCATTTTGTACACTTGTTTACGTAAAGTTGCTGAATCATTTTCATCTAGCATTACTGTTATTCCTTGAGCCATACTATTCACCTCCTAAATATGCTGATACAGCCAATAATTTATTTTTTCTAACGTTGAAGGATTAATATTTTCAGCCGTTCCATTCAAAATTTTATCTAACGTCCAACGGCTAACACCCGTTTCTTTGGCAAGTCCCAAAACTGAAATATTAAGCTCTCCACGCTTACGCCCTAATGCTTTCGGTAAGTCACTTGGTAGTTTCACTGTGCTCACATCCTTTTACCAATATCAACATTTTGTTGATATAGATAATATAAGCTTATTTTTTCTACAAGTCAACATTTTGTTGCAGTTCCATCTGTTTTATCTTAATATTGTAGAAAAGAGGATGTGAATAATTTTGAATAGAATACGTGAAATTCGTAAAGCCAAAAATATAAGTCAAGCTAAAATTGCCACAATGCTAGACACTACTCCACAATCTATTAGTTTGTATGAAAAAGGACAACGTGAACCCAAATTAGATACTTGGGAAAAACTAGCAGATATTTTACAAGTACCTACTCCTTATCTAATGGGGGTATCAGACGACCCCAACGGCTGGGAACTGTGGGAAAAAAATACAGGCTATTCCAAAAATGAATTAACAGCCGAAATTGATTACTTAATTAGCACACGGCACTTAACAGGTAATGAACCATTATATGACCAAATAAATAAAGCTGTGACTATCCTTAATGAGGATGGTGAAAGTGATATAGGCGTTAAACGCTTCGTAGACAGTCAATTACTTCACTTAACTAATGAAGTTACTATCAAATATCAAGATCCTAAAAAAGTAGCTAATTTACCTAGTGATATTTCAAATAGAACAAAAACAGAAATAAAATCAACTTTTTATGATGATATGAATCCAGCTACTTACAAACAAATTCAAAATGTATTAAGTAACGCACGTAAAGAAATATCAAGCATAACCATAAGTAAGAAAAAATAATCATTTTTTCTCTAACCCGCCCACCAGCGTTAGGAGAAATAGTAATGACTAAAATAAAAAAGTACACAAAAAAAGACGGTACAACCGCCTATATGTTTCGTGCTTATCTTGGTATTGATCCACAGACCGGCAAAGCTAAAAGAACAACCCGGCGTGGTTTCAATACTGAAAGAGCTGCAAAAATGGAATTAAAACGGGTTGAGTTTGAAGCTACTCAAGGAATCACAACCGTTCAACAGTGTAACAAAACATTTGAACAAGTTTACCTTGAATGGTATCAAAGTTATATTAATACCGTTCGTGAAAGTACTTGGGCAAGAACAGACGGGATGTTCCAAAATCACATCCTACCTGCACTGGGACGTTATCGCATTAGAACGATTACAACCGCACAATGTCAAACGTCTCTTAACAAGTGGTTTAAGATAACAACCCATAATTATACTGTATGGTACAACTACACAAAATCAGTGTTTGAATACGCCATACGACAAGGTTATATAACTGATAACCCTGCAAGTCGTACGATTATGCCTAAAAAACATGCTAATCCTGGTAAAAAGAAGCCAAACTTTTGGGATAAGTCACAGCTTCAGACCTTCTTTAGTTACATTAATCCTGATAAAGAATTAGAGCGATATACCCTATTTCGCTTATTGGCATTCACAGGTATCAGACGTGGTGAGTGTTTAGCTCTTACATGGAATGACTTGTATACACAAAAAAACACCTTGAGTATTAATAAAACACTTACTCAAAGTGAACGAGGCAAACAAATCATACAAGCAACTAAGACTAAAAAAGGCAATCGCACAATTTCATTAGATTCTACTACTTTATTTTATCTTAAAAAATGGAAATTGGAACAAAAGCGCAATTTATTTATGCTTGGTTTTAATTCCAATGATCCAGATCAATTAATGTTTGCTACAACTAAAAACACGTTTAAATCACTTAACACACCTAAAAAGTGGCTTGATACTATCAACGAACGTATAAAAAAGGATAGCGTAAAGTTACCTTATATAAGTATACATGGCTTTAGACATAGCCACGCTAGTGCTCTGTTTGCGGCTGGTGCAACCATTAAAGAAGTTCAAGAACGTTTAGGACACGAGGACGCTGAAACAACTTTGAATATATATACTCATGTTACTCAACAGCAAGACGAACAGGCCGTACAAAAACTGGTTAATTTTCTAGATTTTTAGGTGTATGGTAGTCATTTTGGTAGTCAAGCATATTTTTAATGAGTTAAAAAGTCTTATCAGACTTGCTATAACAACGTTATTAAAATTAGTGGGTGCAATACCCCTCATCTCCACTAATTAAAAAATAGCCAGTTATATTGAGTGCTGAAAGCACTGGTATAACTGGCTTTTTGTTTATACTAAAAACTTCCAATACCTTAATAAATCAGATCCACAGTAATCAAAAAATATGCGCAAAAGTTCCACTTTAAATAAGTATAAATAACCCCAGGCCAATATATACGACCGCAGTAATATATCTTCCCCATCTTTCTAATATAGCAGCCACTTTAGGAATTCTAACTAACAAATATCCGATATAACAAAACAGCGTCATCATAAAGAAAAAAGTAACTAAAATAACTATCAAACTACTCAAACTTGATTGTACAAATATCGGCACATAGATACCAATATTATCAGCTCCACAAGTAGCAATGGTGATCATCGCTACATTCAAAACCACACTCGATCGTTTCTTGAGACTATTCTCCACTTCAGCATCGTCATCATCCTCACCAAAGAATAATAGTTTAAGTCCCATAAGCACCGGTATAATACCTAACAATCCTAAAACCCACTCATCAGGGATGAAGCCCAAAACAAATGCCAATATTAAACTGGTTATTACCAAGATCGATGTACCTAAAATATCCCCGATATAGACTAACCATTTTTGATTATGTTTAGTAGACCCGAAAATAATCATTAAAATTATTAAATAGTCTATACTAGTAGATATATAGGCCGTTACACCAGTCAAAATTGTTTTTATCATATTATCACTCCACTCAAATCAATTCATATGATAATACTATCATATGAATAATTCAACATATTTAGGAGGAATTGAATTGGACGAGATTAAATTAATTGAACCTGAATTACTTAATGAAACTCAAAAAATTATTAAAATACTAAATAATCCAACTAGATTACAAATGCTGAATATTCTCGAGCAAAGAGAATTAAATGTCAGTCAAATCGTTGAATTACTAGGAATAGAGCAATCAGCTGTATCACATCAACTTGCTCTATTACGTCGATATCAATTAGTAAGCTTCCGCAAAAATGGCAAAGCTAGTTATTATAAACTAAATGATCCACATATTTTAGACGTTATCAATGAAACTCTAGAACATGCCGATCACGTCATGCGTGGTAAAAAACATGGTGAGTAATCCAAAACAATTATTAATATAATTTTGCTCAATTTTAACAATATACAAGTAATCTGTTGATAACGTTTTCAAAATGACATAACCTAAAGATGTACATTATATTTAATTAAAAATATTTTTATTAATATACAGGAGGCTTTTGCATGTCAAAGAAGAAAATTGTTATTGTCGGTGCATCACATGGTGGTCATCAATCTATTATTGAGTTATTAAACAGATATAATGATGTCGATATCACCTTATTTGAGGCTGGAGATTTCATCTCATTCATGTCTTGCGGTATGGAATTATTCTTGGAAGACAGTGTTACTGACGTTAACGACGTTAGAAACTTCAGTGAAAAGAGTTTTCCACAAGATAATGTTCACATTTTAAATAACCATTTGGTTCAAAAGATCAATGCGGACAACAAGACTGTTTCGGTCTTAGATTCAACTACTAACGAAACCAAAGATTATGAATATGACAAATTGATTCTTAGCTCCGGTGTCACTCCTAAGTCACTCCCTATTCCGGGAAACGACTTAGAGAACGTCTATCTCATGAGAGGATATGACTGGGCAACTAAGATCAAGGCAAAGTTAAATGATCCTGAAACTAAACACATCACCGTTGTTGGTGCCGGCTATATTGGTATCGAAGCCGCTGAAGCAGCAACTAAAGCTGGCAAGGAAGTTACCTTGATGGATGTCATTGATCGTCCACTTGGAACTTATCTTGATGAAGATATGACTTCAATTCTTGAAAAACACTTGATCAAGAATGGTGTTGACGTTGTCATGAACGCTCAAATTGAAAAATACATTGGCGATGACAAAGTAACTGCAGTTAAAACTAAGACGGGTGAATACCCAACTGACCTAGTAATTCAAGCTGCTGGTGTAAAGCCTAATACTGATTGGCTCAAGGGTGTTGTCGATCTGGATGACCGTGGCTGGATCAAGACTGATGAATACTTAAGAACTAACGTACCTGACGTCTACGCCATGGGAGATGCTACACTTGCCTACTCCATCCCTGCTGAGACACATGTTCCAATAGCTTTGGCAACTGTTGTCCGTCGTGAAGCTAGATATGTCGTTAAACATTTATTTGAAGATACTCCAGCTCTTCCATTCAAGGGTGTCGTTGGTTCATCAGCATTGAGCGTCTTTGATTATCACTTTGCTGAAAGCGGCTTGAACTCATTTACAGCCAAACGTGCCGGTGTGAATATTGCAACATCATTCTACAGTGATACATTGCGTCCGATTTACGTTCCTGCTGACAAGGGAAATACCAAAGTTCATGTCTATCTAGCATACAATCCTGATAGTCATCAAATTCTTGGTGGCGCCGTTCTTTCTAAATATGACATCACTGCTCAAGGCAATGTTCTGGCTTTAGCAATCGAAAACAAATTAAAGCTTGAAGACTTAGCAGAAGCTGACTTCTTCTTCCAACCTGGATTCGATCGTCAATGGAGCCTATTGAACTTAGCTGCTCAACATGCCTTGCATGAAGATAAATTCTAAACTGATTCACTAATTAACGAGATCTAAATTTTTTTGGATCTCGCTATTTTTTTGAATTTTCTTTAATAAATTCTAAAAAACACGACTTAACTCAAAAAATTGGTATTATAGAACCATAACCAGCTTATGAGTCAGGGGTGGAAAAATGAATAATAACGAAAATATGTCCCGAATGGCACTTCGCCGTTCACGTAAAAAACCATTTTTCAAAAAATGGTGGTTTTGGTTGATCATTGTAATAATTGTTGTAGCAGGTGTGGGATTCGGATTATTTGGTTACATTAATAATAAAAACGATAGCTCATCTAACAAGGCTGATAAAACTGAAAAAGTCGAAAAATCTAAATCATCCACTAAAAAGAAAAAAAGCACTACTACTTCTAGTACTGACGGTATTACACTCGATCAATTCAACAATGTTGCTCTAGATTCGGACAACGGTACTTCCTGGGATACGATCAAACCGATCTTCGGTACTCCTACTAGTCATTCAACTAGCAACGTTCAAGGTGTTGATGTCGATGTGCAGACGTGGGATAAAGTCGCTAACGCTAACGCAGGAGCTTCTGTTTCAGTCGGCTTCGCTAATAATCACGCTATAAGCAAGACTATTTCCGGGTTAAAGGTAAATCGTAGTGAAAAAATCAATATTCAGAAATATTCTCAAATAGAGAGTGATCAAAATAGCAGCGATATTATTAAGCTATTGGGTGAACCTAACGGTTACGACGATTCATCTGTCAACGGAACCTCCATCAACAAACTAACTTATACTTCAGGTATAAATGGAGAGTCTGGAGCTAAAATCGTAATCACCCTCACAAATGATAAAGTTACTGAGCAGACGCAAAGTGGTGTTAAGTAAGCATTTTTTAAATTTTCTTAATATTTGATAACACTGATATTCACAATGGTACAATTCTTTCTGGTGGAATCAGTATAGGTCATCTCCGGGAAACACGAATGGGGATGACCTTTTTGTTTATAACAATTATTAATATCATGATGAAAATATAAACAATATATTGCTTTTTTAACGTTTTTCATCTAACATGGATTGAACTAGTAAACTATCGCCAACCACGGCGGTGGTTTTTTTTAAGCGCTTTTCGCGTGGTTTTGAGAGGGGGATTAACATGGAAAAGAATAGAAAGTCCATTTATATTTTAATATTTAGTAACTTCTTGATTTGTTTGGGAATTGGTTTAGTTATTCCCGTAACGCCATTTATCAAGAATGAGTTTCATTACACAACGTCACAAATGGGTGTCATGACTTCATTATTTGCCTTTGCACAATTTGTGGCATCACCTATCGTTGGTAGAATGTCTGACAAAATAGGTCGTAAACCAGTTATTGTTTTTGGCTTATTCACTTATATGATCTCAGAATTTATTTTTGCCATTGCTACAACTCTACCAATGTTTAACCTATCACGTATCATAGGTGGACTATCCGCAGCCATGGTAATTCCTACTTCAATGGCATTAGGATCAGACTTAACTACCCTTAAAGAACGTGCTAAGGTCATCGGTTGGCTCTCAGCCGCCTTCAGTGGTGGACTGATCCTAGGACCTGGATTAGGTGGAATCCTAGCGGGGATCAGTTACAAGACACCATTTTGGGTTGCTGGTATTTTAGCCATCACCAGTTGCATCTTTACTCAAATATTCCTTAAAGAGAGTAAGGAAACTATCGAAGTCGAACGTGAAGAAGAAGCAAAACTCAATAAGAACAAATCTTCTATCATGTCGATCCTAACGGGGCCAATGATCGTTTTATTCGGAATGATTCTGGTCTCATCATTTGGACTTCAAGGATTCGAAAGTATCTACAGTATCTATGTAAACCAAGTTTTTAATTTCGGCTTGGGAACGATTGCATTAGTTTTGACTTTGAACGGTATTATTTCATTGATACTACAAGTTGCTGCCTTTAACTGGCTTATCAACAAGATCGGTGAAGTGGGATTGATCAGTTATTGTTTCTTACTAAGTGCCGTCTGTGTATTTTGGATCACTCAAGCACATTCACACGTTTCGGTAATTGTAGCAACACTTATCATCTTCTCATCATTTGATTTACTACGCCCTGCTATCACAACCTTGCTTACTAAGTCTAGTAAGGCTAACCAAGGACTTATCAATGGTATGAATATGTCATTGACTAGTATTGGTAACGTCATCGGACCTTTGATGTCAGGTGCTCTAATGGATTGGAATACCCACTATCCATACATGGTCGTGGCAATAATTCTAGCCGCATCATACTTACTTACATTTATTGTTAAACGTTTCCCAATCGTAGCAGCGGAGAACTAAAAAAGCTGAGAAAATTTTCTCAGCTTTTTTTCATCCACATCATAGTTACTTCTGACTCACCAGTATCCTTATCGATTCCTTCAGATTTAATAGAAAAACCATTAACTCGATAAAAATTCAGTGCCTTAAAGTTTTTAACGTAACAACTTACTAATAAATCATCATGATCCTTTTTAACATAATCAAATAATTGCTTGCCGATGCCTTGATTACGATATTCACGTCTAATAAAGACCCCAGCCACATAATTACCGTTTAAACCAATGAATCCAGCAATTGCATCATCGACCTTATATACATACACTTCTGCTTTAGCTAATTCTTTTTTTACAGGTTCTAAACTATTCGTCCAATACTTTGCACTAATAAAATTGTGGGCATCCAAATTCCCCTCAAGCCAAATGTCAGCGACTTGATTCATTTCATCCAGTGTCATTCTTTCAATCATTCTTAAACAATCCCCTAGCCATAAAATATTTAATGTGATATTATTCTATGATAAATCAATACACCGCCGGGTGTCACTAAAAAAAGTATTCTTAACAATTCCGTTAGGCCAAAGAAGGAATTGCTGGGAATACTTTATTTTTTTACAAAAAAATGGAGGAAATATTATGAATTGGATTTATTTGATCGTTGCAGGATTGTTTGAAGTCGTTTGGGCTTCAATGATGAAGTTGAGTCATGGATTTACGAAACTGAATTTTACTATTTTAACTATCATCGGAATGGTAATAAGCTTTGTCTTACTGGCAAAAGCTACTAAGACATTACCACTAAGTATTGCCTATCCGATCTGGACAGGAATCGGTGCGTTGGGATCCATTTTAGTTGGATTTTTCATTTTTGGCGATAAAATTTCACCAATAACATGGATGTTCATAATCTTACTCTTAGTAAGCATAATTGGGATCAAGTTCACCACTAGCAGCTAAGTAATTTTTAAATATTCATAAATACAACTATTTTAATTAAATTTTATATCTACTTGTTTTTACTAATCATATGATTTTATAATTACAGTGTACGAATCTATGAAAGGGGAAAAAATATGGGGAAAAAATTACGAAATATTTTTACTATTGTAATTGCGGCCATGGGGATTTTTGTAGCAGCATTGTGTTTTCACACTACTGAAGTTTCTGCGGCAGCTTACACTAGTGAAGATATGATCACAAGTGCTCAAATAACTAATCAAGATAAGACTTATTCTTATTCAAGTACAGTTGGTTTGCAATACAATTGGAGCACTGTTGGTACAGGTATCCAACTCCAAGCTGGCGATACGCTAACTATGGAATTACCTGAACAACTTCGTGCTAAGAGTACCGCTGGGGTACCATTCAACGTTGAAGATGCTGATGGTAATATCATTGGTCAAGCAGTAGTTAATTCTGACAATACTATTAAGGTAACTTTCAATGAAAACATTGAAAAATTCCACGAAACTTCTGGACAAATAATTATCGGTAATGGTGTTGGTGTTAGCGATTCAGCTATTGTTGGTGACAATACCGTTCAATTTCCAACTATGAACGGTAATCAATCCAGTAACTTGACCGTTATCGAGTCTGAGAACAATATCAGTAAAAAAGGTTCTCTAGGTACTGACGAAGATGGTTATCACATCATCACTTGGACAATTCTTGCTAATCGTCGTGAGTTAGACCTTAATAATATGAACGTTTATGAAGATGTAACTCAACGTGATAAGAACTTGGAATACATCCCTGGTTCAGTAGTTGTCAAAGAAGCAACTTGGACTGGTAAGAATTCATATGCTACCGGAAAAACTGTTCCAAGCAGCCAATATAATTTGACTGAAAATGACAATGGTTTTCACTTGAACGTTCCAGACTCAGCTAACCAAATGTACGCCATCACTATGAAAACACGTGTACCTGCCGATTTAGCAACTAATGGCGAGTACGTCTTCAAGAACCAAGCACAAATAACTTGGGGTGTACCTGGTTCTGACGGTGAAACTCCTCGTGAATCAGCTAGCGGTAGTGTTACCTCTGACTTAGTCGGTGATAACTCTGGTTCTGGTTCCGGTAACGTTAAAGGGGCTGTTACACTTACTAAGATAAGTGATGACAGTGAGTATTCCCTAGCTGGTGCGGTTTATGACCTGTACATGGAAGGCAATAATACACCTATTCAAACTGGTTTAACTACTGATGCCAATGGAAAAATCAATGTTTCTAATTTAGCACCTGGAAATTACTACTTCAAAGAAACAACTCCTCCAGATGGCTATCAATTGAATGATACCGAAATACCATTTAATATCTCCGGAAATACAACTACACCAGTTCAAATCGAAGGTCGTGACGATCCTCTAGGTGAAAATCTTGGATCAACCATTATTCAAAAAATAGATTTGAATACCGGTGAAAAACTTTCTGGAGCAACATTTGTCATCAAGAGTACTTCAAATCCCAAGTTTGAACCTAAAAAAGTAACGACTGATGAAAATGGTATTGCTCATGTTTCTGATCTGCCATATGGTCACTATATTATTAAAGAAGTTAGTGCTCCAGACGGATATACGTTGAATAATAAGACGTATGAATTTGATATAACTTCTGAAGACCCTACACACAGTTTGATCACATTCGAAAATGAAAAATCAGAAATTGACGATGCCAATTTCTCAGCATCCATTGTAAAATTCGATACTGATGAAATGGCAAACGGTAATTATATCGGAGTTCCCGGTGCTGTTTATGGATTGTATGATGCCGATGGCAATATCATTGGTAGTTATATGACTGATAAGAACGGCTTCATAACCGTTAATGATTTAGTTCCTGGAGACTACTATTTCCAAGAAACATTGCCACCAAATGGCTATGATATCAACGACGATAAAATCGAATTCACAATTACCGATTCGGATATAGGATTGGGACATTTGATCACTTCTGATCCTAAGATCACGACTGGCGGTGGCGATGGTGAGAATCCCGACACCGATGAGAATGACGGTGAAGATGATGAAAATCCCGACACCGACGAAAATGGCGGTGGCGATGGTGAAAATCCTGACACCGATGAGAATGACGGTAAAGATGATGAGAACAACGGCGATAACGAAAATAACGGTGGAAACGAAGGCGACGGCGGTTTGATCACTAACCCACTTGACCCAGATAATAATGGTAATAATAACGGCGGAAATGGATCAACAGACAATGCTGTCGATCCATCAAGTCCAAAACCTCCATATGAAGGCAGCACTGATGAATCACAAACTTACCTACCTCAAACAGGTGCACAATCAGGTGCTTTGGCAAGTATCATCGGTTTATTAGCATTAACAAGTTTCCTTTACTTCAAACGTCGTAAAGCATAAAAATATCAATTTATGAATATAAATAAAAAGGAACCTAACATCTACTAAGTAAATGTTGGGTCCTTTTTTGTTAGAATGCTCCACCGCCGGATCCGCCACCGAATCCTCCAGAGCTCCCACCTGAGAAACCACCAGAGCCACCGGATACACTGGAACTAGCTGAGTGACTAGATGAAAAGGAACTAGAGAATGCATGATCAAGATTCATGTTATTACTCAAACTACCGATTCCCCAATAGTAATACATCATACCTGGATTAGCTTCAAAGGCTTCAGTACCAAATTTAAGTTTTAAGGCTTTGACAACCTTCTTAGAAATTCCAAACGCTACTGCATATGGTAAAATCTGTTCCCAAAGGATCAAGTCTCCGACTTCGGCTAGATTCAAATCGTCAACATCCTCAAACATTCGTCTAAAAGCCTGTAATTCATTGGCTATTTGCTCACCATTTTCCGTATAATAGCTTATTTGCTTTCTTATAAGTAAATACACTAACCATATTATAAAAATCGTTATAGCTGATATTATGGACAATGGTATCGCCCAAGCTTTCACTAAAAACCAAGCCAAACTAACTGTGAGTAACATCAAAACAGAACTTACGATTGCTGAGCCCAACATCCTCGAAATAGTACCTTTATTCTCTAAATCAATATATCGATCATTGTGTTCAGCAGCTCGCTCTTTCCAATCTTCAAATTTGCCATACAATTTGCCCTTCTTATCTTTCTTGGCATATTTGTTGATTTCCTTGATAGTTACACTCTCACCGTCACCAATGGTTTCAATCATGAATTTGATCAGAGCATCTTGAGGTGCTTTCAAAGCTGTAATCCTAAACGTTTTATTTTCCTTGTCGATTTTTAGATTACGCTTATTCACTTCCACCAGGACATCCCCAGTAAATCCCTTACTATCACCTACATTAGACTTATTTAAGATAATATTAGCCATGCTAGGAGAAACATCCGGAGCATCGAACCAGTGATGAAGTGGCGTCGGCATCTTATGCTTATTAATGGGATGTCTAACTAATTGAATATAATTAAAAATAATTATTATTATGACAACTAAAATCATCATCAAAATAACAACTTTAGTCACACGTCCTGGCATTTGGCGTCGATAGTTAGCCTCCTGAACTAACTTTTTTTCTTGCTTCAAAATACGACTCTTAGCGTTCTTATCGATCTTGTTAGTGTTTAACGGCGTCACACTTGTCGGAAATATAATGTGACTTTCGACTGAGTCACCTGCATCAACCTCACTGACCGTCAAGATCACTCGACCGTTAGCTTTATCGACCTTATTGAAACCATCTAACGTTCCGTGCGCCCAAGCTTGCAGAGATTTAATATTCTTAGCCGGCAAATTAATTGTAATTTTGACATTATTCAAGTTGTGATCCCAGCCACCACCGATAATTTTCCAATTTAATTCAGCCGTATCCCGATAATTCTTAATAACTCCATATAATTTATACCGATAAACAAAAGTTACTTTTTTATTGGCCACTGCATGATAAACTTTTAATTTCATATAATCTTCAGTTTTATCAACTGAAAAAGTATTATCCGATCCTAAATTAGATCGTTGCAACACAGTAGAATTACCATCAGTAATCACAGCTACTTCAGGATCATCAGCACCCTTTATCCCCTTTAGAGCCTGGTTGTAATAAACTCCATGAAAATCACCATCAAAGTTGTAAGTAACTCGCTGTGTCATATCAGCATTTCCTTGCTGATCCACATCAATATTAACCGAGTAATCAGTTATTTCGTAGTCTCCGTCAGCGTGAACATTAGTCTGAAAAATTCCTACTGAAATGATGGCAACTACTGTTAGCCAAACACTTAATATAATTTTTTTCATATAGACCCCCTTATTAAAAAAATCCACTGCAAAATTGTAGTGGATTTTAATTTAGAATAACCGTTGTAACCAAGATTCCTTTAAAAATTCTTGCCAATAACTGGAAGACTGCTGTAACAACGCATCGTTAGATAAAACATATTTACGATAAGGCACGTGATTAGGCAACTGAGCTTGACCAGATAAGAATCTTTCATCCTGAACTCTAACCAAATTAGCATGATAATTCGCCGTCATCTTATATCCAACATTGACTGCACATACCATCATAATAATTGCCATAACCAGACGCAAGTTTTTGACCGTAGGTCTCGCAAAATAGTTAGTGGCCTTCAAAATATACAAAATCGCAGCAATATACAAGAAAACATAAGCTGTAAAGAATTCACGCGAATTGATCGGTGAAATAATTATAATGAATGGCGAAATCAAGGCAAAGTACGTGAATAAACTAAAGTATAGGACATAGTTTTTCTTAGGGTTGAATAAATAGATTGTACAAAAAATCAAAAACAGCCAATAGACAATTGTCATCACACCATCGATCAAGGTGATTTTGGAGCTGAGACCACGATACATAAAGAATTGATCATAATTATGTTTTGATAACCAAAAATTGATGACAAAATAATAAACAATAAATAATGTTGAGACAGTATTAATACCGAATTTAATTTTGCTTGATTGTTTTAATTTGTTAGTAGCAATAATAATAATTGCTATCAATAAGGCAACATTAACGATTAAATTCAAAGTATTAAACCAATAATGTGTGATGTAGAAATAATTATTTATAATTCCATGAATATCAAAATTAGTGTTACGATACGTGGATTTTTCATGGTAAGCCGGGTGACTAAACATAATGGCTGCCGAAATAATCGCTCCCAATAAATAACTGCCTTCGAACCATTCAAACTTAGTCTGATAAACATATCGTCCCATCAAAATAACTACCACACCAATAAAAATTTGATATAGAGTTAAATGTTCAACGAATAATCCGCCTACAAGGCTCATAAAGAACGTAAAAACAGCTAAAAGCAATGGATTGTATAATTTATCACCATCGTACAAATCTTTGATAAACGTTAAAAATAGCAGCATTAAGGCCAACGGCGGAATGTAATTAATAAACCCAGCATTCCAAGCTAGAACCGTACTGATATATCCATCTTGAAATGTGAAAATAAATAACCCGCTAAGTATCAAAGCCAGTTTTGATTTACCCGTTAACTTCCAAATACACCATAATAATAGTGTCCAAAAAATTGCATAAGCCAGCATCGCAAAAATCAAATGATGGACTGTAAAAATTTCTGAAAGATTACCTATCCACCGGCCGTTACTACTACCACCGTATATTTTTTGTGGACCATAAAAGCCATGCTCCATCAAATACTTACCTTGAGCCCCGCCCCAAAAGAAGTCGTCACCCGATGGAATGACTAAAAATCTAAATATAAAGAAATAAACGAAAACTATTGGGAAAAATATCTTTTCCCAACCCTTACTAGTTTTGCTTTGCATAAGGTTCCTCCAAAATCAAAAATACCTCTTACAGTATAACCTAGCAGTGGATTATTTGCAGATACAAAAAAATGGCCTAACTTAGACGTTAAGCCATAAAATATTTAATTAATCTGTCCAGATTTCTTTAGCACGATTGAATGCAGACCAAGCCTTGGGCCAGCCAGCATAAAACGAAAGATGTGTTATTTCAGCAACTATTTCTTCTTTAGTAATACCATTCTTCTTACCGATCTTTAAGTGAGCATCCAATTGTTCAAGGTTTCCTGCGGAGATGATACTTGCAATAGTGATCATGGATCTATCATGAGCTGATAGTTCATTCTCCTTACTCCATACTTCTCCAAATAATACGTCATCATTCAACTTAGCGAATTGAGGTGCAAAATCGCCCAGTTGCTCTTGTCCAGCAGTTTGCTTTTTCATATCTATTTCCTCCAAATTCCTCCAAATGTTTAATCGTTTCAACAGTTGTTATTAAATCACTTGAAGTTAACTTTAAGTCAATAGCTTTGGTCATTTAAATTTTTATTTTTAAAATAAACGCTATAATAATCACACTGTATAGTATACTAAAGCGTACGCGTGGATTGGTCCCGCAAATACACTAAGCAATACCGAGTCGCCTGTTCTCAGCAGGCGGCTTTTTTTGTGTTTATGGAAGTTAAATAAGTGCCCGATAAGTGCCCAAAATATGATTTTTACACTTTTTAAACAAAATAAAAAAACATCAAATGCTGATTTAACAGCTTTTGATGTTTAATAATTTCGACTATTTAAGAGTTATCCTCTTGTTATACCGGTGATCGGGGTCGAACCGATACTCCTTATACAGGAACGGGATTTTGAATCCCGCGCGTCTGCCAATTCCGCCACACCGGCATTTTAATACTTAAGCATATCCAAAGGCGGTAACCGGATTTGAACCGGTGATGAAGGTTTTGCAGACCTCTGCCTTACCACTTGGCTATACCGCCATATTGATATTTAAAACAATTGGGTTAGCTGGATTCGAACCAGCGCATGATGGAGTCAAAGTCCATTGCCTTACCGCTTGGCTATAACCCAATAAAGGGCGGTATGTGGGAGTCGAACCCACGTGTGCCGGTGCCACAAACCGGTGTGTTAACCACTTCACCAATACCGCCATGATAAAAGGTAGAAACAGGGATAGTAGGAATTGAACCCACACTGACGGTTTTGGAGACCGTAGTTCTACCTTTAAACTATATCCCTAAACTATGGAGGGGAGTGGATTCGAACCACCGAACCCGAAGGAGCGGATTTACAGTCCGCCGCGTTTAGCCAGACTTCGCTACCCCTCCAAAATGGCGCGGGACGGAATCGAACCGCCGACACATGGAGCTTCAATCCATTGCTCTACCAACTGAGCTACCGAGCCATTAACGGTCCCTGCGGGAATCGAACCCGCGATCTCCTGCGTGACAGGCAGGCGTCCTAACCAACTAGACCAAGGAACCAAGAAATAATTATTATAAAGCTAATTGCGGGAGCAGGATTTGAACCTACGACCTTCGGGTTATGAGCCCGACGAGCTACCAGACTGCTCCATCCCGCGATAATAAAAATGAAACTTTAAATCTTAGTTAAGGAGGATGTGGGATTCGAACCCACGCGCGGTTTGACCCGCCTGACGGTTTTCAAGACCGTTCCCTTAAGCCGGACTTGGGTAATCCTCCATTGCTTAAAATTAAAACTTATGAAACTGTATGTATTGATGCAAAGGCATCAATGACCCGTACGGGATTTGAACCCATGTTACCGCCGTGAAAGGGCGGTGTCTTAACCACTTGACCAACGGGTCATAAAAAACGGAGAAGGAGGGATTTGAACCCTCGCGCCGCGTTAGCGACCTACACCCTTAGCAGGGGCGCCTCTTCAGCCACTTGAGTACTTCTCCAGACATAGTGGGCCTAAATGGACTTGAACCATCGACCTCACGCTTATCAGGCGTGCGCTCTAAACCAGCTGAGCTATAGGCCCATAACAAGCGGCAAAGCGGGTGACGAGAATCGAACTCGCGACAACAGCTTGGAAGGCTGTGGTTTTACCACTAAACTACACCCGCATTAAAGCCTCTGAAAGATTAATATGACAAGGCGCAATCATATTAACGGTCCCTGCGGGAATCGAACCCGCGATCTCCTGCGTGACAGGCAGGCGTCCTAACCAACTAGACCAAGGAACCATGTAAAATAATTCAATTGCGGGAGCAGGATTTGAACCTACGACCTTCGGGTTATGAGCCCGACGAGCTACCAGACTGCTCCATCCCGCGATAACAATATGAATTTAAGCTTTATTCCATGCGATGGACCCTGTAGGACTCGAACCTACGACCGAGCGGTTATGAGCCGCCTGCTCTGACCAACTGAGCTAAAGGTCCGGAATAAATAGCGGCGAAGGGGATCGAACCCCCGACCTCCCGGGTATGAACCGGACGCTCTAGCCAGCTGAGCTACACCGCCAAAAAAAATAAAACTTGCAACAATTTGCTGCTATCGGGAAGACAGGATTCGAACCTGCGACCCCCTGGTCCCAAACCAGGTGCTCTACCAAGCTGAGCCACTTCCCGAAATAAAGCAATGCACCCAGTAGGAGTCGAACCTACAACCTTCTGATTCGTAGTCAGACACTCTATCCAATTGCGCTATGGGTGCATATTCATTATAGTGCCGAGGACCGGAATCGAACCGGTACGGTAATCACTTACCGCAGGATTTTAAGTCCTGTGCGTCTGCCAGTTCCGCCACCCCGGCGTTACTATAATGAAAGCGGAAGACGGGATTCGAACCCGCGACCCCCACCATGGCAAGGTGATGTTCTACCACTGAACTACTTCCGCATTAATGCCGACTAGAGGATTCGAACCTCCGACCCCCTGTTTACAAGACAGATGCTCTGCCAACTGAGCTAAGTCGGCATAAAATGAATTATGCTTATTCAATTTTAATAAAAACTTCTCAATATTGCAACAACAATATTGAAATACGGGTGAAAGGACTTGAACCTTCATGTCCATAGGACACTAGAACCTAAATCTAGCGCGTCTGCCAATTCCGCCACACCCGCATGGGATATATATTTGTTGCAAATGAGTCGTGACAGGTTCGAACTGTCGACCCTCTGATTAAAAGTCAGATGCTCTACCAACTGAGCTAACGACTCAATATGGAGGATACAGGGATCGAACCTGTGACCTCCTGCTTGTAAGGCAGATGCTCTCCCAGCTGAGCTAATCCTCCATAATGATGAACAGCGTGGCAGCTTCCTATCCTCGCGGGTAGTTTCCCACCAACTACTTTCGGCGTGAAGAAGCTTAACTTCTGTGTTCGG
>NZ_JAYKTV010000004.1:0-268209 GCF_036913575.1 Companilactobacillus sp. HBUAS59699 | reverse complement strand
TTGTTTTTGTTTGAAAGACGGATAACATTTCATCTTCAAACCATAGTGAAAAGGTAGTTCTGACATGGTTTTGCTCATCTGGTCTAGTCCTTTCATTAGGATAGATTCAGTATATCATTTAGTACTAGAAGAAGCTGCCAAATACTACAAATAATCAAAAATAAAGGGCAAAGTAACAAATATTAAGAAAGGCAGTCGCTCAAGACGATAATTCCTCCTAGCACTGAAGTACTAGGTTTCCTTATCTAGCGACTCTTATGAAATTGTACGAACTGACTGATGAAGAACGCATTAAATATTTATTAGTTAATGATTATATAGATAACAAACAAGCTGACTTACTGAAGTCCCGTGAGCCATTGTCACAGGATCTAGCTGATAGTTTGAGTGAGAATCAAGTCGGTGTTTTTGGACTGCCATATGGATTCGCAACAGATTTTAAGATCAACGGCAAAGATTATGTAGTACCCATGTCGATTGAAGAACCATCAGTCATTGCAGCAGCCTCTAACGGTGCCAAACGAATTCGCAACAGCGGTGGTTTTTCAGTTAATGTCAGTGACCATATTGTGTACGGCCAGATCGTTTTGGAATCGGTTGAGGAAGATACCTTAACCTTGTTGAAGGCACAACACGACGCAATCCTAAAAGTCGCTAATGAAGCTCATCCGAGCCTCATTAGACGTGGCGGTGGCGTGCGTACGTTGGAGTTTCATAAGTATGACAATCTGATCGAGCTCGAACTAGGAGTGGATACGGTTGATGCAATGGGTGCTAATATTGTAAATACTATTCTGGAAAAAACTTCCAAAGAAGTTGCTGCAATAACTGGCTGCAACGTCTTGTGCAGTATTCTATCAAACAGTGGTGAGGGGCAATTAGTCGATGTTCAGGTAGATGTTGAATTTGAACAATTGTCTACCAAAACTATGTCAGGTTCAGAAGTTGCACAGAGAATCGTATCGTTGACTGAATTTGCAAAGAAATCAGTCAAGCGAGCTGTAACTCATAATAAGGGAATTATGAATGGTATTGACGCTGTTATCTTAGCAAGCGGAAATGATTTTCGTGCTCAAGAAGCAGCCGCCCACGAATATGCCGCACGATCTGGATATCAGCCGTTGAGTAATTGGCAGATCGAAGATGACCGATTGCATGGAAGACTGTTAATGCCAATAGAAGTTGGTAGTGTTGGCGGTGCGATCAGTTCCATGCCAATGGCACAATTGACCTTAGCAATCATGCATATTTCTGGAAGCAAAGAATTACGTTCAGTGATTGGAGCTGTCGGTTTAGCTAATAATTTATCAGCTTTAAGGGCACTAGTCACAACCGGAATTCAGGCTGGCCATATGAGTCTTCAAAGTAAGTCATTAGCGGTTTCTGCTGGAGCAATCGGAGCTGAAATCGATTTGGTTGCGGCTCAATTAAATAGCGAAAAAAATTATTCATTAGAAAATGCAAAAAAAGTTCTGAGAGAATTGAGGAATAAATAATGGACGTTGGTATTGATAGACTAGGTTTTTACACACCGAAGAAATATATTGATATAGTTGAATTAGCGCAGGCACGTGATGTTGATCCGAATAAATTTACAATTGGAATCGGGCAGTCTAAGCAAGCAGTACCGGATATTTATCAAGATGCTGTAACTATGGCTGCAGAAGCAGCCAATCGAGTTTTGGACGATGACAATCGCAATGAAATTGGATTAGTGATTGTTGGCACTGAGAGCAGTGTCGATGAGTCCAAAGCAACATCAGCCTTTTTGATGGATCTTTTGGATCTACCTGAAGATGTGAGAGCTTTCGAGATCAAAGAGGCATGCTATGGTGCTACGGCTGGATTGCAGATGGCTTACAACTTCGTTGCGATGAATCCGGATAAGAAGGCCTTAGTCATTGCTAGCGACATTGCTAGATACGGTATCAAAACACCGGGTGAAGTGACACAAGGTGCTGGTGCGGTGGCAATGATCGTCAGTCAAGATCCGCACATTTTGAAACTGGACAATAAGTCAGTCTATATGTCGCGTAATGTCGGTGATTTCTGGCGTCCAACTTTTTCTAAGACGGCATTTGCTCGTGGTAAGTTCTCGAATGAGATCTATGTAGAATTTTTTACGACATTGTGGAAAAAATTCCAAGCTAAGTATAATGTGACAGCCGCTGACTTTGATACGATGTTGTTTCATATTCCATATACCAAAATGGGGATGAAGGCCTTGCGTACTTTGGAAGGACAAATTCCAGATGACAAGTATGCGGAATTAGTTGATCATTACCAAAAGAGTATTGAATTCAGTCGCAATGTTGGTAACCTCTACACAGGTTCATTGTATCTGGGCTTGATTTCATATTTGGTCAACGGTGATGCCAAAGCAAATGATAATTTGATGTTATTCAGTTATGGATCAGGTGCTGTCGGCGAAATTTATAGCGCCAAAATAGTTGCTGGTTTTGATAAATATATCGATAGTGATTTTATTAAGAAAGAGTTAAATAATCGCAAAAAAATTAGTGTTGCTGATTACGAAAGTATCTTTTCTAAAGAGCTTGAAAACGGTGATACAACAGCACTTTCAACCGTTCATGATAAGTTTTATTTGAGTGAAATAAAAGAAAATGAAAGATTATACAAATTGACTAATTAAAAATGTTGCAAACGCTTTCGGACAATGCTATATTTAAGACGTGGTAAAGATGAAATGCCCGGAACTGTAGCCCTAAAAAATTTGATGCTAATTAAAATGTTTTAACTGTTTCCGTTAGGAGGCTGGTAGGATAGATAAAGAGCAACGAAGAATTAGAGTAGTACGGTTCAACGGCATTTTGGAACTAGCAACAAAAGTTAACATAAAATCGACTTAAAATATAGTAGTCGCGCAAGCTCAATACATGATTTGCTAGGATCCTTAGTTGAACAGACAAGTGTTAGTAGTAAGATTTGTTTTTACAGTAGCAAGATTCAGATTCAGATTTACAGTAAAATGATAAATAAGAAGTTGATGAAACTACAGTGGATTTCATCTTACCACTTCAAAAAGAAAAAGGCCTTGTCAGTTGGACGAGGTCTTTTTCTGTCTACAATTAAATTTTAATATGAATATCTTTGACTTCCGAGGGGTCAGGGACAACTTCAATTTGAACATCGAAGACGTTGAATTCGTTTCGCAATTGTTCTTCGATGTTTTCGTCTATTTGATAGATATCAACGGCGGTGATTTTTGGATCGACCATAATAGTTAGATCGACAACCATTATGTTGCCGTTTTGTCTACCGTTGACTTGGAGCACTTTGCGAACGCCAGTTATTTTAGAAACAAATTGCAGCATCTTATCTTCTAACTTCGGATCGAAGTAATCAGTCAGACTCATAGTGCTTTCCTGGAATATCTGAATTCCTGACCAGAGGATGAAGAAGCCGATGGCAATACTGACAGTATCATCAAGCCACTTGATCCTTAAGAAGATCGTTCCAATCAAGGTTAAGAGTGTACCAACACTGGTTACTAAGTCGCCTAGACTATCTTTAGAAGCTGCTAACAGGGACGAGTTTTGTAGTTTCTTGCCGAATTCTTTATTTATCAACCAAACCACGACCATCATCAGACTGGCAAAGGCAGCACCGAGAATTGAATAAATATTAGGCTGAACGACGACTTTAGTTTTGAACAGTGACGTGATGCCTTGGAAGATGATTTGTCCAGAAATCAAAATAATTACAAAACTAGTTACCAGAGTAAAAACTGTCTCTAGTCGAAATCTGGACAACTGGATGGCAGTTTTTCCACGCAGATATTTGGGAACGGGGATTCCAACGAAGTCGTCGTCATTAACATTGGTGGCTTCATAGATACCAAAGATCAATAGCGCAGTGGAAATTACTCCAGATAAGTTGTTGAAAGCGTCAGCTCTTAATGATTGTGAGTGTCCGATTGTGGATAAAAAATATTCAACACAAGTAATTAGTAAATAGATAAAAATATTTATCCACAAGTATTTTACTGATGTCTTTAAACGCTTGATCTCTTTGTCTTTAGCCTCGGTTTGTAATTTAGTTTCTCTCATAAAGTGAGTGTAAAATTTATCCATAGTTATTACCTCTAGGCTGATATGATAGCACTAAAAAAGCGCTGGGAAAATATTCCTGCGCTTTAATTCTTCCGCATCCTGTAACATCTGTAATAATTAAAAAATTGCTACTCAATATCAGTTGATAAAGAGTAGCAATCGTTTATTTCTTGATTTGGATTTCCGGGTTGTTCTTGTTCAAAGACACTTCTGTGCCACACAATTCTACTTGTGTAGGGATATCATTCATTAGTTTGATCCTAGACAACTCATGATTGAGGGTGATCTTTAGCAAGCTGTTTTTGTACATAATGTGGTACGTGAAGCCTTGAATTTGTTCTGGAACGTGATTGTCGATCGAAATCTTGTCATCGTATAATTTCAACCCAGAGAAACCTGAAGCAATCGATAACCAGCTGCCGCCAAGATTAGCGATGTGCAGACCATCCTCGGTATTTCCATGGCTGTTCAATATGTCAGTAAAAGCTGATTCTTGAAAGGCCTCAAAGGCAACACTTGGCTTGCCTAACCGTGAAGCGATGATACCAAAGATCGATTTCGATAATGAAGAGTCGTGTGTAGTTACAGCATTGTAGTAAGTGTATTCCCGGTCCAATTGTTCTTTAGAAATTTCATCTGGGAATAAGTATTCGGCTAAGATCGTATCAGCTTGTTTAGCCACCTGGTAGCGATAGATCGTCAATGGGTGGTAGTGAAGTAGTAGTGGGTAATTATCCTTTGGTACTTCATCAAATGGCCACAATGGCTTGTTTAAGAAGCTGTCATCCTGGGCGTTGATCTCTTTGTCATGACTGAATGGTAGATAGACCTTCTGTGATATTTGATCCAGTTTGATGATCTCATCAATATTAGTGCCGTAATCAGCTAGATTGACTTCATGCTGTTTGACTAACATATCAGCGTATTTTTTAGCTAAAGCCAAGTTGTTCTTTGCCATACGGTTAGTGTAATAATTATTGTTCACGAGAGCAGTGTACTCATCTGGTCCAGTTACTGACCAGAATTCGAACTTATCATTGTGCCAGTTACCGAATGAGGCCCAGAATCTGGCTGTTTCGAGGATGATTTGAAAACCATATTTTTCAATGAAATCAAAGTCGCCACTGGATTTCCAATACAAATCAACAGCATAGGCAATGTCGGCATCGATATGATATTGCGCTGTTCCGGCAGGGAAGAAGGCGGAAGCTTCTTCGCCATTAATAGTTCTCCAAGCAAACAAGGCACCGTTCTTAACTCCCAGTTCAGCGGCACGTTTTTTTGCCTGTGGTAGGGTGCTGTAACGATATTTAAGCATTCTTCTGGCAATTTTAGGAGAGGTGAATGAGAAGTACGGTAGAGCGTAAGTTTCGGTATCCCAGAAGTAATGTCCTTCATAACCAGTTCCACTCAATCCCTTGGCAGCTAAGCTGGTTTTGCCATCTTTACCAGCAGATTGATTCAGTTGGAAGATATTGTAGAGTAAGGCAGTGTTCAACTGCGGTGCACCTTCAATAATTACTTCCGAGTTCTCCCAGACATCGTTCCAGAAGCCTTGTGCATCAGTGTTGATATCTTCAATTGTATGATCCTTAAGAGTTTCGACATCACCAGTCTTGGAAATATTACCAATACCAATAATATAAGGGATAGAGGGAAGATCTTTGAGATCAACGGTCATATTTAATAATTGATCTTGTTTTTTGGCAGTTTGCAATACAAACGGAACTGTTAGATTAGAATGTTTAGTTGCTAGAATGCAATTGTATGAATTATCGGTTTGTCTTTCACCATAAACAGACAGCGGGTAAGAAACGTTAGATTTACGAGGATCACTAGAGTTAACAACTTTGGCTGTTGTATCGAATGCTACAGTCTTACTGATGGTCAATTTGCCATGATAGGTAATTGGACTGAAGTTGTATTGGATCGCATACCAATTACGATCGTGCTGGCTGATGCAAGACGTTACTTCCATTCTTATCTCTTCATTAACAGCGTTGAAGAGATGATAGTCTTCAGTGAGAGTTCCAGTCTTCATATTCAGTTCCATTGAGATCAATTCAGAACGGTTAAAGTCCATTCCATCAGCATTAGTTACTTTGATATGACGCAAGTTAGTAATAGTAACGATTGTTTGATTGAACTGAGCGTAGCCGTAAGCAGATTCCCCGTAGTGAATCGGTGATTTCTCATAAAAACCATTGATCAAAGTATCAAAATTTTCAACATTAGAAACAGGATCACTGGCTCGTACGCCAAAGTGACCGTTGGCAATTGAAAAAATCGTCTCTAAAAATGGAGCATCTTTTTCTTGTAAGTTTTTGAGTGTTAAAACGAATTTATTTGAATCCATGATTTCCTCCTCCCAAGTGCAGGGATCTATTCATAGATAATTATAAAGAGATTTATATCAATTACAATATATTTGTTTAAACAAATATAAAATAACATAAAAAAATAGACTCAATACTAAATGCTAGTATTGAGTCTATTTTAATTTCTAGCCTAAAACTTCAACTGTAACGTTTTGACGACCAAATGATAATGCTTGTGAGTTAGGCATAGCAATATCTAATTGATTAGGATTGCTGTAAGCGAACAAGCCAGTATCATTAACGACACGATCGTAAACAGTCCCGTTACCGTCTGTAATTCTTAAGTGTGTTCCCTTAGGGAATTTTGATAAGTTAGCAGCGACACCGCTGTAACCCATATTTGAGCCTAGAACAGCTGGATCGTATGCAGTAGCATTCATTGTAAGTGTTTGTTTAACATTGTCATCTGACATGTATTGACCATTTACCCATTGGTTTAAGCCGACGTTATACCAGATTTGACCACTAGAGTCTTTTGTTGAGGCATAAACAGTATAACCGTAACCACCAGTAACTGTACCAGTGAAGTAGCCATTTTCAGCTGAACTGTAAAGATTTACTTGTCCGTTAGCTTTAACGTACATAACTTTGTTTACTTCAGTTGTAGCTTGAGTAGCAGGTTGTGAAGTTGTATCTGAAGACTTGATCCATTGGTTCTTACCAACAGCGTAGTATAATTCTCCGTTAACACTAGCTACTTTACTAAAGATCCAAGCAGAGTTGTTGGCGAGGCTGGCACCAGTAGCAACGGCTCCGTTTTCTTTTGTAGGTGTTCCGTAGATTTGTGCTCCTGATTGATTATTAACATAAACAGTACCTGACATTGCTTGAGTAGCAACAGTAGCAGCTTGTACATTTGAAGTTGAACCTAATGTAACAAGTGCAAGTGAAGCAACAGTTAATATAGAAGCAGCGAAACTTTTGATTTTCATATAAGATATATCCCCTTAGATAAGTAAAAGCGTATTTAATAGATAATTTTTCTAACCGAGAAATATCATATAACGTCTGTAACAAAAAAAGTTGGATATAACCTAAACGTAAATTAGGTATAATCCAACTGTAAAATATGTGTAACATGATTGAAATATTAGAGGTACTTTTTAACTTCTACCAAAAGTTGATCAACAGTGTTGATTACGACACCATTCATCTTAATCAAGCCAATTGTGTAGTTGTTGATATAGCCGAAGGGATTCTCACCGATCGTCTTAACAGCTTCGAGTTTTGCAGGATTATTGAAACCGTGTTGACGTAAGTCAGTCCACAAACCGACGATGGGAATCTCCTTACCAAAGGCTAGACCGATTTCAGTAGCAACACCGTCATCCATAGTGTCACCATCGAGTACAGCGACTACTAAGTCAGATGAAAGTAGTTCCTTGTTGTCTTCTTGAGCAATTTTAATTGAATCAGCGTAATTCATCTTATCGTTGATGTCGTCATTTTCTTGTGGTAAGTAAACTTCAATATCACTAGACATCTCACGAATCTTCTTAACGACCATATCATTGTACATACGATCTGCTTCCGCAAATAATCCGTTAGCAAAATAAATCTTCATTAAAAAATCCCTCTTTCAAGTTATTGGTAATTTAATATTAGCATTTTTAACTTTGAATATGGGAACTAATCGAAGTTGGAAAAACTTCTCAGAACGCTTTTTTTAAATAATTGCATAGGCTCTGTAAAGCTTCGTTCCTTTAATGAAGCTAAGACAACGTTCATCTTTAGACTATTCGGGGTTATTTTGTAGACATTACAGAGGGAAGTATCAAAGTCTTTGATCAAAAATGATTCCGGTACAAAGGTCGATCCTAGTCCCTTGTAGGCAAGAGTTGCTGCAGTTTGAATCGATTTAACTTTTAGCATAGTTTTGATATTCAAGTTGTATCGATTCAAGAATGATTCCAGTAAACGAGAAAAACCTGATCCGGAATAAAGTGAAATAAATTTGTCATCATTGAGCACTTCTAAGTCATTCTCGAGGATATCTATTTTTTGTTTGCCATCAACGAATAGTGGCGAACATTTAGCAACAATTAAGTAGATCGGTTCATATTTCAAATGAGAAAATTCAATTTGATTACTATAAATAGGTAACATCCGCACTTGGAAATCTAAATCTTGATGCAACAATGAAGACTCTAGCTTGGCTGAAGGATCTTCAGAGATCGTTATGTGAATATTGGGATACTTACTGTGAAAATCAGGCAAGATCAATGGCAGATAAACAGAAGCGATGGACTGATTTATTCCTAAGTTTATACGTCCATTTTTGTTGTTTTCGATGTCATAAATTTCTTGATACAAATTGCGTTTATCGAATTCGATTTTTTCCAACCCACTCATAAATTTCTCGCCAGCAAAGGTCAATGTAATAGGATGATGTGAACGATCCAATAGTGTTGCTCCTAATTCAGTTTCAGCACGTTGGATAATTTTACTTAAATAAGATTGTGAAACAAATAACTGATCTGCAGCTGCAGAAAAACTACCAAAATTTAGAATTGCATTAAAATATTTTGACAATTCATCATAGTTTAAAGCCATATATATCACCTGATCTTTCCTTATTCCTAATAGGTTATAGTTTATCACACAAATTGGAATCAACTAGGTACACCTTACTAGGTATACTTAAATTGTTAATAAAATCACAGATATTAATACTGGGGAGTGTTTATATATGAAAAATTGGGACAAAGTATTCGGTTTTATTTTATTAGCAGTACTTATTTTTGGTGCACCGTTTGTTTTACCAACAAACATGCACTATATTCGTTTACTCATTGGCTTAGCAATGGGATATATATTATCTAGATCTTATACGGGTTTCGCCGGTAGTGTCAATAGAGCCTACAACACGGGTTCAACGAAGTTGATGCGTACGTTGATGTTTATGTTTACCATAACGGCGATCGCCAATGTGGCCTTTTTGTTTTCGGCTAAGAATATTACTGATTATGACTTATGGATCAATCCAATTAACTTAGGACTTCTATTGGGAGGACTACTGTTTGGATTTGGAATGTCATTTTCATCATGTTGTGCAACTGGTACTTTGACAGACTTAGTTACTGATTTACCAAGAGCTGGAATCACATTGATCTTTTTCTGTTTGGGTGTCTTTTTAGGATTCCCAGTTCAAGCAACTCAATCATGGGTCAAGAATTCATGGTTCACTTCATCTACTGGTTCAAAATTCTCTAATGGTGTTTATATGCCTGACTGGTTCAAGTGGGATGGTTTGAATGGATATTTAGGAGCAATTGTTTTAACTGCCATTTTTGCTGGTATCGGTATCTATTTGTCATACTTATATGAAAAGAAACGTCGTAATGAATCGACTTATTCAGGTGTTTTGTCAGAAAAAATTCAAGACAAGCCACTTTCTGAAAGTAGTATTTCTGACTTTTCTTTAAATAGTCCTACTACATATGACATCATGTTCAAGAGACCACTAACTCTTAAACAAGGAGCTATTGGACTATCATTATTGTTTGTTTTATTGATGGGATTAACTAAATCTGGCTGGGGTGCTTCAACACCTTACGGCTTCTGGTTTGGAAAAGTTCTGACATCTGTCGGTGTTTCTGCTGAATCACTAGCTAACTTTACAGGACAACCTTCAGCTGTATTTGCTGGACCTTGGTTGGCCAATGGCGTGACAGTTCAAAACTTTGGTATCTTGTTGGGAACACTGATTTTCTTCACAACTGCCGGTTTGATGAGTGAGACGATTCATTCGGTTCCGTCACTGACTGTTAAGAGCAGTCTGCTATATTGCATTGGTGGATTCTCCATGGGATTTGGAACTCGTTTGTCTAATGGTTGTAACGTTGGTGCCTTGTACAGTCCAATTGCAACATTCTCATTGTCTGGGTGGATTTTCTTGATCGTACTTGTTCTTGGAGGAATCTTCGGGAATATGGTTGCAAAGAGAGTATACGGCAACTAGAAATATCGCTATTCCTTTTTAGTTATACTTTGTTCAAAATATTGGAATTTCAATAGTCATACACTCGGGGGTATACTGCAAGTGTAGAAATTGTTAACAATATCACATTGTATGAAAAAGAGGGGATATTATGATTGCACAGAAAATGAAATCTTACGGTTTAAATCCTAAACAACCTGTGATAGGAATAGGATTATTCGTACTTACAGTTATATGGGCATTTTATTTATACAATCAAGTTAATAAATTACCAATGTTTTTGTTTGCTGGCTTGATGATCGGTTATGTTTTGACTAGATCCAGATTTGGTTTTGCTGGTGGTATTAAACGTGTATTTTATCGTGGTGAATCAAGTTTGACGGTTGCGCTTTTGGTCATGTTCTCACTTACAGCGATTGTTAACGTTGGGATACAATGGGCTGCTGCTAGTGGCGGAGCTGTTCCGGCTTGGTTAGCTACAAGTGATAGCCAAGCAATCATTCCGGGAACACAAAATGTTCGGATAGGAAATATTTCAACAGCACTCGGTGGTTTCTTGTTCGGAATCGGTATGTTGATGGCTGGTGGTTGTGCTAGTGGAACCTTGTCTGATTTTGGTGAAGGTGAAGGACATTCTTGGGTAGCATTACCATTTTTCGTTCTTGCTGCAGCCCCAGGTCAGTGGGTTGGTTACCAATTAGATCAATCCGCTATTGGAAAGGTCGGCCTTCAAGGCTGGATGCCACAGTACATTGGATACGGCGGAGCCATCTTTGTTACATTATTGATTTTTCTTGGCTTATACGTTGTTGCCAAGATGTATGAGAATCACAAGAAACAAATCGGGATGTATTCTGATCCTAAGTCAGATTATTTAGAATATGAGAAGCCTATTGATACGAATGAAAAAGAATTCAGTTTGACTTCATGGGAAACATATCATAAATTCTTTGTTGAAAGATGGAGTTTCTTAACTGGTGCAATTGGAATTTCTATCGGTGCGATCTTTGTATTAACGACTACTGGAAAAGCTTGGGGAGTTACAACTCCATTCGTTTCATTAGATCAAAAGTTTCTTGGCTTGTTTGGAATGACATTTACTTCGCCAGCCTTTGATGAGACTGCCAAAGCAATGCAAGGCAGCTTGTTAGTAGATGGCGGAACAATTAGAAATATCGGTTTGGTTTTGGGAGCATTTATTGCTTTCTTGATGGCCGGAAGATTTTCTTTTAAGTTCAAGTTCAACGCTAGAGATTTTATGATTTATGCAACTGGTGGTCTGTTGATGGGCTTTGGAAGTAGATGTGCTCGCGGTTGTAACATTGGAGCTTTGTATTCATCGATTTGTAACTTCTCAATTCATGGATATGTGTTTATGGCCTTTCTTGTACTAGGTGGAATCGTCGGAATTAAGATGTTTGAGGGTAAGGTAGACTTATTACCTAAGTATGAATTACCAAATATGAATGTGGTAACAAATTAAGGAGGAATTGTAATGAGTAAAAAAGTATTAGTTGTTGGTGGAGTTGCCGGTGGTGCATCTGTTGCTGCCAGAGTTAGAAGATTGGATGAAAATGCTGAAGTAACTATGTTTGAAAAAGGTCCAAATGTTTCGTTCTCAAACTGTGCTTTGCCATATCATCTGAGTGGTACGATTAAAAATGCTGATGATATTGTGTTGATGACACCTCAACAATTTAAGATGCAATACAATATTGACGCTGAAGTGAATACTGAAGTGATCGATGCTGATTACAAGGATAAGACAGTTACTATCAAGGATACGATTACTGGTGAAACTAGCAAGCGAGATTATGATGAATTAGTACTTTCACCAGGTGCTGTTCCGATCCTTCCAGAATCGATCAAGGGAATTCACAATGAGAATGTCTTTACTGTGCGCAATGTCGAGGATATTAAGGCTTTAGCTGGTTACATTGAAGATCACGATGCCAACAATATTACTGTTGTTGGTGGTGGATTTATTGGACTAGAAGTTATGGAGAATTTAGTCGAAGGCGGCAAGAATGTTGCGTTGGTTGAAGCGGCTCATCACATCATGGCAACAATCGATGACGACATGGCTCAAATCCTGCACAAAGAAGTTATCGACAATGGTGTTAATTTAGTTGTTGACGATGGAGTATCTGAAATCTCAGATACTGAAGTTACTTTGGCTTCAGGCAAAACAATTTCAACTGATGTAGTTGTCATGGCAATTGGTGTTAAACCAGATGTAGCTTTGGCAGAAAAGATCGGTGTTAAACTTGGTGATACTGGTGCAATTGCAGTTGGACAAGGTTACCAAACAAATCTACCTCATATCTATGCGGTTGGGGATGCTATTGAAGTAACAAATATGATCACAAGAAAGAAACAACGTCTTGATTTAGCTTTCCCAGCTCAAATGGAAGCTCGTGCAGCATCTGATCATATGTACGGAAGACAAACAACTCAACGTGGAGTAATTGGTTCACAAGTAATCAAGTTGTTCATGATGAATGCCGCATCAACTGGTTTGACAGAGAAACAATGTCTCGAAAATGGCATTGATTATGATATTGCGATGATTATTCCTAAGGATAAAGTAGTGTTGATGCCAAATGCTAAACCACTGTACTTCAAGTTGATCTTTGGAGTTCCATCCGGTGAGATCTTAGGAGCACAAGCCGTTGGTGAAAGTGGTGTTGATAAACAAGTTGATGTTATTGCAACAATGATCTCAATGCACGGTCATGTAGAAGACTTGCAGAATCTAGAATTGTGTTACCAACCAATGTTCAGTACAGCTAAGAATGCTGTCAATATGGCAGGTTTAGTTGCTACAAATATTCTCAATGGCGAATTCAAACAAGTTCGAATGTCAGAAGTTCGTGGCTTAGTCGAAAGTGGCGCAATGATCGTAGATGCACGTGAACCTAAGGAATATAAAGAAGGACATATCAAAGGTGCTATCAATATTCCATTGAGTGAATTTAGAGATAGATTGGATGAAATTCCACACAACGTACCAGTTTATGTTCACTGCTTATCCAGTCAACGTAGTTATAATATGGTACGTGCCTTAGGTAACTTAGGTTATACAAATATTTATAATATCGTTGGATCATTCTTAGGACTATCAGAATATGAATACTATCATGATAAAGTTGATGATAGAGAACCTATTATTGATGGATATAGATTTGATCTAATGTAGAGAGTGGAACAAAACGGTTAACTTTTGAGTAGCTCGTTTAAGTAGAGAGTGGAACAAAACTGAACTAGGCGTGGTATTCGTATCACGTCTAGTTTTTTTCGGAGGGAAATATGAAGTCATGGAAGAAACATTATTGGGGAATTACAGTTGCCACATGGGTAGTATTGTTAATCGTGTGGCAATTGGTTACAGGATTGAAAATAACACCAGAAATACTTTTGCCCAGTCCGGAGAAGGTTATTTCAACATTTATCAAATTAAACAAGTATGGCTACAACGGCATCCCTCTGTGGTATCACTTCTGTATCACTATGACTAGGTTGTTGAGTGCGGTTATTTTAGCAATCGTTACAGCGATTCCGTTAGGATTGATCAGTGGACGAATCAAAATTATTTATTCAATGTTTGATTCTATAATTCAATTCATTAGACCAATCCCACCATTGGCATACTATACGATTTTGATCCTTTGGGTCGGTATTGGTGAAACTTCCAAGGTCGTCTTATTGTATCTAGCTGCCTTTGCACCGATTTATTTAGCCTGTATTTCTGGCGTTCAAAGAGTTAACGATGATTATATCAAGAGTGCCGAATCATTAGGTGCTAATTCAACTCAAGTTTTCTTCCACGTTATTTTTCCCTCCGCTTTACCAGATATTTTTACCGGAATTAGAACTGCTGTTGGGATGGCTTATACAACAGTCGTTGCCGCCGAAATGGTAGCTGCCACATATGGAATTGGCTGGATGATCATCAATGCTTCCAAGTACTTGAAGAGTGATGTTATGTTTGTGGGCATCATTATTCTAGGAATAACTGGTGTTGTTTTGGACCAGTTGTTAAAGATAATTGAAAGAAAGATTGTCTTTTGGAGTGGCAAAGCATGAAAAAAATATTCAAAATTTTATTGGCTTTGTTCAGTCTGTCTTTAATACTATCCGGCTGTTCTCAACAAAAAAATGATCCCAAAAAAGTTAGTGAAGTTAGGATCGGTATCTTGCAAGTTCCCAATGATGTTGCGGCAGCCAGACAATTGCAATATTTGAGTGATTACTTTGATAACAAGCATATTAAAACTAAATATATAATTTTTGATTCAGGTGTTGATGCCAACAAAGCGTTGATCTCAGGAGATATTGATTTTGCGACAATGGGTGACACTAATGGCGTTGTAGCCATGTCTTCCAAAATTGACGCTAAGTTAATCTGGGTCAATGACGTGTTGGGAAATAATGAAGGATTAGTAGTGCGTAATGGTAGTGGTATTAAAAATTTTAAAGATCTAAAAGGCCAAAAGATCGCGACACCATTTGCCTCGACGTCACATTACAGTCTGATGATGACCTTGGAAAAATATAATTTACTGGATAAGGTTTCGTTATTAGATATGGATACGCAAGATATTGTTGCTGCTTGGAACCGTGGAGATATTTCCGCAGCTTATACTTGGCAGCCTACGTTGACACCGATGTTGAAGAATGGACATTTTTTGATCACCAGTGAAGATCTTCGTAACCAGAATCGAATCACCGCTAATATTACTTTGGTACGTGGAGGATTTGAGCGCAGTCATCCAAAACTTGTAATGGGATTGCTGAAGCAATTGAATCGTACTCACCAGCAGATGCAAACTGATCCAGATCGTATAATTAAGGCTGCTTCCAAACAAAACGATTTAGGCTATGAGGAAGCTAAGTCTCAAATCGGAACCTCACAATGGCTGACCGCTAAGCAAATGACGGATAAGAACTTTTTGACGAAAACTTTTCAGGAACAACTGTACATTACGGGCAAGTTCATGGCTAAGCAGCAGACCATTGATCATGCACCTACTAGATCAGAAATTAAAAATTTCGTTGCAACCAAGTATGTAAGAGAATTGGGGGATAAATAAGTGGAAAAAATAATTGAAGTCAAAGATTTGAATATTACTTATCCAGGGGCTGAAAAACCAACTCTCGATTCTCTTAATCTTGATATCAGTCGTGGTGAAATAATGACCGTTATCGGTAAGTCAGGGTGTGGGAAAAGTACCTTGCTGAATGCTATTGCTGGCTACCTTCCTCCGACGTCTGGTCAAGTATTGTTAAATGGTGAACCTGTTATTGGACCAAATTGGAAATTAGGAGTAGTTTTCCAAAACAATGCCTTGTATCCGTGGCTCGATGTCTTTGATAATATTGGCTTTGGATTGAAGATGAGACATTTTGATAAGTCTGAAATAAAATCTCGTGTCATGACCTTATTGGAACAGGTTCAATTGTCAGATAAGAAAGATGATTATGTCTTCTCACTATCGGGTGGGATGCGACAAAGAGTAGCGATTGCACGAGCCTTGGCAAATCAGCCGCAATTAGTGATGTTTGATGAATCTTTTGGTGCTTTAGATGAATTCACTCGAAATGATATTCATCAGGTTATTCTAGAATTGTGGCGGTCACTGCATTTGACATTCTTTATTATTACCCATGATATAGATGAGGCTATTAAGTTAGGAAATCGTATCGCCATTATGACTCCTGATAAAGGATTGCCGCTGAAAATAGTTGATAATCCTTATTTCAATATCGATTCGGAGAAGATCGATGCCGATTATATGAAATACAAAAATAATATTTTGAAACAAATTGTTTAGAAATGCATTTTTAGCATAATTAACTATTTGAAATAAGTATTTTCAATTGTTAACAATAGGACCTAGAATATACACGTAGCCAACTTGGTACGTGTATTATTTTATATAATGAGGTAAATAAAATGGAATATGTAACTTTTAATGATGGCAATAAAATGCCGATTCTTGGATATGGTACTTTTCAAACTCCACCACTGGAGACTGAAGAGAATGTTTTGAAGGCAATTGATATCGGTTATCGTAGTATCGATACAGCACAAGTGTATGGAACTGAATCCGGTGTTGGTTCGGCAATTACTAAGAGCGGGATCGACCGTAGCGATTTCTTTGTGACTTCAAAAACACAAACACAAGGATATGAAGATACCAAAAAGGGCATCGATGATTCTTTAAAACGTTTTGGACAAGATTATTTTGACTTGATGATCATTCACTGGCCAACTTCTGAGAGTTTAGAAACCTACCGTGCTTTGGAAGAGGCTGTTAAAGCTGGAAAAATTAAATCGATCGGCTTGAGTAACTTCAATAGTAAACAAGTTGATGAAGTTATACGTAATAGTTCGATTAAGCCGGTAATCGATCAAATTGAAACTCATCTATATTGGCAACAACAGAAGATGAGTGCATATCTAAAAGCTAACAACATCGTTCATGAATCCTGGGCACCGCTAGGTGAAAATTACGGTGGTGAAATGATGAAACAACCAGATATTCAGAATCTAGCTAAGAAATACAATGTTTCACCAGCACAAATACTCTTAAGATTCTTGACACAACAAGGAATCGTTACGATTCCTAAGTCTTTGAATATTGATCATATTAAATCTAACTTTGATATTTTTGGTTTCAAGATGACTGATGAAGAAATTAAATCATTGCAAAAGTTTGATACGCATAAATCAATTAAAGATTGGCCAGTATCAATGCGCGAGAATGCATATTAAAAAATCGAATAGTCTACAAAAGTAGTCATATCCCTAATAGGATATGGCTATTTTATTTTGTAAAATAATTGTGTTGACAAATGTAAACGTGGAGAATAAGATATAAGTGTCGATTACAATTGTAAACGGAGAGTGGAGGGATGAATTTGACAAAAATTATGGTTTTAATAGTAGGTTTAGTAATTATTGGGTTTATCGTTTGGTGGTTCTTTGGTAAGCATGAAGTCGCTGAGGTAGAGGCTGATGTTACAAACGATGCACAAAGTATCAATGTTGAAGTGAATGGTGGTTATTCACCTGAGACGGTTGTTTTGAAGAAGGGCGTTCCTGCAATTTTGAATTTCACTAGAAAAGATAAGTCGAGTTGTTTAGATCGAGTGGTCTTCTCAGACTTTGGAATCAATCAAGCACTACCGATCAATGAAGAACAACAAATTGAAATTGACACAAGTAAACCTGGCGAATATCAATGGGCTTGTGGAATGGATATGTTTCACGGAAAACTTATCATCAAATAAATTAAAAATGGAGAATGAATATTATGGCTGAAAATACACAAGAAATTAAAGTTGAAGTTGCTGGTGGATACAATCCCGAGATTGTTAATTTAAAACAGGGTGTTCCTGCTAAAATCTCATTTACAAGAACCAATGAACAAGGATGTTTGGATGTAGTTCACTCCAAGAAGTTAGGTTTTGAAGAAGAATTACCATTAAATGTTACGAAGACAGTTGATATTCCAACAGATGAGTCAGGAGAATTTGATTTTAGTTGTGGAATGGACATGTTCTTTGGGAAAGTAGTGATCTCATAATGACAATCACAAAACGCTTTTGGATCTCATTGATCTTTTCATTACCAATGTTAGCTAATATGATTTTAATGCCATTTGGTTTCATGCTTCCCGGTGGTGATTGGACACAACTTATTTTAACGACAGTTGTAATGTTAGTGTCAGCTCGTCCGTTTTGGCAAAGTGCTTGGGCTTCGTTTACTAAGCACCATTCCAATATGGACACGCTAGTTGCCATCGGAACAGTCACAGCTTATGTTTACAGTATTTATGCGATGGCAACGCATCAAGCAGTCTTCTTCGAGAGTGCAGCCTTTGTAACGACCTTTGTTCTTTTAGGACAAGTATTCGAAGAGAGAATGAGAAATAATGCTTCTAATGCCGTAGAAAAATTAGTTGATTTACAAGCCAAAGATGCTGAAGTTATGCGTGATGGCAAGTTAGTCAAGATTCCATTATCAGAAGTGGTCGTGGGTGACATTGTTCGTGTAAAACCTGGACAAAAAGTTGCGGTCGATGGGATTATTACTGAAGGTAATTCTACGATCGATGAATCAATGGTTACCGGCGAAAGTATGCCAGTAGAGAAGAAGACTGGTGACAAGGTCATTGGTTCAACAATCAATAGTAACGGAACATTTATGTTTAGAGCCGAAAAAGTCGGCGATGACACAATGCTTTCCCAAATTGTCGAATTAGTTAAGAAAGCTCAAAATAGCCATGCACCAATTCAAAATTTAACAGATAAAGTTTCTGATATTTTTGTACCAACTGTTTTGATTTTAGCCATTTTAACATTCATGGCTTGGTATGTTTTCTTAGATGCTTCAGTCGCTAACTCATTGATCTTTGCCGTAGCCGTAGTAGTTATTGCATGTCCTTGTGCCTTAGGATTAGCAACTCCAACTGCCTTGATGGTAGGAACCGGTCGTTCAGCAAAGATGGGTATCTTGATCAAGAATGGTGAAGTTCTAGAAGCTGTTAATGATGTTAAGACCGTTGTCTTTGATAAAACAGGTACTATTACAGTCGGCAAGCCAGAAGTTACTGATATTATCGGTGACGAAAAGTCAGTTTTGACATTCGCTATGGGATTGGAACAATCTTCAGAGCATCCATTAGCTTCAGCCATTATGAAAAAAGCCGAAAACAATAATATTTTGCTTCCTAAAGTTAGTCAATTTAAGGCTATTGAAGGAAAGGGTGTTGAAGCAGTTGTTGCTGATAAACACGCTTTTGTTGGTAATGATAAGTTGTTATCTGATGTCACAATTGATGAAGATATGAAGCAACAAGTTATCAAACTTCAAGAAGAAGCTAAGACCGTTGTCTTTGTTGGCGTGGAAAACAAAGTTATTGGTTTAATTGCTATTCAAGATGCTCCTAAGGAAACTTCTAAAGAGGCCATTGCAGACTTGAAAGCTCGTGGTTTGAAGACAGTTATGCTGACGGGTGATAATCAACGTGTCGCTGAAGCTATTGCTGCACAAGTTGGTATTGATCAAGTGATTGCTGATGTATTACCAAGTGATAAAGCTGATCATGTTAAGGCTTTGCAACAAGATGGAAAAGTCGCCTTTGTTGGTGATGGTATCAATGATGCACCAGCTTTGACAGTGGCTGATGTCGGAATTGCCATGGGATCAGGAACTGACATTGCTATTGAATCTGGTGGTATTGTCTTGGTTAAGAATGATCTAAGGGATGTTGATCGTGCTTTGGCATTGAGCAAGAAGACATTTAACAGAATCAAGTTGAACTTATTCTGGGCCTTTATCTACAATGTTTTAGGAATTCCAGTTGCAGCCGGATTGTTCATTGGAATCGGTTTGACCTTGAGTCCTGAACTAGCTGGTTTAGCAATGGCATTTAGTTCCTTATCAGTTGTAACCAGTTCAATGTTGTTGAACAAGTCTAAAATTACTAGCAAGGTTAAGATTGCTTGAAACTAGTTTGTTTAGGGGTTCCGCTTCCGGTCAGCAGTAATTCCATCTGTAGCGGGACCGGTATGAGCCACAAAGCGGTCTCATGCTTCGCTTGTCTGCTTTGCATAAACCGCAAATCAGTCAAGACGTCCGTGCTGTAAATGTGGAAAATCACCACATTAACACCACAATCGCTACTGATTCCATTACTGCTGACCTCCAGCTAAATGTTTATGAGTTATATAAAAATAGCACGTGCGATAATTTGAATATATTATCGTGCGTGCTATTTGATTTGTAATAGTATCAAGTTTTTAAACCAAATTATTGTAATATGACTATTAATCTAGAATATATACTAATTAGCTTAGGGTGGAAAACAATGGAATCCGCCGTAAAAGTGTTCTTAGCAATTTATCGCTTAGAACACTGGACGACTTGAAGACTACAGGCTTCCAAGCGAGGCTTAAGACGAAGACTTAAGCCGGTCCAACGGCAGATGGAATTGTTTCCCACCCTCAGCGGCAAAAGAACAACAAAACAACAAAACAGCAAAACCTCTAAATTGTCGCAAATTTTTCTTTGATCGTTTCGGCTGAATTCTTGAATTTGGCTTGTTCATCAGCGGTTAATTGAATCTTATTGACAAATTCAATACCATGCTTGCCAATAACAGCCGGTTGGCCAATGTAAGTGTCGAATTCTTCACTGTAACAAGATACCGGACACTCTAATTGTGCGTCTGACAATACTGCTTGAGCTAACTTAACCGCACAAGTGGCGATACCGTAACTTGTATAGCCCTTGCCTTGGTATACTGCCCAGCCGCCTTTTCTGATCTCTTCTTCAAGAGCACTGTAATCGAGTTCTTTGCCTTGTTGCTTAGCAAATTCTACCAGCGGATGACTGTTAACTTGTACACCTGACCAGGCAACAAATTGAGAATCACCATGTTCGCCAAGTGTGTATCCCGCTACGTTCTTGGAGTTAGCATCAAATTGTTCTGACACAACTCGTTGCATTCTAGCAGTATCGAGAAAGGTTCCTGTACCAAAGACTTGTTGAGTGGATAAACCAGAAGATTGTTGGAGATATTGGGTGATGGCATCACAAGGATTGGTTGTGTCGATGACGATACCGTTGAATCCTGATGCTTTCAATTGAGGAGCAACGTTCTTAACACTGGCAGTGGTGTATTCGAACTCTGCCCAGCGATTGCCGGTTTCTTTAGCAGCATCGATTTTTCCAGCGGTCATGAAGACGATGTCGGCGTCTTTGAGTTCCTTGTAGTCCTGAATCTTGATTTTAGTAGTTGTGTCTAGTCTTGCTTGAGCATCTTCAAGATCCAGTTGTTCAGCAACTGACTTGCCCTCGTTAGTATCGATCAACACTAATTCGTCCGCAATTCCTTTGGTTACTAGTGTATAAGCGATAGTGACACCGACATGACCTACGCCAATGATTCCAAATTTTCTCATATTATCTATTCCTTATCTATATTTATTATTCTACAGTTTGAATCCAGCCTTCAGGTGCTTCAACAGTACCGAATTGGATGCCTGTTAGTTCATCGTATAGTTTCTTAGTTACGGGGCCAACTTCTGTTTCACTATAGAATACATGCAAGTTGCCGTTGTGCTCCAATCCACCGATAGGTGAGATGACAGCTGCGGTACCACAAGCTCCAGCTTCCTTGAAACGGTCGAGTTGATCGATATAAACATCGCCTTCTTCGGTTCCTAGACCAAGACGGTTCTTAGCCAGCCACAATAGTGAATATTTAGTGATCGATGGAAGAATTGATGGTGATTTAGGAGTAACGAAGACATCATCTTTTGTGATACCGAAGAAATTAGCTGAGCCGACTTCCTCGATCTTTTTGTGATTTACAGGATCAAGATAGACACAGTCAGCAAATCCATCTTTGTGAGCATTTTCTCCTGGAAGAAGGGATGCGGCATAGTTACCACCAACTTTGGATTGACCAGTACCTTTGTGAGCAGCACGGTCATACTGTGAAGTAGTGAAGTTGACAGGAGTCATTCCACCTTTGAAGTAACTGCCGACAGGCATTGCAAAGACTGTAAAAGTATATTCTGGAGCAGCGTGGACACCGATAGTTGCTCCTGATCCAATCAGTAGAGGACGGATATAGAGAGTGCCGCCAGTACCGTATGGTGGGACAAAGTCAGCGTTGGCCTTGACTACTTGCTTAACAGCGTCGACAAATTTATCTTCGGGGAATACAGGCATTAGCAGTCTTTCAGCTGAATTCTTGAGACGAGCTGCGTTACGGTCGGGTCTAAACAGTTGAATCTTATTGTCGGGGGTACGGTAAGCCTTCATTCCTTCGAATGCGCCTTGACCATAATGTAGTACAACTGCTGCTTCGCTTAATGGAAGAGTACTGTTTTCAGTAAGACCGCCGTCTTGCCAGTCACCATCTTTCCAATGGGCCGTATATCGATAAGGTAAGTCCATATATTCAAATCCCAAATTATTCCAATTTAGCTTTGATGCATCTGCTTTTGCCATAAAAAATCGCTCCTTTATTAAAAAAATAAATTTTAAGTTAATTTGTATGATAGTGCTTGTATCAATGATAAGTCAACCTAATCTGAGAAAAAGATTAAAACTGTATTGACAATTATTACAAAATGTCTAATAATTGCCATTAATCAATAAATGGAGGCGTACACTATGAAATATGCAGTTTTAGGAGCAGGAGCAATGGGCCTGCGTTATGGAGTCTTACTACAACAAGCTGGTTTTCCAGTGGATTTTGTTGAAATCTGGGATGAACAGATCAATAAGATCAAAGAGCAGAATGGAGTTTTCGTATCCAGAGATGGAAAAGACAAACATCTAGTGCCCGTCAACATTTATTCTCCAGAAGATTATGAAGGTGATCCTGATGTTTGGATCGTCTTCACCAAGCAGATGCAATTAGAAGATGCTTTGAAACGTACTGCAAAAAGTTTCAAGGATCATCAGTATGTGGTCACACCTATGAATGGTATGGGACATATCGAAAAATTAAATAAGTATTTTAAACCTGAAAAAGTTATTGGTGGTACAGCTTTGATCGGGACCGTTTTGAATGCTGCTGGTGATGTTGATTTCATTGGTGCAGCAGGTGCTGGTAGTATGCATATGGCCAATCAGACTGAAAAGCCAGACGATACAACAAATCAAATTGTAGAAGAATTTACCAAGGCAAATCTGAATCCGACATTAACTACTAACTTTTTAGGTACATTGATGGCTAAGGTTATTTTTAATTCCGTCATCAATACCCTGTGTACAATGTTTGAGATTCAAATGGGTGAGTATATCCAAGGTGAGACCGCTGAAAAATTAGGACGACAACTTATCAATGAAGCATTTGATGTATGTGAACGTGCCAATATTAAACTGTTGAATACACGTGAAGAAGAATGGCAGACAATCAAGTATGTAAGTACAACAACTAATCCGCTGCACTTCCCATCAATGTATCAGGATATGTCAAAAGGTCGTCCGACTGAGGTTGACTATATCAACGGTTATATTTATGAATTAGGACTGAAGTATCATTACGAAGCAACAACACATGAATTTTTGAGAAATCTGGTTCATTTGTCAGAATTTGCTCGTGATTTTGATCCTAAGTCATTGGAAGCATAAAATTAATATATTAAATGCAAAAAGACAAATTATTTAAGAATTATCTTAAAGTAGTTTGTCTTTTTTTGTATTTGTAAATAAATATAAAAATATTATTGACAGCGCTAACTAAAAAGAATTATATTGTAAGTGAATTAAGACGTATTAAGACGTATTAAGACGTATTAGATTATAGGAGGGCTGTTCGATGAATATTAATGAATTTGGAAATGAGATTATTAAGAAGACTGATGGCAAGGTTGATAGCATTTATTTTGTAGCCTGTGGTGGATCACTAGTAGACATGTATGTTTCAAAATATTTTTTGGAAGCTGAATCTTCAAAAATTTCAACTGGACTATATCCAGCAAATGAATTTGATCACGTGGTTCCTAAGAAGTTGGGTAAAAAATCTATTGTCTTTGTTTGTTCACACAGTGGTAGTACACCAGAAAGTGTCAATGCAGCTAAGATTGCTCAAGAGCACGGAGCATTTACAGTTGGACTAACTTATAATCCTAAGGCAGATTTATTAAAATACTCTGATGAAAAAATAGTTTACGAATGGGGTAATGAAGAAGAAGTTGTCAATAATCCAATGGCAATTATGCTTAATTTGACAGCAATGATTTTAAATAGTGTTGAGAAATATGCTAATTTGGACAAAATGGAAGATGGATTTAAATTAATTGATACTGTTGTATCTAGAGCAATTGATCAAGTTCATGACAGAACAGTTGAATTTGCTAAGAAGTATCAGAACGAGAATATGTTTTACATTCTGGGAAGTGGTCCTTCATTTGGCCATGCATACGGATTTGCAATCTGTTCACTAATGGAAATGCAGTGGTTGAATGCTTCGGCAATTCATTCAGGTGAATATTTCCATGGTCCATTTGAAGTAACTGATAAGGACGTTCCATATATTGTTCTTGAAAGTCAGGGAAGAACTCGTCCATTGGATGAACGTGCTCTGAAGTTTTTAAATAAGTATGCTGGTAAAATTGAAGTTGTCGATGCTAAGGAACTAGGTCTTGATGTTATCGATGATTCAGTATCAGAATATTTCAGTCCAGTATTGTTCTATACAATTTTAAGTGAGTATAGAAAACAATTATCAATAATTCGCCAGCACCCACTGGATGTAAGAAGATACATGGGTAAGGTGGAGTATTAATCTAAATTTAGGAGATATAACACATGGTTCAACCTTTGTATATTCAAGTTATGCAAGACGTAAAGCAAAAAATAATTAATGGTGATTATAAAGTTGACGCACAGATTCCCAGTGAGCAAGAATTGTTAGCTCAATACAATGTCAGTCGCGTAACTCTGCGAAAAGCAATTGATGGATTAGTGATGGATAGATACCTTGAAAGAATTCAAGGCAAAGGTACTTTTGTAAAAAAACGACGAAAATTGAATAGATTGGTTGAATCAAAACGTGTTGAAGGATTTTCAGATGTTGCAAAACAAGGTGGGTTTGAACCAAGTACGGAAGTTCTAGATACCAGTGTTATTGAAGCAACTGAACAATTATCAGAGAAGTTGGCACTATCTGATAATGAGGAAAAAGTTATTTATATAAAAAGACTACGTTTAGCAGATAATGTTCCCATAATGATCGAGAATAATTATTTTAGTTTTAATAAATATGCTGGTCTTTTACAAGATGACTTAAAACGACCTTTATACGATATTCTAAAAAATCAATATCATGAAAGTGACTTTGATTCGCCTGATTCAACGCTTGGAGTAGTTTTAGCAAATGTTGAACAATCGAAATATCTTGATTGTTCTGTTGGTTTTCCACTATTTGAATTGAAAACATTGATCACTGACAGTGAAGGTGTCCCAATTCATTATGGAGAACATTATATCGTTTCAGATCGTTATCAATTTAAGATTTAAAGAGAGGATGTTTAAGAAATGATTCTAAATTTAAGAGTTGATCACCGGTTGTTGCACGGACAAGTTGCGTTATCTTGGGTAGGTTTTTTAGGTGCAAATTGTATATTGGTTGCAAATGATGACGTTGTTAAAAGTAATTTACGTAAAGCCACAATGAAAATGGCAAAACCAAATGGCGTTAAATTAGTTATGAAAAATATTGATGATAGTATTGAAGCCTTAAATAAGGGAGTTACTGATAAGTACAAATTGTTTATTGTTGTTGAGAATATCAATGATGCATATAGGTTAATTAATGGAACTAATAATAAAATCCAAATTTTAAATTTAGGTGGAACGGATAAGAATGATGACAGTGAAGAATTGTCTGCCGCAGTTTTTGTTGATGATAGTGATAAAAAGCAGCTAAAAGAATTGCAAAATGATGGTGTAGATGTGACTATTCAACAAGTTCCTTCTGAAGCTAAAAAAGAACTTAGTTTGTAGGGGGATGAGAATATGTTATTAAAGACGATTCTTATAGGAATAGTTTCCTTTATTGGTTATGGCGAATATTTCTTAACCGGTCGTGGACAAGTTTCTCGTCCCATTGTTATGGGTCCATTGACAGGATTAGTATTGGGAGATTTAAAAACTGGTATTATCATTGGTGCTAGTTTGGAATTGGCTTATATTGGAGTGCAAGAGGTTGGAGCTTCTATTCCACAAGACATGGTTTCTTCAGGTGTTTTAGGGACTGCATTTGCAATCAGTACTGGAAAAGGAATTTCAGCAGCTTTAACATTTGGATTGCCTATTTCAATGTTAATTTTAATTGTTCAAAATTTAGCTTATGTTTTTATTTGTCCCTTATATGTAGCTAAGTGTGATGATTATGCCAAAAAAGGTGAGGCTGATAAATTAAGTAGAATGTCGTTTTGGGGTGGAACAATTGTTAATTTTGTACCCTCGATGATATTGATCATGTTGGCATATTACTTTGGCAATGGTTTTTCAAAAACAATTGTTGCAATGATTCCACAGTTTGTTCAAGACGGACTAGTTGTAGCTAGTGGGTTATTACCAGCTTTTGGTTTTGCAATGTTACTTCAAGCAATATTAAAAAAAGAAATCGTACCGTATTTTATTATTGGTTTTTTGATCACTAGTTATTTAAAGGTTCCAATTATTGGTGTTTCTTTATTTGGACTAGCAGTAATTTTGATCATGTATTATCAAGAAAAGAAAAATGCTTTAAATATGGTTTCTCAGGAGGATGACGATGACTTCTAGTACAAGTACAGATATGAAAAAAGTATTGAATCAAACCTTCTGGCGTACATTTACAATGGGTTCTTCATGGGAATATACAAAACAAATGGCTACAGGATATTGTTATGCGATGATTCCGGCGTTAAAGAAAATTTATCATGATAACAGTGACGGAATGTCCAAAGCAATGCAACGTCATATGGAATTCTTTAATATAACTAATGTCTTTGCACCGTTGGTTTTGGGTACATCTATTGCTATGGAACAAAAAAATGCTGAATCGGATGATTTTGATACTAGTCTAATTAACAATATTAAAGTTAGTTTGATGGGACCTTTGTCAGCAATTGGAGACTCTTTGATAATGTCTACCTTTAGAATTGTTGCCACTGGTATAGCCATTTCATTTGCGATGCAAGGTAATATATTAGGCCCAATTTTATTTTTAGCTATCTATAATATTCCATGTACAATTTTACGTTATTATGGATTAAAATTAGGATACGAAAAAGGAACAGACTTACTGGAAAATATAAGTGATAGTAATTTGATTCAAAATATTTCTGAGAAAGCATCTATCTTAGGAATGTTTGTAATTGGATCAATGACTGCCAGTCTAGTAGTACTTAATTCACCTGTGAAATTCGGTGTTGGAAAGTCTGCAGTAAAATTGACGTCAGTGTTTAATCAAATACTTCCTAATTCATTACCATTATTATTTACAATATTCATTTATTGGTTACTAAAGAAGCATGTTAAAATTGGATACATTTTGTTGATAATTATCGGCTTTAGTATTTTAGGAACTGGATTTAAATTTTTAAGTGCATAATTAAGTTATTAAATTACAAAAAGGGTGTACGCATGAAAAATCATGCATACACCCTTTTATAATTCTAATATATAGAACAACAAACTAGACGGAGGTTGAAAGTGAAAAAGCCAGCAGCAGGCTTATTTCACTTTTGACCGGAGTCGACAATTATTTGCACGTACTATCTCTAATAACCAACTCAGTAGATAATTCCAATTTATAAGGGACATGATGTTCATTAGTCAATAAATCATACAATAACTGAACTGCAGCGGCACCCATCTGCACAGTTGCCACCGAAACAGAACTTAATTCTGGATTAACGTATTTAGCCACAGAAGTATTGTTATAACTAAAGATTTGCACATCGTCTGGAACTGAAATATTTGTTTCCTGCAGAGCTTGTAAAGCTCCGGCTGACATTGGGTCATTAGAAATGAAAAACGCTTTAGGGAGCTTATCTAGTTGCCTAATTGCCAACTTCATCTGTTCATAACCAGATTTCTTTGAGAAATCTCCTTTGAAAGTATAATCCAGATTGAATAATTCTTTTTGCTTCAAATAATTCTTGTAACAATCAAAACGTTTATCAGGGATAACTCGTAAGTTGTCGGTTGATCTCTCTTCACCATAGATAATGCCAATCTCTTTGATTCCTTGCTTCAAAAAGAAATCCAATGAGTTTTGAACACCATATTGAAAATCAGTCAGAACGGTATCAAATTTGTTTTCGAATTGATCATCGTCGATAAAGACGATATTTTTAGAATATTTTTTCATATTATCCACTTGCTCAGAGCTGAATTTACCAACGGCGATTATTCCATCAATATCACCTTCAATGGTTTGAAAATCATTATTGAAGACGCGGACGACATCAAAATTAAAACGTTGGATCTGTTTCTCGATACCTTCACGGATCATCATGTAATAAATATCATCTTGTTCTTGTGATTCTGAATACCATTGCACAAGTGCCACTCGAATTTGATTTTTGCGACTAGCTTTGGAATAGTTCAACTCTTCTGCTATTTTAATGATTTTTGCTCTAGTAGCATCAGTGACCGATAGAGTTAGATCATTATTTAATACTCTAGATACGGTTGCGGGTGAAACGGAGGCCTTTTTTGCAATGTCACGAATTGTAGCCATTATTTCACCTCATTTAGATTTTTTATGAATTTGTCAAAGGCTTGTCGACCTTGCTCATCCCATTTGTAGACTCCAGCGTTTTCTAGAACGTGTGAGAAGACCAGACCAGCTTCTTGATCAACGATATCTTCGACATTTTTTTCATTGAACTCGTATTTGTCTTTTAGACTGTCTGCCCATGCTTTGTGGTAGGCAGCCATTTGGTTATCTTCGTTTAATAAATATTTTTCCACTTCGACTAATTCTGTCTTCAAGCGGGCTGGTAAAATAGCTCTGCCCATAACCTCGATCAAACCGATATTTTCTTTTTTGATGTGTTGATATTGCTTGTGTGGATGGAAGATACCATCAGGATATTTGGCGGAAGTTTGATTGTCTCTAAGAACAATATCTAGAACGTACTTGTCATCTTTGCGATAGGCGATCGGAGTTACTGTGTGATGTCTGACACCGTCAGTATAGGCACGAATATCGACACTTTCGTCGGAGTAGCTTTGCCAATTATTATGGATCAAAGTTGCGGCAGCGACTAGGTCCTCCGGTTGATCGCTGATCAGTCGAATATCTGATAGGGGCCATTTCACAATTCCAGCTGTAACATTTTTAATCGGTAGATCGATTTTTTTGATGATCGGTGCTTTCATCATAGGGAAGACGTGACGTCCACCTTGATAGTGGTCGTGCGATAGCATTGAACCACCAACTATCGGTAGATCAGCGTTACTACCGACAAAATATTGTGGAAATTGTCTGATGATCTCTAGCAGGTTGCTGAAGGTATGTTGATTGATAACCATTGGTCGGTGAATGTGTGAAAGGAAGATAGCATGTTCCTTGAAGTATGCGTATGGTGAATATTGGAAGCCCCAAGTTTCTCCACCTAACATGAAGCGAATGATTCGATGATTACTTCTAGCAGGATATCCTAGTCGACCTAAGTAGCCTTCATTTTCCATGCACAATTGACATTTGGGATAACCTTTTTGAATCTGACTGCCCGCGGCTGCGATTGCCTTAGGATCTTTTTCAGGCTTTGATAGGTTGATGGTTATTTCTAAATCTCCGTAATCAGTTGGAGTTTTATAAGAAATATTTTTGGCAATTGCCTGCGTTTTTATGTAGTCATTTTTACAACTTAATTCATAAAAATAGTTTGTTGCAGTTTCAGGACTTGATTGATACAGATTCCAGAACTTTTGGTTTATGTATGATGGACTAGGTGTGTATAGATCCATTAATTGATCACTCAATATTTCTTTTTCAGTAGGATCGTCAGTGATTTTTTTATTACGAATTGCGGTTTGTATCAGCGCATCACGGGTTGCTAAGAGATTCTTGCCGTTGATGTCACAATTGTCACCAACCAAGGCTCGAACACGATTGATCAAATATATCTTATCTAATTCTTGATAATTGTTGTCGGCATTAATAATCGCGTCAATAAACTTATCAATAGCACTCATATTATTTTTCCACCTTTGATAATTCTTTTGGTCCGTCGGAGATTTCAGCAATATAGAAATCAGCATCATAACCAATGATTTGTTTATAAGTTTCTCCGACATTTTGTTTGAAGTTTTCGACTTGGTCTTTTTCGACGATAGCAATGGCACAGCCACCGAAACCGGCTCCCGTCATCCGTGCTCCTAAAACACCAGGTTGTTGCCAAGCTGTTTCTACTAATGTATCTAGTTCTTGTCCAGTAACGGCGTAATCGTAATGCAAGGATACGTGTGAAGCGTTGACTAACTTACCGAAGCTGACCAAATCATTTTGATTTAATTTTTTAATAGCACGAAGGGTACGTTGATTTTCGAAGACAGCATGACGAGCACGACGAATCAATGTATCATCGTTGATCAAATAGGCATTCTGATCGAATTCATCGATAGTCAGATCTCCCAGTGACTTAATATTTAGTTTAGTCTGTAATCTTTCCAACGCCTCTTCACATTCACTGCGACGTTCATTGTATTTCGAATCAGCCAGTTCACGACGCTTATTAGTATTCATAATTACGATGACGTGATCGCCTAATTCAACAGGTGCGTATTGGTAGTTCATCGTGTTAGTATCGAGTAGAATTGCTTGATCCTTTTTGCCCATACCTACGGCAAATTGATCCATGATTCCTGAATTGACACCGATATAATTGTTTTCATCTTCTTGACCAACTTTGACTAGATCCAATTGATCGATTCCTAATTCAAAGACAGTATTCAAAATAGTTCCCATTAATAATTCGATTGAGGCAGAAGAAGATAGTCCAGCACCATCGGGAAGATTACCGTGAATAAATAAATTAAATCCATGATTGAATGAATAACCGTGCTTGGTAAGGTAATACATAATTCCACGAGGATAGTTGGCCCAATCGTCAGCTTTTTTATACTCTAGATCATTAGTCTTGAAACTAACGATACCCTGATCAGGAAAATTAGCAGAGTACAATTGAACGGTATCGTCAGCACGTGTTCCATATGCGGCGTATGTTCCCAAGCTGATGGCACAGGGAAAAACATTTCCACCATTATAGTCGGTATGTTCACCGATTAAGTTGATACGGCCGGGTGAAAAGAATAGTCTCTCGGCATCGTTATTAAATATGTTCTTATAATCTGATAGTAAGTTATCTGTATTCATAATTTTTCTCCATATTTAGTAAATGTTTACTAGTAAATAATAACCTCTTTTTAGATATACGGCAACTTATATTGAGTAAACATATAGTAAACAGAATTTTCTAGTTAGGTAGCGAACCATTTGGTAATAGAAATATATGACAATTATGTTATGATTTAATCAATACTTTCATTTAATTTTGAAGGAAAAAAGAGGACGAGTTATGCCAACGGCGATTGTGACGGATACGGCTTCATATTTGACACCCGAACAAATTAAAGAATTTAATATCGTGGTGTTGCCTATTACGGTTATTTTAGGAAACAAACAATATAAAGAAACTGAAGAACTAGGTCTAGATAAGTTCTATGACTATTTAAATACTGAAGATGAATTACCTACTACAGCGCAAGTTTCCATGGGTCAAATTGAGGAAGCCTATGACAACTTGGTTGCTAAAGGATATGACAAGATAATTTCGATTCATCTATCTAGTGGAATTACATCATTCATGGATAATCTACGAATGTTTTGTAAGACATACGATAAAGCAAAGACTTTTCCATTTGACTCATTAGTTGCCAGTGCGGGCGAGGCCAATTTGGTTCTGCTAGCTGGTAAGTTAGTTAAGGAAGGCCAAGAACCTGAAGAGATCATGCCTAAGTTATTGAAGTTGCGCGATACGATGGAAGTTCGCTTCGCGGTAGATGATTTGAAACACTTGATGCGTACAGGACGTTTAAGCAATAGATCAGCAGTGATCGGTAATTTGTTGAATATCAAACCAATGCTTACTTTTGATGAGGAAGGTAAGATCATTGCAATTGGTAAAGAGCGAACAATGAAGCGTGTCTTCAAATTGATGTGTGAAAAAATTCAGAATACATTGGATAATGTTGATTACAAAGTACATGCAACGGTCATCGACGCTAATAATCAAGAATTGTCTGATGCTTGGACTAAAGAATTGCACGAAAAATTTCCACAAATTAGAGTTACTCAAAGTTCCTTGGGACCTGCAATCAGTGTTCATACTGGTGAGAAGACAATGGGAATCATCTGGCAAGAGGATTGGCAAACAATTGAATAATACTTATAACAAAAGACGACCTAAAAAGGTCGCCTTTTTTACTGGTTATTTTTGGAAACAAGCCAATGGGTCATTATTAAGCAAACGATAATCATCCCTAATGATACAACGAAGCCAACTTTGATACCGACCAATTCACTGACTAGATAGTTGCCGGGATGGGCGCGTGTTGACATGCTGATGATACCAACTAGTAGTGCGGTTCCAAATGACGCTGCCACTTGCCTTAATGTGTTATAAGTTGCGACGCCATCAGGCAGTATATCGTGAGGAATAGATGATAATGCTTGAGTTTGAATAGGGATCAAAACTTGACATAATCCCATTTGGCGAATGGTTTGGCCAAGTGTGACTACCAGAATCGATGTGGATAAGGTGGTAAATGACTGTAAGCCAGTACCAATACAGTCGACGATCAACCCCGATATGACCAAACGTCTGACTCCAAAACGGTCATATAGGCGGCCACTGATCGGTGACATGATAGCTGTAAAAGTAGCTCCAGGCAGGACTACTAATCCAGACTGCAAGGCGCTGTAGTGCATAACGTTTTGAACGAGGATCGGAATAATAATGGAATTACTGTACATGGTAACCATTAGAATCATATTTATGACGACGGCAACATTGTATTGCTTGTAGTTAAAAATCTTGAAATTAATGAATGGGGATTCAGCATGCTGCTGAGTTAAAACAAATAAAGTCAAAATAATTAATCCTACTAGAGTAGAGCCGCCAATATCAAAGGTAAAGAAATTCGTAGTACCGATGTTAGATAAGCCATATAGTAGGAATAACAGTCCCAAACTTGAAAGAATCAGGCCTTTAGTATTGAATTTTAGTTTTGTTTCTTTATGATTGTTTTGCAAGAATACGATCGATAAAAGAATATTTATAGCTGTAAACGGGATGACTAGAATGAATAAGTATCGCCAAGATAAGACTGATAAGACAAATCCAGATAAGGTTGGACCGACTACTGGGGCAAAATTAAAAGCCAGACCAATAATTCCCATAACTTTACCTTGATCTTGTCGATCGGCAGCATTCATTGCCATAACATTGACTAAGGGCATCATTACTCCAGCACCGATAGCTTGAATCATTCTGCCAGTGATCAAGAAGACGTATTGTTGTGATAGTGCTCCAAAGATTGTTCCTAATAGAAAAATTGTTGAAAAGAACAAATAGAGATTTTTAAAAGAAAATTTCTTGAGTAAAAAAGCACTCGTTGGAATCATAATGGCATTGACTAGGATGTAGCCGTTAGTTAGCCACTGACCCATTGAAGTGGTGATTGAGAATGTCTTCATGATCGAAGGCAGAGCTGTACTCATTAAGGTCGAACTTAATACTCCGAAGAAACTTCCAATGGTAACGATGGCTAGCGATAATTTAGCCCGTTTGTTCATACAAATTACACTTCCTCAATAATTGTTAAAAATACGACATTTCCTATCATCGGTTTATTAAGAGATTTTGTCAACTCAAGCTGGAATTGACTTTGGTCGCAGTTAGCTTATTATTAGATTTATTGAAATTAGATCTGGGGAAGTGGAATTTATGTTTAATGTTTTTGTAAGAAAAGCTCAAGTTAGTGAATTGGAGCAGATCATTAAAGTAATCAACGATGCTAAAAGATTGATCAAAGGCACTGGCAGTCCGCAGTGGCAGGATGGACAACCTAGTCGTGAAGTTTTGGAAGAAGATTTGAAGTTAGGCCGCGGATATGTATTGATCGTTAATGGTGATTTAGTCGGCTATACTTGTTTGATGCAAACAAACGACCCTCATTATGCAGTGATTCAAGATGGTAGTTGGAACAATACTACTGACAAATATGCGACTTTACATCGTGTTGCTATTTGTGATGGCTATCGTGGCAAGCATTTGAGTGACTTCTTGATGTCTAACATGTTTTCGATCGGCTATGAACTGGGTTTTAGAAACTTTCGGATCGATACGCATGAAATGAATAAGGGAATGCAACACGTCTCTGAAAAGGCTGGATTCAAATATCGTGGAATTATTTACGTTGGTCCCAAGGACGATGACCGTCGAGTAGCTTATGAATTGAATATGTAAAGAGGGCGTGGCAAAACACGTATAATTTCTGAGTATAACCGAAAAGGATCTGACATTTATGTCAGATCCTTTTTTGTTAAACAAAAGAAATTGTGTTTTAACACGTGTTTACGCTGCAAATTAATACAGTTACCGAGTTATGTCACAACCTCTTTTTCTATTTTGGTTCCACCAAGACGATCAACCGTTTGACCAACTCGATAATTCGTTGACTATCGGCCGCAATTTCGTCTTTTGGACGATTGTTTACGATCGTGTGAGTAACTTGTAACAAGCCGACTGAGTCAGTGTCGTCGTTAAACTTGGCAATCGGCAAGTCAATTTGATGGTCATACATTGGAATTTGGCCTGCTGTCACGTCAATGATTTTACTACCTTCAGGCATACTCAAAATATAATTTTTGATTCGTTGCAAACTAAATTGATCTTGATAAAAATCATAGATAACGCCCAATTCACTCATGATATATTTAATTTCGTTATTCATTTGTCGTTGCCCCTCTTAAAATATCTCTACATTAGTAGTATCACGCAACTAACCTGGAGTTGACAAGCAGAAGTCCCGAAATCTTTAATTATCTTCTATAGTCGTTTGCGTCAGCCTTAGTGAATGGTCCGACTAAATTGTGTGGTAGGTAAGGTTCTTCAAGAAAATCAATGTCTTCTTTAGTTAGATTGACGTCTAGTGCATCAACGGCATCTACTAAGTGAGACTTTTTAGTTGCACCAACTATTGGAGCGGTAACTTGTGGTTTTTGCAATAACCAAGCAAGTGCTACTTGAGCACGCTTGATGCCGTATTTGTCAGCAATCTTTCCGACTCTTTGAACGATAGGTTCATCTTGCTCTTCTGTTGAATCGTATTTTGAACGAGCAACTTTATCTGTTTCATAACGTTTAGTCGTGGCAGACCAATCTCTGGCCAAACGTCCAGATGCTAAGGGACTGTATGGTGTGACGGCAATATTTTGATCTTCACACAAAGGCATCATTTCACGTTCTTCTTCACGATATAGTAAATTGAGATGATTTTGCATCGAGACGAATTCAGTCCAACCATGTTCTTTGGCAATGGCTTGAGCTTTTTCAAATTGCCAAGCAAACATTGCTGAAGCACCGATATATCTAGCTTTGCCGGATTTTACAACATCATGTAAGGCTTCCATTGTTTCCTCGATAGGTGTGTTGTAATCCCAGCGATGAATGATATAGAGGTCAACGTAATCAGTTTGAAGATGCTCAAGACTTTTGTCGATTTGACTCATGATGGCTTTGCGTGACAATCCGGCATAATTCGGCTTTTGTTCAGGTGTGAAAAATACCTTTGTGGCTAAAACAATTTCATCTCTGTCAGCATACTTTTTTAAAGCGTCTCCGACAAATTTTTCACTGTCTCCATGAGAATAGATATTAGCGGTATCAATAAAATTGATGCCTAAATCCAAAGCGGTCTTGATAACGTTTTGACTTTTTTCTTCATCAATAGCCCATGGGAACATTCCAGTTGAAGCATTACCGAATCCCATAGTACCAAGAGCAATTCGTGATACATCTAAACCAGTATTACCAAATTTTGTATATTTCATAAGTTATTATCTTCTTTCTTTAAAGCAAAAAATCCCTTCATATTTGATTTGCTCAAATGCGAAGGGATTCTTTAGTTTAAGATATTTTTTAAGTTCTTTGAATAAATCAAATCCCTTTGATCTGCGGTGATATTCATATTATCGATTGCAGATACAATTTCGTTAGTGGCTCCAAAGGGTAGTATGCCAAAGGGAGCATCAGTTCCAAACAATACGTGATCGATTCCAAAAAAGTCGCTGGTTAATTCTAGTGCCTTGGTATTGCCAAGTATAGCAGTATCGACATAGAACTTTTTGAAATCGTTGTATTCAATTTCAGACATCGTATATCTGATTCTTCCTGAGAAGAAGGGAATCATTGCACCGGCGTGGTGAACGATAATTTTTAAATTAGGATATTTTTGGAAGTATCCTTTTTTGACCAAGTTGTACATTGCTTGAGTCAATTCATATTCCCAACTGAAGGTAATGTTGTTGTCGTTACGAGATTCGTCAAAGACTGGGTGCAGCCAAATCGGTAGATTTAATTCACTTAACTTGGCAAAAATCGGTTCATATTCACTGGATGTAATAGGTTTATTCAAGGCTCTGGTAAATAATTGCACACCAATCAGTTCATCCTTTGTGGAAACTTGTTCTTCGATTATTTTTATTGCCTCATCAACTGAATTCATAGGTAACATCGCTACCGCAGATACGAAGATGTCGTTATCCTTTACCATAGAAATCAGTTCGTCATTTGCATTACGGCATAACTCGACTGACGTTTTGTCATCAACGTAGTCTTCAGGATTTAAGTTCACATTGGAAATAACTTGTTTAACATCAGGGGCTAAGCCAGCTTTTCTTTTTTTAATATCAGTCAGTACGTTATTTTGCAAATAAGGGTTTTTAGCTAGTAAGTTATCATCGAATTGTTTCATTTGTTGAAAGAACTCATTGGGTAATACATGAGCGAATACATCAATTTTTGTCATTTGATTAGATCCATTCTGGTTTGTCACCGTCAGTATTTGGTTTATTTAATCCTACACTTTCATTGATGTGTTTGGTAGGATCATTTAATAACTTCATGACGAAGTCAGCAATACTTTTACGTGAAACTTCGGTACCTTTAAATGTTTCACCTTTTTGAGTTGTTTCATAATTTATTTCGTCCTTGTTGGACATCCAAGCTGGACGAATTATCGTGTAGTCAGTATTTGAGGCTTCAATTAGTTTGGCAGATTCTCTGAAACCTGGTAAGTATGCAGCGATGGCTTGCTCGTTCCATTCTCCAAATTTACCGGGAACTTCATGGTAGGCACCAAGTGAGCTGATAAAGATCAAACGTTTTTTACCAGCTTGTTTCATAGCGTTGAGAAGACTTTTTGTTTGGTTTGCCAAGTCAGTTCCACCAACGTTGGAGTAGACGATATCCACTCCGTTCATTGCTTTTACTAGAGAGTCGGTATCAAGCATGTCACCTTCAACCAATTCTACACGGTCGTTATCCTTATATTGATTTAATCGATCACTGTTTCTTAAGTACAAAACTAGTGAATTATCTGTTTCATTAAGTACACGATCAGTGACGATTCTTGCTGTTTGACCGTGTGCACCAACGATTAAAATTTTAGTCATTAAATAATTCCTCCTTTCGATGATTTACATCATATACCTTGAAGTTAACTTTAAAGCAATAACAAATTGCAAAATTATTTCATTGGTTTTTCCCATGAACCTTTTGTTTCAACATTTGTTGCCGCAGCAAGTGTTTCAAGACGGTTGATCTCGTCTGAAGTCAACTTGATAGAAGCAGCTTGCTTAGTTTGAGCAATATATTTTTCCTTAGTTACACCGATGATAGGTAGAGTGTTCTTGTTGATTGCCCAAGCTTCAGCAATTTGTGCTGCAGAAGCATTGTATCTTTGACCAATTTTTGTTAACTCATTAGTGAGGCTCTCTAATTCTGGTAACATCTTGTTGTATTTGTCAGCACGAGAACTGCCTGCTGGTAGTGGATTCTTAGTATTGTATTTGCCACTCAATGCACCTTGTTCAAGAACCATATATGAGAAGAAGTCAATATTGTTTTCATTGCAGTAATCAATGATGCCTGCTTCTTCAGATGAACGATATAATAAGCTGTAATGATTCTGAACTGCTGAAATACTAATATTTTCAGCGTTGAGAATTTCGTTAGCTCGTTTGATTTCATCAAGATTATGATTTGAAACACCAACACGTTTGATCTTGCCACTCTTTACTAAAGGAATAAGTTGTGGAGTCCATTTTTCGACATCAGCAGGATTATGGATCCAATAAATATCGATATAATCTGTGTGTAGACGTTTAAGACTGCCTTCAAGCATATTTGCCATAGCATTCTCGCTGTCGTCAGCAATTTGTGGTGTGAATTTTGTTGATAATAAGTAATCTTTGCGGTCATAGTCTTTTAATAGATCACCGACAAAGGTTTCTGAGGCTCCCATACCGTATACGGCAGCTGTATCCCAGAGATTTAAGTCGTTGTTCATAGCTGTATCAACTACTGGTTTTAGGTCGTTTGTTGTCAGTGGATCTCCGAAAACATCTTCTGAACCCCAGGCCCATGTTCCTAATGCTACTGATGGTAATTCTGTCATATATAAAACTCCTTCGATTAATTAGTTTGATAATTTAATAAGTACATCATAATTCAGTAGAATACTGATGTACAATACTTATAATTAATGGTTAATCATGCTTCAAAACTATAATTGTAGTAGCAATTAACAAAGCGGGGAGGCAATTATGGAAATTAGGACTCTGAATTATTTCTTAGCAGTTGCGAGAGAAGAGAACATTACGAATGCTGCTAAGTCATTGAATATTACTCAACCGACATTGTCTAGACAGATGCAACAATTAGAGATTGAACTGAATGTTAAGTTGTTTGAAAAAGTTGAACGTAAAATGAAGTTGACTAATGAAGGAATGATTTTGAAACGGCGTGCCCAAGAAATTGTTACATTAGCTGACAAAACAGTAACTGAAGTTTCTCATCGTGAGAGTGATTTGGATGGTGAAATAGCAATCGGGTGTGGCGAGTTAAAGAGTACTGATTTGTTATCAAAAATGATCGTGAAGTTTCATCAGCAACATCCCAAGGTCACATTTGATATATTCAGTGGAAATACAACTAATATTAGAAATCGCATGGATCAAGGAATGTTGGATATTGGATTGTTTTTGAATCCAGTCGATGTTGAGAAATACGATTTTGTGAGAATGAATGTCGATGAGACTTGGTGTGTTTGTGTAAGGAATGATTCAATTCTGGCGAACAAAGATTATATTCGGCCAGAGGATTTAGAAGACCAGCTCGTCATGCTGCCTGGCAGAGAGAATGTTAATCATGAATTAATTAACTGGCTAGGTAAAAGTTCAGAAAACATAAATAACGTTGTGAATTATAATTTGATTTACAACGATGTTAAGTTAGTCCAAAACGGTATGGGAGTATTGATATGTTTAAAACTGGATGCCAATTATGACAATGTGAAGTTTATTCCACTGAAAGATGCACCAGTGTTGCATTCAGTATTAGCCTGGCATTCGGGACAAGTATTTACACCAACGATTACAGCATTTATTGAATTTATCAAAAACTACTTGGCCGAGATAGAGTGATTTAATTGAGAGCATAAAAAAATATCTGTGAGAAAAAGTTTATTCCTCACAGATATTTTTTATTCTTCAAAAGATAATTCTTCAGCTTTGCTGAATTTTAAATTTCTAAGATACTTGTCTAATTCGGCAACACTCAGAATAATTATCCCACCTAAAATTGCTAAGCTCCATTCCATAATACCGATCGATCCAGTATAGAAGATGTTTTGCATGAATGGAACGTAAGTTAGGATCAGTTGCAAGATCATCATCAGACCGATGAAGTAAAATGCTTTGGGATTGGAGAAGAAATCCTTAGATAAGACAGGTTTATTAGAACGGATATTGAATAGGTAGAATATCTTACCAACGATCAAAACATTGACCATGGTCGTACTGGAAATAATGGCACTGACACCATTGCCACGTAAGTAAGAATCGATGACCAAACTAATTATTGCCATTAGTATTGAAACATAGGTCACTTGGAAGATGTTGTGCTTACTCATTAACTTACCGCCAGTTTCTCTAGGCTTACGGTTCATGATGCCTTCTTCAGCCGGTTCAAAAGTCAATGCAAATTGAATCGTGATGGCTGAAACCATATTGATCCAGAGCAATTGGGTAGGGTGTAACGGGATGTCACTTTTAGTCAAAATGGCATAGGCAATGATCAATCCTTCAGAAAATGAGATCGGCAGAAGATAGAGAATGCTCTTCTTAATGTTATCGAAGATTCGTCGACCTTCTTTGATAGCCTTGGAAATAGTCGCAAAGTTATCGTCAGTTAAGATCATATCGGCAGAATCTTTAGCCACATCAGTACCTTTGATTCCCATGGCTACACCAATATCAGCCTGTTTCAGTGCTGGAGCATCGTTGACGCCGTCACCAGTCATAGCCGTTACCTTGTTACTAGCTTGCAGTGCTTCAATTATTTCAATCTTGTTACTAGGAGTAGTTCTAGCGAAAACTTGATTCTCATTAGCTGCCACAATGCGTTCGCTGTCAGATAATTGGTCCCATTGTGGACCAGTGATAGCACTGATCTTTTCAGCTAAACCTAATTTCTCGCCGATTGCGGAAGCAGTTATCGGACTATCACCAGTAATCATTTTGACTTCAACACCAGCGGAACGAATTTCTTTTAATGCTTCAATGACTTCTTCACGCGGCGGATCGATAATTGCCGCAAGTCCTAAGAAGTTCAGTCCGTTATTGATGAGGTTGTGCGTTATTTTGGTAATGTTTGTTGAAACTTCCTTGTATCCAACCGCGATAACTCGTTTTCCGTGCTCGGAAAAATCTTGTACACGCTTGGACCAAGTTTCTTCATCAAAACTTGCATCCATTTGTTTTGCCATTTGGAATAGCTTATCAGGAGAACCCTTGACGAATAAGTAGTGCTTGTCATTTTTCTTGACTAGTCGAGCAATGTATCTGAAGTCAGAATCGAATGGTAGAATATCGATTTTTTCGTATTCGGATTCTTCATTGTGATCATAGACTTTGTGATAGAGCGATAAGAAGGCACCATCAGTGGGTTCGCCAGTGATATTCCAATTGCCGTTTTCATTGATCAAATGTGTATCATTGGCTTGATAACCTGATTCTAAGAATAATTTCATTTTTTTAGAAATAGTTATTTCTTGGTTATTTTGCGTAATTTTACCAATAGGGTCGTAACCAGTTCCTGTCACTTGGTAATTTTGATCATCGATGACGATATCGGTAACAGTCATTTCGTTCTTAGTCAGAGTTCCAGTTTTGTCAGTCGCAATTACATCAACGGATCCTAATGTTTCAACGGCTGGAAGAGTCTTGATGATCGTATTTTGATTCTTTGCCATATCGTTGACACCTTTGGCCAGGATAACTGAAGTTGTGGCAGGTAACCCTTCAGGAATAGTACCAACTACCATAGATACTACTGCCATTGATAGGACGGAGATCGAATATGCTCCAAAGTACCAGCCGATGGCAAATGTTGCCAGTGCGGCGAAGACGATGAAGTATGACACTCCGGCTCCAAGTTTATCGATCACTTGCATCAGAGGTGTTTTACGAGCTTTAACGGCGCCGACTTCAGTCGAAATTTTACCGATCTCGGTATTTTCAGCAGTTGCCACGACTAGTCCGGTACCACTACCCTTAGTTACTGAAGTAGAGGCAAAGGCAATATTAGTTTGATCGGCTAGGGCGGCTTCTTTACTGAGTATCTGTGAATTTTTAGAAACTGAGTTAGTCTCTCCAGTCAATGACGATTCTTGGATACGTAGATTATCGGAATTGATAATTCGCAGATCCGCTGGTACATTATCGCCAGCTTCTAAGAAAACGACATCACCGACAACTAGTTCTTCAGCTGATATTTCCTTTCTGATGCCATCACGATGAACTTTGGCATTGATGGATAACATATCTTTGATACGTTCCAAAGCATTGGAGGCACTGGCTTCTTGGAAGTAACCGATCAGTGAATTGATGATCACTACTAATCCAATGATAATTGAATCTGAATAGTGTCCAAGTAATAGTGTGATGATAGCCGCAAAAATCAAAACATAAATTACCATGTTATTAAATTGGTGCAGAAACATTTTCCATTTGGGAGTTTTAATAGTTTCTAATTTGTTTCGACCGTGTTCTTCAAGGCGTTTACTTGCTTCGGCGGAGCTTAAACCATTGTGAAAATCTTGAATGTTATTTTGTTTTTGTAATTCTTTTAGTTCTGTTCTATAAGCTTTTTGGTCCATCTAATTCCTCGCTTTCTTCAAGTGGGGTTGGGTGGATCTTAACGCATTTGTTCCGTGCGTACTTTTTAAGCTTATCAAAATTTTTATACTCAGTAAAGCATTATGCTTATTATAAGTTATTAGTAATATAAAAACTGTGACATAATTCGATAGTCGTATGAATTTACAACGTAAACGCATGGCAAAATACAATTTCTTCTGTTTAACAAAAAAAGATCTGATATTTACGTAGTAAATATCAAATCTTTTTCGGTTATACTCAAAACGTGTTTTGTCACGTTCTCATACTTATTATCTTCTACTTAGTTTAACGACTGTTTCAACGTGTGGAGTTTGTGGGAACATATCGACTGGTTGAAGGTAATCAACACGGTACTTGTTCGTTAGACGAGTTAGGTCTTTGGCTAATGTGGAAGGATTACATGAGATGTAAACCAACTTTTCTGGTCGATGTCTCAACAAGGTATCGATCAGTTTGCCGTCTAATCCGGTACGTGGTGGATCAACGATAACTGCATTAGGCTTGATGTGGTCAGTCAATAGTTCAGGATAAACTTGGTCAACTGAACCTACATAGTAATCAGCATTCTCAATATCGTTTAATTCAGCATTCTTCTTAGCATCAGCAATTGCTTCAGGGATGATCTCAATTCCGTAGACATGTTTAACTTTATTGGCGAGAGTAATACCGATCGTTCCCACACCACAATATGCGTCCAACAAAATGTCTCGTTCTTCAGGATTTAAGGCTGTCGTAGCAATGTCATACAGCTTATCAGTTTGAAGTGAATTCAATTGTAAGAAGGCACGAGGTGATAGATTGAAGATATAGCCGTTGATGTCTTCTTGGAGGTATTCATCTCCCCAGACAAGACGTGTGTCATCGCCCCAAACGCTGCCTTTGTCGTCAGTATTAACATTTTGAGAAATGGAACTGACTTCTGGAATTTGTTCTTGGATTTTTTCGATTATTTGACGTTCTTTGAGGAACTTAGTTGTACGAGTAATGAAAGTAACTTGTAGTTTGTTGAATTCAACAGATTGACGAATTACGATCATCCGTAGAATTCCGGATTTGGCTTCAGGGTTATATACAGGAATGCCAAGTTCTTTAATAATACCGACTATCTTGCGCATAGCTTCCATAGTAAGTTCCATTTGTGTTGGCATTTCTTCGAGATCAACTAATTCTTGAGTTCCGTTTTTGTAGAGTCCGCAGAGAATTTTTCCGTCGATTTCTTGAATTGGAAATTGTGCTTTATTACGGTATTTTTCTTGTTGTGGAGAAGCTACAGTTGGTCTGATGTTGTAGTGTTCATAGGCATAAGGCTTATATTTCTCGAGTGATTCGCGTAAGATGTCAGCCTTGAATTTTAATTGATCTTCATAATTGATGTGGGCAAATTCCAAGCCACCGACTTGGCTAGCCAGTTCTGGCACATCAGGATTACGGTAAGGACTAGCTTTTCTGATTTTATGAATCTTACCATTTAAGAACTTAGGGTGAATTTCAGTGATTTCACAGACGATAACGTCTTCTGGTACCGCTTTGGGTACGAAGACGATAACGTGCTTGAAAAAGCCGATTCCTTCACCATTGATACCGATACGCTTGATTGTTAGTGGGAAGCGATCGCCCACTTGTAATTCTTCAGTTATATTATTATCCATTTGATTTTTCCTTTTTTTAGAAGTGCGATAAACTACATTAGAGTATAACATGTGAGGTAATGATATTGGCAAAAGTCACGAAAATACAGGCACAAAAACGTAAAGGTCGTTATAATGTTTATCTTGACGGCGAATACGCCTTCCCGGTTGGTGAGACTACATTAGTTGATTTCAGGCTGATGAATGGGGTGGAATTAGATGACAAACAGATCAAAGAGATCAAGTCACGAGAAAATATTAATAAAGCGTATGGCGATGCGGTAAATTATCTAAGTTATGAATTACGTACTAAAAAAGAAATGCGTGATTATTTATATAAGAAAGAATATGGTTCACCAGTCGTCTATTCAGTCATAGAGCGCCTGGAAAAACTCCATTATTTGGATGATGAATCTTACGCCCAAAGTTTTATTAATACACAATTGAATACGACCGCTAATGGTCCTAAGATTATTCAGCAAAAAATGATCCAAAAGGGAGTTCCAGCAACGATCATTGAAGATAAATTGGCTGCGATCGATCAAGATAAGTTGTTAGAAAATGCGACTGTATTTGCGGGAAAGCAAGTTAGAAAACAGCGCCGTAAGTCATTCCAACAGATGATGACTAAGCTAAAACAAAGCTTATATCAAAAAGGATACAGTGGTGAGATAGTCAATCAGGCAATCGCTGACCTGGAGTTAGAACGTGATGAGGATTCTGAAAAAGAAAACCTGCAATTGCTGATAAAGAAGGTAGAGCACCGATACGATAATCCGGCCAAGTTGATTAATTATTTGATGACCAAAGGCTATAGATATGATGCTATTAAGCAGGCTTTGAGTGATGAAGATTAATTTTTGGTAAAAGTCTAATTTAGAATGCTGTATAAGTATTGAGGGTGTTTTTAGTACGGATTATCTTTTAATTGTTTCACAGCTCTGTTATAATTTTTCGTGAACAAGAAGTGGAAAGCCGGGTAATTTATGCAGATACCTAAAGAAGGAGATTACGTGGCAATCCAGAGTTATAAGCATGATGGTCATTTACATCGTACTTGGCGTGAAACAATGGTGCTGAAGACAAGTGAGAATGAGATAATCGGCTGTAATGAGAATACTCTTGTTACTGAATCAGACGGTCGTCGTTGGGTAACTAGAGAACCAGCATTGGTTTATTTTCATAAACATTACTGGTTTAATATTATAACCATGATAAGGGATAGCGGAGTGTCATACTACTGCAATCTAGCAACACCGTTTGCTTTAGACAAAGAGGCCATCAAATATATTGATTACGACTTAGATATAAAGGTCTTTCCTGATGGTGAGAAGCGCTTATTAGATGTAGACGAATATGCTGCACACAGTAAGTATTGGAACTATCCACCAGAAATAGATACGATATTACATCGCAATGTCGACGTTTTGATCGATTGGATTGATAAGGGCAAAGGTCCATTTTCTCAGGCTTATGTTGATCTTTGGATGCAGAGATATAAAGAACTGTCACACCATTAATTATTGGATTGTCCGATAAATAAAAAATAAGCTAAGACTTAAATTAGTCTTAGCTTATTTTTTTCGGGTTTTTCGAATGTAGCAATTACTTATTTGATACTGTCAGTTTCTTCGTCCAAAGAAATTCCGGATAAGAAGTCTTTGATACGTTGTGTAGGATGATTGAAGAAGTCCTTGGTATCGCCATCGTATAACTTATTGCCATCTTCAATGAAGACGATCTTGTCTGAAACCAGTCTAGCAAACTCCATATTGTGGGTAACGATGATCATTGATTGACCTTGTTCACAGAGTTTTTCAAGTATTCTCAATACTTGTGTCTCTAGTTCTGGATCAAGAGCACTAGTCGGCTCATCTAACAAAATGTATTCTGGATGCATTGCTAAAGCTCGACAAATTGAAATACGTTGTTGTTGTCCACCGGATAGTTGGCTAGGATAGCGATCTTCTAATCCTTCTAGTCCAACTTCCTTTAGTAGTTGTTTAGCGAGTAAGTCTGAATCACTCTTAGAACGTTTCAAAACCGTTATTGGTGCAGTAGTAATGTTCTCTAAGACTGTTAGGTTAGGGAACAAGTTCCAGTTTTGGAACACCATACTAGTTTTGCGTCTGAGATTGAAACTATCTTTTTTAGAAATAGGCTTGCTGTAATCGATCTCGATGTCAGGGAAGCTTACAGTTCCGCTCTCTGGACGAACTAGCATGTCTAATGAACGAAGCAGTGTTGACTTACCTGAACCTGATGGTCCTAAGATAACGGTAGTTTTGCCATCTGGGAAGTCAACCGAAATATCATTCAAAACGGTTTTGCCTTCGTATTGCTTGTTGATATGTTTTGCTGAAATCACTAGTTTTGACCTCCCTTAACGTATTTGGATGTGCGGCGTTCTAAGTAGTGTTGTAACCAGCTTAGAAGGGTGCAGACGATGGCATACAATGCTGCTGCCAATGAGTACATTAATAATGGTTGATAATTCTTGGCTGTGATCTGTTGACTGACTTGGAACATTTCCAAGATAGTGATTGAACTAGCCAATGAAGTATCCTTTACCAAGCCAATGAATGAATTGGATAATGGTGGCAATGCGATTCTAACAGCTTGCGGAAGAACGATCTTCATCAGAGTTTGACGAGTTGTAAAATTCAAAGTATAAGCTGCATCCCATTGATCCTGCGGAACAGATAAGAGCGCTGAACGAATGGTTTCAGATGCATAAGCACCAGTATTGAGTGAGAATCCAATTACGGCTGCTAAGAAAGCAGGTAGTTGAATGCCAACACTAGGAAGTCCAAAGAAGATGATGAACAATTGAACTAGCAATGGTGTGGAACGGAATAGCCAAACGTAGAAGTTGGCTATTGCTCTGAGGACCAACCAAGGATAGCGTAGTGCCTTATTCTCACTAGGTTCTATAAACTTGATCAATGCTGTAAGAACAGCCAAGATAAGTCCAAAAATGAACGAAATAATGGCCAGTGGAATAGTGAATTGAAGCATTGCTCCAATCATTTCCGGCAGTGATGAAACGATAGTATGCCACATGAAACGAAAACCCCTCTCAAAATCGATTGATTAAAAATAATTATTTCTTAGTGATGTCCTCACCAAAGTACTTCATTGATAATTTCTTCATAGTACCGTCTTTGTAAAGCTTCTTAATAGCCTTGTTGACGTCATCGCGAAGTGCAGTTGATTTCTTATTGTAAATTGGAGCAATCTTAGATGCAGCGATGTACTTAGATGAAATAACTTGATACTTAAGATCGGTATTCTTGTGATCTTTCTTCCATGTTAAGAAGGCTTCCTTTGAGTTAACGGCAGCTTCAACACGTCCTTGATCGATCATCGACATTGAAGTTTGGAAATCTGATGATGGAACAATGTCAGCACCGAATTTTTCAGCCTTATTGTAGTTATCAGTACCAGTACCAGCAGCTACTTTTTTGCCTTTAATATCTGTAATGTCTTTGATGTCAGTATTGTCTTTTTTCATGATCAATGCTGATCTTGAGTAGATGTAAGGTGTTGAGAAAATATATTGTTTCTCACGTGATTTGTTCATTGCAACGTTGTTGAGAACAACATCAAATGTATTTGAGTTCAAACCAGCAATAAGTGAATCCCACTTTGTAGGAACAAATTTAGCTTTCAAGCCTAATTCTTTAGCGATGTCTTTGCCAAGGTCAACCTCAAATCCCTTTAGCTTACCATCTTCACGATATGAATAAGGTGCATAAGTACCCTCAAGTCCGATCGTCAATGTACCCTTTGTCTTTGTGCTTACTTGACTACTATCGCTGTTGCTTGAGCATCCGGTAAGGATCAATACCAATGCAGCAATTGTTGTCAAAAGCAAAATAATTCTTTTCTTCATATTAAAAACTCTCCCCATATAAAATTATCATTTTCTATTCTCTCATACCTTTACGTTTGATTGAAAAGATTTGACTTTTAAAAATTAAATAAATCAGTTGATAGATATCTCTCACCATTATCTGGAGCAACTGTTACTACTTTCTTGCCCTTTCCAAGTTTCTTGGCGATTTCGATAGCACCATAGATATTGGCACCAGCTGAGATACCAGGTAGGAAACCTTCCTTGTGACTAACTTCTTGCGCCATCTTGATAGCATCGTCACTAGTTACTTCAACGATATCTGAATATGAGTCTTGGTCCAAAGTGTCAGGGATCATACCAGCACTGATTCCTTGAATCTTGTGAGCTCCAGTTTTTCCTTCCTTTAATAGAGGAGATTCTGCAGCTTCAAGGGCAAATACTTTGACATCAGGATAGGCCTTTGTAAGTGCATGACTAACACCTGAAAGAGTACCACCAGTACCGACTCCGGCAACGAAGGCGTCTACTTTATCGTCACTAAAGGCATCGACGATTTCTTTACCAGTTGTTTTTTCATGGATGGCTGGATTAGCTGGGTTCTCAAATTGCATTGGTAGGAAGTAGCCCTTTTCTTCAGCTAAAGCTCTAGCGCGTTTAATGGCACCGCCCATACCTTCACTACCAGGTGTAAGAACAAGTTCAGTTCCGTAACCTTGCATTAATTTGCGACGTTCAATACTCATTGTGTCAGGCATCATAATAATAAGGTGATAACCTTTGGCAGCTGATACTAGTGATAGACCGATTCCAGTGTTACCAGAAGTAGGTTCAACGATAGTATCACCAGGTTTGATCTTGCCAGATTTTTCGGCATCTTCGATCATTGCTAGGGCGATTCGGTCTTTGATCGAACTACCAGGATTGAAGAATTCCAGTTTTACATAAACGTCAGCAGCATCCTCAGGTACGACGTTGTTTAGTTTTACGATAGGTGTATTTCCAATTAGTTCTGTAATATTGTCAGCAATTTTAGTCATAATAAATATTCTCTCTTTCTAGATTTTAATTAGTTTTTTTTCGATAACGCAGTTTAACCAGTTTTGGAAAAAAGCTCTTTGTGTTTCTTTCCAAGTGAACATAGGATGGTCATCGATCGGTGAATAGTAGTTAACAGCTCTTTTGGCATCTGGCACTTTGCCGCTGCTCAGTTCACGTTTTAGTTCATCGTCGAGACCGCTTTGAGGATATTCGAGATGTGAGAAGACAAATGACTGTGGTTTAATATTTGATTCCACCAAAGTTAAAAGACCATTCTCACTGATTGCTTTCGTATCCAAGTTTTCATTTTGGTTAATGTCACGATGATTCATTTCAGCGTATCTTGCATGTGGGGCGGGGAATTCATTGTCGATATTCTTGAGTAAGCAAGAATTATCAACAATGTTGTTTTGATAAACTCCAAAAGTTTTATGTGGTAGAATATTTTTTTTGATTTGATAAAAGTGATTAAGGGCAGCCATGGCGCCCCAACAGACGTAAAGCTGCGTGATGTTCAATCCATCTAACTTATCCAACAAATCATTGATTTCTTGATTGTAGGTTACTTCTTCAAAATCAAGCTTTTCAACAGGACTTCCGGTTATGATGAAACCGTCGAATTGATTGATTTCATTTAAATCTAGAGGTTTCATTGTTGAAGTGATTTGGGGATCAAGTTCTCGGTCAACATAACGAGTAGCTGAATAGTAAAAGGTCAATTCTACTTCGTCACTGTTCAATACTCGTTCAAAATTTTGATTAGTTTCAAGTTTGTTCTTCATCAAGTTTAAAATGCCGATTCTAATGTGTTCCACAACTAGCTCCTTTCTGGTAGTAAGCATAAAAAAAAGAGAGCTGACTAATGTCAGCTCTCTTGAGATTTATAGTTTTCACTACTTGTTTATCAATTGAGTGGTATTAGACATGTCGAAAAAGTATAGTAATTTTTAATTACTACACAACAACATGCTTGCATTTCTTTAACATTGTTCATTTTCATCATGTCGAATACCTCCATCAACTAAGTTGCCTTAAGATTATTATTATTTTTTAAATAAGTCAAGAATTATTTATTCTTTTTTTCAGTGTAGATCGAAAGTGTTTCGAATTCTAGGTAGGAAGCAAGAGTCAAGGAAACCATTAATATCAAGACTAACCAGCCGAGAGTCTTACCAATTATTTGTGAAAGGGTGAAGACATTAGCTACTAAATAAATACTTCCGATCGATAAGAAAAAGTCGATGATCAAGTTGAAGCCAATGACCCATTTACTTCGTTCAAGAATGAAAAAGTTGATCAGACTCTTGAGGAACTTCTGCTTAGTACTGCGATACATTATTAGGACTGGTCGTTGTGCAATTACTTTGACAGCAAACATACCAAAAGCGCCAATAAAGCCACCAACAACAACTCTCCAAGTCAATGCGTGGAGAACCAAAGCGTTATAAGCTATTCCTACGACTAGTAAACAAATAATGTAGGGGATAATAAAAAATAGTAAATAAATAATAGAAATCTTTTTGTTAGACATTATAAAAACTCCCTGTGTGCAATTAACTTATATTCTATCATGAAAAACCTTTATTGTTGAAACCAATAACACCTGCTATAATGTTTTTGTCTATTTAATTTTAAAACATGAAAGAGAGTGAAAGATTCAATGAGTGATGATCCTACCGGAGCGACGCTGACTGGACAGTTGATTTTGATAGTCGTGCTTACGTTCCTTAATGCTTTTTTTGCTGCCGGTGAAATGGCAATTGTTTCTGTGAACAAGACTTCCGTAGAGGAGAAGGCAAAGGATGGTAATCGTCGTGCTATTAAGATATTGCAGGCAATTAATCAACCTAATAATTTTCTATCAACTATTCAAGTCGCAATCACTTTAGCTGGATTCTTATCATCAGCTAGTGCCGCTACAAGTTTAAGTTCACTTCTAGAAGGAGTTATGGGTAAGTTTCCTGGTAGTCGTGAATTGTCTATCGTTATAATTACCATTATCTTATCATACTTCACATTGGTACTGGGAGAGCTTTATCCTAAGCGTATAGCGTTACACAGTCCTTATAAAGTGGCGAGTGCAACTGAACCACTAGTATCGATTTTTGGTAAGGTTTTGAAACCATTCGTTTGGTTATTGACCGTTTCGATCGAGCTTTTGATGAAGATAACACCGATCGATTTCAGTCAAAAAGACGATAAGGTTACTCGAAATGAAATGATGGCGACGATTCAAAAATCTCGTCAGAGTGGAACGATCAACTCTGAAGAATACCAAATGTTGCAAGGAATCGTTCGTTTCGGTGACACAACTATTCGTGAAATAATGGTACCTAGAATTGATACATTTATGATCGATATTAATGATCCTATCGATGAAAATATCGATGCAATTCTAAATCAGCCTTATTCAAGAATTCCAGTTTATGGTGGAGATAAGGATACGATCATCGGAATCGTTCATATTAAGAACTTATTAAAGAAAGCTCGTGAATCAGGTTTTGAAAATATTAATTTAACAGATATTATGACGGATCCGCTCTTTGTTCAAGAATCAACTAACATCGATACTGTCTTGGTTAAGATGCGTAGTACTCAGACACAGATCACCATGGTAGTGGATGAATATGGTGGTATCGTTGGCTTAGCTACTATTGAAGATATCATTGAGGAAATCGTCGGTGAAATCGATGATGAATACGATGAAGTTACTACTAACTATCAACGTATCAGCGCTAACAAGTATTCTGTTATCGGTCGTTTATCACTCGAAGATTTCAATGACTTGTTTATGGAAGAGTTGGATGCTGAGGACGTTGATACGATTGCCGGATATTTAATCGCAAATATCGGTGAGATACCGGATGAAAATCATCCTAAGTCATTTACCCTTGAAGATGGAGTTGTATTGACTTCAGGCGAGATGAATGGTTCAAGAATTGAGCAAGTTCTAGTAACACTTCCTGACGCTAAGACGAAGAGTGTTATGGCAAGCACATTCAAAAAAGTTAATTAAGCTGAAGGCGACATCTAGTTTCGCCTTCTTTTATTGCAATTTATATTTAGGAGATATTATGGATCAAAAACAATTAGAACAAGAAGTAAGTAAACGTCGTACTTTTGCTATCATCTCTCACCCGGATGCTGGTAAGACTACAATTACTGAACAAATGCTTTACTTTGGTGGAGTTATTCGTTCCGCTGGTACAGTTAAAGCTAAGAAGTCTGGTCAATTCGCAACTAGTGATTGGATGGAGATCGAAAAGAAACGTGGGATTTCTGTAACTAGTTCTGTTATGCAATTTCACTATCGTGATAAAGATGTTAACATCTTGGATACACCAGGACATGAGGACTTCTCTGAAGATACTTATCGTACTTTGATGGCAGTTGATGCTGCAGTCATGGTAATCGACTCAGCTAAGGGTATTGAGCCACAGACAAAGAAATTATTTAAAGTTGTTAAAAAACGTGGTATTCCGATCTTCACGTTTATGAATAAGTTGGATCGTGATGGTCGTGATCCACTGGACTTGATTGCTGAATTGGAGGACCTACTCAACATCGAAGGCTGTGCAATGAATTGGCCAATCGGTATGGGTAAGGAACTCAAGGGTCTGTATGATATTTCTAACAATCAAGTCGAATTATACCGTAAAGACGGTAACGATAGATTCTTACCATTGGATAAAGATGGTAAACTACCTGCTGGTAATGAATTAGAAGGCGAGGGTGTCTATGATCAAGCTGTTGGTGAAGTTGACTTGATCAAAGAAGCTGGTAATACATTTGATCTTGATAAGATCAAAAAGGGTGAACAAACACCAGTCTTCTTTGGATCAGCGTTGACAAACTTTGGTGTACAAACATTCTTGGATGCTTTCCTTGATATGGCACCGGCTCCGGCTGAACATAAAGTGAAAGATAGTGACGAAGTTGTTAAACCTGATGACCCTGAATTCTCAGCCTTTGTCTTCAAGATTCAAGCTAATATGAATCCTAATCATCGTGATAGAATCGCCTTTGTGAGAATTTGTTCCGGTGAATTCGATAAGGGAATGGATGTTACACTTCAAAGAACCGGCAAAGTAATGCGTTTGAATAATGCGACTGAATTCATGTCTGATCAAAGAGAACAAGTTAAGACAGCCGTTGCCGGTGATATTGTGGGCTTGTATGATACTGGTAATTTTCAAATTGGTGATACGATCTATTCGGGTAAAAAATCAGTTCAATTCGAAGACTTGCCACAATTTACACCTGAAATGTTCATGCAAGTTCAAGCTAAGAACGTTATGAAGCAGAAGTCATTCCACAAGGGGATGCAACAACTAGTTCAAGAAGGTGCCGTTCAATTGTATAAGACTTACACAACTAACGACTACATCCTTGGGGCAGTTGGTCAATTGCAGTTCGAAGTCTTCCAATTCCGTATGAAGAATGAATACAACTGCGACGTTGTGATGAATCCAATCGGTTCTAGAACAGCTCGTTGGATTGATCCAGAGCAGCTTGATCCAGCAATGTCTTCAACTAGAAATATGCTCGTCAAAGATATGGATGATCAACCACTATTCTTGTTTGAAAACAAGTTTGCGGAAAATTGGTTTGCTAGCAAGTATCCGGATGTAAAATTAACTTCTAAGTTATAAAAAAACTTCCTCGTAAGAGGGAGTTTTTTAGTAGTATTCATTTCGTAAAATCGAATAAACGACTTCATCGCAGATGCCATTATTGTTATAACCTTTGCTGCGAAGGACACCTTCAAAATTCATGCCGCTTTTGTGCATAACACGTCCTGAATTAGGATTCTCACTGTCGTGGCAGGCTTCAATTCGATTGACATCAGTTTGTTCAAAGAAGAACTTGATGATGCGCTTAAGTGCCTCAGTAGTATAACCATTGTGCCACCAGTTTTTACCAATAACGTAGCCTATCTCAACTGAGTCGACTGTATCGGAGAAGTCTACCGCTGAAATAGTGCCGATTAGATTGTTGTCTTCTTTGACAACGATACCCCAGTCATAAGTGCAGGGATTGTCATATGATGCGGCACGATAATTCAAGAATTCTTGAGCTTGATCGATCGAGTCATAAGCTGGCCACGACAAATACTTAGTGACATCAGAGTCGCTCGCCCAATTATCATACATTGACTGTGCATCGTCTGGTTTTAAACGTCTCAATAGCAGCCGCTTGGTTTCTAGTGGAACAGTACCAATATTATTCATGATAGACACCCACTCTCGGATAAATTATCTAAATATTACAACAACTACGAATAATTGTGGAGAAATTTTGTTATTATATTTAGGTTGAGTTTTTTAGCTCATTTATGAGGTGGAGTTTTATGGATAAAAAATTATCATGGCGTAATTCGCTATTTATTGGATCAATGCTGTTTGGATTGTTCTTTGGCGCTGGAAATCTGATTTTTCCAGTTTTCATGGGACAACAAGCGGGACAAAATGTTGTTCCAGCAATTATTGGATTTCTGATAACTGGGATTGGATTACCGTTATTAGGTGTTGCTGGAATGGGATTAACTCGTTCCAATAGTGTGTTTGAACTATCAGAAAAGGTCAATCGACCGTTTGCTTATGTTTTTACATTGTTACTATATTTGACTATCGGACCGTTCTTTGCGACTCCGAGATTAGCAACGTCATCGTTTCAAATGGGATTAGCACCATTTACACCGGTAGCTAACCAAGAAGTTGTTTTAGCAATTTTTTCAGTTGTTTTCTTTGCTGTTTCCTGGTGGTTTGCTAGAAAGCCCAGCAAGCTGATGACCTATGTTGGAAAATGGCTAACACCAATATTCTTGATTCTGTTAGGAATATTGATCGTAACGGCCTTTGTCAAACCGATGGGAAGTTTATCATCTGTACCACAAGGTGCATATAAGCACAGCCCAGTTTTATCAGGTTTTACAGAAGGATACAATACGATGGACGCTTTGGCATCTTTGGCCTTTGGCGTCGTTGTGATCGATTCGATCAAGGATCTGGGTATTACTAAACCAGCCCAGATTGCTAAAGAAACTATCAAATCAGGTACAATAAGCATTATTTTGATGGGAGTTTTGTATGCTCTCTTGGCACTGATTGGTGCAATGAGTTTGGGAAAACTAGACTTAGCTGATAATGGTGGAGTTACTTTGGCACAAGTTTTCAGTTATTACTTTGGCTCAATCGGTAGTTTATTGTTAGCAGTCATTGTTATCATTGCTTGTTTAAAAACAGCCATCGGAGCTATTTCAGCTTTTGGTGATTCAATGGTAGAAATGTTTCCACGTGCTAATTATCAAGTTATGATCATCGTTGCTAGTATCTTGTCTTGCATTATGGCTAACGTTGGTTTAACTAACATTATCAAGTATTCAACGCCGGTCTTGATGTTCATCTATCCAATCGCTATTGTGTTGATTCTGTTATCAGTTCTTTCACCACTATTGGGACATTCCAAATTTTTATACGGAATAACTTTGTTATTCACACTATTTCCGGCTATTTTTGCGGGAATTGAGAATATGCCCAAAGAATTTCAGATTCAATCAATAATCAAAATAAATAGCCTCTTACCATTTTCCAATCTCGGCTTAGGTTGGATCGTTCCGGCCTTGATCGGTTTGGTAATCGGCTATGTTGTTAGTAAAGCTGTAAGAGATTAGATAGTATCTAGTGGAACTTCATGTGTTGGAATAGGATAATATTGGTCGAGGATGTTTAACTCATCGCTAGTTAATTTCACGTCAACAGCTTTTAAGTTACTCTTCAAGTGTTCGACTGAACTAGTCTTAGGGATACTTAAAACGTTGTTATTTCTAATGGCCCAGGCTAGAAGTAATTGGAAGACGGTAATGTGTTTTTGTTCAGCTAGTTCTCCGACGATTTCTTTTGGTTGCAAGTAGGCATTCTTATCAGAGCCGAATGGTGAGTATCCCATGAATGAGATGCTGTGTTCTTTTTGCCATGGCAAGATACTGTATTCGACGCCACGACTCTCGAGATTGTAGAGATTTTGATTTACTTTACAGTTTTCACCGTTGGGTAGGGATGCTAGTTCTTTCAGGTCATCTATATCAAAATTAGAAACGCCCCAATCCTTGATATAACCAGCTTTTTTAACTTCTTCTAATCCAGAAATCGTTTCTTCTAGAGGAGTATCTCCGCGCCAATGTAGCAAGTAAACATCTAAGTAGTCTGTTTGAAGTCTGTTAAGACTGTCATGCAGACTTTTTTTGATCAATTCTGGTGTTGCATGATATGGATAAAACTTAGAAATCAATTGGTATTTAGAACGGTCATAGCACTTGGTAGCTTCACCGATCAAGGTTTCAGCGGCACCTTCGCCATACATCTCAGCCGTATCGATAAGATTGATTCCGTGATCTAATCCGTAACGGATCGTTTCGATTTCAGAATCTCTCTTTTCAGAAGATTCTCCCATCCGCCAAGTCCCCATGCCGATGATAGAAGTTGGTTGACCATTAAATTGTATTTGTCTCATAATCTGATCTCCTATAATTTAGTGACGTAATTATATTTTTAAAGAATAGGTAATTCATCTCTAGTTTAAAGGTTTCATCTAGGCTGTGTAAATCCAAAACCCATGATTCGGCGATTTTATTAAAAAAATAAATAGTTGTATCATGTTAAATATGTGATTGTGGCAAGGTTTTGGCAATGACACCAATATTAAAAAAGTATAAGGACAATGTGTCAATAAGTTGTTCGTTTTTTAAAATGGAGGGATATTATGAAATTTGTACTAGCTCCAGATTCGTTCAAGAATGCCTTAACTGCTAAGCAGGTTGCGCAAGCAATGCAGGATGGTCTAAAAAAAGTTTATCCAGAAGCAGACTTTGTTAAAGTGCCTATGGCTGATGGTGGTGAAGGGACGGTTCAGTCGTTAGTTGATGCCAAAGATGGTGAAATTGTAACTGAAACGGTCGTTAATCCATTGGGCTCGCCAACACAGGCTCATTATGGTTTGATCGATAATGGCGAAGTTGCGGTGATCGAGATGGCAGAAGCCTCCGGGATTCAATTCGTCAATGATTTCACCAAGAATCCATATGTTACGACAACTTATGGAACCGGACAGCTGATGAAGTCAGCTATTAAACGTGGTGCAAAGACGATCATCATCGGCATTGGCGGATCTGCTACTAATGACGGTGGGGCTGGGATGGCTCAAGCACTTGGTGCTAGTCTTGTTGATGAACAAGGTGAAGAATTGAAGTATGGCGGAGCGATGCTAGACAAACTAGCTAAGATCGACCTAACTGATCTGATGCCTGAATTGACTGATATAAAAATAATCGTAGCCTCGGATGTAACTAATCCACTAACTGGTAAAAATGGTGCTTCACGTGTCTTTGGACCACAAAAAGGTGCTAATGAAGAGATGGTCGAATTTTTGGATCGATCATTGTCACACTATGCCGAGGTCATTAAACGAGACCTTGGTAAAGATTTGAAACAGACACCTGGTGCCGGTGCAGCTGGTGGTTTGGGCGCGGGATTATTGGCCTTTACGAATGCTAAACTTCAATCAGGTGTGGATATCGTTGTTGACTACACGGGTCTCAAAGAGCAAGTTAAAGATGCTGATGTAGTAATAACCGGTGAAGGTCAGATCGACTTTCAAACCAAATTTGGCAAGACGCCGATCGGTGTCAGTCAAGTTACTAAAGAAGTTGATCCGAATGCAACGGTGATTGCCATTGCCGGAAGTATCGGTGATAAGATCTCTGAATTATATCCATTAGGTATCGATGCAATTTTTACTTGTGTATCAGGTGTTCAGAGCCTAGATGAAGCAATCTCAGATTCACAAAAAAATATTGAACAGGTGTCCGAGAATATTGGTCGTTTGATTAAGAGTAGAATGTAAAAGGCGCATATCTGTGGAACAAGATTTGTTCCGCTATTTTTTTCGACAAAAGCTGTACATAAAATGTCGAGTTATCATGTGGTAAATCCTTTAGTATGTAAATCATGGAGGGCTTAATATGCTAAAAGAATTCAATATTTTAATGGATTATATCGAAAAGCACTTAACAGAAGATATTTCTGATAAAAAAATCACCCAAATTGTAGGAGTATCGAGTTATCAATTTCGGCGAATGTTCTCATATTTGGCAGGGATGACACTGAATGAATACGTTAGAAATCGCCGCTTATCATTAGCCAATCAAGACTTGGTGGCTGGAGAAAAGGTTACTGAAGTGGCTTTTAAATATAATTATCAATCGATAGATGGCTTTACAAGAGCTTTTAAAGATTGGAGCGGATTCTTGCCTTCCGAAGTAATGAAAAATAAGGCACAAAAAACGTTGCCTAAATTCACTTTTTTCATTGACATTAAAGGAGGAACCACAATGGATTACCGAATTAAAGAAATGCCACAATTTAGTATCGTTGGCGTCAGCAAGCGAGTACCGATTCAATTTGAAGGAGTTAACAATTCCATTTTAGAGTTAGCACAATCTATTACTGAAGAACAACGGAATCATATGCATGATTTAGCTGATTTAGAACCAATGAAGCCTTTGAATGTGTCCTACGATTTTGACGAAGGATATTTGCAAGAAAAGGGAAATCTAACTCATATGATCGGAATGATGACTACAAAGAAAAATAAATATGATGATTTGGAGACGGTTAATATTCCTAGTAGCTTATGGGCTATTTTTCCGGTTCAGGGGAATTTCCCTAGCGCTATGCAAGATACCACAGCCCGTATTTATTCAGAGTGGCTTCCATCGGTAGATTATGATTTACTAGAGTTACCTAATTTTTCGTATACTGATTTTCAATCAGGAGAGACCGAAGCTTATTCCGAAATATGGATCCCAGTTGAAAAAAGCAAGTAGTACAAAGTTAGAGTAAGTGGTTAGTGAGGGCAAGAGGTTGATAATCAAATGGTTAAAGCATTCTACAAATGACGCCAGTAAATTTGTCAAGGCAGTGTATATTTTTTACAGATTGGTTGCCTTGGGAATGCTAGTGAATCAAATTTGGATGGGGCGCGGTAATGGAATATTAATAATTTTATTGACTTTAATATTATTGGAAATACCGGCTATCATTGAAAATAAGTTTAAAATAATGATTCCAGACATTTTAGAATTCGTCATTATCTCATTTGTCTTCAGCTCAACTATTTTAGGTGAATTAAGTGATTTCTATGGTCACTTAACGTTTTGGGATACTGGTTTGCACACACTAAACGGTTTTTTAGCAGCCGGAGTTGGTTTTTCATCAATTTATCTATTGAATGAAGGTGTCTCTTCTATCCACTTGACACCAATTTTTATTGCAATCACTTCGTTTTGTTTTTCGATGACAATTGGAGTGATGTGGGAATTTGGTGAATTTACGGCGGATCAATGGTTAAATACTGACATGCAAAAAGATCGAATCGTTCAGAAAGTAAATAGTGTAGAATTGTCAAAGCGGCCTAATACTGTTGGACATGTTAAAAAAATTGATAAGACTGTTATTCATACCGAAGATAATAAAGAAATTGTCGTTAAAGGTGGTTATTTAGATATTGGATTAATTGATACTATGAAGGATTTATTTGTTAATTTGATCGGTGCTATTTTTTTCAGTATCTTTGGTTATTTTTACTCAGCTAGCCGCAGTCGTAAGTACAAGTTTATTCGGAATTTTACTGTTACTAAGAAATATTAGGCTTTTAGTGTGTGATTCTGATGCCGCTTCCGGTCAACAGTAATTCCATCTGTAGCGGGACCGATCTTAGCCAAAAGGCGGTCTAAGATCTCGCTCTCTTGCTTTGCCAAACCCGCAAATCAAGAGAGACGTCCGTGCTGTAAATACGGAAAACCACCGCATTAACACCACTAGCGCTACTGATTCTATTACTGCTGACCTCCAGCTTAATTTTTGTAATATAGAAATAGCACGTAAAATCTATGTGGATATATTGTCCTTAATAATAGCTAGATTATTATCTAGCAATATAGGGTGATTCGCTATCCATTCGACTTTACGTGCTATTTTAGTATGTAAAATATAATCTCATTTGATAATTACCGATCTGAATTTAATACAAATCTAGCTGAAGATGGTCAACAATGGAATCCGCCGTGATAGTGTACTTAGCGATTTATCGCTTAGTACACTGGACGACTCGGAAGACTACAGGCTTCCGAGCGAGGCCGAAGACGAAGACTGAGGTCGGTCCGACGGCAGATGGAATTGTTGACCATCTTCAGCGGCATTCAAACATCCAAAGTGCCCAAAGCACCCAACCTAAATTTTTAAGTTAAAGAGTTCTCAGCTGCTTCTTTAGTAAAATCAATCTTGTTGATTCTTGATCTACGACGAATGAAGAAGAGAATGCTCATCCCGGAAAATACTGCCGTTAGTCCTAATAAGACCAACATATCAGGAATAGCTGAATTGCCGATCATCAAAGTTTCACGTAGTCCAGCAACACTGTATGACATAGGAAGCCAAGGATGAATAGCATTGAAAAAGCCATTCGATAGTTGAATTGGATAAGTTCCAGCCGATCCACCTAGTTGTAGCACTAGAAGAATCATACTGAAGAACGCTCCAACTTTACCAAGGACTAGATTTAACCATCCAACTATCGCCATGAAGACCAATGCAGTGCAGAGAATCATGACGAAAGTTGCGCCTAGATGAATCGGTGCTAGGCCGTCGATCGCACATAACAGTCCAAAGACGATTATGGTTTCGCAAGTAGCGAAGACTAATTGTACTGAAGCCTTGCTGAACCACCAATTGACCCCATTGCGTGGATATTTTCTAGGTGAGTAAGTATCGAACATCATATTGAAGGCTAGTGCCCCGACAAATAATGAAACAGATAGCATGTAAGGTGCCATACCGGTTCCGTTGTTTGGAGCATCATCACGTTCAGTATGTTTAGTTGTAGCGGGTTTGGCAATTTGATTATAGGTTAAGCCAGTTGGATTGACCTGAGCTTTCTTGGCTCCGTTGGCTAATTGTGTGGTTAAGGTACTATCACCTGATGTAACTTGTGAAATACCGTTACCTAATTGTGATGATCCTGAGGCTAGAGTTGAGGACCCACTAGCAATCTGTGTAGCACCGCTTGCTAGTTTATTTGATCCATCGACGAGTGTAGCGCTATTGTTTGTCAACTTGGAAAATCCAGAATTCAATTGAGAAGATCCACTATTGAGTTGTGAGATTCCACTTTGTAGGGCAGGCATTTGGTCATTCATTGAGTTGATACCATTAGTTAGAGTACTTGATCCTGAAATAAGTGAAGTGCTGTTGCTTGCCAAATGATTAGTGCCTGAAGCAAGTTGATCAGCTCCTGAAGCTAGTGCTGTGGAACTATTGGATAACCGTCCAATGCCACTGTTTAGTTGATTCATGCCTGATGTAGCGGCGCCAATACTTGTAGTTAACTGTTGAGAACCAGCTACTAATTGGCCAATCACGGTATTAAGATTTGTTTGAGAACTCGATGATAAATTGTTTTGAATACTACTGATACTGTTAACGGTGTTATTTTGAACTTCTAAAATACCATCTAGATCTTTATTAAGCGTTGTGGCTGCCTGAGTGATGGTTGAAGAATCAGCATCATTAGCGGCGGACAGAATAGCCGACTTTTGATCGGCGGTCAAGCCTTGTTCGTCGGCGACACTCGACAATTTGGCTTGCAAATTAGTATTGTCGTTATTGATGCTTTGTTGCAGAGATTCAATATCATTTTTGATAGTTGATGTTTGAGTGTTGTCTGCCAAAGAATTCTTGAGATCAGATAATGATGAATTAAGTTTACTCATGTCAGTTGAATTGCTGTTCAGTCCGTCACTGACTTTTTGCAATTGACTAGAAAGCTGTGAACTGGCTGAGTAGATCTGACCCATACCGGAATTAAGTTCGTTAGAACTCTTACTTAAGTTAGTAGTTCCATTGGCGAGAGAATTGGAACCACTGCTTAGTGTTTTAGTTGAAGAATCTAGCTGTGAAACACCATTTTTGTATGATTGAATACTGGTGTTCAATCTGGAAGAACCAGTGGCTAATTGACTGACACCGCTGACTAGACCAGTTGACTTATTCGACAATTGATCGATTCCACTAGATAAATTCTTACTGCCGCTAGCCAGCTGATTGACGCCTTCAATATAAGTGTTTAAACCCTGGTTCAAGGTTGTAGCTCCGTTCGAAAGGGTTAATGAACTGGATGCCAATTGATTTAGACCGGTCGTAATCGTCTGGTTGGCAGTAGATAGTTTCTGATCACCAGTGACTAATTTTGCACCACCATTAGAGGCGGTCTTCATACCGTCGCCTAGCTTTTTTATATCGGTGAACATAGTCTTAGAGTAAGTCTTAGTGACTTGTTGAGAGACTTCTTGAGTTACTTGTTTGGCCGCAGTTGCAGTCATTTTAGAAGCCGTGTAGTTGTGGCCAGCACTAGTTTCGTATTTTAAAACCATTTTTTGTGGTTGCTTATTCAATAGTGTTGTCGCGTTTTTGGAGAAGTTGCTAGGAATCGTTACGACCATGTAGTACTTGCCATTCTTGAGTCCTTTTTTCGCAGAGGATTCATTATTTAAAATATGAAAATCCATGGCTGAAGATTTTTTTAAGTTATTAGTTAGATTGTGACCAACTGCTAGGTCGGTTCCTTGATATTTCACCGACTTATCTTCATTGACTACTGCTACTGGAATTTTATTCAGTTCTTGGTAGGGATTCCACATCGACTTCAAAAAGGTAACTGAGTAAATCGAAGGAATGAACATGATGACTATTAGAACTGCCAATAAAAATTTGTGTTTTATAATGTATTGCCATTCAGCTTTTAACATAACTACACCCACACTTCATAAAAAGTATTATACTGTGAGTAAATTTAATACTCACTTGTGTAGAAAGAATAACGTTTAAGTATTTTGATTACTACACCAAATTGACCTCATCTGAGTATTAATACACATAATTGATGTTAGTGAGGCATAACTATTATGGGTGAAGATCGTAGAGTTAGAAAAACAACTACTGCTTTGAAAGATGCGTTCCGTGAAATGGCAAGGGACACAAGGTATCACGATATTACAGTGCAAGCATTGACCAAAAAAGCTGATGTTAACCGAAAGACATTTTATCTACATTATGAATCGATCGATGATTTCGCTAATACATTTGTTGATGAATTAGCTGATCAATTGATCAAGATAGTAGTTGTCAGACCAATGAATAAGACACTGTCACAACCAGGAATTATTTTTGATAAAGTTTTTGATTTCTTCGAGAAGTCGCGTGAGTTCTATACTTTTATGATCACATCGGATGAATATAGTTTTTTATCGCGAAAAGTAGAAACAAAAATTTCTGCAGCTTTAGCACAAGCAATCAGCGAATCGTATCGAGTCAGCAAAGCTGATGCGTTGATAAGTTCTAGTTTTATGATCCGCAATACAATGATGTTATTTAGATTAAGATTCAATGCTGACGTGACAATGAGCCGTGACGAATTCAAGGACAGAATAATCCGTTTGGATAAATCAGGTTTACAGACTTTCATCAATCGTAATAATAGTTTGTGAATTTTTAATTAGATAATTACAAAATGAATGAAAAGCGCTATCATTAATTTTGAAGACAGCTCAAAAGCAAAGATTTTTAACCCGAAAGGAGGGCAATTTATTATGCAACTCACACAAGGACAGCGATTGAGTCAGAGGCAAGAGCAAAAATTATCACTGACTCAAGGGATGCGTCAGTCTATTTTAATGCTTCAATCAGATGCAATTGACTTAAGTGAATACTTAAAAGACATTAGTTTGGAAAATCCGTTATTCGATGTACATACCAATTTAGATGTCCCATTTATGCAAGGAACGAGGGACAATCAATCCTATCAATTAAGGGATAATGACCAATCGTTATTTGAATATTTGTTGGATCAAGTTCAATTAACAATGAGAAAGACACCGCTTCGTGATTTGGTTATCTATTTAGTTGAACAATTGGATCCGAATGGTTATTTGCCATTGACCGATAAGGAAATATTGGATGAATTAAAAGTTGATAAAATATCACTATTAGATGCTAAGACTTTGTTACAACAACTGGATCCACCGGGGGTCGGAGCCCATGATCTACGAGAATGTTTATTCTTGCAAGCTCAAGCTGATCCTGATGCACCAGAATACGCTGAGGAGATTTTAGATAAGTATTTTGACCTCGTCGCAGCTCATGATTGGAAAAAAATCATGCATAAACTCGACATTGATCAAGAGACTTTAGAAAATAATATCGATTATATCAAGTCATTGTCTGGAGCACCGGGAGAGCGTTATAACGGTAGTGATTTGCAATATGTTGTTCCTGAATTGCAGGTCAAAAATAACGGTGGTAAATTGAGTCTTGCTATGACAAGATATGGTCAACCACAATTGATTTTTGCTGAAGAAACATACGGTTTATTATCTAAGACGGTCGATGATGATGTGAAAAAATACATCAAACAAAAGTATGATCAGTATCAAACTCTAGAATACAATTTGGAGCGCCGTATCAAGACAATCTCTATGATCGGTAGAGTAATTGTAAAGAAGCAATACAAGTTCTTCACTCAAGAGTCAGATAGCCTTGAGCCACTGTTACTGCGTGACGTTGCACAAAAATTGCAATTAAGTGAATCGACAGTCAGTCGTGCGATCAATGGCAAGTATATCCAAACTGACTTTGGTTTGTTTCCATTGAAGCATTTCTTCTCCAGACGTAGTAAAGTGGCCGATGGGATTAAGAGTCGTTCAGTTGATCAAGTTAAGCAACAGATCAAGGAAATGATTGAAAAAGAAGACAAGCCTTTGAGTGATCAGAAGATTTCTGATTTATTGGGTGAGAATGGTTCGAAAGTTGCTAGAAGAACCGTTGCTAAATATCGTGAGCAATTGGGGATTCCAACAGCTGGTAAGCGTAAAAATAATCGTATGATTTAGATAGAGGTCGTGTTCGCTTCTGGTCAGCAGTAATTCCATCTGTAGCGGGACCGGTATGAGCCACAAACCGGTCTCATGACTCGCTTGCCTGCTTTGCACAAAACGCAAATCAGTCAAGACGTCCGTGCTGTAAATGCGGGAAAATCGCCCGCATTAACACCACAATCGCTACTGATTCCATTACTGCTGACCTCCAGCTAAACTATCAAGTAGACATAACAGCAAAAAGGGTACGTTACGGCAGAATTGTCGTAGCGTACCTTTTTGTTTTGTGGAAGAAGAATCAATTTCTAAATTAGGCTAATATCTATTTAGTAGAGGAGTAATAAAATCTAGCTGTTGATCACCACCAGCGGCATTCAACAGCCAACAGCAACACAGAGAAAGAATCATCTTAATATAAATTCCGATTCAACCGATAGCTGTTTGATTTCATTGTTAATTGCCAGTTCACAAGCAAGCTTTCCAACCTCATGAAAGTGATGATTGATAGTCGGAATGTTTAAAATACGACCAGACAATTGATTTTCCTGACCTACTAGCATAGGAAGTTTCAGATCATTGTCTAAATAAAATTGTCTAACCCCGGCGGCGATATCGTCACCATTGGTGAAGTAAATATCTGGTTCGTACTGATTATGATGGAATTGTGCAGCGGCGTTATAGCCATCATCAAAAGTCGTAACGTCAGTATTGAGTAACCTGTGATCAGGTTCTGAACCAAACGTCTTGCGATAAGCTTGAATTGTTTTTTGGGCCGTAGCACTTATTTGATAATCACGACTTAATAAGATAGAAATCCTTTGGTAATTTTGTGATTTGATCCATTTGTATGCGTCGATGTATGATTCTTCCCGATGAGTATAAGCAGCGGCAATGTTTAATTCACCAGGATTATGACAAATAACAATCGAACCGTATTTTTGGTATTTTAAAAGTTCTTTTAGTGAGATACCGTGCGAGGTGAAAATAATGGCATCGTATGCTTTACGGCGCAAGCGATTGAGGTAGTTCATCTCAACATCCGCATCGAACTTTGATGGCAACATTACGATTCGATAACCAGCTGGAAAGGCAGCACTCATTATTCCTTCGACTAATTGAGTATAGTAGGGATGTTTGGTGTGAGGTAGGACGACACCGATATTATGTGTTTTACCTTTACTGAGATCACGCGCTACGTCATTAGGGACATAATCGAAATCCTTGATGACTTTTTGAATATCTTGGCGAGCTTTGTCAGATACATAATTACGATTATTGATAACGCGTGAAACAGTTGATGAAGAATAACCACTGATCTTAGCAATATCATGAATATTCATAATTACACCTCGAGAAATTTCTTAATACCGTAAGCAACACCGTCTTCAACGTTAGTTTTAGTTAGATGTGTGGCATATTTTTTTACTTCTTCCATGGCGTTGTCCATGATGATAGCAGTGTCGACCATTTCCAACATGGGAATGTCATTGTGACCATCACCAAAGGCAGCCATTTCAGACTTATTGAGTGAATTGATCTCTTGAATATAACGAATTCCGTGTGACTTCTTAGCCTTGTCACTGGTTATCTCTAGATAGTTATTGCCAGAGCGTTGAATACTGACATTAGACAGTTTGAGATCGTTGAGATTCTGGATCAATTTTTCCAACTGGTCGTCATTTTGAGCAATAAACATGATTTTAAAAATATTATCTTTAGTCTCGTTCAACCAATTGTCATAATTGATAGTTTTGGCATTGAGACCAGTCAAACTAGTCTCTAGACGTGTTCCATAGTCGATTTTGTCAGTATACCAATCATTTGCAGTATAGAAACTCATACTGATAGCCGGCATTATTTTGCGAATTTGAGAAGTGATATTTTTAACAGTGCCTATTTCAAGGTAATGTTCAGATATTTTATCGATTGAATCTCCGTCTCGCTTGTAGATCAAACCACCGTTGAAGGCAATTTGAATACTAGTTAAACCTAATTTGTCGATCGTATCGAACATTTCCATTGGCGCACGAGCTGAGACCAATGTAAAAGGTATACCACAATTTTTGATTACTTCAATATTACCGTTACTAACAACACCTTGATCATTTAGTAACGTTCCGTCCATGTCAGAAAAAATATGCTTGATCATCTTAACCCCTCAAAGAATCTATTTTTGTACAGTTGTCTCACTTAATAATTCTACCAGAGAATCAGGATCATCGAGACTGCTTTGCAGTTTATCAACTAAAATATTATCCTTAAGATCATTTCTAAGATCATCAACAATTTCTTGATAATCCTCTTGATGATTATTTCTAGGCATGATCAAGGCAATTACGATATTTACTGGTTCGCCATCTTCAGAGCGCCAGTCGATTTGATTGTCAAAGGTAAAGACGAAAGTTTGGATCTCATTGACATCACTTGAATTAGCGTGAGGAATCGCAACTTTGCCACCTAGTGCAGTACTACCCAAGGCTTCACGTGATAAAAAGCCACTCTTGATTTCCTGCTCATCAATATTTATTTTTCCGGCAATAGCTTTAGAGATGATCGATAGTACATCGATTTCATTGGTATTTGGTAGATAAACATTTGTGAATACATTTTCGTTTGAGATTTTCATAATAGAACACTCCTTATTAAGCGAGTGTCACGACGTCGGTACACTTTTGCTTTATTGATCTTACAAGTGCATCTTAAAGTGTGGAACGCGTTCCACGTCAAGGGAAAATTTTATTTTGTTTAAATTTTTGATTTGTGATAAATTTTAAACAAAAAATAGGGGTGATAAAATGCTTTTGGACGGACATACACATTCGGAATTTTGTCAGCATGGTAGTGGCGAACCAATGGAAAAAATGGTTTTACGTGCTATTCAATTGGGGATGAAAAAATATTGTATTACTGAACATGCACCTTTACCAGCTGACTTTAAAAATGTTTATGCTGGAAATCCGTCAGGGTTCAGTACAGGAGCTATGGACTTGACCGACTTACCGGCTTATTTGAAAGAGGCACAAAGACTGCAGAAGAAGTATCAGTCTGATTTAGAGATTTCGATCGGTTTTGAAGTTGATTATTTGGAAGGCTTTGAGGACTTTACTAGAGATTTTTTGAATGAGTATGGTCCACAGACTCAAGAAAGCATTTTGTCAGTTCACTTTATGCAGGGGAAGGATCAGAGGCAATGGTGTATTGATTTTGATACCGCAACTTATCAAGAAGGCTTTGAACAGTTCTTGGATGATCCCCAACGTATTTTTAAACAGTATTATCAAACCGTTAAAAAATCCGTGGAAGCTGATTTAGGGACATATCGTCCTCAACGAATCGGTCATATGAGTTTGATCAGAAAGTTTCAGGACTATTTTGGTCTGACGGAAGATCTGGACCAAGATAATGTTGAATTGATTACGTCCATTCTTCAAGAGGTTAAGCAACAGCATCGAGAATTAGATTTAAACCTTTCAGGACTCTATAAGCCATTGTGCAACGACTTTTACCCTGGAAAGCAAATTTTTGATATTGCTAAAAGATTAGAAATACCAATGATCTATGGTTCAGATGCTCACGATATCAAAGCTGTTGGGAGAGGACAACATTTAGTTAAAACGATTGATTTAGCTTGACATGGCGGTCTCTAACTCCTATTATTAATTTTAGATTAAATAATTATTAGAGAAATTAATTTTACTTTAATTATAAAATCTGATGCGATTAAATATGCCCTCTTAACAGTTTTGTTAGGAGGATTTTTTTCAGGATAATAAGGGAGTGGTGGAAGGATGATTTTTCCAGCAATCGATTTACACAACGGTCAAAGTGTTCGTTTATTTAAGGGAAATTATAAACAGGTTACCTTGATCAATAAGGACCCATTAGAGCAGGTCAAAAAAATTGCTTCATATGAGGTAAACCAATTACACATTGTTGATTTGGATGGCGCTAAACTCGGAAAACCGCAAAATTATCAAATAATCAAAGAAATTCGGCAGAATTTTTCTGGTTTCATTGAAGCCGGCGGAGGAATTCGTAACTATCAAACCGCTCAGAATTATCTTGAATTAGGCATAGATCGAATTATTATCGGGTCAGCAGCAATCGAGGAACCTGCTTTTGTTAAATCACTGTTGAGAGAATATGGTAGTGATCGAATCGTCATCAGTGTCGATGGTGTAAATGGCAAAGTTGCGGTGAATGGCTGGTTAGAACAATTGAATGTTGAAATGGAGAGCCTGATCAAGGTTATGGCTGAAAGTGGTGCTAAACATTTTATTGTTACCGATGTTTCTCGTGATGGAACCATGACCGGCCCTAATTTAGATTTGTTATTCAAATTGAAGCAAGATATGCCACAAATTAATTTCATTGCCAATGGGGGGATTCGTGATTTACGCGACTTGCACCATCTCAAAGCTTTTGGGCTGACAGATGTTATTATTGGTAAAGGATTATATGAAGGAACGATCACGCTCGAACAAATTGCCAAGGTTGGTAAAAATATTAGACAAGATTTTTGAATTAATTAAAAATAAATCATGTAGAATTACGTAATTTAATATATAGTAATCATTAAGGGTGAAATTGATCACTCTTTTTTTATTTTGAGGAAGGAAATCCTTATATGAATATAGGACAAATAACCAATCAGATAGTTTTGATGTTTTGCTTGATGTTAGTTGGTGTCGTTATCAACAAGTTCAAATTCATGCATGCACAGACTTCCAATGATTTGACTAATATATTACTTTACGTAGTATCACCGTGCTTGATCATCAATGCTTTTGAACAGAAGTATTCAAGCAGCCGAATCAAACAATTTATCTTAGTAGCAATCGGTATACTTATTTTTTATATTGTCGCCATTATAGTTTCAAAACTGATATTTGGACGCTTGAAGAATGATAACCTGCGGCGGATCACGCAATATGGTAGTGTTTATTCGAATGCTGGCTTCATGGGTATTCCCTTGACTAGCGCCTTGTTTGGATCAACAGGTGTCTTCTTTGCGGTTGTTTCCTTAGCGGGTTTTAATATTTTTAGTTGGACCCATGGCGTTTCACTGTTTAGAAGTGATGAGGAACGGATCGATTATAAGCAAGTTTTGTTGAATCCTAATTTGTTTGCCATTGTCATTGGTTTGATAATGTTCTTGTTCTCATTGAGGTTACCAGGTACCTTGAATCAAGTTGTTAAGTACGTCGGATCGATCAACACGCCTTTGTCGATGATCGTTATTGGTAACAGTCTTGCTAATATTAAGTTGAGCAAGGATATGTTGAACAAGAACCTAGGTTTGACATTGATATTAAGAAATTTAATTTTTCCGATTTTAATGATCTTTATGCTTAAATTTTTGGGAGTAACTGGGATCGCTTATTACACGACTATAATTATGACAGCTTGTCCAGTAGCAGGGATTGTCGTGTTGTTTACACTACAAGCGCACGGGGATGCTGGGCCGGCTATTTCGTTGATGAGTATTTCCACGATACTTAGTTTAATTACTATTCCATTGGTGTTTGCCGTCGGTGGGATGGTATTGTAGATTCTTAATTGTCATACTTTAATGACAAAACATAATTAAAAAACTTCACCCCTTTATTGGAGTGAAGTTTTTTATAAGTTCAAATATTTGCTTTCAATGTAATAACCGTCTTTTAATTCAGCCCAAACACTGTAATTATCTAGTTGGATCAAGCGAGTTACGAAGACTTCTTGTCCACCGTAGTAGCGTTTGTTATCCATCGTTCCATAAGGTGTTTCCCAGGCAGTTACGTTTTGATCCTCATAATAAAGAATCTTAGAAGTTCGATTGATATCACGACTGTCGATAACTTGGTAAATATAGCTAATGTTATTGGCGGTCGCATTCAATGGATTATTCAGTTGTCTTTGTTGTTCGATCTGTTTAGTAGTGTATTCCTTCAAGATAACTGGTGTGATTTTTTCAGAACTTGGAATCCAAGTACTACCACCGAGGTTGTACCAAATAACATTACTGTATGTTTCTTTCAAAGCTTTGTAGACACGCCAAGTTGAGTCGTGGGGGATCGGTAGTTGCAGAGGTGTTTTACTACCGGGTTCTTCGAAGACATTGACGTTATCTTTGGTCTTGATGAATAAGTTTTTGTCTATTTTGTATGTAACTAGTGGAATAGTATTGTAGACAAACTCATATTCTTGAACTTGGTTAGAAAAATGCCCCTTGGCTTTTTTAGGATAGTCTACTAAGAATCTCTCAGCTTCAGCTAATGGTCTTGCTTGGTAATCTTTATTCAATTCACCATATAAAAATTGCGGATCAGAAATCAGTTCACCGTTCGTATTACGATGGTAAATAACAACTGGAGCAGCAATTTGCTTGAAGTAAATCAAATAAATTCCGTCTGGATTAGGAATAAATGACTGTTGGAAGTTTTGAACAGAGGATAAAACATAGCCCGGGATGGTTTTCCAAGGCATATCAAGTGCGTCCATATAATGGCCTTGAAGAGTGACTGGTTCGGCAATTTGATTACCTACTGAGTCAATGTAGTTGATTGTAATCTCTATATCATTACGAGTTATTTTTTTTACTTTGGAAGAAACTAAATTATTATTCATATGCATGTCCCCGTGTTTAGGGGAACTGGTTCTTTTTCTTATTTTCCCCATAGTTAGACCCCTTCAATGTACTTTTTAATTATTGTAATTCTAACATAGTAAAGTAGTATAAAAGTTGCTCTCAAGCCGTTAGGGGGATAATTTAAATGAAATATAAAGAAGACTAAAGAAAATTTTAAGGATTATACAGAGTGGGGTAGATTTGGGCAAAAAAATAAACCGAGATTGTAATCATCTCGATTTATCTTTACCTATTATAATAAGTTATTTGTTTTCTGTAGACGAATTGTCAGCCGGTAGATCACTTGATGAGCTGTTGTACTTACCAATTGTAATCTTACCATCGACGATTTTAGCTTCTAGATCTTTTTCTTGAGCGTTGTCTAAGAAGTAATCGGCAACTTTGTCTTCGATTTGTTCTTCGATAACTCTTCTCAATGGACGAGCACCCATCTTAGGATTGAAGCCAAGATCAACAAGCTTTTCCTTAGCATCTCTTGTAACGTGAATACTCAAGCCTTGATCGGCAATCATTGAGTTAGTATCATCAAGCATCAAGTCGACGATCTTCATCAAGTTAGCCTTAGTTAATGAATTGAATTCAACGATACCGTCGAATCTGTTCAAGAATTCAGGTTTGAAGAATTCTGATAGACGATTGATGATTGAATGTGTGTGACCACTTGCTTCAGCACCGAAACCAACATTTGCTTCTTGCAAACCTTGTCCGGCATTAGAAGTCATGATAATGATCGTATCTTTGAAGCTGACTGTACGTCCTTGAGAATCTGTCAAACGTCCGTCATCAAGAATCTGTAAGAACATGTGCATTACGTCAGGATGAGCTTTTTCGATTTCATCTAATAGGATCAAACTGTATGGATTACGACGAACTTGTTCAGTCAATTGACCAGCTTCTTCGTAACCAACATACCCTGGAGGTGAACCGATAAGCTTAGACACACTGTGTTTCTCCATGTACTCAGACATATCGAAACGAATCATTGAATCTTCAGTACCGAATAGCTCACGTGCTAATTGTTTAGCAAGTTCAGTCTTACCAACACCAGTAGGTCCAACAAATAGGAAACTACCGATTGGACGACCAGACTTATTGAATCCAACTCTGTTACGACGAATTGCTTTAGCAACTTGATCGACAGCTTCGTCTTGTCCAATAACGTGACTCTTCAAGTCGGGTCCCAAGTTCTTCAATTGAACTTGTTCGTTTGATTGAAGTTCACCGACAGGGATGTTTGTCTTTTCTTCAACGATTTGTTGAATGTTCTTTTCGGTGATAACACTCTCATCAGATGGTTTTTCTTTGGCACTGTCCTTCATATCTTGGAACTTAGTTACTTGATCACGATAGTAAGCAGCCTTTTCGTAATCTTCATTACGTAGAGCGGCTTGCTTTTGAACTTCAGCATCAGAGATCTTATTGTCTAAGTCAGCCATGTCAACGTGATTGATTTGGAGGTTCTTCTTAGAGCCAGCTTCATCGATCAAGTCGATAGCCTTATCAGGCAAGAATCTATCTTGGATATAACGTGCAGATAATTCTGCAGCTGCCTTGATAGCTTCATTTGAATATTTTACATGATGATAGTCTTCGTACTTAGGTTGGATACCTTTTAGAATTTGAACAGTTTCTTCTACTGAAGGTTCATCAACTTGAACAGGTTGTAGACGACGTTCTAGAGCTGAGTCCTTTTCGATAGTTCTGTATTCATTCAAAGTAGTAGCACCAACTAATTGAAGATCACCACGGGCTAGGGCAGGTTTCAAGACGTTACCAGCGTCCATTCCACCTTCAGCGTTACCAGCACCGACGATTTCATGGATCTCATCTATAAATAGGATGATTTCCTTACTCTTTTGTAATTCTTGGATCAATTGTTGCATACGTTGTTCGAATTGACCACGGACACCAGTTCCCTGAACTAGTGACACAACGTCTAGACGAACGACACGTTTGTTTTGTAGTTTTTCTGGAACATCTCCATCAACGATCTTTTGTGCAAGACCTTCGACGACAGCTGTTTTACCAACACCAGCTTCACCGATTAAGACGGGATTGTTCTTTGTTCTTCTATTTAAAATTTCAATTACACGGTTAATTTCTTTATCACGACCGATAACAGGGTCGATTTGGCCTTTTTTAGCCAATTCTGTTAAATCAACACCATATTGATCTAACACACCATTTCCACGATTGCGGCCACGGTTGTTTCCACCGTTACCACCAGTCTGTGTTTGTGGACCTTGTTGACCAATGCCATTAGCAGCTTGTGCGCCACCATTGTTCAAGGCATTGAACAAGTCTTCAAAACTTGAAAAACCGTATGGATTTTCTGCCATATTATTCATACCTTCGTTAGCTTGATTTCGTAGTTGTTGATAGCAATTCTGACAGAGGTTTATTTCTGTACGTTGACCATTAACACTTGTATACAAATGAATTGTTGCTTCATTTTTGTGACAATTTTGACAAAGCACTGACACCCCACCTTTCTGTCTCATATACAGGATACAACGGTAGTATATAATTAGCACTCGCATAATGCAAGTGCTAAGTCTTGAAAATCTCATGTAAATTATTAAGAAATTTATCGAGAAAAGTAATACGTTTTCAAATCGCTTGCATGTAAGCGGTGCATGGCTTATTATAAAAGGGTTCATTGAGAGGTTTTTATGTAAAACTCTTGTGAAAGAAACTATATAATGGTAAATTAGTTAGTGAATATTTGTAGAATACTACAATAATTTTAAAAATATGGTGAGGTATTTATATTATGGAAAAGAAAGAATTTCACATTATTGCAGAAACAGGAATCCACGCACGTCCAGCTACTATGTTAGTACAAGCTGCTAGCAAGTTTGCTTCAGATATCAACATTGAATTCAATGGCAAGTCAGTTAACCTTAAGTCAATCATGGGTGTTATGTCACTAGGTGTTGGCCAAGGTGCTGATGTTACAATCACAGCCGATGGTGATGACGCTGCCGAAGCTATCGTTGCTATTTCAGACACAATGACAAAGGAAGGTCTTGCTGAATAATGGTTAAAACTATCAAAGGGATTGCAGCTAGTGACGGTATCGCTACAGCTGAAGCATACCTTTTAGTTCAACCAGATTTGTCTTTCGATAAAAAGAGCATTTCTGACGCTGACGCTGAAGTTAGTCGTCTAAAGGATGCAATCGCAACATCAGATGCTGAACTAACAAAAATCAGAGACGTAGCTAAAGAATCACTTGGTGAGGAAGAAGCTCAAGTTTTTGATGCACACAAAATGATTTTGGCTGATCCAGAATTCACAGGTGCAATCGAACAAGAAATTAAAGATCAAACCGTTAATGCTGAACAAGCACTTGACGATGTTTCAAAGAACTTTATCGCAATTTTTGAAGGAATGACAGACAATCCTTACATGCAAGAACGTGCTGCCGATGTACGCGATGTCACAAAACGTGTAATGGCACACTTACTTGGTGTTGAATTACCTAATCCTTCACTAATCGATCATGAAGTAATTATCGTTGCTCATGATTTGACACCTAGTGATACTGCTCAATTAAATAAGAAGTATGTTAAAGGTTTCGTTACTGATATCGGTGGACGTACTGCTCACTCAGCTATCATGGCTCGTTCTTTGGAACTACCAGCTGTTGTTGGTACTAACACAATCACTGGAGACGTTAAAGATGGTCAAACCGTAATCCTTGATGGACTTAACGGTGCTGCTATTATCGACCCTTCAGATGAAGATATCAAGAAATATGACAAGATGGCAAAAGACTTTGCTGCTCAAAAAGCAGAATGGGAAAAATTAAAGAATGAAGCCACAGTTACTGCTGATGGCAAACACTTTGATATTGCCGCTAATATCGGTACACCAGATGACCTAGATGGCGTTATTGCCAATGGTGCTGAAGGTATCGGACTTTACCGTACAGAATTCTTGTATATGCAATCAGATGAACTTCCAACAGAAGATGATCAATTTGAAGCATACAAGAAAGTTCTTGAAGGTATGAAAGGTAAGCCAGTTGTTGTTCGTACAATGGATATTGGTGGTGACAAGCATTTGCCATACCTACCACTTCCAGAAGAAATGAACCCATTCTTAGGTTACCGTGCTATTCGTATCAGTTTGGATAGACAAGAAATCTTCAGAACACAACTTAGAGCCTTGTTACGTGCCTCAGCATTCGGTCAATTACGTATCATGTTCCCTATGATCGGTACATTGGCAGAATTCAGATCAGCTAAGAAGATCTTCGAAGAAGAAAAAGCTAAGTTAGTTGAAAAGGGTGTAGAAGTTTCTGATCACATTCAATTAGGAATGATGATGGAAGTTCCTGCTGCTGCTGTTCTAGCAGACCAATTTGCTAAGGAAGTTGACTTCTTCAGTATTGGTACAAATGATTTGATCCAATACACAATGGCTGCTGATCGTGGTAACGAACATGTTTCATATCTATACCAACCATATAACCCTTCAATCTTGAGATTAGTTAAACATGTTATTGACTCAGCTCACGCAGAAGGCAAATGGGCCGGTATGTGTGGTGAAGCTGCTGGTGATAACATCATGGTTCCATTACTACTTGGTATGGGTCTTGATGAATACTCAATGTCTGCTACATCTGTACTTCGTGTAAGAAGTTTGATGAAGAAGTTGAGCACAGCTGATCTTAAAGAATTAGCTGATCGTGCAGTTAACGAATCAATCACAAATGAAGATAACAAGAAGCTTGTTGAATCATATATCAACAAGTAATGATTTTAAAAAACAGACATCGAAAGATGCCTGTTTTTTTTGTAACCAAAATGTAACTATTTTTTTGTGTTATGTATCATTTAATGGGTTTATAGTTGATACGAGAGAAACTAGGGGGAATGATGATACATGCGTACAAAATTAAATAGGGGAGTAATCTGTTTATTGAGTTTAGTCTCAATTCTCTTTGGAATGTTGGTTATTTCTAATTCCACAGAAGTCAAGGCAGAAACAGTCAATGAATATATTATTAACAATAAGATTAGACCAGTTTCCATTCAATATCGTGAAGGTACTTTTAATCAATGGTTTGGATATGAAAATGGTGTCGGCAAGCCTGAAGGTGTAGTTGTTCATGAAACAGCTGACTATAGTGCAACGGCAGAAAACGAAGTGGCTTTCTTTAATCGTGAGTGGCCTACAATTCAAAGCTATGTTCATGCATTTGTAGATAATAATGAGATCATTAATATTCACAGTGCTGATTACGGTGTTTGGGGTGCTGGTCCAACTGCCAATAATAAATATATTCAAGTTGAATTGTGTGAAACACATACTCGGGATGCATTTGCTAGATCAGTTACTAATGATGCCTATTATGTAGCCGCAAAATTGATACAATACGGTTTGCCAGATGTTCCTGGACAAACAGTTGTTTCACATTATCAAGTAAGTAAAATGTATGGTGAAACAACTCATACTGATCCAACGGGCTTCTTTGCTTCAATGGGCTACAATATGGATCAGTTCAATGATTTAGTCTCAACTTTTTACCACAACTTAAAACTATATGGTGATGTTTATATTACTGGAGGAAGCACTAATTCTGGTAATAACGCAAGCTCAGCTAATGTCTTACGTGTAAATAATCCTAATGGTTCTTATGTTCCAATTATGGCAATGAGAAATGATGGTACATTTGCCAGAGTAACCAATCGTGCCTTGATGAATAATACCGATTGGCAAACTGATAAGGTCAAACAATACAATGGTGTTACATATCGCAGAGTTGCCACAAATGAGTGGGTTGCTTCTACCTATGTGATTTAATTGATAGCAAAAAAGAGTACTCATGATGTGAAATCATCATAAGTACTCTTTTATTTTTTAGTTCGGATATCGCTGATCCAATTAATAGTTTTATAAACTCCTAATCCGGCCATAATCGCTATGATTGGTAAGAATTCAATACGATAACGACCTTGTACCTCAATTATTAAATTAGCAACCGCAAATGCCATTAGTGGTAGTAATAATAAATAAAAGTTATCGTCAAATTTGGTCTTGAATAATAATATCGATCCGATCCATGAAAAGATGATCAGGATAATTGAACCAATGTATGCCAGATAATTTACAATATTAACCGTCTTTTGCGAGTGATTATTTGAATAGTTAGTAAAATCAGTAGCCATAGTTCTACCAGACCAAAGTATTTTGGTTTTACTAAGGAACAGTGATAGCCAGGCGTGATTTTTGTTTAAGAATTTTATCTCACTACGTATTTTTGCTTTCTCAACAGTTCTGTTTTGTTCACGAGTCTTGTTTGAGTCGATCAAGTCGTTTAGATCATTAGAGTATGTTCCACTAGATTCATAATGTAGTCCCGTTAAGAACTTCCATTCTGTATCGTTATTACTCAGGCCATGTTCGTTGATACCTGAAGCCTTAAGACCGACCCCTGTAAGACTGAATAATACAAAATAAATTACTAAAGTTAACAAGAATAGTGATGAGGCCTTGAAGTCACGTTTCTTCATTAAAACATAGATCAAGGCGAACACAATTATTCCCGCAATAATGACTGGACCAATCGGTCTAATTAGACATCCGGCAGTGAGTGTTATTCCTGCAAGAATGTAGCTCCAAAGCTTGTTCTTGAATAGCAGATAAAATGTTATCAAATATAATAGTGAGCCAAGATATTGATTATCAGCTTGACTATTTAATGCAAACCAATCAAGATCGATCATTAATAATAGGACTGAAAGGCGAGCTATTTTAATGTTATTAAATAGTTTGTTTACTATTAAGTAAGTGATAAAAAGTGTCAGCACTTGATAAATTATGTTTAAAAATTGCATGACGAAAACATGATATCCAAAAATCTTGACGATACCAAGTATGTACAACATGAATCCTGTTTGGTAGGCATACTTAGCAAAATAATCCTCTTCGGAGTAATACAATTTGTCACCTTTAAAATATCCTGGTGCACGACTCCAAAAGTTACCAAAGTCACTCCATTGGATATTTGGAACATTCAAGACCCACATTAAAGCAACAATGGTGAAGATCATTAATAACGAAATAAGTACCGTATTGTTTATCTTCTTATTGTCAGTTCTGATCGTCATTAAGACGTATCCCGCAATTATAACGAGTATAAGAGCTATGACTAGAATAATGATATTTCTTACAGAATTTTGAGCAAGGTAGTTTTGTTTAAAAACTAGCAACATTAGTAAAAAAACAATACTAGTGAATATTACTACACATGACAAAATAGACTTGCTTATAAAATTTTGAAATTTAGTGATGATTTTCCCCCTAAAATTGCCTTAAAAATAAAGCTGTTTTATTTTCCCCATTTGTAAATCTATTAAAGAATTACTGTTATATAGTAGCATAGTGTCCTTGTTATTTCGTAATTATTTCGTAAACGAACGTTTTGTAGTATTTTATTTTTTATACTTTTTGTCTATGTGATATGTCCCTGAATATTTGTACCTAGATTGGCACGGTGCTATTTTAGCCGTGAATCAAATAATAGATTCCGAGGCTAATAAAAAAATGAAAAAAAATCTTCTAAAAACAATAAGTATAGGTTTGATGGGTTTATCTCCAGCATTGTTGATGGGAATAAGCTCATTGGGGACTGTCACAGCTAGTGCTGCCGAGATCAATCCTGAAGAAAATGTTAAGTGTATGACGGTTTACGGGTCACCAGAGCCAATTTATAATCGACAAGGTGAATTAACAGGAAGATATTTGGCAGTTGGTACCTCATGGCGTTTAGGAAAAGCCATTCCTATAAGTGGTAAATATTACTTTGGAGTTGGCACTGACGAGTATATTGCCGGTAAATCCGAAAATTATTCCTACACGCCATATGACGGCACAGTTCGTGTCTTAAGTTCTACCGAACCAGCTGCAATTTATACTAGAGATGGTGCAAAAATAACTGGACGTGCCTTAGCACCAGGCACATATTGGCGCACCGACAGAGTAGTCAACCTTGGTGGAATAAGTTATTTCAGAGTTGCTACTGATGAATATGTTTGTGTAAGCGATGCTGCACCAGTTTAAAATTGTTAAGTACTAATAACAGATAATGGAAGATGAAGTCAAGATGATTTCATCTTTTTTTGTTGGAAAAATTTCGTGTCAAGTACTTGAAATTTGTCAAAAAGGTCTAATTAAAATTATCATTGCTTATCATGCGATAAGCATATTAGAATGGTAGTTGCGGATTTAAAATGACTCAATTGAATTAAGTTATATCAAAATTTAATTCCAAAAAAAATTTTTTATGTAAGCAAATTTATAAACACCGTAATTGACGGTGCTTCCCGTTGCCAAAATCAGGTTCACTTATTTATTTAACAAACACCACATCTTGTTATATAATTCGACTTGAGATACCATATATAGTGTTATTTATTAATAAATGGAGTGAAGCAATATGATGAACTTATTAAGAAAAATCAAATTAGACGATGAATTTATAGATGAAGTAAAAGAAACTATTAAACCACATTGGGGAGAACTAGGCTGGGTTACTTACAAGCGGACATATGCACGTTGGATTCCAGAACTAGGACGTACCGAAAACTGGTCTGAAACAGTTAAACGTGTAGTCGAAGGTAACATCAATCTTGACCCTCGTTTGAAAGATGATTCATTGACTGAAGAACAATATCAAGGACTAGTCAATGAAGCTAAAGAATTATATAAGTTAGTCTATGGATTAGCAGCTACTCCATCAGGTAGAAATCTCTGGATCTCTGGTACTGAGTATCAAGATCGTAACGGTGATGCCTTGAACAATTGTTGGTTTATTGCCATTAGACCACAAAAATACGGTGACAGTCATATTCTTCCTAGTTATTTAACAGAAGACCAAGTTGCTGTATCAATGCCATTTTCATTTATGTTCGATCAATTGATGAAGGGTGGCGGCGTTGGTTTTTCAGTTGTTCCTGATAATATGAAGAAGATGCCTGTTGTTGATAAGAAGATCAATTTAACGGTCCTAATCAGCAAATCTAGCGCTTCTTACAAAGATTCTATTGCGGCAGGTGCAATTGACCGTGAAGATTACTTAAAAGACCACAGCACTGATGACGTTCGTTTTTACAAGCTTCCTGATACTCGTGAAGGTTGGGTAATTGGTAATGCCAACATGGTTGATGCCCATTTTGCTTCAACTAATGCTGAAGGCGTTAATGATGTTGTTTTGGATATTACTGATATTCGTCCTAAAGGTGCTAAGATCAAGGGATTCGGTGGTACTGCCTCAGGTCCTGTCCCATTGATCGAAATGTTTTTTGATATTAACGAAGTTTTGAACAACGCTGTTGGCAAGCAACTAACATCAGTTGATTGTACAGATATGGGTAACTTGATCGGTAAAACAGTCGTTGCTGGTAATGTTCGTCGTTCAGCTGAATTAGCTCTTGGTGGAGCAACAGACAATGACTTCATTACTATGAAACAAGATCAAGAGAAGTTGTATCACCACCGTTGGGCTTCTAATAATAGTGTTTCTGTTGATTCTAAATTCACTAAGTATCAACCAATTGCTGATTCGATCGTTCATAACGGTGAGCCAGGTATCGTTAACTTGGAATTGTCACGTAACTATGGACGTATTGCCGATGGTTATCAACCTGGTATCGATGATGCTGTTGAAGGAACTAATCCTTGTGGAGAAATTTCTTTGAGCAACGGTGAACCATGTAACTTGTTCGAGGTCTTCCCAGTTATTGCCGAAAAACAAGGCTGGAAGTTGGAAGAAGCCTTTAATCTAGCTGCCAGATATACTAAGCGTGTTACATTCAGCAACTACGATTGGGAAGTTTCACGTAAAGCTATCCAAAAGAACCGTCGTATCGGTGTTTCAATGTCAGGTATTCAAGACTGGATCTTAAACACTTTTGGTAACCGTGTTGTTACTGGATTTGAAGATACCAAGGATCAAGATGGCGTTGCCATCAAGAAACCTATCTATGATCAAAGAATCGTTAAGAGATTTGATGATTTGTATCATTCAGTTGTCAAAGCGGATGAAAGTTATTCTGATGAATTGAACTGCAATACTTCTATCAAACATACGACTGTTAAGCCATCAGGTACAGTTGCTAAGTTGGCAGGTGTTTCTGAAGGGATGCACTTCCACTATGCAGGTTACTTGATTCAAAGAATCAGATTCCAAGATAGTGATCCATTGCTTCCAGCCTTGAAGGCCTGTGGTTACAAGATTGAACCTGATATTTATACAAAGCATACGATGTGTGTTGAATTCCCAGTTAAGGCTGTTAATGCAGATAATCCTAACTTTGCATCAGCTGGTAATGTTTCAATTGCTGAACAATTTGCTACACAAGCATTCTTACAAACATATTGGTCAGATAATGCGGTAAGTTGTACCGTAACATTCCAACCAGACGAGGCTAAAGAAATTGCACCATTGATGTACCAATACAGACATACAACTAAGTCAACTTCATTGTTGCCATATAGTGGTGGTGAGTTGAAGCAAGCTCCTAAGGAACCTATCAACAAGAAGATTTATACAGAACGTGAATCGATGATCAGTGGCAATGTTGCCAAGGTATTTGCTGATATGAATGATAATCACGATAAGAAAGATATTGAACTTGTTGATCAATCTGATTGTGAGAGTGGAGCATGTCCTATTAGATAGGATGATCTAAAAATAAATAATTAATTTATTAACGTATTTCGACAATTGTGTCGTGATACGTTATTTTTTTGCGATTAAGTGAGTGGCAATTTTAATTTGACAAAATGAATGAATTATTATAATATTCATTCATTGATAAAAATGGTGGTGCAAAATGGAAGATAAGGAACAAAGATTATTTGATTCAGCGCATGACTTATTCTTGGAGCAAGGATTTAAGGAAACTAATATTTCTAGCATTGCAAAGAGAGCTGGCGTGGCAGTCGGGACTTTTTATCGTTACTTTGATTCGAAGGAAGATATTTTTGTTAAAGTTTATAATTTTGAGAATGAAACTGTTAAACAACAAATTATTAATAGTATCGATATGAATCAGGAACCTAATGCTTTGATTAGTGAAATTTTAAAACAAATCTTTGCATATACGAATGATAATCAGATTTTGCAAGAGTGGTTTTCTAATTCCAAGATCAATTCGATTATTGTAAAAGCCAATGCTCATGCGGCTGAGAACAGTGTCGTCTATGCTACTTTGAACAAGTTGATCGATAAGTGGGACCAGGAAAATCGAATTAAAGATGGAATCAAAAAAGGTCGAATTATCAGTATGTTCAATGCTTTATCGGTAGTTGATATTCATCAAAAAGAAATTGTAACAGATGATTATTTTCAATTATTGAATGATTTGATTGCTGGTATATTAGCCATCTGTTTGAAGTAACTCAGTTAATTGAGTTATTTTTTTAAGTCAAATAATGAATGAATTGTTGAAATATTCATTCATAAAAGGAGAAATAAAAATGAAAAATACATTATTAATGAGTTTAGTCGTTATTTTGATTCTAGCCTGCGTGATCGGCGGAGGAATCTTTTGGATCAATAATTCAAATCAGAGATTTAATGTCAATCAAATGTCGATTAGTAAATTAACAAGTAAAAACATTAAATTGGATGAACTGAACAATATTGATTTGAACGTTAGAACAGCGAAGATCGTCATTGAAGAAGCTGATACTAATTCTGTTACGTTAGAAAACGTAACTTCTCATGAAGTAACTGTGGATAATGACCAAAGTAGTTTGAAGATCTCACAAGAAAATAGTAACAAGCATCAATTAGAAATCGGTAAGTCGCCAGTTATTATTATTAGAGTGAAGCAAAACTTGAATTCAATTAAGATCAATCAACTAAATGGTACATTGAACCTGCACAAGCTCAATGTTGATAATATGAAAATCGATCATGTGAATGGATCTACCATTATTAATAATTTGAAATTAAAGAATGGCGGAACAATTAATAAGAAAAATGGAAAAACTGAATTAGATAAGGTGAATATTCCCGGATTAAAAGTTAAGGTCAAAACTGGAGCATTCAAATTAAATGGTACTAAAAAAAGTAACTCATACAATGATAACCATGCAACTCAATTGATCATAAACAGCAATACTGGCCAAGTTTCAGTGGATACTAAGTAAAGTGACAAAATTGTAAGTTGGATGTAAGTAATTTGAATGTACTAAAAAACATTAATATTTTATTATATTAGTAAAGATAAGGGGGAGTCATTTATGCATATTCCAATTAAACGATCAAGTAATAATAAAATTTTGGCTGGGGTAGTTGGTGGTCTATCAGAACATTTCAACTGGAATCCAGCGATTGCGAGAATCCTATGGGTCATCATAAGCTTCACGCCTATCTCGGGTATCATTGCTTACTTAGTATTGTGGTTACTAATGGAGAATCCAGAATAATAATACAGAGGGTGAAGAATAATGCATATTCCAATCAAACGTTCAAGAACTAATCAAGTTATCGGAGGAGTCATCGCAGGTTTCTGTGAAAAATATGGCTGGAATCCAGCTGTTGGTAGAGTGTTGTATGTTGTTTTATCATTAACACCTGCATTTCCAGGGATCATTGTTTATTTAGTATTGTGGTTACTGATGGAGCAACCTGATTAAATTTTAGAATTTGCAGTTCCTATGCCGCTTCCGGTTAGCAATAATTGGGACCAGCCCTAGCCAAAAAGCGGTCTAGGACTTCGCTTTCTTGCTTTGCATAAATCGCAAATCAAGAAAAGCGTCCAGTGCTGTAAATGTGGGAAAACCACCACATTAACACCACTTTTGCCACTGATTCCATTACTGCTGACCTCCAGCTAAATATATTTATTACAAAAAACAGCATATTATGACGATTTGGATATATTATCTATCCACTTGTCATGATATGCTGTTTTCGTTTATTAAAATATGAAATTTAATTTTTATATTACTGCCAAGCAGTCACTAAATTCGAAGTAGCACATATTTAGCTGATGATTCCCAACAATGGAATCAGCCGTGATAGTGTACTTAGCGATTTATCGCTTAGTACACTGGACGACTCGGAAGACTACAGGCTTCCGAGCGAGGCTTAAGACGAAGACTTAAGCCGGTCCTTCGGCAGATGGAATTGTTGAGCATCATCAGCGGAATAGAACCACAAATTAAACGTTAAATCCACCATTCAATAAACTGATCAAATACTCGTCAGCAGTCTCCGAGTTGATCTCTGGTTGTTCAAATAAGCACCACTCTAACACAGCAATAATTAAATCACTGTAAAAACGTGCAAGAAGCTTAACCGGTACTTTGACCTGGTCGTTTTCTTTACAGTATTCGAATACCAAAATATCAGCTTCGTGGCGTAAATATCCAGACATACTGTGCCAAAGGTGTGAATCGGCACCATTGTTTTTGGTAATATTTGCCAGTAATTCTTGGTGATCATTGAAGAATTCTAATAGTAGATTGAATATCTTCACGATGCCAGTTTCTCCGTCCCCATCTCTAGGAATCTTATCCAAAATATCCTTACCGATGTATGACCATAAATACTGTAGTAGATCAAATTTATCATCGAAATAATTGTAGAAGGTAGCGCGTGGATATTCGCTTTTTTTACAAATATCATTAACGGTTATTTTATCGAATTCTTTTTCACTTAATGATTCGAACATTGCTAAGCGAAATGCTTTTAGAGTTCGCTTAGCACCTAATGTCAGGTGTTGAGTTACGTCGATCTTCATTTCATTGCCCCCAAATATAATCCCATCTATTCGACATTAACATAAGTATAGATTTTTGCAAGTGCAAAACTACGGTGCAGCAATGCAATGAAAATCAACTATATTTTCAAGTATACTTGGCTTTTTCATTCAAAATAGATGATTTTCATTACATTTTTAGACATTTACCATTTATCTGTCTAAATTAAAACATATATATATAAATTGTCTCTTGTCTAATTTTGCCTTTAATTTTATTATTATCGTTGTATTTTGACAGTTGTCAATTATTATACAAAACGTGACGAGTTGAGGAGATGTCAATATGAAGCAGATCACAAAAAAATATGTGCCTGCTCTAATTGGATGGATAATTGTTGTGGTAATTGCATTAATTGCAATGCCTAATGTATCGCAATTAGTTAGGGATAAGGGAAATATAACTTTACCAAGTTATACTGAAAGCCAGAAAGCTTCGAAGATGGAAAAGAAGGCTAATGGCAACAAGGCGGTTCGTACTTATACTGCAGTCTTTAATAACAATGGTGATAATAAGTTTACGGCTTCCCAAAATAGAAAGATTACTCGTAAACTTAATAATTTGGAAAATAAGAATTCACTGAAGATCGAAAAAATTATGGGTCCGAGTGACAATGCTGAAACAAAGAAACAGTTGATTGCCAAGGATAAGTCCACACAATTGGCCCAAATAACGGTTAAAAATAATGGATCAGTTGGACCACAAGTTAATGAACTTAAACGACAATTAAAGATGTCGGGGATCAAGACATATGTTACCGGATCAGATGCTTTGAATGATGAATTCTCAACAGTTACTGAAAGAGGAATTCAGAAGACAGAAGTTATTGCTGTAATATTTATTTTCATTGTTTTGATTTTGGTCTTCCGTTCACCGATCGTTCCTCTAGTATCGTTACTTAATGTTGGTGTTGCTTTTGTCACATCGTTAAGTATCATTATGAATCTTGCCAATAAGTTTGATTTTCCAATCTCTAACTTTACACAAGTATTCTTAGTTGTTGTTCTATTTGGTATCGGAACTGATTACAATATCTTACTATATAATTACTTCAAAGGAGCGCTTGCTCGGGGAATGTCGGCAGTTGAAGCTGCTCATGATGCTCAGAGACACGGTGGTAGAACTATTTTATATAGTGGTCTTTCAGTATTGATTGGTTTCTCAGTTTTATTGTTAGCTAAGTTCTCCTTCTATCAAAGCGCGGTCGGAGTTGCTATTGGTGTACTAGTACTTTTGGCAGTTCTTTTAACCTTGAATATGTTCTTTATGGAGACGCTAGGAGCAAAAATGTTCTGGCCAAGCAAAGTCACTGCTGGTCGTGGTAAGAGCAGAATGTGGTATGGATTATCAAGAGCTGGTTTGGCATATCCAGTTGTGATTTTAGCAATTATTGGTATCGTTGCAGTTCCATTCTTAGTTAATACCAATTCGACATTGAACTTTAACAATGCTGATGAAGTTCCTAATACTTATCAAGCCAAAAAAGGTTATGAAGTTATTCAGGATCATTTCAGTAAAGGAATGTCTGCTCCAGCCACAGTTTATATTCAAGATAGTTCCAAGATAAATACTCAAGCTAAACTAGCTGCGGTCGATGATCTAACACAATATCTAAAACAAGAACCAGGTGTTAAGACTGTTGCTTCTGCCACTCAACCAGGTGGTAGTAAGATCAAGAGTATGTATTTGAAGAATCAATTAACAAGTATTACTGATGGATTGACCACCTCAACTAAAGGTCTCGAGAAAATCAAAAAGGGTTTGAGCTCTGCCAGTTCACAACTTCAGAGTGCAAATATTAGTGGTAGTACAGCACAGGTTCAAGAATTAGCTAATGGTACTAGTGAATTACAATCAGGTGCACAGCAATTATCTAGTGGTATTAGCCAATATACTAATGGTGTTTCGAGTGTTAATAGTGGTTTACAAAGTGCCAGTGGACAAATGCCAGCTTTAACTAGCGGAGTTTCCACACTGACAAGTAGTTCACAACAATTGTCATCGGGATTATCTCAATTACAAACACAAGTAAGTTCCATCTCTTCACAGGCAAGTCAATTATTAGCCTTGATGCAAAGCAGTGGACAGGATACTTCAACCGCAGCGGCTGAAATATCTCAATTGCAAAGCTCGATCAGTCAACTAAGTAGTGGATCATCTGCTATTTCTTCAGGTATGAGCCAATTACAAGGTCAAATTCCAACTTTAACGTCTGGTATGTCGACCTTGGCAAGTGGAACAAGTACGCTGAATGCAACTAGTTCAACACTTAATAGTGGCGGTCAAACCGTTGCCAGTGGTGCAGCAACTGTTAACAGTGGTGTGCAACAGATGAATACACAACTTAAGCAAATGAGTTCTGAAGTTACACAACTAGAATCAGGTTTGTCCTCAGCTAGCGATGGATTGGATTCATTAGCTTCTGGTAATAAGACTATGAAGACTTACTTAGATGGATTACGCAAGTCATACGTTGGTGATACGTTCTATCTTCCTAAGCAAACAATTAAGAGTAGTGAATTCAAACCAGCTCTAAATGCATATATGGACAGTAATCGTAAGATTGCCGAAATAACGATCGTCTTCAAGGGTGATCCTAATAGTGAAACAACTTCCAAGCAATTGAAGACTATTCAAACTGATATGAAAGCTAGATTAAAGCATGGAGCTTTGAAGAATGCCAAAGTTGCTGTTGGTGGCGAAACTTCTCAAAATAATGATTTGAGAACATTAGCTAACGGAGACTTCGGTCGAACTGCTTTGATCATGACAATTGGTATCGGTATTGCCTTGATAGTTGTTACTGAATCAATTTTGCAACCAATGACTATTATCGGTACATTGTTGTTGGCATATGAGGTTTCATTGGGAATTACTAGAATTGTTTCCAAACTTGTTCTAGGTGATCCGATGCTGAGTTGGAATACTCCATTCTTTACCTTCATCATGCTAATGGCACTTGGAGTTGATTACAGTATCTTCTTGATGGTCAGATTCAAGGACGAACAGATGCCTGATCTAAAGGATAGAATGCTGAATGCTGCCACAGCAATTGGTGCGGTTGTTATTTCCGCCGCAATTATTCTAAGTGGTACATTCGCTGCCTTAATGCCATCAGGTGTCACAACTTTGATTCAGGTAGCATTAGGTGTTATCTTTGGATTGATAATCTTAGTAATTATTCTTCCGTTGACCTTATCGTCATTGATCAGTTTGATGATGTGGCATGAGAAGAGAATCCATAGAGTTAGAAAGCCTAAGAAAAATAAAAAGAAAAAATCAGCTAGTGGCTCAAAAGATGAAAAGAAACCGGCCACTGATTGATATTTCCGCTTCCGGTCAGCAGTAATTCCATCTGTAGCGGGACCAGTTCAAGCCAAAGAGCGGTCTTGAACTTCGCTTTCTTGCTTTGCATAAACCGCAAATCAAGAAAGACGTCCGTGCTGTAAATGCGGGAAAATCACCCGCATTAACACCACAATCGCTACTGATTCCATTACTGCTGACCTCCAGCTAATTTGATTAGTACATAAGAATAAAAATAGCGCATCGCGAAATTTTATCGTGATGCGCATTTTTTTGCCTTGGTAAAATATAATGATTGTCAATTAACGTACTATCAAAATAGTATGGGTCTAGGAGGAGTACTGATGAAGTAATACAAACCTAGCTGGCGATGGTCAACAATGGAATCCGCCGTAAAAGTGTTCTTAGCGATTTATCGCTTAGAACACTGGACGACTTTGAAGACTACAGGCTTCAAAGCGAGGCTTAAGACGAAGACTTAAGCCGGTCCACGGCAGATGGAATTGTTGACCATCACCAGCGGCATCGAACAACCACCATACATATCCACTCACAAAATTAGGCAATGGGTTATAATTATTTTAAAATGGAATGAGAGGGATACTACTTTGAATATTCATCGCTTAGAAATATTTGTAGATCTATCAAAAACTCTTAATTATACCGAAACAGCTGAGAATCTTTACACCACTCAAGGTAATATCTCCAAACAAATATTGTCACTGGAAAAAGAACTGTCCGTTTCACTGTTTAAACGTGAGCATCGAACAATCGTATTAAGTGATGAAGGCAAATTAATTCTTCCATATGCAAAGAAGATAATTCAAGATAATCTTGAGATGCAACACACACTGGCTGATTACGAAGATGCTAAGAATCTAACCGTTGAAATGTATACAATTCCCACCATGCCTAATTATTCCAGCTTTGGGTATATTACTAAATTTCTAAAACGTCACCCAGAAGTTCATATGCAGTTGAAAGAAGAAGAGAGTAATAATTTATTCACAGCTCTAAAGTCTGATAAGTGTGAAATAATTTTTGCCAGAACTTTTTCGTTCAATGATGATGAACTTGAGCACATATCTATGGAGAGCGATAATTTTGTGGCAGTGTTGCCTAAGCATCATAAATTGGCTAAGGCTAAGAAAATCGATGTGGGTCAATTAAAAGATGATAATTTTTTGATTCTTGGGCGAACGACGAACTTGTATCAACCAGTGTTAGATCTGTGTCACAAAGCTGGATTTAAACCGAAGATAACTTATGAAGGTTCCCGTGTTGATTTAGTTGTGCAGATGGTGGCTAATAATATGGGTATATCGTTGATGATGGCGAAGACGGCCAAGGGGTTCAGCAATAAAAATACGGTCTTGGTTCCATTGACTAGTAATATTGAGAACAAGCTGAGTTTTTTTCGTAAGAAGGGCAAGCATTCTGAAGCTAATGACATGTTTTGGAATTTTGTTAAGAAGCATAACTAATACCATTCCATTTTGGAATGGTATTTTTAGTAATTTGAATTGTTCGCATACAAATTTCAGCCTATAATTGTCTTGTAATTTCAAAGGAGGTAATTTAATGACTGAACAACCATATGATTTGAGAAGAGTTATTGAGGAATTAAAAGAACAACCAGGACAATACCATGAAACAGATGTAGAGGTCGATCCTAACGCTGAATTATCAGGTGTTTACCGTTATATTGGTGCGGGTGGTACAGTTGAAAGACCTACTAAGGAAGGTCCAGCCATGATGTTTAACAATGTCAAAGGTTTCCCTGGTACGCGAGTACTTATCGGTGCTATGGCGAGTCGCAAACGTGATGGTATGATTCTACATCATGATTACAAAACCTTGGGCAGACTATTAAAAGACTCAGTTGAAAATCCAGTTAAACCTGTTAAGGTTTCAAAAGATCAAGCTCCAGCACAAGAAGTGGTTCATTTAGCAACTGATAAAGATTTTGATATCAGAAAAATTTTGCCAGCACCAACTAACACTGAATACGATGCTGGTCCTTACATCACAATGGGAGTGGTTTTCGGATCGGACCCTGACAAGACAATGAGTGATGTTACGATTCATCGAATGGTGCTAGAGGACAAAGATACCATCGGAATGTACATCATGCCCGGCGGACGTCATATTGGACATTTCCAAAAGCAATTTGAAAAACTGAATAAACCAATGCCCATTACAATTAATATTGGACTCGATCCGGCCATCACTATTGGAGCTACATTTGAGCCACCTACAACCCCACTAGGCTACAACGAATTATGGGTTGCTGGTGCACTGCGTCAACAACCAGTTCAAATCGTTGATGGTGTGGCGGTTAATGAAAATGCTATTGCTCGGGCAGAATACGTTGTAGAAGCAGAAATCATGCCTAACCAGACAATGCAAGAAGATATTAATACTAATACTGGTAAGGCTATGCCAGAATTCCCTGGATATGATGGGGATGCTAATCCTGCTGTTAATGTAGTCAAAGTTAAAGCAATTACTCATCGAAAAGATAATCCAATTATGCAGACCACAATCGGACCTAGTGAAGAGCACGTTTCAATGGCTGGTATTCCCACAGAAGCAAGTATTCTAGAACTAGTTGATCGTGCAATTCCTGGTAAGGTCGTCAATGTCTACAATCCACCTGCAGGTGGTGGTAAGTTCATGACCATTATGCAGATCCACAAGGAAACTGAAGCGGATGAAGGTATTCAAAAACAAGCCGCAATTTTAGCTTTGTCAGCCTTTAAGGAATTGAAGACAGTTATTTTGGTTGATGAAGATGTGGATATCTTCGATATGAATGATGTTATCTGGACTTTAAACACAAGGTTCCAAGGTGATAAGGATATTATGGTCTTGCCTGGAATGAGAAATCATCCGCTAGATCCATCAGAGAGACCGGAATATGATCCTAAGTCAATTCGTTTTCGTGGTATGAGTTCAAAGACAATTTTTGACGGCACCGTACCATTTGATATGAAGGATCAATTTAAACGTGCTAGCTTCAAAAAAATTGACGACTGGGAAAAATATCTTAAGTAAAAGGAAGTAACGTTAATGGTTGAACGTAAGAAAAAAATTGTCATTGGAGTAACTGGTGCTTCGGGTACTATTTATGCGATAGACTTGATCAAGAAATTACAAAAGATCCCTAATGTTGAGACTCACGGTGTCTTTAGCGCTTGGGCTAAGAAAAATTTACAGCTTGAAACAGACTATTCACTTGAACAAGTTCGTAACATGCTTGATTTTTATTATAACGATGGTGATCTTGGTGCCACTATTGCCAGTGGTTCATTTTTGACTGATGGTATGGTGATCGTACCAGCCAGTATGAAGACCGTTGCCAGCATCTCCGTTGGTATTGGTGATAATTTGATCTCACGTGCAGCTGATGTTACTTTGAAGGAACAACGAAAACTAATCATGGTTCCACGCGAAACCCCTTTGAATACAATTCACTTGGAAAACATGACTAAGTTATCAAGAATGGGAGTTCAGATGATCCCACCAATTCCAGCTTTTTATAATCATCCCCAGACAATTCAAGATCTGGTCGATCATCAAACAATGAAGATACTGGATGCTTTGAGAATTGACAATGATTCAGATGGACGTTGGGAGGGAATCTAATGGCTCAATTTGTAACAACCAAAGAGAATTACACTATGAAAGCAAATGTATCAGTAATTGGCAAGGATATCGTGATTGAGATCACTGGTGGAGATAATCCTCATATTGGAACCGTTACGACTCTAACTGCTAACACTGAAATGCAGACGGTGCGTTTTCCAAGTCACGATGGACGTCTACACAAGGACGATGTGTTAGCGCGTCGAATTGGGCAAATGATTCAATCGCAATTGCCGGGCAGTTGTACGATTACCGCTGGTGTACATGTAAATCATATTTCTAAGAAACAAATTATGGTTTCTGGAAGTATGGCAAGTGATTTGGGCAAGCAAATTCTAAATTGGCTGAGTAATTTTGATTTTAATGCGCCTGATCCGATTTATTATAGTGATAGTGAGAAGCCTCAATGATTGTAATATTGGTGGGGTGTTGCTTCCGGTCAGCAGTAATTCCATCTGTAGCGGGACCAGTTCGAGCCAAAGAGCGGTCTCGAACTTCGCTTTCTTGCTTTGCATAAACCGCAAATCAAGAAAGACGTCCGTGCTGTAAATGCGGAAAGAACCCGCATTAACACCACAATCGCTATTGATTCCATTACTGCTGACCTCCAGCTCATTTGATTAGTACATAAAAATAGCGCATCACGATAAAATTTCGTGATGCGCATTTTTTTGCCTTGGTAAAGTATAATGATTGTCAATTAACATACTATCAAAATAGTATGGATCTAGGGGAGTACTAATATAGAAGTAATACAACCTCAGCTGGCGATGGTCAACAATGGAATCCGCCGTAAAAGTGTTCTTAGCGATTTATCGCTTAGAACACAGGACGACTTGGAAGACTACAGGCTTCCAAGCGAGGCTTAAGACGAAGACTTAAGCCGGTCCACGGCAGAAGGAATTGTTGACCATCACCAGCGGCATCCATTAACAACCAACCGATCTAAACTTATTTAATATTATTTTGATAATATTCCCAAAACTTAGCAGCAATATCATTCTTAGACATTAGCGGCCAAGTTATTGGTTCTTGATCACGTTGGATCAAGGTGATCTGGTTAGTATCGACATTGAAGCCGGTATTAGCTTTGGAAACATCGTTAGCTAAGATCATATCAACATTTTTATCGTATAATTTTTTCTTAGCATAAGGGATGAGATTTTCAGTTTCAGCGGCGAAGCCTACAACGAATTGCTTATCTCTTTTTTTAGTGATTTCCTTCAAAATATCAGGATTTTTCTTAAGCTGAATTGTGTATAAGTCTTGATCATCATCTTTTTTGATCTTTTGATCAGCTTTATGAACAGGACGAAAATCGGAAACAGCAGCTGCCATAACTAAGACATTGGTATTGTCAAAATGATTCTCAAGTTCTTTTTGCATTTCCAGCGCAGTAGACACTTTAACTTCATTCAAGTTAGGTGAACTGAGTTGGTCGTGAACAGTAGTGATTAAAGTAACGTGTGCCCCCATGTCAGCAGCAACATTAGCCATAGCAATCCCCATTTTTCCGGATGAATTATTACCGATGAATCTAACGGGGTCGATGGCTTCTTTAGTTCCGCCTGCCGTTACAACGACATTGGTACCAGCGAGCACTGGTCTAGTAAAGGCTTTGAAGATCTCTACCATAATAGTAGGTAAGTCAGGCAAACGTCCTTTGCCTGATTCACCTTCAGCAAGGAAGCCAGAATCAGGTTCGACTAATCTAATGTCCATCAAAGCGAGGGTTCTGATGTTAGTTTGAACTGCCGGATTGTTCCACATAGTCGTATTCATAGCTGGAAAGACTAGCTTAGGTGCGTCAGTTGCAAGTAGAGTAGTCGAGGCTAAGTCGTCAGAAATCCCATTAGCCATCTTAGCGATGATATTGGCTGTTGCTGGAATCACCACTGCTAGATCCGTCCAGCGGGCAAGTTTGATGTGAGGAATGAAGTCGTCTTGCGCCGATTGTGCAACAAAATTATCGGTCAAAACTGGTCTTTGACTCAAAGTCGCAAAGGTCAATGGTGTAACGAATTCTTGTGCGGCTTTAGTCATCACTACTTGAACCTCAGCTTGATTTTTGATCAATTCACGAACAATATTCAAAGATTTATAGACGGCAATTCCGCCAGTTACGTAAAGTGTAATGTGTTTCCCTTTTAACATACAGTCACCTCATATTCTTTCATACTATATTATACATTGTTTCACTGCATTATAATGAATGTTATATAGGAGGAATTATGAATAAAGCAACTATTGATATAATTGTCGCTATTTTGTTGATTATTTTTGTGAATAATCCGTTACTACAATTTTTACAAAACTCATTTGGGATAAGTTTTATTTTTAGTGAAATAATTATTGCCATAATTATAATAGTTTTGATTTATTTACTAAATAGATTCGTTTTGAGAAGAATTTTTAAGAATAAGACTAAATAGAAGTGTAAAATTGTACTTGAGATGTTTCACCGAAGGAGTGATCAGTGATGGAACAAAATATGTCACAGCGAGAAATTAAAAATTTAGAATTATCCAAAAAAGCAGCTCAAGATGGTATGGTCTTGCTGCAAAATAATAATAAAGTTTTACCGTTATACAATAAAAAAATTGCACTTTATGGAAGTGGTGCATTCGCTACTGTTAAAGGAGGTACAGGCTCTGGAGATGTAAATCAGCGTTATGTTTCTTCTATTATAAGTGGTCTTGAGAATCACGACTTTGAAATTACAACTAAGTCATGGCTGACTAGATTTCAAAGATATTATGATACTAAGAAAAAGGAATACTATGACAAGTTTGACGGCTCACTTGCTGCATTGTTAGCTCCCGCCTTTTCGATGGATGATTTGGAAGTTGGTGAGTTCGAGGATGCACCAACTGGAGTGTATGTTATTTCCAGAAGTTCAGGAGAAGGTCATGATCGTAAGAATGAAAAAGGTGACTATCAATTAACTGACAATGAGTTATCGAATATTCGCCGTATGAGTGAATATTATCAAAAGAGCATCTTGTTATTGAATGTTGGTGGAGTGATCGATACAAGTTTTATTGATAAGTGTCCACTACTGGATAGTATTCTTTTAGTTTCCCAAGCGGGGATGGATTCAGGAGATGCGATTGCTGAAATCTTAGATGGAACCGTCACGCCTTCGGGTAAGTTAACAGATACGTGGGCTAAGAGCTATGAAAATTACCCATCTTCTAAATACTTTGGTGAACCTAATCCCCGTTATAACGATGGAATTTATGTGGGATATCGCTATTTCGATAGTTTTGATGTTCAACCGAGATATGAATTTGGCTATGGGTTAAGTTATACGAGATTCATGATTGATAATCCCAAAGTATCAGCCAATGAACAACGGGTCCATGTAAAAGTTGACGTACAGAATATTGGTGAGACATTTGGTGGTAAGGAAGTTGTGCAACTATACGTATCGAATCCACAGTCAGATATTCCAACGCCGTTCCAGAATTTACAAGCATATGCCAAAACTAAAAAATTGAAGACTGATGAAACACAAACAATTGACTTAAGTTTCGATACTAAAAATTTAGCAGTCTATGATCAACAGACTGCCAGTTGGGTAATGACTCCAGGAATTTATTTGTTGAGGGTAGGTAACAGTTCTCGTAATACGCAAGTTGTTGGGGAATTGAAGCTTGACAAATTAGTAGTAATTGAACAATTACAACACAAGCTAGTAGTAGAGAATGATCCAACAGAATTGAACAAAAACCAAGTTAGTTTGGAACAAGTTGCTGGAGTACCATTTTTTATTTTGAAAGCTGAAAACTTTGAATCAGCTGACTCCATTCATTATTCTGATAAAAATACCGTTGATACTTATACAACGGATCTTGATAAGAAATTATCTGGTAGGGGCTATCAAGAAGCAGTTCATAAGGCAAAGTCGGTGAATGCTCCTAGTTTGTTAGATGTTTACAATAATAAATTGTCACTGAGTGACTTCGTGGCTAATATGAGTAGTTCTGAATTGATTGACTTAGTAGAGGGTTCTTTGCAACCTAATACTGAAGGCAGTATGGTTGGTAATGCCGCTGATTTGGTTCCGGGTGCGGCTGGTCAAACGATTAGTAATGACCGTTTAGGTATTCCAGCAACCATTAATGCTGATGGTCCAGCTGGTTTGAGATTGGATCAGACTTATACCCAAGATGGCGAAACTAAGCATCAATACGCAACTGCTTGGCCTATTGGAACTTTATTAGCACAAACTTGGAATCAAGATCTGGTCCAAGAAGTTGGATACGCTATTGGTACTGAAATGAAAGAATTTGGCATTACCATGTGGTTAGCACCAGGGATGAATATTCATCGTAATCCGCTGGGGGGACGTAATTTTGAATATTTCTCTGAGGATCCAGTGCTTTCAGGAACGATTGCAGCAGCGGAAACTAGTGGTGTTCAGAGTCACACTGGTATTGGTGTAGTTGTTAAGCATTTCTTAGGTAATAATCAAGAAACAGATCGTAATACTGGTAATAGCATTGTCGGTGAACAAGCATTGCGTGAAATCTACTTGAAGAATTTTGAAATTGTTATCAAGACTGCTCAACCAATGGCAGTCATGTCTTCATACAATTTAATAAATGGTACATTTTCTGGTGAGAATTATGATTCATTGACAAATATTTTGCGTGATGAATGGAACTTCCAAGGATTAGTCATGACTGATTGGTTTAGCTTGGCTGATCCTAGACACAGTATGCATGCGGGTAATGATCTGATCATGCCTGGTGGTTCACAGGATAAGCTATTTGCGGCAGTGGATGACCTTAAGCCAGAATTTAATGACGACGGCAGTATTGCAATCAAGAAATCATTCGATATTGCTAAGTTTGAAGAAACCAGTGAAGAATTATGGAATGATTTTGAACCGAGTGAAGATGGTGAAAATTACATTAAGATCCACATTTCTGGACAGTTGAATGAAAATTTAAAGTCAATGTTATATGACGGTTCTGCTCAAGTGATTGATTCTGAAACCATATTGTTAAAGGGTAAATGGAAAGATAACAATGATTTATACATTGGCGATTTACAAAAATCAGCCATGAATATTTTGAAAGTTGTTATGAAATCTGATCGATTCGCTAAAAAGTACGGTTTGAAGGAAAAAATATATAACGAAAATATGAGTTTACATAAGTATTTTGAAAGCAAATAAAAAATGGGACTGCGAATTCGAATCGCGGTCCCATTCTTTATTTAATATTAGTATCTATTTAGTAATTCTACGTAAGCATCAACAATGCTTTGTAAGAAGCCAACTGACTTCTCTGAAACTTTGCCATTTTCATCAAGCATATTTGTAACGTTACCTAGATATGCCTCTGGTTGTTGTAGAGTTGGCATATTTAAGAATACTAGTGATTGACGTAAGTGATGGTTTGCACCGAAACCACTGATTGCACCAGGTGAAACTGAAACAACTGCGGCTGGTTTCTTGTCCCAAATGCTTTCGCCATATGGACGTGAACCAACATCGATGGCATTCTTCAAACCACCAGGTACTGAACGATTGTATTCAGGTGTTACAAACAATACACCGCTGACATCTTTCATAGTATTTCTGAACTCTGTCCAAGCAGCAGGGACATTGCCTGGTGTATCGAGATCCTCATTGTATAGAGGTAAGTTGCCAATTTCTACGAATTCTGGTTCATAGTCACTTGGAAACATTCCTACTAAGTTATTAGCAACTTGACGTGAATAAGAACCCTTACGTAAGCTACCTACGATTACAGCAATTTTTTTTGACATATTCTACTTCCTCCCATTCCTTATATATCCAAATTATCATATTGCGATTTTTTCAACAAATATTTGTTCTCGCATAAGACAATAATTTTTCCATTTAGGCAATCTGACATATTGTAAAAAAATCACAATATCGGCAATTATTTAGAAAATATCAAAAAAAGCTAAATTATAATTGATAATATGAAACATGTTACAGGGATGTTACGAAAAAATGATTCGAAGCAATTTTTTTATTCTTAGCGTAATACAATTGAAACAATTATCTTGTATAGTTCTCTCTTGTGATTAAGAAAACCGGGGGGATTAGTTGATAAAGCAATTTAAATTATATGCATTATTTTTTATGGGATTAGTGCTAGTCGGATTTATGGGGTATACAGCTACTGTTCAAGCCGACGCTCAAAACAATAATCAAAAATTAAGTGATGCGGGAGACTTTGTAAATGTATCTAACTTATCAGCTTCAGCAAAAGATAAGAAAGATAGTTTTAACAAAAAAGTTTCCTTACCAGGAAGTAAAGAATTTATTCCTGGAATTGAAAATAGCGAAAGAGACTATGAAATGGGAGATGTTACTGCTGCTGAACCAGCTAAAGCTGAAGTAGATGCAGTAACATTAGAGAATGAAGCAATAAAGGCTGAGCAAGAACAAGCATCAGTACAAACTCAGGCTCAACAGCAAGCACAAACTGCTACTACCGTAGCAACAACGCAAGCTGCTCAACAATCAGTATCAAGAACGATTGGTACTTTTAAGATTAGTTTTTATGATCCAGCTGTATTAGGATCAAACATGGGTTACAGTGGTGTCGCTACAAATCTAGGCGTTATCCCACGTGGATCACGCTTGAAAATTACAACTGCACAAGGTGATGTTTGGTATCGAACAGTTAACGATACAGGTACATTCGCATATGACAATCCTTATCAGATCGACGTCGCAATGCCAAATAGCATGATTCCATCATATGGAATTACTAGTGCAACTGTTGAGATCGTTTAGTTTTATAAAATAAACATTGAAAACAGTTAATAATAAATAAGTCTTGGGGACTTATTTTAACTAAGGGGGTAGATTAGGTCTACGCTCTTTTTTGTTGTAAAATAATAGTCACGAGGTGATCATATGAAAGCATACGGCATGACAAATAATCAATTAAGCAGCTTAAAAGAATTTGAAAAAGAAATGCCAACTCCTACTGGAACTGACATTTTGGTAAAGGTTGAAGGACTGTCGATCAACCCAGTAGATATTGCTACTAGAAAAAGTTTTGAGGGTAACGATAATGAACCATTGATCTTAGGATTCGATGGTTATGGTGAAGTGGTTGCCATGGGTGATAAAGCCGACAAGTTCAAGCTTGGTGACAAAGTATTCTTCGCCGGTGACCATACTCGAGCAGGAAGCTATCAAGAGTATGAATTGATCGATCAAAGGATAATTGCACTAGCCCCAGCTAAGACTTCGATTGAGAATAGTGTGTCTATGCCACTAGTTACGTTAACAGCTAGTGAATTGTTGTATGAGAAGCTTCATATTGATCCTAAAGCCGATAATAGTAATCAAACTGTTCTAGTGATCAATGGTGCTGGCGGTGTCGGCTCAATTGCCATTCAGTTGGCACATTTAGCTGGCTTGAAGGTTATTGCTACTGCTTCAACGGATGAAAAAGTCAAATGGGTCAAGGATCTTGGTGCTGACTTAGTAGTTAACCACCATCAAGACTTGATTCAACAAGTGAGAGCGTTAGGAATTGAAAATGTCGATTATATTCTAGGCCTAAGTGACAACGATCCACATTGGAATGAGATCGTGGAACTGATCAAACCTTTTGGTATTTTTGCGACGATCACTAATCTTCGTAATTCTCAAATCGGTGATTTGAAACAAAAGTCAGTAGATTTTGCTTGGGAATGGATGTTTACAAAAGCATTTTATAATTTGGATTCCATGTCTACACAAGGCGAATATCTAGCTCAATTAGCGAATGGATTAGATGACAGCACGATCAAGTCAACAACAACCAAAGTTTTGCATGGATTAAATGTTGAAACTTTAACTAAAGCGACAAAATTGGTCGAAGCTGGTCACATGATGGGAAAAGTAGTTGTTATCAAATAAAAAAAGCTGGGAATTTTCCCAGCTTTTCGTGAATTATTAAATTAAATTATAGTGTTTCAAACCATTAACGATACCATTATCAGTGTTAGCGGTAGTTACAAATTCAGCAGCTTTTTTGACACTGTCGATGCCATTACCCATGGCAACACTGTGCTTGATCTCTTTGATCATTGGTAAGTCGTTTGGGCCATCTCCGAATGCATATACGGGCTTCTTATCAAGTTCTAGTCCACTTAACAAGTGCTTGATTCCGTTCATCTTGGAGACACCTTTGGCAATTGTATCGATTGCGTAAGGACCAGTCTTGTAAAAGGTCAGTTCGTTGCCGAAGACTTTTGAGTATCTTTCCGGACCGTCTGGTGTAACGACCAAGATCATTGGTAATTCTTCTTTTTCATAGAATTTGGGATCAACACCAGGAACAGGTATTTTGACCGATTGATAGAAGTCATTCACGAATTGTGTATTCTCAGTTGTGTAGGTTTTGTCGAGAGAATGCATTGTGATAATATCATTGTATTGTTTAGCTTCTTCAATGACCTTGGCAACAGTCTCAGGAGAAATATTTTTTTTGTAAATAGTTTGCCCGGCTGATTCGACGTAAGCACCATTGAATGATACGTAGGTATCGATTCCTGTGGGACCGGTGACGTCAACTAATTCACTTGGCGCACGACCAGTACTGATTGCAGGTAAATATCCATTGTCACGCAATTTGTGAACAGCAGAAGCTACATCAGGATCGATTTTGGAATGTTCGTTCATTAGTGTACCGTCAAGATCAAAGAAGACTGTACCTTTATAATCTTTATTCAAAAAATCACCAACTTAATTTATATTTTTATACTAATATATATAGTAGCAAGTTTTGACAAATTGTTATAGTCTTAAATCGAAAGTAGATGGAGTGAATAATAAATGAAAATTTTAATGATAGAAGATAATAAATCTGTATCAGAAATGATGAGTATGTTTTTTCAAAAAGAGAGCTGGGATGCTCACTTTGCCTATGATGGTAATGAAGCCGTTGATATGTTCAATGAAACTCCTGATGAGTGGGATATGATCACGCTTGACCTTAATCTTCCTGGCAAAGATGGTATGGAAGTCGCTAAGGAAATCAGAAAGGTTTCGAAGACTGTCCCTATTATCATGCTTACTGCGCGTGATACTGAGAGCGATCAAGTTCTGGGATTGGAATTTGGTGCTGATGATTACGTTACTAAGCCATTCAGCCCTATCACTCTGATTGCTAGGATGAAGGCTATTCACCGTCGTAATGAAAGTGTTGCAGAGGAAGCTTCGAAGAGCAGTGCCAGTGCTGAGTCTGAGACGAAGGATGAAAATGATGGATTTGATGTTAACACTGGGTACTTCAAATTGAATTCCAATACTCGTGAGGCCTTCTTGGGAGATAAAGAAATACCTGACTTAACACCAAAAGAATTCGATCTCTTGAAAACTTTGGCAAGTAAACCTAAACAAGTTTTCTCACGTGAACAACTATTGGAACAAGTTTGGGACTATGACTATTTCGGGGAAGAAAGAACAGTTGATGCTCACATCAAAAAATTACGTCAAAAGATTGAAAAAGTTGGTCCACAGGTCATTGAGACTGTCTGGGGAGTGGGCTACAAGTTTGATGATTCTGGACGTAAGGTTGATTAACCTATGAAATTAATTTATCAAAATATGCTTAGTTTTTTGATCGTTATCCTTACAACTCTGGGAATTATTCTGTACTCAGTTACGAGTACTTCTACAACTTCAGAATATAACCGGACGTATAAGGATCTTGAGAGTTACGCTGGTAATTTAGAACAGATAGCACTCAAGACTGATTCAAAGACGGGACAGATCCACAATATTACAGGGGATAATATTAAGACTGTCGAGCAAGTTCTATCAGATAAAAATGTTCAATTTGCGATTTTTGATTATCAAAATGACCAAGTTTATCCAACACCACCGACTAATGTCAAATTGCACTTGAAACAATCATATTGGAATAAATTGAAGCAAGGTAAGACAATTCGCAATATCCAAAAACCTGAGAGTTCTGAGGGTAACCCTCGACTCAGCAACAAGAAGGATAATTTGAGTTATGTTTACGTCCTAACACCGTGGTTCCAAAATGGTAAGTTGATTGCAGCCGTTTGGGCTGGTTCAGATGTTTCGCAACTACAAACTAATATTGGTGAATTGAATAAACGTTTGTACTTTGCGCTGCTGATCTCATTACTAGCTGCAATTATTTTGAGTTTCTTGCTATCACGTTATCAAGTCAATCGGATCAACCGACTTCGTGGTGCAACTCGAAAAGTTGCTAACAATGATTTCTCAGTTCGTATTGAAAGTAAGAACAAGGATGAACTCGATGACTTAGCCGATGACTTTAATACCATGGTCAAGTCACTAGAGGCTTCAGATAAAGAAATAAAGCGTCAAGAACAACGTCGTAAGGAGTTCATGGCTGATGCATCACATGAAATGAGAACGCCGCTGACGACAATTAACGGTTTACTAGAAGGATTGGCATATGATGCTATTCCGGAAGAATCCAAAGGCCAGAGTATTCAGTTAATGCGTAATGAAACCAATCGATTGATTCGTTTGGTCAATGAGAATCTTGATTACGAGAAGATCAGGACTAATCAAATAACTTTGGCAAAACGTGTCTTTGATGCCAATACACCATTGAAAGATATCGTTTCTCAATTGGAGAAAAAAGCCGCTGAATCAAAGGATAAATTGATTCTGGAGACGCCAGAGGATCAACTTGAGACGTATGCTGATTATGATAGATTCGTTCAAGTCATGTTCAATATTATTCAAAATTCGATTCAATTTACCAACGGCGGAGATATTACCGTTACTGGGTATCGTGCCGATGACCGTCATGCCTCAATTTTTAAGATAGAAGATACTGGTATTGGGATGTCGGAAGATCAAGTGAAGAATATTTGGGACAGATATTACAAAGCTGATCCGTCACGTAAGAATCGTAAGTATGGTGAATCAGGGCTAGGATTGTCGATCGTTCATCAGTTGATTGAAAATCACGGTGGCGAAATTCACGTTAAGAGTAAGTTGAATGAGGGGACGGCATTCACAGTAACCTTATTCGATGAAGGTTACGAGCACGGTGCCAGCGAAACTGAAAAAGATAATCGTGATAAGAGTGCTGGTTCTGATAACAAGTAGTTAGTCTGGATTGTCGCTTCCGGTCAGCAGTAATTCCATCTGTAGCGGGACCGATCTTAGCCAAAAAGCGGTCTAAGATCTCGCTTTCTTGCTTTGCACAAACCGCAAATCAAGAAAGACGTCCGTGCTGTAAATGCGGAAAACCACCGCATTAACACCACTGTCGCTACTGATTCTATTACTGCTGACCTCCAGCTGATTTATTGATGGTAAAAATAATAGCACGTAATGATATTTTGGATATTACTCTATCCATTTATCGTTATGTGCTATTTTTTCTTATTTGCAATTAGATATTAAGACAAATTACTGTTAAGTAGGAAACAAACTTAGTACTATCACAAATTCAGCTGAGAGTGGAAAACAATGGAATCCGCCGTAAAAGTGTTCTTAGCGATTTATCGCTTAGAACACTGGACGACTTGGAAGACTACAGGCTTCCAAGCGAGGCTTAAGACGAAGACTTAAGCCGGTCCAACGGCAGATGGAATTGTTTTCCACCCTCAGCGGCAATAAATAACCAACCAACCAATCAATTTTCAGCATTCTCTTTTAATGCGTATGACCAATCATCGATCGGTGTTCGATCACCGTTTAACTCTGGAGCATCAGTATTATAGAGATGAGTCGTTGACTTGTTATCATTTTTTGAATAGAGACTAGTTGCACCTGCACCTAAGTCGTCACGAGTCTTGATCAACCTTTGAATCTGATTTAAATAATCATATGAATCACTATTAGGATCCACCGGTGTGAAGCCATTAGGGACATAAAATCTCAATAGATCCTTACTATTCACAGCATCAGAAATTTTTAATTTGTTATTAACTTGTTCTTGCCACTGGGTCACTTTGTCCTCTAAATCAGGATTGGTTTGTAAATCGATCAATTCACCAGTTTCATTACTGTAAACTTGTGGCTTGCCATTCTTGTTAACAACAGTGTATTTGGTTGTTACAAAGTCCTTGTTTCTAAATGCTACTAGACCTTGGTGTTGTTTAGATAACAAGTCTGATCCCATTTGAACGTAATTTCTCGTGTTGATCCCTGCTAGATGCAAGATAGTTGGTAAAACGTCAATTTCACCGCCATAAGTATGATTAATTCCACCTTTAAGTCCGTTCATGTGAATCATAAATGGTACTTTTTGTAATTGCGAATTATCATACTTATTGAAGTTGTCGGGATCAATACCAATAATCGGTGCTAGTGCTTTGTTTTTGTCATCAGAAATTCCGTAGTGATCGCCGTACAAAATAATTAAGGAATCATCGTATAATCCGCTACTCTTTAAGTAATCGAAGAACTCTTTTAGTGAGGCGTCAAGATAATGAGCGGTTAAGAAGTAATTGCCAACGCTGTGTTCAGTTGTATCGGGAGCGGTGAAACCATCGTTGTCTGCATCGTTTATTGGATAAGGATAATGATTGGTTACAGTGATGAATTTGGCATAGAAGGGTTGTTGCAATTGTTCTAGGTATTTAGCACTCTCAGACAACATCAACTTGTCTTTAGTTCCATATCTCATATTGGCATTTTCGATTGAGTTGTCGAAGTATGATTGATCGAAGAAATAGTTATAGCCCATGTTTTTGTACACTTCGTTCCTATTCCAAAAGCTACCAATATTGCCATGAAAAACAGCACTGGTATAGTTTTTCTTCTGTTCTAGGATCGCCGGAGCAGCCTGGAAAGTATTTGATGATCCCATATTGGAGAAGAAGGAGCCGCTACTCAAACCGAATAATCCCGATTCCAACATTGTTTCAGCATCACTGGTTCGACCTTGACCAACTTCGTGATAGAAGTTGTCAAATGACATTGTATGATCATCGTTGTAAAGACTGTTCAAAAATGGTGTAACTTCTTGATCATTTACCTTCATTCCAATCAGAAATTGTTGAAAACTTTCTAGATGGATGATGATGATGTTCTTTTTATTAGCTTCGCCGAAGTACTTTGGATTTGGTTTGGCATAATTGTTATCAACGTAATTCAAAACATCGTCCATGTCGGTGCCGACAGCAGTAGAACGCGCCTGATCCGTCATAGCTGATTTGATCATATCGTAACCGAGAAAACTATTTAATCCTAGGTACTTAACAACATAGGCATGATCAAAAGTTCTCGATAATAGTTGCGGCCGATTACCTTCAGCTATCATTAAATTAAAAGAAAAAATCAAAATACCAACCGAAGTTGTAGCTGCTGAAGTAAGCTTTGAGACAGGTTTGTGGTCTAATTTGATGTATTTAAAACTGAATAATAAAATTAAAATAATTAGGTCTACAAAATAAATAAAGTCGTGTATCTGCATGAGCGAGAAAGTGCTGGAACCTAAGCCTTTGGATACTTTTCCCACTCCAAAAATTACCGAAGAGGTTAAGAAGTCAGAGAATTCACGATAATACAAAATATTCGCATACAAAAAGATGGGTTCGATTAAATAAATCAGACTCATGATAATATACGAGATTTGTGTGCGTTTGATGTAAAGAGGAATACTCAGTAGTATTAGCGCCGTGGCAATAGGATTGATAATCATGATTAGATGCTGTAATGGATCGTTCAAACCTAGTGAAAAATCTGAGTAATAGGCAATAACAGTTTTTGTCCACAGTAAAAAAACTAAAAAACAGACGAATCCCAAACGTCTGTTGACTAATGATTTAAATTTTTTTGTTAGATTATTCATATTGATCCTTTTGATTATGTCGTTAATTTTATTATATCAGTTATAGAATTTAAAAATATATAATATTGGTGAGGGGGAGGTTCCGCTTCCGGTCAGCAGTAATTCCATCTGTGGCGGGACCGATTGGAGCCATAAAGCGGTCTCCAATCTTGCTTTCTTGATTTGCGTGGTTTACGCAAATCAAGAAAGACATCCAGTGCTGTAAATGTGGGAAACCACCACATTAACACCACTTTTGCCACGGATTCCATTACTGCTGACCTCCAGCTAAATATATATATCAATTAAAAATAGCATATCGTGATAACCGGATGATTAATATTTCCAAGTTGTCGTGATATGCTATTTTAATTTGTAAAATATATGTAATTCAGAAGTAATACAAAACCCAGCTGAGGGTGGACAACAATGGAATCCGCCGTAAAAGTGTTCTTAGCGATTTATCGCTTAGAACACTGGACGACTTGGAAGACTACAGGCTTCCAAGCGAGGCTTAAGACGAAGACTTAAGCCGGTCCAACGGCAGATGGAATTGTTGTCCACCCTCAGCGGCATAGAACAACAAACCAAAAAACTACTCGTTGTCATTTGTTCCTTTCAAAACACTAGACCAACTGTCGATATAGGTTCTATCCCCATTCAATTCCGGAGCGTCAGTATTGTATAACGGAGTGGTCGACTTGTCGTTGTTCTTGGAATAAACACTAGTTGATTTAAGACCCAACTCATCACGAGTTTTGACTAATCTTTGAATTTCATTTTGGTAACTGTATTCAGATGGATCAACCGGAGTGAAGCCAGTTGGCGTATAGAATCTCAAGAGATTCTTATTATTAGTCGTATCAGAGATCTTCAGCTTCTGGTTAACTTCCTCTTGCCATTTATCAACCGTCTTGGCTAATTGTTCGTTGTCATTAAGGTTAACTTCTGCACCGGTATTATTGTCGTAGACAATGTGATCACCGTCGTTACCGCGGATCACTGTGTACTTAGTAGTAATGAATTCTTTGTCACGGAAGGCCACAATATCGCTGTGTTTCTTTGATAATAGGTCTGTACCGAGTTGTACGTAGCCTTTAGTATTGACACCAGCCAAGTGAAGAATCGTTGGTAGGGCATCAATTTCGCCACCGTAGGTGCTATTGATACCACCCTTTAATCCCTTCATGTGAATCATGAAAGGAACACGTTGCATTTGTACTTCATTGAAGTCACTGTTGTTAGTATCGTAGCCGAGCATTGGGGCCACTACTTTGTCTTGAGTGGCGTTTAAGCCGTAGTGGTCACCATAAAGCACGATCATGGAGTTATCGTAGATGCCGCTATCCTTCAGATAAGTGAAGAATTCCTTTAGAGCACTGTCCAAGTAATGAGCTGTAACAAAATAATTGTCTACCACACTATTACCAGTATCTGGTTTAGGGAAGTCAGGTACTTGATCTTCATCACCAAGATCGTATGGGGTGTGGTTAGTAACAGTGATGAACTTGGTATAGAAAGGTTGTTGCAATTGTTCGAGGTATTTAACACTTTCAGACAGCATTAATTTGTCCTTCATACCATAACCAATACTAGAATCATCGCTTTGATTGAAGTAATTCAAATCGAAGAAGTAGTCGTATCCCATGTTCTTATAGACATCGTCACGGTTCCAAAAACTACCAACGTTACCGTGGAAAACGGCACTAGTGTAGTTTTCTTTTTGCTTAAGAATTGCCGGAGCTGCTTGGAAAGTATTGTCTGATCCTAGTTTAGAAAAGAGGGATCCTTCTGGTAATCCGTAAAGACTTGTTTCCATCATGTTCTCAGCGTCACTAGTTCGACCGCTACCGACTTCATGGAAGAAATTGTTAAATGACATTGTGTTCTTGTCGTTGTATAAGCTGTTCAAAAATGGTGTAACTTCTTGATCATTGACTTTCATGCCAATTAGAAATTGCTGGAAACTTTCCAAATGGATGATAATAATGTTTTTACCTCTAGCTTTACCAAAATAACTCTTATTTGGTGCGGCGTAATGTTGATTGACATAGTCTAAGACGTTGTCCATGTCAGTACCAACGGCGGTTGATCTAACTTGGTTGTTTTGAGCAGATTTAATAGCATCGTATCCTAAGAAAGTATTGAATCCTAAGTACTTGACGATGTAACTATTGTCAAAAGTTCGACCTAATAATTGTGGACGATTTGTCTCAGCTAACATTAAGTTGAGTGAAAATAAAAATACACCAAGCATAGTAGTCGCAAAAGCTGTCAACTTACGTATTTTAGTTTTATCTATTTTTATAAAATGACTAGTAAATAAAACAACAATAATGATAAAATCTAAAAAATATAAAAAATCGTGACCTTGCATCAAACTGGCACTACTTGTTCCCAAACCCTTGGTAACTTTGGAAGCCCCAGCAATCGTATTGAACGAAATAAAATCTGAAAATTCACGATAATACAAGATGTTTGCATAAAGTAAAATATTTTCTAAAACATAGATAACACCCATCACAATGTAGGATACAATAGCCTTGTTGATGTACAACGCTACACTCAACAAAACGATTGCGGTGGCGATAGGATTGATGATCAGAATAAAATGTTGTAACGGATCATTTAATCCTAACGAAAATTCAGCGTAGTAGGCAATAACTGTTTTTAGCCACAAAAAAAAGACCAACAGGCTAACGAAGCCGATGCGTTTATTCAAAAATGATTTAATTTTGTTCATAAAATATCCCTTGTTTGTAAAATTTCTTTAATAAATTTATATTATTTTAAATAAAAGACTTAATTGTTAGTATAATACGTATTAAGTAAAAAGTGGGAAAGAATGAGAAAAATGATATTTTTAGGACCTTTGTATAATTATGTATCTAATATGTATGCCACTAGAATTAATCATTTTCCGTTGATTCGCCTATCTTTCTATGCTGCTGATAAAGCTATATTATATACGCTTTTCTTCATTATATTAAGATTTATTTGGATTAAGTGGAAACATAAGAAGACTAATTTTGCCCATGAGTTTTGGGTGACTGTCTTTGCCTTTTACGTGTTCCTGCTTTTTGCGTTGACTGTCTTTAGAGATGGCTATTTTTTGTGGGAATTCAAGTTCTTTTTCCACCGGTCGCTTTCAGAAATAAATACGATTCCGCTGGTACAAACGTTTAAATTATTAAATGGTAAGTCTTTAGTGGATTTCTTTTATAATTTATATGGTAATATTGTATGGTTCGTTCCAATGGGATTTTTTATTCCTGCTTTGGGCAAGAAAGACCGGAAATTTTTTAAGGTAGTTTTGATCGGTGCCTTAGTTTCCACCTCTATCGAGGGTCTGCAATTCATTTTAAATACCGGTGTAACGGATATTGATGATGTGATTTTGAATACAATTGGTACCGCAATCGGATATTTTATTTATTTTGTGGGAAATTGGCTGAAAAATCGCATAAAGATTTGAAATTTTCAATGAAAATGATAATCTAGTTTTAGGATAAATGGAGGAGAAAAAATGACACATATTAAATTTGATGATTCAAAATTAAGCAAGTTCGTTCATGAAAATGAACTAGGCGAGATGCAAAACCTTGTAACTGCTGCTGACGAAGAATTACGTAAGGGTACCGGTGCCGGTGCTGACTTCCGTGGTTTCATCGACTTACCAGTTGATTACGACAAGGATGAATTCGCCCGTATTAAGAAAGCTGCTAAGAAGATCCAATCTGATTCAGAAGTATTTGTTGGAATCGGTATCGGTGGATCATACTTAGGTGCTCGTGCTGCTGTTGATTTTCTAAGTTCATCATTCTACAACGTTAAGAACGACAAGGATGTTCCAGAAGTTTACTTTGCAGGTAACTCAATTTCTCCTAACTACCTTGCTGATCTTATTGAAGTTATTGGCGACCGTGACTTCAGTATTAACGTTATTTCTAAATCTGGTACAACAACAGAACCTTCAATTGCTTTCCGTATTTTGAAGGCTAAGTTGGTTGAAAAGTACGGTGAAAAGGGTGCTAAGGAACGTATCTATGCTACAACTGACCGTGCTAAGGGTGCTTTGAAGACAGAATCAGATGCTGAAGGCTACGAAGAATTCGTTGTTCCTGATGACATCGGTGGTCGTTTCTCAGTTCTTACAGCTGTTGGTTTGTTACCAATCGCCGTTGCTGGTATCGACATTGACAAGTTGATGGAAGGTGCTGCTAAAGCACGTGAAGACTTCTCAGATGCTGATCTATCGAAGAATGATGCATACAAGTATGCTGCATTGAGAAACATCTTATACCGCAAAGGTTACACAACAGAATTGCTTGAAAACTACGAACCAAACCTACAATACTTCGGTGAATGGTGGAAGCAATTGATGGGTGAATCAGAAGGTAAAGATCAAAAGGGTATCTACCCATCATCAGCTAACTTCTCAACTGATCTTCACTCATTAGGTCAATATATCCAAGAAGGACGTCGTAACTTGATGGAAACAGTTGTTGTCATCGACAAACCTCGTTTTGAAATGCAAATTCCTAGTGAAAAGGAAGATCTTGATGGCTTAGGTTATCTTGAAGGTAAGTCAATGGACTACGTAAACAAACGTGCTTACGAAGGTGTTGTACTTGCTCATACTGACGGTGGCGTTCCTGTAATGAGCGTTCACATTCCAGAACAAAATGCCTACACATTAGGATACTTGATCTACTTCTTCGAAATTGCTGTTGGTATTTCAGGTTACTTGAATGGTATCAACCCATTCAACCAACCAGGTGTTGAAGCATACAAGAAGAACATGTTCGCATTGCTTGGCAAACCAGGCTTTGAAGAACTTGGTAAAGAATTAAACGAACGTCTATAATATTTAGATGATTGATAGCAGCCGAAAGGCTGCTATTTTTTTATTTTAAAAAAAGCTATTTTATTTATATATTTATGGACTTATAATAAAGGTGTATAGACAAATAGTGTATAAACATCTTTATTATAAAGGGATGATTTGATGAATAAAGCGAGTATAGCAACTGGAGTCATAGTGGCTGGTGCATTAATACTAGGAGCAAGTTCATTTACACAGCCAGAGGTTCATGCGATGGATAATGATAATATTAGTAATTCTGTTGATGCCGATGGTATTTCAGATAATTTGAAACAAGCAATTAATTTTTATGATAAATCGTTGGTTGTTGATAAAAATTATTTAAGCAGTATGACTCAATTTGAATATAGAGGAGATCCAACGACATCGCTCTACGATTTGAGAGGCTTACAATATGCAACTAGCTTAGTAAGCATGAATTTATCAAAATCTAATACTATAAATTTGAGCCCAATTTCAAATTTAACTAATCTTAAAGAGCTTGATCTTTCAGACTCAACATTTACTAGAAATTATCAATCTAAAGATGTCAATGTATTAAAGAACTTAACGGGTTTAACCACACTAAATTTGGGAAATGGTGGTGAATCGGACGAGAACAATATAGGATCTATAAGTGATTTATCAGGTCTAAAAAATCTGACTAATTTACAAGATTTGAATATAGATAACGCCAAAGAAACATCTCTGAACGATCTATCCAATCTTAGTAATTTAACGTCATTAAGTGCATCATACAATGAAAAATTGAGTGATATTTCTGGTTTAAAAAATTTGACAAAATTACAAAAAATAAATCTTGATAATGATGGTATTGTTGACTTTAGTTCGCTGTCATCACTAAAAGATTTACAAGGAAATGATAATGTGATTTTGGGAACTCAGAACATTACACTTGATGAAAAAAGTGATAATTCTGATTCGTTCTCATTTGACTTGAGCAAGTACATTTCTCCGAATGCAAAAGACATTAAAATAACCAAAATAGGAATGTACAATGGTGAAACTCAAACTTCCGCTACTGTGGATGACCATGATTTGTCTGATATTAAGATCAGTAATATTGAAGAACAATTATCTGATTTAAATATCAGTTTTAATGAGAACATACCAATAAATGGAAATTACTATCCAGTGACAGTTAATTTAGCAATGACCTACCGGAATATGAATCTCGCTCCCAAAATAATTGCTCATGATGTAACCTTGGAGTCTGGAGCAGAATGGAATCCTAGAGATGCTATTGAAGGACTTTATTATGATGGTAGAGAAATACCTAAAAGTCAAGAATTAATTGATTCATTAATGCAATCCGGCCTTGATATTGATCCGAGTGAAATAGATACTAGTAAACCTGGTTCTATTCAAGTAACTTATTCTGTAACCGGATTACAGACAACGACTATTACGGTAACAATTAAAGGACCAGACAATGGTTCTTCCGGTGGCAATTCTTCCGGTAATCATCATTCCTCCACAAATAGTTCTAATTCCAATCATTCAGATATTTCCAGTATTCAGAGTCTAATGTTGATCACTAGAAGTTCAGGCTTAATTCCAATCTATAATCAAAATGGTGAGAAAATATCCGATCAGACTTTGAATAGGTTAACGAAATTCAACGTTACTCAAAAGAACGTAGTTAATGGTGAAACTTATTATGAAATCTCTGATGGAAATTGGATCAAAGCTAGTGATGTAAGAGACTACACTAAAGGATCAGGAGTCCTACAAACAAAATCAGATTCTAATAAGTTCATTTTGAACTCTAACGGTACGAGATTGAATCGTGCATTAAAGAAGACAACCAGCTGGTTGTATAATGGTTCAGCTGAGTTCGATGGGACAAAGTATTATCGTGTCGCAACTGACGAATGGGTCAGTGCCAATGATGTTGTTTTGTACAACAAAATAAACGGTGTTGTTAAGGCTAATGTTCAAGCGCAAGTCTATAAAGATACTGGAGAAAAATCTAATCGGGCTTTAGCTAAGAACTCTGAGTTCGTGACAGATAAGGTTTCAAAATCAATCGATGGTGAAACGATGTATCGTGTCGCAACTGATGAATGGGTCAAAGCTAGTGATGTAACTCTTAAGTGAAAAATAGTAGCCAAAACGGCTACTATTTTTTTAATCTAAATATTTTTCAAGAACTACAATGGAGGCGTAGTTATTAGTAATGAGGGGGAATATTTATGATAAGTCGTAAAAAATGGTTATATCTTATGTGCGCCATTTTTGGATTATTTTTAGTTATATTTGTTAATAAATCAGACGTGTATGCATCAGATATTGTAGGTGATGGTTCAAGTGTTGTTGATTCTAATGGCATTTCGAATGATTTAAAAAAGAGTATTTTACCTTCATCACCTGATACAGTAACGCCTGATTATATTAGAAATATGAAAAGTTATAGTCATGGAGCAAAAGAAGATTCTAGTGATTTAAAGAATATATCTGGACTTAACTATGGAACACAAATGGAATCAATAAGTTTGATAAATACAGGCGATTTGGATTTGACACCGATATCAAATTTAACAAACTTAAAAAAATTGGATTTAAGTTATTGTGGGTCTGAAGATATATCGCCAGTATCAAATTTAACAAATCTGCAAAGTTTGAATTTATACTTCAGTGAATATGCTAGAATTAGTAAAAATATCAATGATTTGAGCAAACTCAATAAATTGACATATCTAAACTTAGGAGAAAATATTGGTAGTATTTCTGATGTAAGTGCCTTAAAGAATATGAGTAAATTGAATTATTTGAATCTCGATGGGACTCGCATTACTAATTTAAATGATTTATCCAATTTAAAATCACTTTCCACATTAAGCGTCAAAGGAACCTCTGCACTTAAAGATATTTCGGGTGTTTCGAATTTAAATAATTTGCAATCCTTAAATATTGATGGAAATGAGATATATGATTTTTCTTCATTGAAATCCAAGAATCTTTCAAAGTTAAATGATGTTAATCTAGGAGTACAAAATATTGATGCTAACGAAATGTATATCAAGGGTGATTCCTTCTCATTTGATATTAGTAAATATATTCAATCTGATGACACTCCTAAAATTACAATAGAGGACATAGCACCTGGTGATTTGAAAGCAACATATAATCCTGATACGGAAAAAGTTGATGTTTCAAACTTTAAGAAAACATCATCAAATTTGATTGTTGGCATTAAGGAAGATATTTTAATTAATGGTAAGGAATGTCCCGTTACTGTTTTTGTACTTTTTTCTTTTGATGATATAAAAAATAAACCAGGAATAATCGTACAAGATATTAATTTGAATCAGAATGATAGCTGGGATGTATCAGCGCAATCTAAGGGTATCAAAGAGGTTCACATTGGTGGATCAAGTATCTCAGCAAATGATCAAATTGAACAAGCTCTTAAGATGGATGGGTCAATTCTCTTTGTAAAAGATAGTAATGTTAATACTAAGATTCCCGGGAAATATTATGTAACATACTGTTTCTCTGAGGGTAATCCGGTTTATGCTACAGCTAATGTTTACGTCCATGGTCCTCAATCCTCAAAACCATCTAAGTCATCGAATCATTCAGAGTTTTCTAACGATTCCGATATTTCAAGTATCGATAAACTAACATTAATAACCAAAAAATCAGATTCAATTCCAATCTACAATCAAAATGGTGAGAAAATATCTGATCAGACTTTGAATAAGTTAACGAAATTTAACGTTACTCAAAAGAACGTAGTTGATGGTGAAACTTATTATGAAATTTCCGATGGAAATTGGATCAAAGCTAGTGATGTAAGAGACTACACTAAAGAATCAGGTGTCCTACAAACAGAATCAAATTCCAATAAGTTCATCTTGAACTGTAATGGGATTAGATTGAATCGTGCGTTAAAAGAGACAACTGATTGGATTTATGATGGTTCAGCCGAGTTCGATGGGACAAAGTATTATCGTGTCGCAACTGACGAATGGGTCAGTGCCAATGATGTTGTTTTGTACAACAAAATAAACGGTGTTGTTAAGGCCAATGTTCAAGCGCAAGTCTATAAAGATACCGGAGAAAAATCTAATCGGGCTTTAGCTAAGAACTCTGAGTTCGTGACAGATAAAATTTCAAAGTCAATCGATGGCGAAACGATGTATCGTGTCGCAACTGATGAGTGGGTCAAAGCTAGTGATGTAACTTTTAAGTGAAAAATAGTAGCCAAAACGGCTACTATTTTTTTAATCCAAATATTTTTCAAGAACTACAATGGAGGCGTAGTTATTAGTAATGAGGGGGAATATTTATGATGAATAAAAGAAAAACACTAATAGCTTTGAGCTTAGCTGCAGGAATGGTAATTGTAGGATCGAATGTTCCCGCCAATCCGCCTACTATGAACATTGTTCAAGCTGATGATTCTGATGATACGAGTAATAGTGGTATATCAGATGCTTTAAGGAATCAATTATCACCAGATGATCCCCAATCTGTTACTGCTTCAACTATAGGTCAACTCACTGAGTTTGATTCTAATCATTCAATTTTTTTGACCGATATTTCGGGTTTGAATTACGGAACTAATCTGAAAAAGATAAATTTATCTGATAGCCCTGTTAGTGATATATCGCCACTTTCTGGACTAACGAAGCTTGAATCCTTGAATTTGAACCGTATTTCGTTAGCTAATTTGAGTCCTTTATCTGGATTAAGTAATTTACAGACACTATCTATAGATGGTAATAACGTTTATGATTTTTCAGCAATAACATCGCTTAAAAGCTTAAAAAATGTAACATTAGGGACGCAGACATTAAATAATAATATTATCGTTCTAAAAGATGGACAAAGTACTTCACTTGATTTAACTAAGTATAAGGACAGTTCTGCTACCATGTTTAACGTTAGAGGTGCACAAGTTGCAAATGAAAATGCTGGTTTTTTGTCTCCAGGAATTGATCATACCAATCCATCAGATATCAAAGTGGATTCATCTTATCTCGAAAATAGTACAGCTGATTCTCCTTCAGTTTTAGAAACGTCTTTTGAAGAGAGAATTAAATTTGCTGGCATGACGGACCCGGTCCCAGTGACAATTTACGTTAATCAACCATATATATATGAAAGTCGTACTTCTCACTATAATGTACACAATATAACTTTGAATTATGACGAATGGCATTCTCAATCAGGTACAGATGATTTGTTGGATAACTCCTTAAAATCCGCAATTGATAGTAAATATGTTACGGGAACTACTACTAATTTGACCAAGGATGATCTTAGTGAGCTTATTGTAAATGGAAGGAAGTTAAAAATCAGTCATCCGGTGATGACCAAACCAGGAACATATACTGTCACTTATAATGGGTCAACTACTTGGCTACCCGTTACAGCTCAAGTAACGCTGAAGGGGCCGGATACTCCTAACACTAATAATAATTCTGGTAGTGGAACCTCTAATTCGTCAAAACCATCTAAGTCATCGAATCATTCAGATTCTTCTGACGATTCCGATATTTCAAGTATCGATAAACTAACATTAATAACCAAAAAATCAAATTCAATTCCAATCTACAATCAAAATGGTGAAAAAGTATCAAATCAAAACTTGAATAAGTTAACGAAATTCAACGTTACTCAAAAGAACGTAGTTGATGGTGAAACTTATTATGAAATTTCCGATGGCAATTGGATCAAATCTAGTGATGTAAGAGACTATACTAAAGAATCAGGAGTTCTACAAACGGAATCAAATTCCAATAAGTTCATCTTGGACTCTAATGGGATTAGATTGAATCGTGCATTAAAAGAGACAACTGATTGGGTTTATGATGGTTCAGCCGAGTTTGATGGGACAAAGTATTATCGTGTCGCAACTGACGAATGGGTCAGTGCCAATGATGTTGTTTTGTATAACAAGATAAACGGTGTCGTTAAGGCCAATGTTCAAGCACAAGTCTATAAAGATACCGGAGAAAAGTCTAATCGAGCTTTAGCTAAGAATTCTGAGTTCGTGACAGATAAGGTTTCAAAATCAATTGATGGCGAAACGATGTATCGTGTCGCAACAGATGAGTGGGTCAAAGCTAGTGATGTAACTTTTGAATAGGATACTATTGGGATAGTAGCTAATTTAGCTACTATTTTTTTATAAATCGATAAATATATTTGTCTAAAATTAGTTTTATTTTGCTTTATTTATAATAATAAAAAGTCAGTTGTGCCATAAGACCAGATGTATTACTATTAGAGCACGGGGGATTTTATGATAAAGAATAAAAAACTAATTACAGCAGTACTTGCAATAGTTGGTTTGGTCGCTATTGTTTTTTTTGCGTTTTCACTTAATAACAGTAAAACTCAATCAGTAGAGGCAGATCAAAAAGCATCTAAAGTGGTATCTAAAAATACTAAAAAGGCTGCTAAAGCTAAACCAAGTCCAAAGAAAGATTTAGATGAGTGGAAGCACCCATCTGAATCTAAAGATTATCCAGATTTAAGTAAGTATCCAGATGCTTATATCCAAGTATCGATTGCTGATCAGAAAGTGTATATCAAAGATGGCAAAGATACGTTATATACGATGAAGGCAGCCACTGGTGAAAAGGATTCGCCAACACCTAAGGGAACCTTCCACATTCAAAATCGAGGAGACTCGTTTTACAATACGGAATCTAAAGAAGGTGCCAATTATTGGACTTCCTTCAAGGATTGGGGAGTTTATCTATTCCATTCAGTTCCGACTGATAAGGATGGTAAGTATGTTGAAAGCGAAGCACACAAGTTGGGACAACGTTCAAGCCATGGTTGTGTCAGATTAACTATTCCTGATGCTAAGTGGATCAACACTTCAGTTCCGGAAGGCATGAAAGTTATTGTTGAATAATATCTATTAGTTAGCCGCACCAAAATCATTTAAAAAGAAGCAATTGGATCTCTGATGGTTAGAGATCTGATTGCTTCTTAATTTTGCCTGAATATAAATATTTATTTTTAATATTCAGAAATATTTTTAGTTTTTCCAAAAAAATCATGTTTTTTTCTGTAAATCATGATATTATATCAATGGTCAATTGAGCGCACGCTCAAATTATTCAATATTCATGTAATTATAAGTGCTGTATGACTTAATCGTGTGCTCAATAGCTATGAAAAATACGGAGATAACATCATAAGTTATAAATGATAATCTATCGCCGAATTTCTAAACCAATAGAAAAGAGGTACTACTATGAAAGATAGTGGTGAAGTAGAAACAAACGAAACAGCCGCAACACGTGGCAAGTTTGTAAGTGCCAGCTCTGCGGATAATAAGAGTTTGGACGAAATCAACGGCAGTATCGAAGTGCCGGAAGGTGCTGGATTCTGGAGAACTTTGATGACTTACACAGGTCCTGGTATTTTGATCGCCGTAGGTTATATGGATCCTGGTAACTGGATCACATCAATTGCCGGTGGTGCTCAGTACAAGTACACACTCTTGTCAGTCGTACTGATCTCAAGCTTGATTGCTATGCTGTTACAATCAATGGCAGCTAAGTTAGGTATTGTTACTGGTAAAGATTTGGCTCAGTTAACTCGGGAACGAACTTCCAAGGCTGGTGGATTGATTCTTTGGGTCATTGCCGAACTAGCAATCATGGCAACTGATATTGCCGAGATCATTGGTTCTGGTATTGCTATTAAGTTATTATTCAATATACCGTTGATAATTGGTATTTTGATCACAGCCGCCGATGTTTTGATCTTACTGTTACTTATGAAGTTAGGATTTCGTAAGATCGAAGCAATTGTCGCAACATTAGTTTCAGTTATTTTGTTGGTGTTCTTATATGAAGTATTCTTGGCTAAGCCAAGTGTGACAGGAATTATCAATGGATATTTCCCACAGAGCAGTATCATTACTAATAATGGTATGTTGTATCTATCGCTTGGTATCGTTGGGGCTACAGTTATGCCTCACGATTTGTACTTAGGTTCATCAATTTCACAAACTAGAAAAGTTAATCGTGAAGATAAGAAGGATATTGCTAAGGCAATCAAGTTCTCAACAATTGATTCTAATATTCAATTATTCTTAGCTTTCATCGTTAACAGTTTGCTTTTGATCTTAGGTGCCGCATTGTTCTATGGTACAAACAGTGAATTAGGACGTTTCGTTGATCTGTTCAATGCTTTGAGTAACAAGCAAGTAGTTGGAGCAATCGCTAGTCCAATCCTAAGTATGCTATTCGCTGTTGCCTTGTTGTCATCTGGTCAAAGTTCGACCATCACTGGTACTTTGTCTGGTCAGATCATCATGGAAGGTTTTATCAGATTAAAGATGCCACTATGGGCACAACGTTTGTTAACAAGACTTTTGTCAGTTACACCAGTTTTGATCTTTGCTTTTTATTATCATGATAATGAAGCCAAAATCGAAAACCTACTGACATTTTCACAAGTATTCTTAAGTGTTGCCTTACCGTTCGCTATTATCCCATTAGTTCTTTTCACTAGTGATGAAAAAATAATGGGACAATTCAAGAATAAGAAGTGGGTCAAGTATTGCGCTTGGTTCGCAACGATCGTCTTGATAATTTTGAACATTTACTTAATTGTCCAAACTATCGCGGAAGCCTAAGGGAGTGAAAATAGTGAAGAAGAGTGACATTCAGAAAGAAAAAATATTAAAAGCCGCTCAAGATCTATTTGCCGAAAAAGGCTTTGAAGCAACGACCACTCGAGAAATAAACCGAACCGTTGGAATTTCTGACGGTTCTTTGTATTATTATTTCCCCGATGGAAAAAAACAAATCTTGGATATGATCGTTGAAAAAGGGATGGTCCATCGTGAAAAGAGTATTTCTCAAGTAACCATCAAAGTGGAAAGTTTGGCTGATTTGGAACAACAAATTATGGATATTTATGACAGTATTTGTGAGATCTTCTCAGATGAGGATGGTTATCGGGCATTCATGATTACGATCCGTGAACGTGCCATCCTATCTAATGAACAGTCCAAGTGGATATCACAAGTATTAACACGTATCAAACAGTTATTGATGACTAGTATTGATACAATCAAAAGTCAAATTCGAATATCCGCAGATGATGTTTCGACCTTGGCTGACTTAATAATTGCCATATTACAACGGTCAATCTATGAAGAGTTGTTGATCAAAAATAAAAAGACAATTGGGCTTGATGTAAAAGAAGCCACAATTGCACAAGTTCACTTGTTTATAAAATTAATTTCTAAGTAAGAAGTCAGAGATGGCTTCTTTTTTATCGAAATAATCAAAACTTTTATTAATCCAATAATTATATTAATATATATCATGTATATAAAATCATATATAATTATTTATCTTGGAGAAGGTGCATCGATGACCTGGTCACAATGGCTAATTTCACCATTTATTACGAGTGTATTCTTTGTCTTAGGTGTTATTACACTTTACTGGGTAACTTTTAATTGGTTAGCTACGTGGATACGTTCACGACATTTGAAGATTGATGAAGATCTGGTTCGGAATTGTTACGGCGTGATCTACATGCTGATATTTGTCTTCGGTATTCAATATTCAGTTGTTGGGCAAAGCAATGCTTGGGAGTTTATGAATTTTCAGTTAATAGCAATAATTTTTTGTGCGTATTTTTTGAATATTCACATTCCATACTATTTTTTCTTTCCAATCATACTTGTTTATATGGTTTTCGATCAATCGATCGGATATTGGCAATCTTGGGGACATGCAATAACGCTGATAACATTCTTCTGGGTTATGAATATTGTTCGAGTAAAATTCCGCAATCGGAAGTATTCACTGACTAGCTACTTATTAGTTGGTATTCCGTTTGGCGGTATGCTTTGGATTTGGATGAAGTGGAAGTTTGCCTTTCCGTGGAGCACTTTTGCGGAGGAGTGGATCTATTTAGTTATATTTGAAATTTTGCTGTATGCGTATATAACGATGCTGTCTCACGATAGTGCGTTAAGGTTGAGACTAGCTAATTTGGCTAGTCACGATACTTTGACTAAGACCGAAAACTTCACAGCTTATACTAATGAGATCAAATACTTATTTGAGCAATATTCAGAAGACAGTGAACCTCTCTCGATGATGATGTTCGACATCGATCATTTCAAGCGCGTTAATGATACTTATGGTCACCTTGCTGGGGATGCGGTTTTGCAACATGTATCCATGGTAGTTCAGACTGTAATTGACGAGAATGACCAAAATGTTAAGTTTTATCGTACTGGCGGGGAAGAATTCAATATTATATTTCCCAATTATAAAATCAAAGAAACCGAAACGATTATTTATCAAATCTTTGAGGCAATTAATCATCTGTCAGTTAAGACTGGCGGACAAGAAATTAAAATTTCTGTTTCAGTAGGTGTTTCTGAAGCAATTGAGGATGATAAGTCGCCGATCGATTTTTACAATCGTGTCGATCAAAATCTGTATCATTCAAAGCGCAACGGTCGGATGCAGATAACCGTTGCTTAAATAAAAAGAGCTCATCAAATTTGATGGGCTCTTTTGCTATACAATTTTGTTTGGTTTACGACTTAAGAAGTATTTAACGCCATTGATGATATGGAAGTACACTGATAATTCCAACATATCCATATTCAAACTCTTTAAAAATGGCCATTCTCGACGAGACGATTTCCACATTGTTGGTTGTGACTTGCTGAAATCTTCTGTTACTTTTTGTGGGCGGTCCAAGAAAATGCCAGATTTGAACAGGTAATTGGAGTAAGCATAAAAGAACTCAGTTGTTTCAGGCTTATCAATGTCGTCATGCAAAATTTTAACGCGTGCGCGAATGAAGCCTAGCGAGTTGCGCATCAATTGAGCACCAGTTTCTGAATCTTGTAGATAGGCAAATAATTGTTCAAAAAAGTGCTGGTATGAGTGGATCTCTCCCGCATTCAAGTATGAAGCCAAGTGGCTTTGGAAAGGGTACTTCCAATTGCTCAGATTGTATTCCCACTTTTGTCCGATCCAAATGGTATAAGGAATCTCGTAGAAAACTTGAGTTAAGTCCTGTTCGAAACTTTGATTGATTATTTCTGGATAAAGTCGTGGTAATAACTTTTGAACATCTTGATTGCGGATATTGCTATTAGTTTTGTCACTAGTCAATTGAAATAACTTGTTCCAAGTAGCTTCGTCAAACAAATCTGGTTCGATCAGTTGAACTTGTTTAAGGTTTACTGGGGCAGAATTGAGCGTATAACCGGCACTGAAGCAGTCGTCAGTAAGTTGTAAGGTCTGAACAAAATGCCCGCCTAGAGAGTGTCCTAAGCCGTACAGGGCACAATTATTTTGAATGTTGCTTTGCAGATAATGGATGAAATCTCTGGCGACTAGCATTTGACGATTCTCAGTGTCATTACCAATCAGGATGGCGTTGACGTTGTAATTCCAATCTTTGTATCCTTCGATCAGAAACTTGTCGAGTCGCTTACGGCGGGAGCGTTCAGTATAATCCATGTCGGCTTCGGTACCCTTGAAGGTAACGTAACATTCGCGGATACCGTCAACTTCGATCTCATAAGCAATTCCTGAGAAGCCACAGTCGGCAGCCTCGGGAATGAGAACTCTAGCATCGTACGAACGAATGTAAGTAGCGTGTCGTTGTACCTTTTCAAAAATCAAATAGTCTAAGAAACTCTCAGGAGTGAATTCTTCAAACATATATCGATCATAATCGAATTGCATGATCCTAGTTCTGAAGTCTAGATCTGCCAATAATTCTTGTGGTTGGTATTTTTGAGCTCTTGCTTCAAAAATATGGGCTTTATTTTGGTAGATTAAGACTTTCATTTGGGTCAAGTAACCACGGCATAAACCGATATTTTCATCCTGAATCATAGCAATGAGACGTTTCAATTTGTTGATCTTTCGATTACGATTCGGGATGTCTTCCATTTCTTTGGTATGAGTTTCGTCAATATTTTTTAGTTTTAATGCTTTGTCGATAAGTTCAGGATGCAGCATTCTTTTTTGTTTAAAAAGTGGATCTTTTAGATTGACTGTCTGAGACAGTATCAAATTGGTAAGTCTAGTTTTTTCTTTATTTAAGTATGAATAACTGAAGTACATTCGTTTATTTTGGCGCAATAGTTCTTTACTGTCTTTTTTGTTGAAGGTCAATGGCATGGCCTTATGTGCTCGAAAGTTCAACAGGTCAAACTGTTCATAAATCTTATTTAATCTGTCTAAAGATTTGAGTAGTTCTTTCATAAAATCACCTCGAGGTCTCTATCTCCAGTTTACCAAAATAACGATCTGAAAGTATAATTATTACAAAATATGACACATCTGTGATGCTTCACATTTGTGCTATATCACAGATGTGCTATAATGTATTTGTGGAGGTTGGAGATATGGAAATAGATATTAAGACTTATTTAGAGGACAAGCATTTAACGATATACTTCATAGCCAAGAAGAGTGGCTATGGGTATACAACGCTGCACAAATCCTTTAATAAAGAACAATCTTCCGCAACGCCGCTTAATTTGCGTGATATTGAAGCATTAGCGAAAGCGCAAGATATTGAGATGTGGCGTGTTCTACGTGACTTGGAATTACATTATCTAAAATGAGGAGGTAATATTTTATGGCAAGATCATTTTGGGATGACGATTTATTTTCAAATAACGATATGGACGATATTTTTAACAGATTAATGGGTGAGAGCAACAATGGCAATGGCACTAAGTACTATGTCAATGGTCATGAATTAACACCCGAGGAATTAGCTAGATATCAAGAGATGCGTACAGCTGGCAAGCAAATACCAGTAGAACAAGAGCAACAAGCTAGTTCTGGAAATAATGGCAAACTACTAGACAAATTAGGACGTAATTTAACACAAGAAGCTCGTGACGGTTTACTTGACCCCGTTATTGGGCGTGATAAAGAAATTCAAGAAACAGCTGAGATCTTGAGTCGTCGTACTAAAAACAACCCGATCTTAGTTGGTGACGCTGGTGTCGGTAAGACAGCGGTTGTTGAAGGTTTGGCACAAGCAATCGTTAAGGGCGATGTTCCAGCCGCAATTAAAGATAAGCAGATCATCTCAGTTGATATATCTTCACTTGAAGCCGGTACTCAATATCGTGGTTCCTTTGAAGAGAATATCCAAAACTTACTCAAAGAAGTTAAGAAAGCGGGAAATGTAGTCTTATTCTTTGATGAGATCCATCAAATCATCGGAACAGGTGCTGCTGGTGGCGATGCTGGTAGTAAGGGATTGTCAGATATTATCAAACCAGCATTGAGTCGTGGCGAGATTTCAATTATCGGTGCAACAACACAAGATGAATATCGTAATACAATCATGAAGGATGCTGCTTTAGCAAGAAGATTCAATGATGTAACTATCAACGAACCAAGTAAGGACGCTACCGTAGCTATCTTGAAAGGATTGCGTAAGGCTTATGAAGATCATCATAATGTTAAGTTGCCTGATGATGTTTTGAAGGCTGCTGTGGATTATTCAGTTCAATACATTCCACAGAGATCACTTCCAGATAAGGCAATCGACTTGATCGATATGACTGCCGCTCACTTGGCAGCTAAGAATCCAGTAACTGACAAAGTCAGTCTGGAGAAATCCTTAAAAGAAGCTGAAGTTCAAAAAGACGCCGCTGCTCAAAAAGAAGACTTTGAAAAAGCTGCTGATTTGAAGAAGAAGATCGAAGACTTAAATACTAAGTTGAACAATGATAAGGGCAGTGAAGCTGAACCGATCGCTACTGTTAATGACATTGCTGAATCCGTCCAGAGATTGACCGGTGTTCCAGTATCACAAATGGGTGCTAGTGACATCGAAAGATTAAAGGACATGGGCAAACGTCTTAAGGGACATGTAATTGGCCAAGATGAAGCCGTTGATATGGTTGTTCGTGCTATACGTCGTAATCGTGCTGGATTTGATGAAGGCAACCGTCCAATTGGTAGCTTCTTATTTGTTGGTCCAACTGGTGTTGGTAAGACTGAATTAGTAAAGCAACTAGCCAGTGATATGTTTGGTAGTAAGGATGCTATCGTACGTTTGGATATGAGTGAATATTCAGACTTAACAGCTGTTTCTAAGTTGATCGGTACATCCGCTGGATATGTTGGCTATGAGGATAACGGTAATACATTGACAGAACGTGTAAGACGTAATCCTTATTCAATTGTTCTACTTGATGAAATCGAAAAGGCAAATCCACAAGTTTTAACTTTACTATTGCAAGTTATGGATGACGGTCGTTTGACTGATGGACAAGGTAATGTTGTTGACTTCAAGAATACGATCATTATCGCAACTTCAAACGCCGGCTTCGGTGACAAGGCAACTAAAGACGAAAAACTAATGGACAAGTTAGCACCATACTTCCGTCCCGAGTTCTTGAATAGATTCAATGGTATCGTTGAATTTACTCATCTATCAAAAGATGACTTAAATCAAATCGTCGATCTATTGTTGAACGATGTTAATAAGAACTTGGCAAAGAAAGGTATTACTCTTGAAGTAACACCTGAAGCTAAGGAATGGTTGATCGATGAAGGCTACGATGAAGCTATGGGTGCAAGACCACTTCGTCGGGTTATCGAACAACAAATCAGAGACAAGGTCGCTGAATTCTACTTGGATAATTTGGATGTTAAAAATCTAAAGGCAGACTTGGTAGATGGAACTATTAAGATTACTGAGAATAAGTAGTGTGAGGTGTGGTCCGCTTCCGGTCAGCAGTAATTCCATCGGTAGCGGGACCGATCTTAGCCAAAAGGCGGTCTAAGATCTCGCTTTCTTGCTTTGCATAAACCGCAAATCAAGAAAGACGTCCGTGCTGTAAATGTGGAAAAATCGCCCACATTAACAGCACAATCGCCACGGATTCCATTACTGCTGACCTCCAGCAAATATATATTGATTACAAAAAGACAGTGTATGACGACAATTGCCGTGATATACTGTCTTTTTTGTTAGTAATTAAAAATGATTTAACTATCGCTTTTCAATCTAGAAGATATTAATTTAGTTTAGGAGAAGTACCTAGCTGAGGATGGTCAACAATGGAATTCGCCGTAATAGTGTACTTAGCGATTTATCGCTTAGTACACTGGGCGACTTTGAAGACTACAGGCTTCAAAGCGAGGCTTAAGACGAAGACTTAAGCCGGTCCTTCGGCAGATGGAATTGTTGACCACCCTCAGCGGCATCCATTCATCATCCATTCATCATCCATTCATCATCCATTCATCATCCATTCATCATCCATTCAGCATACTAATTAACATGCACAGTATCCTTAAAGATAAAATCACGTTGGATTTGATAGCTGATAATGAACAACATGAAATCTACCATCATTTTGGCAATTGTTGGAACTATCTGACTAGAACTGTTAGGTAATAACCAGGTAACAAAATTAGTCAGATAACCAGAAGCAAACATCTGCACGATGAACAGCGTACCGTATTTGATCATCGTTTGATTGCCAGCATGATTGAAGACTAAATGATGATTGATCAAGTAATTAGCAATAGAGGATAGTACTCTGGATACGACCGTCGCAATTAAAATACTGTTGAGAATATGATTTCCAATGATAGATATGACGACTGAAAAGAGCGTTATATCGATGAAAAAAGAAATTAGACCGCTGGTTGCAAATTTTAAAAATCTAGAGTAAATAGCGATTGAATCACGAATAACTCGGAAATGTGAGGACTTGTTGCCGTCTAGATAAATCGTAGGAATCGGTTGCTCAACTACTTCAATATCGTATTTGTGTGCTTCTAAGAGCATGTCAAATTCGTATTCGAAACGATCACCAGGGAAGTTAACGGCATTTTTTACATAACTTATAGGGATGATACGCAGTCCAGTTTGTGTATCCGAAATATTTTGATGGGTCAGTAATTTGACTAATCTACTGGTAAGAATATTACCGAAGCTACTTCTCAAAGGGATGTCTTCGGTAAATTTACGAACGCCCAAAACCAATTTACTCGAATCGAGATTGAACTTTTCAATACAGTGTTCCAATGCCTTCACAGTATGTTGGCCGTCGGAATCCATTGTTGCAATACCAGATACTTCTGGGAAATTTTTCATAATGTATTTGAAGCCAGTTTTGAGTGCAGCACCTTTTCCACGATTTACATCATGATGCAAAATGTGTAGATTCTTGATTTTCAATTCCAGTAATTGTTCAAAGATATGTTGATGATCAGTATCACTACCATCATCAACGATTACGATATTTATTATCTCATCCTCAAAGAAAGTCGATTCTTTCAGTTGGTTGATCAGAGCAATTAATTTGTCATCCGGATTAAGTGCCGGAATCAATACACTAATTTTTGTCATACATCATTCCCCCTCGAATATGTAAGTTAATTAGTTGGTTTAATATTTTTAACGCGAATAAGTTTGTTCTTAGTAACTTTGAATATGCCTGTTTTTAGATGTTGGTGATAAACCTTTTCCGTCATAACGGTGAAGGTTCGATGCCATTCAGGAATTACGACGTATTGATAAGCATTCAAAGTTGTCTTGAATTGTTGCTGTGACATGGTGAAGTTTTCTTGTCCAATGACTTTGGTGGAGAAGAAGTAGTATCTGCCAACGTACCCGGTGTAATAATCACCTACATCAACTGGGTGCGGGTCAACCAATAGAATTTTAGTTTTATTCATCTTAGTTATTTGTGGCGCCATCTTTTCCAATTGAACCGGCAATAGCTCTTTACCCAACGTATCGTTATACTCGATTCCGTTTATTTCTGAGAACATCATGATAATTGAAAAAATCATCAAAACTAAAGCACTGATTTGGTACATGTTCTTGGTGATGATCGAACTGAATGAACGTAAAGAACGTTTGGAAATATTCTGCTCGTAATATGCTTTATCCATTGCTACCACGAGTGACATCGAGCCTAGCAGCAGATTCAGAATGACCATACTTGATAGGTAACGCTCCGATCCATCCAATTGAATGGCTTCTGCATAAGGCATTGAGACGATATACATTGCAAAGACGCTGATGTAGTAGGCGATGAAACTTAGATCAAGGGCAATCAGTGTGGCGAAGAGATTGTTCTTTTTGTCCAAGAAGATCCGTGTAATTAGCCAGGCAACAATCAATCCCACGTTGATCAGAATTACACCTTTAGTGGACAAAGAATTCAAACTAAGTATTTGGTGCAAGAACTTGTGACCAATCTTGATGATCACTGTTGATCCTTCGCTAGACAATTGGCTCTTATAAGCTTGTGTACTGATTTGATGCTTGGAAACCGCTGAGAAAGTAGCTTTGACGTGCTGATCCCACCAATAAAAGGGCAAGTAGCCTAATGTCATACTTATTGCTGTCATTATCGTACTAATGCTGCAACGTTTTAATAAAATTCCCTTAGCATTTTTCATCAAGGTATACCAGAGGTAGCAACCGATCATGACGACGTACATTGTTCCGGAGTTTTTGATCAACAATAATTCGGCACTGAATATAATTGCCAAAAAACAGGCAGTCTTGAACTTTTTTCGATAAGTGTAAATACCGGCAATTGCAGCTGCAGTCACCACTGGTAAGACAAAATCTACTAGTAAGTTGTTCATTCGAATAGCAATATTGAAGACGTTGGTAATGGAGATCATGAAGCAGAGTATGAAGGCATTTAAAGCCCGAGTCCGATCTCTTAAAACTGAGAAGATAGCGTAGAAACTAGCCCAGATCAGCATGAACTGTCCTAGCAGCATGGTTCCATCATTGAAACCGACCCATTTAACGAATTGCGTAATGAATAGTGCAGTTGCTGGAGGGTAAGAAGTAAATGAAATGATCGAATCAGAAGCAATCGGCAAGTGACCTTGATATAACAAATATTTCACGATAATTGCCCAGTGAGAATAATTGTCATAGTGTAGCAGAGTACTATGAAATAACGTATGGGCAAGTATCAGACCAATACTCAACATCCAAAAGTCAAAATAATGCATACCCTCAAGTTTTATTTTTCCTTTATGAAAAAAAGCTAATATAATTCTTACTGCTTCAATTACACAGCCGGTAATTACCACGGCACTTAGACCGATTTTTAAATAGCCAAGCATTGCTAGTGTGTATAACAGCAATGTCTGAATGATCATTGAAGTGATCCACGACAAATGCTTGTTTATACCGAATTCACGTACCAAGCCACCGTAACCAAGTTGTGCTATTGAAAAAATTAATAAACCGAAAATCGACAATTTGGATCACTCACAATCTAATAATTAATTGCGCATTAAGCGCATTAAGGAACGTTCAATATTTCGCAGATGTGTGACAAAATTCAAATGAAGCTCGTCCAAAGGTGTGATCCAATTATCTTGAGCCTTAGGTAATAAGGAATTGTCCCCATCATGGATCAATTCAATATAATGATTTTGATTCTTGACCGACTTCACTTGAATCGTGACGGCGTACCAAACTGGTTCATCCTCAATTACACGAACGACGCGGCTTTGAAACTCTATTGGCGTATCTTCATGATAGATGATTCCTGTAAAATGCTGATTTGGACTAAGTTTTATTTTTGGATCATCGAACAAAAATGAGAAACCACCTTCTGAGACATCTTTGGTTTTAAAGCTTGCCCATTTATTAGTATTAGGAATATTGATTTTGCCAATAGCCTCTCTAGCGAAACGTTCACTCTTGCGATAAATATTACGTTTCATAGAGACAAATAAACAAAAACTCAAGTTGATGAAGTGGGTAACTAGCCAAAACGTAATGACACTACCGACGATTATTTCTGAACCCCATTTGCCATAATTGAACTTGATAATGGCGTATAAAGTCAGCGTCCATAAAAATAAATATGGCAGAATATACAATCTGTCTTTGAGTGAAAAAGTGACATTTTTTTCTGTGACCTTGAACTTTTTAGCACGGATACCGATTGTTTCCAAGAAAACTGGAATGAATAAGTACGGGGCGAAGAAGGTCTCTTGGATCTCACCCCAACGCTCATTTCTGATTTTGCTGGAGGCGTCACCAAGAACATAGTGTAATAGGAAGTAACCAGGTGCCCAAACGATCATCAAAATCCAGAAGTTAGCATTAACGACTTGAACTTTGAAGATGGCATAGAGCAAGGGAGCAATGATATAGATCAACCGACGAGTAAAGGTCCACCAGTACAAGTAGGTATTGATCAGAATAATACGATTAGTCATGGATAAGTTCGGATTGGTGAAGATGTGCAAATTGCGGCAACTCTGAACGACACCACGAGCCCAGCGAGTCCTTTGCTTGATGACACCTTTAATGTCGATCGGAGTAACACCGCTTGAAACTGGTTGGGTCGTCGCAAGGCTGATGTAACCTTGCATATTTATTTCAGTACCTAATTCGAAATCCTCAGTGATCGTATCAGTTGGGAACTCGCCAACTTCATCAACCGCTTTTCTCAAGAAGACTGCATTAGAACCAGTGAATAAGGCAGTCTGGTTGTAGCCATTTAAGACGTTAATATCACGTGAGAAGAAGTCTTGCTCATTAGCAACATAGTTCTCGGCAAATAAATTAAATTGAAAAATATCAGCATTATAAAAACTCTGCGGCGTCTGTACAAATCCCAGTGCTTTGGTATGGTCAGGATCATTCTCCAAATCAGCAAAATTTTTAGTGAAGAAGGGGACGCTACTATATAGGAAGTTAGAGAAAGGAATCATATCAGTATCAAATATGGCAAATAATGGCGAATGCAGTTGTTCCAAAGCATGGTTGATATTACCGGCTTTGGCTTTTTTGTTGTTTTCCATTTGAATATATCCAACATGATATTCCGACGCTAGGTCAGCAACTTCAGAACGGCAGCCGTCATCACAAATAACGATGTGAACTTTTTTCTTATCAGGATATTTCATGAAAGTCGCAGCGTTGACGGTTTTTCTCAGTAATTTTACATCCTCATTATGGGTAACTATTAGGATGTCGATATCGGGTATCGGTCTAGTGAGATCAAAGGCAGGTATTTTCAAACTAGTTCCTCGTTTAGCTTCCATCATTCGAAAGATAATAATAACGAAGGCTGTAAAGTTAGAAATCAATTCACTACCAACAAGCATCAGTGCGAAAATAAGCGTGAAAATATGGGCATGCCAAGGGATGGTGAAGAATACACGCCATAACAAATAAATCACTGATAAAACTATCGATAATACGTAGATAATTTTTTTCTTTCTAGTTATGCCCATTGCTTTATAAATCTCCTAATCAAGTAAATATAAAGATGCTTATATCTAAACAGTACACCAAATGAGATAGAGTTAGAACTAATATATTTATTTTCAGAAATTAAAATATAAATATATTTTTCAATAAAATGATTTGTTCGTGTTTTGCTGTTACACATAAAAATAATTATGAACTTATTTGATCAAAAAAAATCATCTGACGGTTGTAATTATCAATGTAATGTGGATTGAATTTAAAATAAAGCGATAATAAATAAAAAATCCTATCAAAACACGAACTATAAATAAATTATTCAAAAAAATGTTTCTATTTGTATTGAAAAAATAATTAAACTTTGTAATACTATATAAGTTCGTGAAAAAAGTATTGATTAGGGGCGTTTATATTGGAATCATTAAACGATGGAAAGAATTTAAGTTTTTTAGAACGATTATTTCATCTCAAAGAAGCTAACACGACTGTTAGACGTGAGATTTTAGCGGGCTTAACGACATTTGTATCGATGGCATATATTTTGTTCGTCAATCCGCAAGTATTAGGGGATTCAGGGATGGATAAAGGTTCACTATTCACTGCTACGGCTTTGACTGCGATTGTTGGATCTGTCTTGATGGGGATTCTAGCTAATTATCCGATTGCGATTGCACCAGGTCTGGGTGACAATGCCTTTTTCAGTTATTCAGTTGTTATTGCCATGGGTATTCCTTGGCAAACTGCCATGGCAGGTGTTTTCGTTGCTAGTATTATTTTCTTAATTGTTTCATTATTGAAGTTACGTGAACTAGTTATTAATTCCATTCCGCAGGATTTGAAACTAGCGGTTTCAGCGGGATTAGGTCTATTCATTGCCTTTGTTGGATTACAGGGTGGTGGCTTGATCGAAGCCAGCAAATCATCATTAGTTGAGATTGGTTCTTTTACTAATCCAACAACATTATTGACGATCGCCGGTTTGATCGTTACTGCTGGACTTATGTGTCGAAAAGTTCCCGGTGCCATCTTTATTGGAATGGTATTTACAACAATTGCTGGTTTAATTACAGGATTAATTCCAATGCCTAAGCACATTGTTTCCGGTATTCCTAGTTTGAAACCAACATTTGGTGTTGGTATTTCACACGTTGGAGAAATTATCAATCAACCACAAATGTGGGCGGTTGTAATTATTTTCCTATTAGTAGCATTCTTCGATACAGCAGGAACCTTGATCGGTTTAGCTGAACAAGCAAGTATTATGAAAAATGGTAAGATGCCTAGAATTGGTCGTGCTTTGATGGCCGATTCAATTTCTATGGTCAGTGGAGCGGTCTTTGGTACGACTCCTCCAACAGCATACGTTGAATCAAGTGCCGGTATCGCCGTCGGTGGTAGAACTGGCTTGACTTCAGTTGTAGTTGGGGTATTCTTCGCTATTTCGATGTTCTTCTCACCATTATTGACGGTTGTTACTTCAAACGTTACGGCACCAGTTTTGATCATCGTCGGTGCTTTGATGGCTCAATCAATGAAGGGGATTCATTGGGAAAAATTCGAAATTGCTTTGCCAGCTTTCTTAACGGTACTAGCAATGCCACTTACTTATAACATTACTTATGGTATTGCCTTTGGATTCTTAGCTTATCCATTGACAATGATGGCAGCAGGTAGAAGAAAAGAAGTTAATGGTATTATGTATGGTTTGTTCTTTGTCTTTGCGTTGTTACTTTATATTATTAATGTTTTGCCACATAGTTAGGATCGTTTTTAGTTATTACACAAAAAAACCGTATATCACGGCAATTTGGATTATTTTATCCCTTTGTCGTGATATACGGTTTTTCTTTTGCAAAATGTAGAATTGCTGTCCACCATCAGCGGCAATAGAACAACAAACTAACCATTGTATTTAGCAAGTGTAAATGTCACTTTGTCTTTGTTCTTTAGCTTCTTCTTGTTGGCAGCAACGTTAACTTTCTTGCCGTTAACAGTAAATGTCCAATACATTTTTTTCTTGTCATTTTGTTTCTTACCATCGATGGCAGTGATAAAGCCACTCTTCTCTTTAACAGTCCAAGCTTTTTTAACACCAGTCATAACAGAAGCGTTTTTCTTTAAAGTAACAGTCTTCTTAGCAATTCGTTTCTTGTTCTTCTTCAAAACATAAGTAACCTTAATATTATTAGTCTTGGCATCAGCGGTTGTTGTGGCAGCGGGTGCGATGACACCGACTAATAATAACAATGACATCAGTAAAACAGTGATTCTTTTCTTCATAATGAATACTCCCTCGTGAATAAAATTTGTTCAACGATTTCTAATTATATCAGATAATTTGTTTATCAATATATAAGGATTCTATGTGAATAATTATACTTTTGAATTGTGTTATTCTTAAATGTACTAGATTAGTAGATGGGAGGTAATTGAGGATTGAAAAAAATTTATTCTGGTTTTCAACAAGCTACGAATAATTTCTCGATAATATTTTATTTGGTAGCAATCATTATCTCTGCACTGCTTTTTAACGATCCAATAATAGTTTTAACAATTTTTATCTCTCTACTACTAGTTGCATCTTTTGCTAAAAAAGAAAAATCTTCCGGTTATTTCAAATTTTCAATAATTATTTTTGTTACAACAATGGCATTTAATTTGTTAGTCAATCAACGGGGAACCAACGTTATTTTTCAAATTCCTTTTTTGAAAGTTACTACTGAATCATTAATGAATGCTAGTATTTTGGCATTCTCATTCGTAAATTTATTATTAGCATTTTATATTTATGATGCGTTTACCAATGTTAAGACTATTTTTGATTTGATGTCGAAGGGATTTCGCAGTATCGCCATAGTTTTTATTTTGACGATCAAGTTCATTCCTAAAATTATTGAGATATTTAAAGAGACGGGTTTCTTGTATAAATTTCGTAGTAATGATAATTCTGGTAAGAGCAAATTAACTAGTCAAATGGATTTGATCGAAATTATTTTAAATAAAGCTATGGCTAGTTTTATGAATGTTTCAGATGTATTGATAACCAAAGGGTACAGTAATCGCCAAAAGATTACCAAACGTTTTAATGGTACGGTTTCTGATTATATTCTGTTGTTAACCAGTGTCTTAGTAACCATTTTTAATTTTGTCATGCTGTTTTTTAAAGTGGGAAAAGTTGATTTGGGATCTGCAAATGTACAGATGTTTACTGATAAAAATATTTTTATCGTTATGACGATAAATTTAGTTATGATTTTGATGCCAATTTTAATAGGAGTGTCTCAATACTTATGGTGGAAATGGTACGTTTCAAAAATTACAGCTTCAAATATGCCAACAGCCAAAAACTTTCGTTGAAGAATGTTGATTTGAAAATAAATAAAGGGGATTTTTTACTATTAGTTGGTAAGACTGGTAGTGGAAAAAGTACCCTTTTAAAGCAGTTAAAGCCAGATCTCGTAGTGGGGGACATTGTTAATGGAAATTTGGATTGTCAAACAGACGATCAAGACATCGCCTATATCTCCCAATTTGTTGATAATCAGATGATAACTGAGTGTGCACGAGATGAATTTAATTTTATATTGGAAAATATGGGATTCTCAGATGATAAGCGTCACATGAGAATTGCGGAAATCTCGAATTATTTTGGAATTATTGATTTATTAGATTTGCGTGAACAGGAACTATCGGGTGGTCAAAAACAGCTAATCAATCTTGCAGCAGCCCTAATTACGAATCCGGATATTTTATTACTGGATGAGCCAACGTCACAATTGGATCCTATTGCAGCGGAAAAATTGCTTCAAATGATTCATAAAATCAATTCTGAATTGAATATAACCATTATCTTAGTAGAACATTCCTTGGAGCGAAACACATTTTATGCGAATAGATTGGCAATTATTGAGGACGGTTCAATATTAATCGACAAGAATGTTGATGCGGGATTGAGAACGATGTTTGATGATGATTTTTACAAAAATTATTTGTCGCAGATCGATAGATCATATCTCGAATTATCTCTTGATAATGAAGCAAACTTACCATTAAATAATCAGCAATTTAGTAAGTTTTTAGTTGAGAACAAAGATAAAATAGATTACTTAAGTGATGCAACGAATATAACTGATCGAAAAACAATAATGGCAGTAAAAAATCTGAGCTTCAGATTTGATTTCACATCTAAAAAAATTCTCGATAAAGTTAATTTTGAGTTGTGTCAGGGAGCCTCGTATTGCTTAGTAGGAGCAAATGGAGTAGGTAAGTCGACTTTGATCAGGGTGCTTTCGCAACAGTTGCGACAACAAACTGGAAAAATCATCTTGGATGGTAAAACTGTAAAAAATAAAGATAGTGACATCTATGATAAATTATTTATCTTGCCACAGAATCCGGCATTGTTATTCGTTACAGATACTGTCTTTGGGGAGATTGAATTTCAGCTGAAACAGCATGACCCTCAAATCACTACGCAGCAAGTAGAATTAATCTTGGAACAGTATGATCTATTGAGTTTTAAAAATACCAATCCATATGATTTGAGCGGAGGGCAGCAGGAATTCTTAGCCCTGATCATTGGATTGATCAAGGAACCAGAAATTTTATTCTTAGATGAACCGACTAAAGGTTTAGATCCAAATATGATCTTGAAGTTGAAAGAATTGTTAAAAGATTATCTCGATACCGGTGGAATAGTATTTGCTAATAGTCATGATTTAGTCTTTGCGACAAATTTTGATTATGTATCAATGATGTTTGACGGCAAACTCAGTAATTTCAAGCGACCAGTGGAATTTTTTAGGGATAAATTTTTTTATACGACAGAAATAAATAAAGCATCCAGGGATAGTTTCCCGGATGCTTTGACTTGGAATAATTTAAGGAATCAATAAGTAAATTAATGCACCGACGGCACCACCAGCCATAGGTCCTAAGATAGGAACCCAGCTGTATGCCCAATCGGAGTCTCCTTTGTTAGCAATAGGTAAGATCTGGTGAGCGATTCTTGGTCCCAAATCTCTGGCAGGGTTAATAGCATAACCTGTTGTACCACCAAGCGAGAAACCGATCGATGTGATCAGTACACCAACGACCATTGGATTAAGTCCGTCAGTAAATTTACCACGTGTGAATGCTAGCAATGCGAATACTAGAACGAAGGTACCAATGAATTCACTGATAAAGTTCATTGGGTAATTACGAATTGCTGGTCCAGTAGCGAATACACCACGGATCGCATCAGGGTCTTTTGTTTCTTCCCAATGTGGGTAGTAGTTGACCCATACTAATGCGGCACCAACGATACCACCTAGTGTTTGAGCAATAATATAAGGTACAACTGATGACCATGGGAATAATCCGGCAATTGCCATTCCTAGTGTAACGGCTGGATTAAGGTGGGCTGGACTTAAGAATCCTGAACAGTAAACCCCAAGTGTTACTGCAAGGCCCCAACCTAGGGCAATGGCAATCCAACCAGCACCCTCAGCTTTTGATTTTTTCAAAGTAACAGCAGCAACTACACCATCACCGAGTAAAATAAGGATCAATGTCCCTATAAATTCACCCAATAATTGTAAAGTTAAACTATCTTGCATAAAATACACCCCTTTGTGCAAATAATTGCATAAAAATATATTAAAAATCGACATAATTGCCATTTAATTGGCAATGTCATCGTTTACAAATATTATACATAGTTGACAAGGGAATTACCATTTTTAAGAGTTATTTTAAAAAAAACTAAGATTTATCGATTATTTAAATTGAACTATTATTCATTAATAATTAGAGGAGGAGACTTTTTGAGTAAAAAATCAGCTTTGTTAGTTGCTCTATCAATTGTGATTTTGATATTGATGGCAGTTTTTGGTAGCAAAAACTATTTGTTGTTTTCATTCATATTATTAGTATTGACGATTGGAATTTATTTTTTGAAATTTGAAAATTCCCATAAAAATTCTCGTGAAATTGTTTTTATCGCTATTATATGTGCTTTAGCAGTAGGAGGGCGAGTTTTATTTGCGGCTTTGCCATCGGTCAAACCAGAGCTATTTATCTTGATCATGGGGGCAATCGTCAGTGGTCCGGAAACGGGTTTTTTGATGGGGACGATTATCGCATTGACGTCTAACATGTATTTTGGTCAAGGTGCCTGGACTCCTTGGCAGATGTTTGCCTTAGGAATAATTGGCCTCATATCCGGTTTGATGTCGAGTAGATCGATTCCTCGTTGGATATTGACATCATGGGGATTTGCATCAGGCTTCATTATGGGATGGATCATGGATATATACTATATTATCGGTTTTGTAAGTCCGATTACATGGAAGAGTGTCGGCATTTCACTTGCCGGCAGTTTTTATTTTGATTTGATACACGCTATATTTACTGCTGTTTTGTTATTGTTAGTCGGCAAACGTTGGATTAAAATATTCAATAACTACAAAGAAAAATACAATTTATTTATTACAAAGGAGTAACTAATGAGGATCTATACAAGAACAGGTGATAAAGGTCAGACACGGATTATTGGAAATGATGTTTTGTACAAATCTGATAAGCGAATCGATGCTTATGGGACAGTGGACGAACTCAACTCGTTAGTTGGTTTAGTTGCGGCCAGCTTGACTGACAAGACGGCTGAATTAAAAGATGAATTACAAGAGATCCAACAGTTACTATTTGACTGTGGAACTGATTTGGCCACACCAGCTGATGATGCTAAGCATGAATATATTTTTAAAAATGACGAAACTATTGATTGGTTGGAAAAGAAAATCGATAAGTACATGGCGGCTGCCCCACAAGTTAAGAAGTTTATCCTGCCAGGTGGATCAGTTGCTGCATCGTATCTTCACGTTGCTAGAACAGTAACTCGACGAGCTGAACGTGAGATAGTTGCATTGATGCAAGATGAATCGATCAATGGTGAAGTATTGAAATTTATCAACCGTTTATCGGATTATTTCTTTGCGGCGGCCAGATATGCCAATGTTCTTGAAGGCGTTGATGATGTGTTGTATCGTAACAGTAAACCAGTGTTTAGATAAGTTAAACATGATTTTCTTTAATCAAAAAATGTTTGAAGGGCGGTGACGTTATGGGAAAAGAATCAACTAAACCGAAGATGTCGGGGAATAACATGAAAGTAATTATAGCGTTGATGATCGGTTATACGATGGTCTATATGGACAAGACTATGATTTCAACAGCTGTAATTCCTATTGCAAAAGACTTCAACCTTTCAACTACGCAAACGGGATTGATCATGAGTGCGTTCTTCTTAGCGTATTCATGTATGCAGATTCCAGGTGGCTGGTTAGCTGATAAAGTCGGTGCTAAAAGAATTTTACTTATATCGTTGGCAAGTATTGCGGTAACTTCGTATTTCTTTGGTATCGTCAGCAGTTTGGCATTATTTATTGGAATTAGATTCCTAGCAGGATTAGGTCACGGAGGCTATCCACCTTCTACTTCAAAGGCAATCGCTGAAAATTTTGAGCCGCATAAGAGAGTTCTCGCTCAATCAGGTATTTTAACGACGACTGGTATTGGTGGAATTCTAGCTTATACGTTGGGTGCTAATGTTATCTCTGCAAACTGGAGATACGGTTATTACATGTTGGGAACTTTATTCTTAGTAGCATTTCTCTGTGTTCTATTCATGTTGCCTAATGATGAAAAAGAAGTAAAGACTGAGGTCAAAGTTCAAGATAAAATGCCATTCAGTCAAACTATCAAGAATCGCAGCGTGATTTTGATTTTTGTAATCTTACTCTTAGAGAATATTGTTACATACGGTGCAATGTCATGGATGCCAAGTTATTTGACACATACATTTAACCTGACTGTTGCTCAAGCGGGAGCAATTATGGCTGTCAGTGCTATTATGCAGATCATTGGTAGCTTAGGTACTGGTATTATTCTGACGAGAGTACTTATTGGTAAACAGAAACAATTCATTATTGGTAGTGCAATTATTGCGGTAATTGGAATTATCGGTTTGATTCTAGCCAAGAATCTTATCGTAGCGATTATTAGTGTTGCCGTCAGTGGGATGTTTATTGTTTCGACCTTTGCAGCGACGGCATCTTGGCCACAGAAGATTTTTCCAGAAGAGATCATTGGATCTGCTTCAGGAATTGTTGGTACTGGTGGAACCTTGGGTGGTTTCATTGCACCAATGTTAATTGGTAGTATTGTCCAACAATCAGGTGGCAATTTTGCGAATGCCTTTATTTTTATGGCTATCTCATTGTTATCCGGAGCATTTATATCACTATTGGTTAAAGATTAATAATTTCAGGAGGTGTCACTTGACGGTGGCGCTTTTTTAATATAATAATGTAATTCTGAGAGCAGGAGTGTGGTAGTTATGACGAATGATACGATTGAACGCTGGTTTGAATTTGTTCGCAAACAGAAACAAATTGAAAATTCATTGATCCAAGGATTAGCGTCTAATGGCGGAACTTTATCGTTGAATGAATTTTATGTTTTATATTTCTTAGATCAGAAGGATAGTAAAAAATTAAGATTACAAGATTTACAAGAGTTAGTGGGATTGAGTCAGAGTGCAATGTCGAGGTTGATCTCTAGACTTGAGGCTAAGGATTGTGGTGTGATCGAGCGCAGTACTTGTGACCAAGATAAGCGCGGTGTTTATATTCATTTAGCTTCTAAGGGTGAGATTACTTTAAAGAAGTATGAGCCGGTGGTGGTTGATACTTTGAATAGAGGGGTTTAGATTTGGATTTCTATTCCGCTTCCGGCCAGCAGTAATTCCATCAGTTGCGGGACCGATCTTAGCCAAAAGTCGGTCTAAGATCTCACTTTCTTGCTTTGCACAAACCGCAAATCAAGAAAGACGTCCGTGCTGTAAATGCGGGGAAACTACCGCATTAACACCACTTTCGCTTACTGATTCCATTACTGCTGACCTCCAGCTAATTTTCTTGGTTTCATATAATGCTGTGCTGTAATGTTTTATGTATGAGAACTATCTATTTTCATTTTAAAAGCGTGAAAAATAGGAATCAGTACTTCCTTAAATTACTTGAAACTAGAAGGTTTTTTATTTCTAATAATTTAAGGAGTATTATTCTTAATTAGAAAACTAATAGAATACTAATTCAATCTAGCTGAGGGTGGTCAACAATGGAATCCGTCCTGATAGTTTACTTAGCGATTTATCGATTAGTAAACTGGACGACTTGGAAGACTACAGGCTTCCAAGCGAGGCCGAAGACGAAGACTGAGGCCGGTCCCAGGACAGATGGAATTATTGACCATCCTCAGCGGCAGACCACCACACCCCTCAAACCACAAAGACCTCAATATTTGCATTACGATTTTCTTTAATATATTATATGCATGTGCATGCAACTATAAAATGGAGAAGGTATGAAAATGACTAAAATTACTGATGAATTAACATTTAGACGTGGTTTAACATTGAAGAATCGTTTTATTATGCCACCAATGACTACTAAAATGAGCTTCTTCGATGGAACTGTTACTAATGATGAGGTAAATTATTACAGTTCACGTGCTGGAGAAGTCGGTGCTATCATTACTGGTGCTGCCAATGTTCAAGATAATGGTAAAGGTTGGGATGGTGAACTTAGCGTTGCCGATGACAAGTTTATACCTGGTCTTGCTAAATTGGCTGCTGGAATTAAGAAAAATGGGACTAAAGCTATTCTTCAAATTTTTCATGCTGGTCGTATGACTGATTCAGGTGTTTTGCATGGAACTCAACCAGTATCAGCTAGTGCTGTTGCTGCGGAGCGTCCTGGTGCTGAAACTCCACGTGCTATGGAAGCTTCGGAAGTAACTGAGGTGATCGATAATTTTAAGAAGGCTACTGAACGTGCAATCAAAGCCGGGTTTGATGGTGTTGAACTTCACGGTGCCAATACTTATCTGATCCAGCAATTCTTCTCACCACATTCAAATCGTCGTGATGATGAGTGGGGCGGCAGTCTTGAGGAACGTTATCATTTTATTGATGAACTCGTAGACGGCGTATTGGATGTTGTCGATAAATCTGATGCCAAGAACTTTATCGTCGGATATAGATTTTCACCTGAAGAGTATGAGAACCCTGGTATTAGAATGTCGGATACGATGTATTTGATGGATAAGTTATCAGAGAAGCCATTAGATTACTTGCACTTATCAGAGAATAGTTACAAGCGTGTATCCGTTAGTGATGATTACAAAGATAAGACGATTCTTGAGTATGTTCATGATCGTATCAATGGTCGAATTCCATTGATTGGAATTGGTGATGTTCGTGGCAAACAACAAGCTGACGAGGTTTTGGCAAATGCTGAATTAGTTGGTGTGGGTCGTCAAATGCTATTAGATCCTCATTTTGTAGGTAAAGTATTATCTGGACAAGAAAATATGATCAACCGCAAGTTATCAAGAATTGATCAAGATACTTATCAAATCAGTAATGGTACTTGGGATTTCTTAACAGGCATGATGCCTGATCGCATAGTTGAATAATTTAACAGAACACTCACGTTCGTGAGTGTTTTTTCTTTGCTAAAGAATGATAGAATTTAAAATGTAACCGATTTACAAATTTGAGGGGTAAATACTTTATGCGTTCACAAAAAGAGAAAATGTTGGCTGGAGACTTGTATATTGCCAGTGATCCGGAGTTGGCCAAGGAGTCACATCGTGCTAAGAATATTACACGATTGTACAATCAAACGACAGAAGAAGATAACGATATACGTCAAGATCTACTGAAGAAGCTATTTAGTAAGACTGGCAAGAATATTTATTTTGAACCGCCGTTTCATATTGACTATGGTGTGAATACGACCATTGGTGAGGATTTCTATGCCAATTACGACTGTATATTTTTGGATATAGCTCCAATCAGTATTGGTAACAATGTTATGTTTGGTCCGCGCGTAGGTTTATACACGGCCGGTCATCCTATCGATGCAGTTATTAGAAATCAGCAGTATGAATATGGAAAACCAATTACAATAGGAAATGATGTCTGGATCGGTGCTGGAGTAATTATTAATCCCGGAGTAACTATCGGCAGCAATGTGGTAATCGGTTCGGGATCAGTCGTGACTAAAGATATTCCCGATAATGTAATCGCAGTTGGTAATCCTTGCCGAGTTTTACGAGAAATAACTGAGTCAGATCATAAGACTTGGGAACTGGAAAAAGAAAAATATTTTGAAAATTAGAGGATGAATATGACACATTTAAAATTGATTGCTACTGATATGGATGGTACTTTTCTAAACAGCCGAGGTAAATACGATACTGAGTTATTTTCTGAAGTACATCAACTAATGGATATTAATAACATTAAGTTTGTCGTTGCTAGTGGGAACCAGTATTATCAATTGCGTTCTTTTTTTAAAAAATATCCTGAAACGATTTATATCTCAGAAAATGGCGCATTGATTATGTATCAAGACAAAGAGTATTGGTCATCTAGCTTTTCCTATAATAATTATTTAAATGTGGTTGAAATTGCGAAGCGGATACCTGACTTAGAACTTGTAGCTTGCGGTAAAGAAAGTGCTTATGTTTTGGATACAATTTCTGATGAATTATTTGAAGATATCCATCAATACTATTTCAAATTAAAAAAGGTTACCCATTTTGAGGATGTTGATGATGAAATCTTGAAATTTGCTTCTAGTTGTCCGGATGAGTTAACTGACAAGTTAGTTGTTGAATTGATGGTAGCACTGGACGGTATTGCCATTCCAGTTTCAAGTGGTCATGGGTCAATTGATATTATTAAGCCTGGAATAAATAAGGCAACTGGGCTGAGCAAACTAAGTCAACTACTTGATATTAAACCTGAAGTAATGTGTGCTTTCGGTGATGGTGGCAATGATATAGAAATGTTGAAGTACGTTGGTGATGGTGTAGCAATGGGGAATGCAACCAAGGATGTTATCTATAGTGCCAATCATCAAACAGATGACAATGATAATAACGGCGTAATGAATTATATTAGGAAGGTTTTGAAATAAATGAGTATCAAATTGATTGCATTCGATTTGGACAATACTTTGTTAGATTCCAACAAAATGATTTTGGAATCTAGTAAAGTGGCCATTCGACGTGCTTTGAAAATGGGAATTAAGATAGTGATCTGTACAGGTAGACCTCTTGCTGGAGTTACGAATTACCTGAATGAATTGGGAATTTCCGGTGATGAACAATATGTAGTGACTTACAACGGAGCAGTCGTAGAGTCAGTTTCTGGTAAAACTATTAGTAAACAATTAATAAACAATTAATAAACAAAAATGAATACCAAATATTAGTTGATTATGCCGATAAAAATAATTTGCAGTATTATGCTTTGGATACTGATAGTAATATTTATACTGGTAATCACGATGTCAGTCGAGTAGTAGCCTTGCAAGCCTGGGAGAATCGTTCGGGAATTTTTATTAGAACGCCTGAAGAATTGCCTGATGATATTGCAATTGCCAAATTTGATTTCGTTGGTGAAGAAGATGTTCTAAATCTTAACGAACCACAAGTTGTACAAGATCTGAATGATGATCATAGTGTAATTCGTGAAGGGACAGTATTTCTAGCGGTCTTGAATTCCAATGCAAATAAAGGCGCAGGGCTGCAAACACTAGCAGATCACTTGAAGATCGATCCGGATGAAATTATGGCATTCGGTGATGAGAGAAATGATATTGCAATGTTCAAGTATGTGGGGAATGCCATTTGTATGAAAAATGGAACTGACCACGCTAAGAAATACGCCGACTATATTACCGATACTAATATTAATGATGGAATCTCAAAAGCAATGAATAAATTTGTTTTTGCTTAGACATAAAAACTCCCAGTGGACAGCTATTCCACTGGGAGTTATTTTTTATGTCTATTTTCATTAGCATCAACCTTTACTGAATCAAAAATAATTTTTGTGTTACGGGGGAGGATAACCAAATATCTTTCGTATTTGATTATGGTTATATAATAGCCTTGAAATATGAAAAAAATATTGAATAAATGAGTTGTTATTTTTAATAAAATATGAAGAAAGTTTGATTTAGATCATTTCATGTTATAGATGCAATTTTTTTGCTCACTTAAAATAAGTTTACAAATGCCAGTATATAGGCATAACCTCAAATTTAGTAAAAATAAATTACAAATTTTGTTGGTTATATGTTTAAACAGGCTGTATACTGTAAGTGAAAAAGATATCAAAATATTGATAATTTGAAAAATTAATTGTTATTATTTTGCTATCAGAAGGAGGAAATACTATGAACAAGTTACAGCTATGGAAACAACGTGTATTCTATGGAATGACTGATATGGCTGGGAACCTTATCTGGCAGATGGTCGGTTTGTATCTATTGTTTTACTACACCACCGTTCTTGGAATTTCAGCGGCTTTCGTTGGGACATTATTCCTATTAGTCCGTTTCGTTGATGCCTTCGATGGAATGTTTTTTGGATTTTTAATTGATCATACGCATTCGAAATATGGTAAGGCAAGACCATACTTCTTGTGGTTTGGTATTCCACTGGGAATTCTCGCATTTCTCTTATTCTTTAATCCGTCATTTGGTGGTAATAAGACCATTCAGATGATTTGGATCAGTGTTATTTACACGGTCTTTAGTTTAATTTATTCAGGATCTAATACACCTATTACTGCAATCTTGCCTAGTTTGACGGATGACGCTGACGAGCGTGCTAATCTAGCATCTGCCAGAATGGTTCTAACAAATACTGGTACAGCTGTCATCGGTGCTATCACACTGCCAATGGTTAGCTTCTTTGGTGGTAAGAATCAACAAACAGGTTTCGCAATTTGGGGAGCTATTGTTGGATTAGTAATCGCTGCCTGCTTCTTCCTCGCGTTCTTGAATTTGAGAGAAAGAGACATCAAGGCAGAAGAAGGTTCGGAAATTCAAGGACATTTATCAGTTATGGATTCCTTTAAGGGTGCTTTTAAGAATCGTCCGTGGGTAGTTCTGACATTGAGTTTTATCTGCATTCAGACATTCTGGGTTGTAAGAATGGCTTCAGGTGTCTTCTATATTAATTATGTTTACAAGAGCCCAGCAATTGTCGGTTTATTCTTAGGAATGACGATCTTCGCTGTTCCTGGTAACTTGATTGCTCCAATTCTTTCTAAGAAATTCAAGAACCGTGACGTTATGGATATGTCATTGATCATCTTCATAATCGGTGAAGTATTAATGCCTATTGGCCAGAAGTCACAAAACTTACCACTATTGTTTATCGGTAATGGTATTGCCATGATCGCCATGGGTTCAGTATTTACGATTGCCTTCGTTATGATTGCCGATACAGTTGAATATGCAAGAACTCATTTGCACATCGAAGAACCAGGATTCTTATCATCAGTTCCTGTCGTTGGTGCCAAAATCGGTATGGGTATTGGTGGTGCTCTATCAGGCTGGATCCTAACATGGGGTGGCTTCCAATCAACTGCCAAGACTCAAGCTGCCAAAGCTCAATTGGCGATCAATATTAACTTTGTCTGGCTTCCAATATTATTAGCTGCTGTGATTATTGCAATTCTCGTCTTTTATAACTTGAATGAAAAAAAAGAAATGGCTGAAGCAGAAGCAAAGAAACATAATGCCGATGTTGCACATGCTTAATAAATTATCAGGGAGGAAAATATGCTCACAAATAATTATTTGACAGAATTAAATCGTCTTAAACGTGTGGAACCAGTTGAGGTTCCGAGACTCGAAGATGTAAACATTGTTATCAAAGATCGTGTCGATGCTCATTCTTATGAGACAAATACTTGGAATGATCTGAAGGGGATTGAAGACAATCCCGTTCTATCCAATGATTTAACTGTATTGCGTGCTGGAACTGAACCGGCACCAATTCCTGAGATGCAATATCCCGATATTTGTGTAGATTCTCGTTATTCGTATGAGTTAGGACGCAAGGTTCGCTACTTGAGAATTTATAAAAAAGGTCATGAAAAGGACGACCGAGCATTGATCTACATTCACGGTGGTGCCTATTATGGAGGTAGTGCAGAAGATTCGTTGATTCCACTACGACTCTTGGCAACTAAATTCAATGGTGTGATCTATACTGTTGACTATGGATTAGCTCCTGAAAATCCATATCCATTCGGACTCTGGGACTGTCTATCGGTATTATCACTCGTTGTAAAAGATCATCACGATATCACACTGGCAGGTGATTCAGCTGGTGGATCAATGGCATTAGGATTGAGTCAATTGAGCCACTATATGGGTATCTGTGATGTATCCAGCCAATTACTCTTTTACCCAACTGTAATTCATGGTTCGGATCTCAATGGTAGTTTGTGGGATGATTCACGAATTCCGATTATCGATGAACAACGTGATGTTCTTCACGCAAGCTATGAAGTATTCAAACAATTGGATAAGAAGATGACGGAGCTGTATTTGCCAGAGCAAGACATTGATTTAACATCACCAATTCTTTCACCAATGTATTCTGATCCATCATTGTATAAGAAAGTAACAGTTCTTACTGGTGAGTATGATCCGTTCCGTCTTCAAGATGAAGCCTTCATTGAGAAACTAGGTATGGCAGGTTGCGATGCAACATATATTCGTTATGGTGGTATGTCGCATGCCTTCTTGAATCTAGTTGGCAAGGCTGCAGCTAGTGAAGATGCAATTTATGAATGCGCTAAGAGATTATAAAAAAAGACTACTGAAAATTTTTTCAGTAGTCTTTTAATTTATTCGATTTGAGAATCTAACTGTTCAGATTCTGCTTGTAATTTTCTAAGACGGCGTAATTCAATATTCCAAGTACTTACTAGTACAAGGACTGAGCCGATCCAAGCAAGGGGACTGGCCATTGCTGCACCATAGAATCCGAAGAATCTGATCATAACCACACTAGCAAATATTCGCATCAACAATTCCGCAATACCGGCAATTGTTGGTGCTTTTTGATTGCCCAGGCCTTGCAGAGTGTATCTGACGATAAATAATATTGATAGCATGAAGTACATTGTACCGTTGAACCAATAGTAGATTTGGATCAAGTTCAATACGTGGGTTTCAGGTCCGTTCATGAATAGATGAGAAATATTTCTACCAAAGATCACTAATAATGCCCCAATGATCACACTAGAAGTGATCGACATTATCAAGCCCTTCTTCACACCTTCCAAGATTCGGGAATAGTGCTTCGCACCAAGATTCTGTGCGGTATAGTTTACCAAAGCAATTCCGAAACTCATGGCAGGTAAGGTGGCAATTTGTTCAACACGTCCAGCAACAGTATATGCCGCAACAGCTTGGGCTCCCAAAGTATTGAGCATGAATTGTAAGATTATTGAACCGATAGCGATGATTGAAGATTGGAATCCCATCGGCAAACTCATTCTCAACAATTCTTTAAGTTCTGCTTTGTCAATTTTGAAATCCGAGAAGCCGATAACCAGATAGGGAATCTTGCGTCTGATGTAGAACCACAGAATCACCATAGTAATGGTTTGAGCGAGCACAGTTGCTAGTCCGGCACCAGCAACGCCCATGTGTAAGTAAAGGATGAAAACTAGTTCTAGTAGAATGTTCAAAACGGTACTTACCATTAAGAAGAATAGTGGTACACGAGAATTTCCTAAGGCACGCATGGTATTGCCTAGGAAGTCAAAGCCAACGAAGGCAAATATTCCTGCAAAAATTATTTCCAAGAAAACAAAGGCATTGTGCAAGAGTACCTTGGGCGTCTGCATGATGACTAGTAATGGATAGGCGACTAACATAGCGATGGCCGTGAAGATAACTGTAATAAATAGTGAGATCAAGATCCCTGATGCAAAACTCTTCGTTACGCCACGTTCATCACCAGCACCATATCGTCGTGCTGTTAAAATTGTTAGACCACTGGTCATGCCCATCGCAAAACCAATGACTAAACTAGTTAGTCCACCAGTAGCACCAACACTAGCTAAAGCATTGACACTAATGGTTTTACCAACGATCAGTGTGTCGATAAAATTATAAAATTGTTGGAAGAAGTTACCTAATAACAATGGAATTGTATATAGAAAGATAACTTTGATGGGTCTTCCAGTTGTTAAATCAGTCATAAAAATAACCCCCTCAAAAGTAATCACAGTCACTCTATCATATACTTTTGTGGAGGTTATTCAATAAATTTGTTTTAATAATCTAACATTTTTTCTTTGTGGGCATTTAATTTTACCTTTTTTCCCTTGAAAACAACTACGATGTCGTCATCAGGAATGACACGAACTTGATCATGTGTAACTGTGAAATAAAAGTGAATTCCTTTGAATATCATACTGAATTTGATACTCTGCCAAGCATCTGGTAGATGCGGGTCGATCTCGAGTTCTGGTCCACGATAATCTATGCCGGCAAAGAAGCAAGTGACAACGTTCAGCGTTGCTCCCATAACTCCCAAGTGAATTCCTTCAGCAGTAGTTCCACCTTGAATATCGTAGTAATCAGAGGTCAATGCTTGCGAGAACAATTTCCAAGCTAATTCTTTATTATTAACTTTCAAAGCTAACATAGCATAGACAATTCTTGAAAGAGTAGAGCCATGAGTAGTCCGACTCAAGTAGTATTTGATGTTCTTAGTTATAAAGTCGTGTTTGTCCTTAATGTCATAACCAAGATCAGACATTATATGGAAGAAAGTTGGTTCTCTCAAGGCGTATAGTGCCATCAATGTGTCAGCTTGCTTTGCTACTTGATATTCATCTGGATTATCGCCTTCAGCTTTGAGGATACGATCCATTCTAGAAATATCGCCATATTGACGACGATAGTAATTGAAGTCGATCGGCTTGAGATCGAAGTAGCCATCGAATTGAGCTAGTATTCCGTCTTCATTGAATTCTAGTTTGAGATTATGTCTGATTTTTTTCGTCAGTTCTAAGTCTTCCTTAGAGAAGTTTGCTCGTTTGTAATTTTCTTCTAGAATTTCTTGTGGTTCGTGGCTGGAGAAGTAATCAACTTTTTTGAAGACCCAACTAGTCATGATATTGGTGTAAGCATTGTTAGTTAGGCCACTGTTTTCTTTGCCAGGATAGCCTTCATGGAATTCGTCTGGTCCCATGACATTCGAGATGGAATATTTACCAGTTTTTTCATCGTAATCGGTCATGCTGATCCAGAACTTGGTAATGTTCAAGAGCATTTCTAAGCCATATTTGCGGATGAATTCTTCATCATTAGTCATGCTGAAGTAGTTCCAAATATTATAAGCAATCGCTAGTGAGACGTGGCGTTGTTTGCGGGAATTATCAGGATCCCATTGGTTAGTTATGGGGTTTAAATGTGTTATTTGTGATTGTTCATCACCAGTCATCCCACTTTGCCAAGGATACATGGCACCAACTTTGCCGTTTTCTTTGGCGTATTCTTTGGCAGCACCGAGGCGATTGTAACGATACATTAAGAGTGACTTGGTTAGTTCAGGATAGTGCAAGTTGTAGTATGGCAGAATGAATAATTCATCCCAGAAGACATGTCCACGGTAAGCTTCACCGTGTAATCCACGGGCACCGACGGATACGTCGAGATCACGATTGACATTTTGTTGAGCTGAGACTGTGGCATGGAAGGCATTCAGGTGTAGCAATTTTTGTGATGTTAAATCACCGTCGATCTCAAGGTATTCATTGCTCCAGATGTTTTGCCAACAGTTTATTGAATTGGCGACAGCATCAGCAAAGGTCTTGTGATATGAATGTGACTTAACCGCTTCTGCCAGATCACCTTTTGTTTCTAGGGATGTATAGATACTGACAGTCTTTTCAAGTGTGTAAGAATTACCTTCAACGACATCAAACTTAACTGATTGAGTGATTTTGTCATGAGCTTTGTCAGTGTGGACGTTTAATTCTTTGATATTTGGTGAATCCAATCTTGAACCTACGGAAATATTTATTTTGGAATGACGAGTATGTGTCAGAAGTATAGCAGTATTGCCATCACTGATGGTCTCATCGGTAACTAGATGATGATTATCGAGATTTTTGTAACGCTCCACATTAGCGTTAACGACTTGTCCGTCGATTTCGGTGTAGATCGTCATTTCACCAGAAAAATTCAGTGGTTGAACGGTGTATTGCAAGGAGTAACTGTGATAGTTCTTCATATCAGCTACTTTACGGCTGATCACCTTGAGCCGCTTACCATTTTTGAGTTTTAGCAACTTAGTAGTTGTCAATAAACCAGTTCTCATATCTAGTGAGCGGAAGACACTTTCTAATTCAGTAATATTTAGTTGGAATTTCTCAGTGTCATCGATACTAAAGGTAGTGTATTGAGCGTTAGGCAGATTAACTAAATCTTCATTGACGATATCTTTGTTATTGATACTAGTAGTCAGTTGATTGTAGACACCGGCAACGTAGGTCCCTGGATAATTATTCTCGTCATCCTTGGATTCAACGTAAGCTCCACGAAGGCCGAAGTAGCCATTGCCTAATGTCTGCATAGCTTCTTGAGAATATTGAGTTTTTCCCTTTTCATATCCATAGTAATCCAAGTGCCATCCGGCATATTCTTCCTCGATCGATGCAGCTTGTTTCAAGCCCAATTTAGCAACTTGATGAATTCCTACGGTAGGAATGTGAAAAATATTTTCCATATATAAGCCAATATCAATAGGTTGGTTTTGGCAACTGACAATCGTATCCTTGGCCTCAACATCGATGGGATTAAGAATAACGATAACATCGAAATATTCAGGAAGTTTGGATTTGAAATTCAAAAAATTATCATTCAATGGCAACTTAGAATTAATATTGTAATCCTGTTGAACCGTGGCAGTAGTGTTTTGATCCTCATATGAATATTTAATATGTTTATCGGTAACGGTTAGATATAAAGGTGTCATAATTACCCTCCAAAGAAAATATTTATACATGTTTAAACATATATAATCTTACTTGTATTATATTCCTATTTGTTTAAACAAATGGTACAGTTTTCATAAAAATAATTATCCAAATATGATGTTTAAACATGTTTAAAATATTGTATCTTATACGTGTAAATAAAAGTGACAAGGTATCTATAAGCAATAGGATGTTACTTTTTACAAATAAGAATTAGGAGGGTGTCCTACCATGGAAAACACTATGAATATGCTCTCTCCTGTCACTGGAGTTCTTGTGAAAATGAAAGATGTTCACGATCCTATGTTCTCCGAAAAGGCGATGGGTGAAGGGTTTGGAGTTGTTCCGAGTGATACAAATATTGTCTCACCAGTATCCGGTAAGATAGTACTTGTAGCAAGTACTAAACACGCAATTGGGATCGATACAGATGATGGATTAGAAGTTCTGGTTCACATGGGTGTTGATACAGTTGAGATGGACGGTAAGCCTTTTGATGTTTGTGTTAAAGAAGGGGATACTGTTAAAGCTGGTCAAAAAATTGCCACAATGGATATAGAGATGGTCAAGGCAGCTGGTAAAGTAACAGATGTTATTGTTGCTATTACTAATACCGCTGATGTTCTCAAAGAGATCAATGTCCAAGTTGGTAATGTTGATAGTGGCGACAGCGTTGCAACTATTAGCAAGTTCGCAAAGGGTGAGAAAGAAATTCCCGATGATTCTCACAATAAGAAAGTTGACTTTGATGAACTGGCAAAAGAAATTGTTAAAAATGTCGGTGGACCAAGCAATGTTGATAATGTTATTCATTGTATTACGCGTGTTCGTTTCTATTTAAAAGATGAATCTAAGGCAAACGACGAAGTGATTAAGAATTTAAATGGTGTCTTGGATGTCGCTAAAGCTGGTGGACAATATCAAGTAGTTATTGGACCAGCGGTCGAAGATGTTTTTGATGCAGTTGTAAATCATTTGGGACCTGGATTTGGGACAAATGATAATGAAGCCAAAGCTAAAAAAGAACCAGCACCTAAGGGTGTCTGGCCTAAGACTAAGTATTATTTCAGTTCATTGATCGGTGTAATCACTGCCAGCATGATGCCAATTATCGGACTACTAGCAGCTGCCGGTATCTTAAAGGGACTATTGTCTCTGATCGTTTCCGCAAAATTATTATCTGATACTAGTTCTACTTACATGATCGTTAACGCAATGGGAGATTCAGTCTTCTACTTCTTACCGATCTTAGTTGGCTTCACTGCTGCCAGACGTCTTGGTGCTAACCAAATAATCGTTGCAGTTATCGGTGGTGTCTTGGCATATCCAACCTTAGTACAATTAGCTTCCAAGACTAGTTCCGTTCAAATGAATATGAATGCTAATTTCTTTGGATTACCAATTCATGTTGCAAACTATACATATTCAATTTTTCCAATGATCGCCGCTGCATGGCTAGCTTCAATCGTTGAACCATGGCTGAAAAAACACATTCCAGCTACAATAAGAATGATCGTTAGCCCATTAGTTGAAGTATTCGTAGTCAGTGCCGTTATCTTAGTTGTTGTCGGACCAGTTATTACTCTCTTGAGTTCATATCTAGCAATGGGTATCGTTGCCTTACTCAAGCTCAGTCCAGCTTTATCAGGATTGATCATTGGTGGATTCTATCAATGCTTGGTTATCTTCGGATTACACTGGGCAGTTATCCCAGTTGTTGCCAGTCAGATTGCTACAACCGGACACAGTGCATTGAACGCTATTGTTTCCGCAACAATGGTCGCTCAAGGTGCCGCAGTTATGGCAGTATTCTTCAAGACTAAGAAGAATATCGGCATGAAACAAATCGCTGGTGCTGCTACTATTTCAGCCTTTGCTGGAATCACAGAACCTGCAATGTATGGTATTAACTTGAAGTACGGAAGAATCTTCTGGACTGCCAATATTGGTGGGGCCGTCGGAGGATTACTGACAGGCTTGTTCCACGTTGATATGTGGGGCTTCGCTGGATCACTTATCGGATTTGCTTCATTCATCAATCCTAAAGGGATGGATGGAAGCTTCACAGGTTACTTAATTGCTTCAGCCGTTACTATCGTGGTTTCATTCACATGTACATACTTGTTCGGATTTAAGGAACAAGACCTAGAAGAAAATGTTCACGAAGTAGGTAAAGTAAGATTAGGTAGTCGTGAACCCGCAGTTAAAAATAGTTAATTTAAATATTGAAAAGCGGTATCTGCAAAAGCAGATGCCGTTTTTTGTTGAGCATTGGCAATATGAGTTTGATATGATATATCGTGTAAACAACAATAGTAAATGACAGAACCAATCGAAACAATCACTGATCAGACTTTAACGATGAATCAAATCGAAGATGGATATTATTATCAGAGATGTCACTTCACATCATATGGAGATTCACTCAATTATACTGATATAGTCTTCGATCATTGTGACTTTGAACAGACAGATTTTAGCCGCGTTAGTTTTGGGAACGTTGAATGGCATCGCAGTCAATTAGCTGGAAGTGATTTCAGTCGTAGCAATTGGTATAACTGCAAAATCAGCAGTATGCAGCTGTCAGGGGCTGACTTCAATAATTCTTATTTTAAAAATACGAGTTTTAAGGATTGTAAGATGCCATATGCCAATTTTACAGAGAGCCGATTCGAAACAATGGAATTTAAAGACTGTGATTTAACTGGCAGTTTCTTCCAGGCTTTGAAAGTTAAAAAGAGTATTTCTTATACAGGCTCGATACTTACTGAGGCTAATTTCAGTGAGACTAAGTTAAAGGGCTTTGATTTGAAGGATTCGGAGTTTGAGACATTGGTAATCAGTCCAGAATTGGCACGGGGGTTAATTGTTAATCAGTATCAAGCTGCCACAATAATTGGATTGTTTGGTATCAAGGTAGAGTAAATTGATTTGAAATGGAGAAAAATATTGCAAAAGATACAGTATCGAGAATTTCAAAATGAAGTGGTTTCTTTGAGAAGACAGTTGCACAGTAATCCAGAATTGAGTTTGCAAGAGAATGAAACAGCCGCCTTTGTGGAAAAGTATCTCAATGATCTAGGTTTGAAAACTACTAGAATTGGTGACAATGGTATTGTTGCAATGATTTGGTCGAATGATCCGGATGCCAAGACAATAGGGTTACGTGCAGAAATGGACGCTATGCCAATTCAAGAACAGAATACTTGCAGTTTTAGATCTCAAAATGACGAAGTGATGCATGCTTGCGGTCATGATGCAATCATGGCAACAGTTCTTGTTACGGCCAAGTTGTGTTTTCAAAATCGGGATTTGTTAACTAATAATGTCAAAGTGTTTTTCCAACCAGCTGAAGAAAATGGCAAGGGAACTGACATTATGTTGGATGGAGGTGTGATGAATGATCCTAAAGTGGATTATTTTACCATGCTTCATTTTGCTAATGATGCACCGTTAGGAGTGGAGTTGAGCAAGGGAGCATCGTCAGCCGCAATTGGTTCAGTGAAGATTGAGATCACTGGCGTGGCAAGTCATTGGGCACTGCCTGATAGCGGAGTAGATACGATTGAAGCTGCAGGTCAAGTCTTGAACTGTATCTATGATTTGAACAAGCAATATTCTTCTTCGTCACAGTTTATAGTTGGTATCGGTAAGATCAGCGGCGGCAGTACTTCCAATGTGATCGCCGATAGAACCTTGTTAGAAGGAACTTTAAGAGCGGTCAAATTGTCTGATTATCATGAACTGCGCAAGTTGTTATTGAGTAAGTTTGCTGGAATTCAAACTAAGGCGAAAATCAATATCGATATTAGTGAGACACCAATTGAACCGATCGTAAGTGATCCTGAGTTGGTGGATATTGGATTAGAAGCTGGTAAAGAGGTTTTTGCTGATCAATCAAGATTGGTTACGAGTGAATATTTATCTGGCGATAGTGCGGCAGCTTATTTTAATTATGCTCGAGGTATTTTCTTTGTTTTTACTGCTGAGAAAAAAGGGCAAATCAATTATTCATTGCATAATGGTAGGTTTGATATTGATGAAGATATTTTGTGGATGGCAGTTGCTACTATGCATAAGTATATTTTGAGTTTGTGATGCCGTCTCCGGGAAAAAATGAAAAATCCTGAAGTGGGACCGTCTGGAGCTAATATCTCCAGACTCGATTTTTTCATTTTTTACCTCCGACTGGGTTGACTGATTGATTATAATGTGAAAAGTACCCTAGAGAATAAATCATTTCTCTAGGGTACTTTTTTAGATTTTATCTAACCAATCAATCATATTTTTATAGATTTTAAGGTTTTCAGGAGTAACATCTCTGTCAAAATCATGACTTTTTTTATTTATTGAAATAAGATTTGATTTGCTAATTTTAAATTTTTTATTTAAAGAAATTGAAAATGGAACATCAAAGTCATCAGTACAATGAACAATGTAAGTTGGTGGAACTTGTTTAAAGTCAAGTTGAATTTGATCAGTTGGGAAATTCAATAAGTATTGTTGCCATTTTCCTTTTTGACGACTTGCTACATATAGTAAAAATCTTTTTTGAATATCAGCTTCATATATTTTTTTATTTTCGATTAATGAATTTAGAATTTTATTTGATGGGGTAGGGTACTGTTTATAGTAATTGCTTAATACCTTTAATTTAGATGAGTTTAAATCATAAAAGCCATAAAAATCAAGCACTGCTGCAGGCATGTCTAATTGTTCATTTTCTATTTGAGCCATTAATTGGTAACAAAGATAGGATCCAGCTGATCTGCCAAATAAAATGTATTTGGAATTGTTTAGATTTAATTTGGAGGAATAGTTTTTTTGAAACCATACAAATGCATCAAAGACGCTTTTTCTGATATCTATTAGTTTTGATTCTGGTGCAAGTAAATAATCTATTGCTAAAAAGTTATAACCATTATTGATAAATAAATTTATATAGTCGTGTGGCAAGTCATCTAAATCTCCATATAATAGACCACCACCGTGTATATATATTATTGTTTTTGCTTCCGGGTTGTCGTTTGCTTTATAGAAATTTATTTTTTGATTTTCATTAATTAAAAATTGTTTCATTTTATCTCCTTATAATAATTTGAGCAGTTTTATATTAATTCCCATATTCATAATATTGTTGGGATTATCTAGATCAACTGCATATTTTGATTTTATTTTTTTAAGTCTATATCGCATTGTCTTGGGATGTATGTATAAATATTCAGCGCTTTGTGTTATGTTTGTTTGATTTTTTACGTATGCATCGAGTGTATTGATTAATTCAGGTTCTTTTCTATACATATGAAGAAGTTCATTAGGTAGCATACTTATTATTTCAGCCTTATTTATTGGAAATGATAATAGTTGAAGAATTCCTAAATCGTCTTCAGATATAATAAAATCATTTTTTTCTAATTTCGATTCTATTTGTAAATTATTGAGACATTTTTTTGAAATCTCTGGAATAAATTGAAGGGTTTCTTTATTACCAATTGAAATTTGAATGATCAACTTACTTTCTGAAGTCTTTTGAATATAATTAACGATTGTATTGATCTTTTTTTTAAATTCGACAATCGTATCATCACTTTCTACTAATATATAAATTTGATCTATCCAACTCCGATAAACAATTTTGGGCCAGTAAATTTTGCATCTATTTTGTAAGTTAGAAATTGTTATTTTCTGATTTAACAAGTTTTTTTTATTGTCACTGGAATTTATTATCTTACAGTAAAATGAACGATATTTCTTATTCATTTTAAAATTTTTTTCTTCAAATATTTCTGGAAGAATACCATCTAACGGTAAATTACCAGCTAAAAATTCATCAAACTGTTCATTTACAGAATCTTTTTTTGCATTTTTAAGTGCACTAGATTTTAAAATTTCTAAATTAATGAAATTTACCGCAATTTCAATGGCAATGTAGTCTTCACTTTTTAATTGATGATTGCTTTCGGTTATACATAAGTATTGTTTATTTGTGTCGTTGTTATCCAACTTAACAAGTATTTGTCTAACATTAGGATGAAGTTGATCATATTGTGTGATATTACGAGAATAATATTCGTAATTTTGAAATTGATCTGAATTTAATACTTTAGTCGCACTTGCTCCCAATATTTTCGATGAGTAAGTGCGACTGGAAATAATGTAGTCTATTGAATTCATACTTGAAACAATATCTACAGGGTTATTAATAGTAACGTCAAGCTGTTGAATAAGATTTTCTATTGATGCATCAGATGCAGCAAGTTTGATGTATTTTTGATTTACATTCTTATAATGATTAAGTAGTAGATTATTTTGATTGAACAATTGCTGCATAACTGGAAGAATTATATCTTTATAACCAATTGTGTCATCAATTGTAATTAATGGTAATTTTAATTTATCACACAGATCAACTAATATTTGTGGAACCGTTGTAATGGCTCGGTTGAGTTTAACAATAATAGCACTACATTTAAGTGCTGATAATTTGTTGAAAAGTTCAATGAATTCCATTTGGTTACTTTGTTTGTAACCATAAAGACTAGTCAAAATTATATATCCGGGTTTAACCCATTTTTCAACATCATGTCCTTCCATAATCATTATATTTGTGACATCTTTTTGAGTGTCATTCTTACCAGCAATTATTTTTGCTGTAGATAGAGCATCTAAATCTAAAATTTCTTCTAGTGAAGTGTTCATATAGATATCTCCTTATCCAGTATATATATTATAAAACCATAGAATGCCAGTTTCTTTATCCATAGTGGATAAATGAGCTGGCATTCTTTTTACTTTTTTGGTAAATGAATATATTTATGACAGCGGTTACTATTGTAACTGTAATCGAGAAAGGGTGACATAAATGTTATACACGGTTTTAAAGAATAATAGTTATCAAGATTCTATCAATTTGATGTTATTAACAACAGAAATTAGCAAAATGGATGGCGTTAATAAGGTTCAAGTTATGATGGGAACTGACGCTAATAAGGATATTTTTAATAGTGCCGGTTTACTCACTGACGAGGCAAAAGAAGCTAAGCCAAGTGATATGATGATTGTTCTTGATACGGATGATAAATCTATTATGGACGATGTTTTAAAGGCAATTGATAAGTTTATTGATGATCTTTCGAATAAAAAAACAAGTCAAGCAAGTACATCGGCTCATGCTACATCTTGGGATGAAGCAATGGATAAATTACCAGATGCTAATACTGCATTGATTTCAGTACCAGGTGTTTACGCTGCAGATGAAATTGATAATGCTTTGGATCATAATCTTAATGCATTTGTTTTTAGTGATAATGTCTCGATCGAAGATGAAGCCAGACTTAAAAATAAGGCTCACAAGAAAGGTCTATTAGTTATGGGACCTGATTGTGGAACTGGAATTATTAGTGGTGTTCCAATGGCATTTGCTAATGTAATTAGATCTGGAAATATCAGTTTAGTTGGAGCTTCTGGAACAGGTATTCAAGAAGTTACAGCTGCTATTGAACGTATGGGTGGTGGTGTTATCCATGCAATTGGTACTGGTGGTCGTGACTTATCAGATAAAGTTGGAGCACGTACTATGATTGATGCTCTTATTGGTTTGGCTCATCATGATCCTTCTGAGGTGTTGGGAATTATCTCTAAGCCACCAGCAAAAGAAGTTCGTGATGAAGTTGTTAAATTATTGCATGACATTGATAAGCCAGTTGTAGCCATTTTCTTAGGTGAAAAACCAGATCATCATGAAGAGGGCGTATATCTTGCTCATACATTGGAAGAAACAGCAAAAATTGCTATGGATCTTTCATTGAATAAAGAAGTAAAGAAGAATTATTATACAGCAACTCCAATAACAGATGTTGATGAGAAACTTAAAGGTAAAAAGATTAAGGGATTGTATTCAGGTGGAACATTAGCATATGAAGCCGGAATGTTGATTTCAGAATCATTGAACTTAGGTGGCATCATTACTGACAACGGTTATGTTTTGAAATCTGATGGTTACGATGTTATTGATCTTGGAGATGATATTTATACTCAAGGCCGTCCACATCCAATGATTGATCCAAGTATCAGAATTCAACAAATCGAAAAACTATCACATGACAAGCAAACTGGTGTAATTCTATTAGACGATGTTTTGGGTTACGGTACGACTGATGATATGGCATCTGCACTTGCACCTTCTATCAAGGCAGCCATTGAAACAGCACATAAAGACAATCGTGAATTAGCATTTGTAGCAACAATCGTTGGTACAAATGAGGATCCACAAGATTACGATGAACAACACCGTATTTTAGAAGAAGCAGGAGTAACCGTTTGTGATACTAATGCTGAAGCAGTCAGATATGGACTTAATTTAGTTGGTATGGATATCGATGAACCAGATAAGGAAGTAGTTCCATATACTAAATCACATGATGAAGTTCCTGAATCTAGTGAAGCTATTTTAGATTTGTTATACACAAAGCCACGTGTCGTTAACGTTGGTGTTGAAAGCTTTAACGAACCTATTAATAAATATAACGGAAAATCAGTTCAATTTGACTGGAAACCAGTTGCTGGTGGAAATCCAAAGATGATTAAGCTTCTAAAGCAAGTTCGTCAATTGGAAGGATTAAAGAAACAAAATGAAGAAATTCTAAATTCATTTAAGAAATCTGAACCATATCTAGTAGATGTTGTTCCTGCCAAAAATGTAATTAAAGAATTGAATGATGTTAATCATAAGACATTGCTACATGCTGGTCCCCCAATCGCCTTTGAAGATATGACGGAACCAATGCAAGGATCATGTATTGGTGCAGCATTGTTTGAAGGTTGGGCAAAGGATGAAGACGAAGCAAAAGAACTACTAAATTCTGGTGAAGTAAGATTTATGCCATGTCATTCAGTACGCGCAGTTGGACCAATGGGTGGTATTACTTCAGCCAATATGCCAGTTCTTGTAATCGAAAATCGTCTTAAAAATAATCAAGCTTTCTGTACCTTGAATGAAGGTATTGGAAAAGTATTACGTTTTGGAGCTTATTCACAAGAAGTTGTTGATAGATTGATTTGGATGCGTGATGTACTTGGACCAACTTTGAGCAAAGCTATCAAACAAACAGAAGGTGGATTAAATATTACTGTAATGATGGCTAAAGCTATCACAATGGGGGATGAATTCCATCAACGTAATATAGCAGCTAGTTTGGTATTCCTTAAAGAAGTGGCTCCTTTGATCATTAAATTATCTATTAGTGATGATATTAAACAACAAGTTATTAAATTCTTAGCTGATACAGATCAATTCTTCTTAAATATTATGATGGCAACAGGTAAATCAATTGTTGATGCAGCACGTGTTCAAGAAGAAGGAACTATTGTTACAACAATGTCTAGAAATGGTGTCAACTTTGGAATTAAAGTTAGTGGCTTAGGTAATGAATGGTTTGAAGCACCTGTTAATACACCTGAAGGATTATTCTTTACAGGATTCAGTCAAGATGATGCTAATCCAGATATCGGTGATAGTGCTATTGCTGAAACAGTTGGATTCGGTGGCATGTCAATGATTGCTGCACCTGGTGTTACAAGATTTGTTGGTGCTGGTGGTTTTGAAGATGCACAACGTGTTTCAAATGAAATGATGAAGATTTGTACAGAACATAATCCTAATTTCACAATTCCTACATGGGACTTCAAAGGTACCCCACTTGGCATTGATATCTGCAAAGTAGTTGAGACAGGTATTACACCAATTATTAATACAGGTATTGCAGGTAAGATAGCTGGTACTGGACAAGTTGGTGCTGGTACTGTTCATGCTCCATTAGCTTGCTTCGAAAAAGCATTAGTTGCTTATGGTAAGAAGATGGGCTTGGTTGATGATGAAAAAGAGTTTGCTACAGAAGCATAAAGAACTAACTGGTGAGCGAAGTAATATGCTTCGCTCTTTTGTGGAGAATGGACAATCCGGTATTGTTGATAGTATTTTTCGACACAGTTTCAATATTCAATTTAAAAATTTGTATTTTCATGTTGGCAATTATGCAGGTGGACTATCAGTACTTGGTATAACTATCGAATCATCATATTTAAATGAGATATTACAGAATATTTCACTTGATGATTTGGTTATTTATCAACATGATATTTTAAAAATTTATGCTTCAAATAAAATATTTGAGATAAATTTGAGTAATTTACATGAGGTTGATCTAACCATTCCTAAAGTGAATCTCTCAATTGAGCAATATAAGATTATTGAATCATCTCTTAAAGAATTGAAATTAAATACTAAGATTGGTTTGGAAAAAAAGTCCTTAGATCATATCGAATCAAATTTTGTTTCTATTAAAGATTTAGACGATGTGGATTTATCTAAATTAATTAAATATATGCTTGGAAGAGGGAAAGGTTTGACTCCAAGTGGGGATGACATGTTGGTAGGATTTACCTCAATGATTATATGTAGTAATAATTCGATGATTAACAGATGGATGAATTTGCTAAGTGATTTTTCACAATTAAATACTACTAAAGTAAGTACTGCATATATTAGGGCGGTTCAGTACGGATACATAAGCAAAGATTTAAAAGAATTGATGCTGAATATGAATCAAAATAAACAAATAATTATTCATAAGATGCAGCAGGTATTGCAGATGGGACATACTTCGGGAGCGGATACTTTATTTGGAGTTAGTTTAGCAATTAATGAAATAATTGGAGGGAGCAATAATGGATAGTGAAGCAACAAGACCTTTAAGCATTACGGATCGTTATAAAGCAATGAACGTTTCACAGAGATATTGGTGGAAAGTAGTGGCACTTTGTTTCTTTGGTTGGATATTGATGTATGCTGACAGAACAATTTTAAATCCTGTTCAGACACAATTAGCAGCACAATTTCATATTAGTAATACACAATTGGGTATTGTTAATAGTATTTTCTTTCTAACATACGCGATTACTCAAATACCATTTGGTATGTTGGGTGATAAGTTTGGTAGACGTTTGGTTATTATGATTGGATTTGTTCTATTTGGAATAATGACATTTGTTAGTGGTATTGTTACTGGCTTTGCGGTTTTCTTAATAGTCAGAGCTATTGCTGGTATTGGTCAAGGATCATATTATGGACCACAATATGCCTTATCAACTGAAGCAATTCCAACGAAGGATCTTACGTTAGGTACCGCCATAATTAACAGTGGTATGGCATTTGGTACATCAGGTGGTTACTTGTTATCAAGTAATTTAGTTTTACAACATGGTATGTCTTGGCAAACACCATTTTATATTATGTCAGTTCCAACAGTAATCGTTGGTATTTTGTTCTATTTCATATTAAAGGAACGTGTTATTAGACCTGAGGATCAAGGAAAGAAACAAGAAAAGAAAGAGGTTGAAACACCTACTGAAAAGGTTAGTGTAGGTTCATTATTCAAAAATCGTAATTTGGTTTTTGCATACATTATGTGCTTCTGTTCTATTTATGCTAATTTCGTTATCATTACTTGGTTACCACAATTTCTTCAAGTTGAACGAGGATTTAAAGGTACAAGCGTTGGTTTCATAGCATCATTAGTGCCATGGGCTTCAATTCCTGGAGCAATCTTATTTGCACACATTTATGATAAAACTAAAAAAACTAAAGCGTTGATGTTCTTCTTAGTACCATTGTCATTAATCTCTGTATTTGGTATCGCATTTGTTACTAATAAAACACTATTGATTTTAGTTCTTATTGTTTATGGATTGACTGGTAAATTGGCTATTGATCCAATTCTAGTTGCCTTTGTAACTAAGAATGCACCTAAGGCATCATTATCAACAGCTTTAAGTGCATATAATTTCATCGGTATGTCAGGTTCAATTTTGGCACCTTATATTACAGGTTGGATTTCTGATAGTTTTGGTTCTATGAAGATTGGTTTCTATCTAGCTGCAGCTTTGCTACTTGTTGGAATGATTTTATTCAGTTTCACAAGTGATAAAAATAACGTTAATGCTGCATAGTATAATTTGAAAATGCCTATCATGCTTCACTAGTATGATAGGTATTTCGATGAATAAATAATTGTTCCCGACACGATTATTTGGAGTATTAAAAACTTTAATCAAGATATAGTGTTTAGATGTTGGCGCCATGAGAGGTGAAAATCATGACTAAAAAAATAAAAATTTCAATGTCAGGACAAATATTGATTGCCATGATATTAGGAATAATAATAGGATTAACTTTTAAATCGTTTTCGAGCAATTTAAAAATAGTTGGTGATATTTTCATTAAGTTGATTCAAATGGGAATAATATTATTGGTTATGGGACAAGTAATTGAAGCTGTTGGTAATATAGATCTTGGACAATTTGGAAGAATGATCAGACAAACGGTAATTGTATTTTTTACTTCTTCAATATTAGCGGCTTTATGGGGTGCCATAATGGTTATCATTTTTAAACCAGGTTTGGGTATTTCATTGAAAGGATTGTCTAATAGTGGTATTAAAGCAGGGCAATCAATGTCGTTTTCTAAAGTCATAAGTGATTTCTTCCCAAGTAATATTTTTGAATCGATGTCTAAAGGATCAATTGTTCAAGTAATAGTATTTTCTATTATTTTTGGCATTGCATTATCAGCATTTTGTCATTCGACTAATGAATTTCAATTGTTGGATATTATTAAGCAATTTAACCAGGTTATTCTTAAAATGATTTCACTTATTATGAAGATAGCACCAATAGGTATATTTGCTTTAATTGCCTCAGCTATTGGAAAATTAGGTATCAAAGTTATTATTCCTATGATGAAGTATTTAGTCGTATATGGTTTTTCTACCTTAACTTATTTAATTTTTTGGATTTTATGTATTACTTTGGTAACAAAACTAAGCTTTGTTAATTTAATTAAGAATATGTGGGATATGTCCTTAATGGCCTTAGCTACAACGTCTTCAGCTGTTACATTCCCGACAGAATTAAAAGATGCTAAAGAAAAAATAGGTATTAAAGATAAAATTGCTCAAATTGTTCTTAGTCTAGGAATGTCCTTGAATTCTAACGGTTCAGCAATGCATATGTCTATTACGATTATTACAATTGCACAGATATATGGAATTCAATATAATCTTCAAACATATATGTATATAGTTTTATTAGCCACTTTAGCTTCACTTGCCAATGCAGTTGTTCCTGGAGCAGCGTTAGTATCTTTGGCAATCGTGATTCCTCAAATGGGATTACCAGTTGAAAGCATTGCATTATTTGCTGGAGTTGATTGGTTTGTCGGTATGTTGAGAACTATTTTGAATGTTGATTCAGATGTATTTTCATCAATTCTTGTTGCACATAAGAATAATGGTATTAATACTGAATTGTTTTATAAAAGTAATTAATCAAAAATCTATTACGTTTTAACTAACGCAATAGATTTTTTGTGTTAAACCACTATTAGTCTTAAGATTAAGATACATTGTTAAGTAGGAGACAAAAATATGGATTACACAATTGGGATTGATATTGGAACGACTAGTACGAAATGTGTTTTGTACGATTTAAAGGGCAAGGTGATTGCACATGCTAACCGCGGATATCGTTTGTATCAAACGGAACCGGGGATGGCTGAAGAGGATCCGGATGAGATTTTTTCAGCGGTAATTGCGACTATGAAGCAAGTTTTAACTGATATAGATTCGCACGATTTGAAATTTGTCTCATTCTCGACTGCTATGCACAGTTTGATCTTGATGGATCAACAGGATGAACCTTTAACTAGAGCTATTACATGGGCAGATAATCGTGCTGTAAGTTATTCTGATGAATTGATTACCAATGGTTTGGGAGCTGAAATTTATTCCAAAACCGGTACGCCGATTCATCCGATGGCACCATTATCTAAAATGCTGTGGCTACAAAAAGAGCATCCAGATCTATTTGATCAAGCTAAGAAGTTTATTGATATTAAGTCGTATATATTTTTCAAGCTATTTGGTATTTACAAAGTTGACTACTCCATTGCTTCAGCAACCGGAATGTTTAATATATTCGACTTGAAGTGGGAACCACAAGTTCTGAAACTACTTAATATAGAAGAAACACGTTTACCTGAAGTTGTATCTACAACTGATAGTGTGAAAGAAATTGTTCCAAAGTACGGTAAGATGCTGGGTATCGATGCAGATGTACCATTTGTATTTGGTGCTAGTGATGGGGTCTTGTCTAATCTAGGTGTTAATGCCATTGACCCGGGAGTTGTGGCAGTAACTATCGGTACTAGTGGAGCTGTACGTGTGGTGGTCGACAAACCGATCGTTGATCCTGAAGGTAAATTATTTTGTTATGCGTTGACCAAGAATAAATGGGTCGTTGGGGGACCAGTTAATAACGGTGGAATCGTCTTTCGCTGGGTCCGAGACCAATTGTTTGATTCTAAGCTGAGTTATGAGGAATTGACCGAGAAGGCGGATAAAGTTCCGGCTGGCTCAAAAGGTCTATTATTTCAACCATACTTGGGCGGAGAGCGAGCACCAATTTGGAATGCCTATGCTAGAGGCTCGTTCTTTGGCTTAACGCGGCAACATGGCCGTGATGAAATGATCCGTTCAGCACTTGAAGGGATTGTGTTTAATTTGTACTCAGTTATGTGTTTGATCGAAAAAATCACTGGTAAACCTACTAGCATTCAAGCAACCGGCGGTTTCGCCAGATCAACTATGTGGCGTCAAATGTTAGCTGATGTCTTTGATCAAGACGTTGTTGTCCCTGAAAGTTTCGAGAGTTCCTGTTTGGGAGCTGTGGTGCTGGGTATGTATGCGCAAGGGTACGTTGACGATTTATCAGTTGTAAAGGATATGGTCGGTGTGACAGATGTCCATCATCCTAATGTCGATAATGTAAAAGTCTATCAAGAGTTATTCCCGATTTGGCAGAGAGTTACAGAAGCGTTAGAACCTGAATATAAACAAATTGCTAAGTTCCAGAACAAATAAAAAAGTTGTGCAAAATTTTGCACAACTTTTTTTATTTCAGACCATCAGTGATTTCAGCTTCAGAATTAGCTCTGAATCCATTTACTAAGTGAACATTTTTGGCATTAGCCATTTTTTGAACATAAGGAGCAGTTATTTCAAAAGTACTTGATCCACTAGTTGAGAATGGTATCACTGTCTTATTATTCAAATTAAAATTGTCGAAGAAACTGTTGATGATCATTGGTGGTTGTTCATACCAGGTTGGATAACCCAAATATATCTTGTCGTAATTATCCAAATTTATTTGGCTAGCAATTTGTGGATGCACGTTATCATCACGTTGTTTCTGTGCTAGTGCAGCTAGATCATCAAAATTGTCAGGCCAAGTTTGTGTTGCCTTTAGTTCTTCAATGTCAGAACCAGTTTTTTTAGCAATTGATTCTGCGGCATTTTTAGTATTTCCAGATGTTGAAAAATAAATAACAATAGACTTCAAAATAACTCCTCCCTTTTATAGGAGCAGATTATCAATCAATGGGATCTAATATTTTGTAATTTAATCCAGATAGTTTTAGAAACTTTGTAGAGACCCGCTCTACCTCAGATTTTGCCGTAGATAATTTATCAATGACAATTATATTGTGCACATCAGAGACTTTCATAGATTCTACCAATGTCGGCATTAAGTCAATCGAAGAAGTCTCGTCAATCGTTACGATCACGGTATCTTGGTCCTTCATTGCAGCATCTAAAACATTTCTGTCAGTGAAGTTTCTACCTATTATAGTAGTGCGTGATTGACGATCGATTAAATTATTAACTTCTGAGTCCTCATTCACTAGAGTTCCTAAAATTAAAACATTAGTCATAAGCTGCTCCTTTTTAACTATATTTATATTTTAAACCATTAAATTTATAAAAGGGTGATTTTTTTCACATTCATTAAATTATTTAGAAAAATATTTATTGATCTCTGAATTAGAGTTAGCTCGGAAGCCACGTTTTAATTCAATTCCTTTATTAATGACCATTTTTTTGATGAAGGGTTCGCTCTCACTAAAGGGACTACTGTATGTAGTGGTGAAAGGAATGACTGTTTTGTTCTTTAAGTCGAACTTGTCGAAGAAACTATGAATGATCATTGGTGCTTGGTGGTACCAAGTAGGGTAACCTAAGTAAATAGTATCGTAATTATCGAATGAAATTTGATTTTTGATTTCTGGATATACATCATTATCTAGCTCGTCACCAGACACCTCGACCAACTTATCATAATCTTTGGGATAAGGTTTTACGGGAGATAGTCTTTCTATGTCCGATTTTGTTTGTTCAGCAATATATTCAGCAGCTTTTTTGGTATTTCCTGATTCAGAAAAATAAATAACGATTGATTTCATTGTTTTCCTCCTATAACTACAAACCTATAATAGACCTTCAAGTAAACTTCATAGCAAGGATTTGTCTATAAAAAAATTAATATATAAATATCTTGCATTAAAGTATAGTTTAAGGTTTATATTAATATCAGAGAGTGAGAGGGATCTTCTCTCCACAAAGGAAAGATGTTAGATAAGGAAGCATGAGGTGATTTAAATGGAAAATGTATTATTGATTGGTGCCAGTGGGTCGATCGGTTCAGTAGTTAGAAAGAATTTGTTGGATACGAGTGAGAACCATTTGACATTGTTTGTGAGAGATCCAGAACGATTGGGCGAAGTTGACGATGAACGTGAAACGGTTTTTGCGGGGGATGCTACCAATATTGATGATGTGAATGCGGCTGTGGAGAACCAAGATGTTATCTTCATTAGTGTTACTGGTGAGTTGCCACTTATTACTCAAAACGTTGTTGACGCGATGCACAACAATGAAGTTAAGCGAGTTATCTTGATCAGTTCAATGGGAATTTATAATGAAGTCAACTCAGACGGTAACAGCGACAATGTTGAATCGGTATTGATCCCTTACCGTAAAGCGGCAGACATAGTAGAAGAGTCTGATTTGGATTCCACTGTTATTCGTCCTAGCTGGTTCGATAATAATACTGATTTAAATTATCAGATCACATTCAAGGGTGAAACTTTTGTAGGTAGGAATGTTTCCAGAAGAAGTGTTGCTGACTTAGTAACGCGTATAATCAATGAACCAACTTTGTATGAAAATGAAAGCTTAGGAATCAGTAGAGCATAAATAGAGGTGTCTATATGAATATAAAAGAAGTCGCAAAAAAGTACGAACTCAGTGAGGCAACGATTCGCTATTACGAAAAGGTTGGATTGATTCCACCAGTTCATCGTAATGATGTCGGTTATCGTGATTTCACACAGGAGGACGAAAATTGGATCAATTTTGCTAAGTGCATGCGCATGTCTGGTATGTCGGTCGAATCATTAGCTGAATATATTTCTCTCTTTGGTCAAGGGGATTCCACGGTTGCTCGCCGTAAAGAGATTCTGGAAGAGCAGCAAGCTGTTATCAAGTCCAAGTTAGATGCCATGCAAAATACCTATGATAGAATCTCGATGAAGATCGATACCTACGATGAGCATCTAGCTAAATTTGAAAAGGAATTAGAAAATCAAACAGAAAATGTCTAATGTAACTTACTATTCAGTTATGAAGAATGATTCACTGATCCAGTCCTGGACCAAGAGTAGCCGAGAAGTGGTTCAGACGCTGAAACGCGATAGTAAAGGTGTCTTGATAAGTTTGAAGGGTGATTCTAAATACTCATTAGATGATCTGATCGATGTTGGTAAATTAAGTATCTATGATCAAGAGACGATGGACGACTTTATGAATGAGAAGACTTGCGGGGATGTTTATCTTGATAATGCTTTTACTTTGATAGATGATTTAGAGATCAAGTACGGCATCAAGGATTCCAAATATTCATTCGAGATTTATCTTGCCACGGCTCTAGCCAAAAAGATGCAAGTATCACAAAAAATGAGTTGGATCCTGATGACAGCGTTTATTGCAACGCAAAGTTCTAAATTAGCTGACTTAGTCTTAGATTATCCAGGCAAAGATTGGCAACAGTTTGACAATGAATTCTTTGATAAACTACTCGAAAAACCTTATGATCAGCCATTCATTGATCAAAATAAGTATTTTACCACTTACTTCAAAGGTGAATTATTCGAGTATAATTTGGTTGCTAAGGCATTTCAGGATCTGAATGAGCTTAGGAAGATGAATAACAATCGATTGTCTTTGAATAAATTACAAAATCAACATTCATTTGAGTTAGTTAGAATGAGTTTTGAATTGTTGAAATATTTTTCATAAATTGAAATCTGATGAAAAGCCTAATATATAGGCTTTTTTACTTTTAACCTCAAAATTATTAAAAAAAATTTCAAAAAATCTTGTAAATTATAAGTATTTTTCTGAAATTTTTCGCAGTCTGTGTTTATTGATACGATAGGTTTTTACTTATCTATTGTTTCAGTTGTGTTACCAATATTACGTAAAAACTGTTTTTTGTAATGTTATTTAGGCTTTTATGTAACATTAGCCTGTTATAGTATCACTCATAGCGTTGAGAGCTAAAAAAATTATGAGGATGTTTTAAATTTATGAAAAAAGTATTATCTATTGCCTTACTAAGTACAACAGCCCTAACTGCAATGGGAGCAACTGCAAAGACTGCTGAAGCTGCGATCACCGTAGACAGCACTCGCGTAACAGTTGAAGCAGGAGATACTTACAAGAGTATTGCTGCTAATAATGGAATTACAATTGCAGAATTAGAACAAGCTAACGGACGTGAGGTTGGTGGATTCGACTTGATCTTCCCAGGAGAAACAGTTTACCTTCCATCAGCTACATCTAATGCAACTGCTACTGCTGATACAGCAGTACAAACAGAAACAACAACTCCAGTACAAGAAACACAAACACAAGCTGCAGCACAACCTGCACAAACACAAGCAGCTTCACAAACACAAAGTACAACAAGTACTTCAGGTGTATCACAAGGGACATTCAAGATCAGTTTCTATGATCCAGCCGTATTAGGTTCAAACATGGGTTACAGCGGTGTTGCTGCTAACTTATCTGTTTTCCCTAAGGGTACACAATTGAAGATTACATTGGCTGATGGTACAGTATTGTACAGAACAGTTAATGATACAGGAACATTCGCATACAGCAACCCACAACAATTGGATGTTGCTATGCCTAATGCTTCAATCCCTTCATACGGTGTAACTTCAGCTACTGTTGAAGTACTATAATTTATAAGAATCAGTTGTTTTTAAAATAGAACCAAAATAAAATATCAGAAATCCTGAGTTGGATTTCTGATATTTTTTTATGTGGAATTTGTGACTCTGAATGTTATTGATAGGATTAACTTTGGTCGTTTTGTATACTTTAGTTATTAAATAGTAATGATGTAATCGGGAATGCTTAGTAGAATAATTTGAGGTATTGCAATGGATAAGTTTAAAGCAATTGTTGTAGATCAAAATAATGATAATGTTGAATATGGTCTCAAAAATATTTCAATAAATGATTTATCAGACGGAGAAGTACTGATAGAGGTTTGTTACAGTTCGTTGAACTACAAGGATATGTTGGCAGTTCAGAATAACGGCGGTGTCATCAAGAATTATCCGATGATACCGGGGATCGATTTAAGTGGAGTAGTTGTGGAGTCAAGCAGCAGTCACTTTGTTACCGGCGATAAGGTTCTCGCTACAGGATTTCAACTGGGGATGTCGTATACTGGCGGCATGGCACAATACGCGAGAGTACCTGCAGAGTGGCTTGTAAAATTACCAGCTAAATTGTCATTGAAACAAGCGATGATAATTGGCACGGCTGGATTCACGGCAGCTTTATCGGTTATCAAACTACTTGATAATGGGATGAAGGTGGCAGATGATCCAGAGATTTTAGTAACAGGATCGACTGGCGGGGTCGGCAGTATTGCTGTGCAAATATTATCAGTTATGGGATTCAAACATATCAATGCTTTGGTACGAAAGGAATATCAGGTTGAAGTCGCAAAGCACTTGGGAGCTACACGAGTCGTTATGCCGGATGATATTAAAGGTAACGGCAAGCTGTTGAGTAAGCAAAGATTTAACTATGTGATCGATACTGTGGGTGGAGATGTAACGGCCGAATTGATACCGCAAATACACTATGGTGGTGGGATAACCATGTGTGGCAATGCTGGCGGAATAAAATTATCAACCAACGTCTTGCCATTTATTTTGAGAGGAGTCGATCTCTATGGAATTGATTCAGTAAATTATCCGATTGAGAAGAGATTAGCTATTTGGAAGAGATTTGCGGACGACTGGGAGGTATTCGATAAACTTCAATACAATGAAGTGACATTGGCTGAAATACCAGGAGTCATAGAGCAATTGAAGTCTGGAAAACATCTTGGCAGAACAATTATTAAAATTTCTGAAAAAATATAAAAATTTTCATTGCACCTGAGGACTACAAAGGCTAGTATTATCAGCAATTACATATTGAAACAGGTGGTTTGATGGTGCAATCACGAGCCAATAGAAATCTATTGCTGGTTGCTTTCATAAAAGTCGCTAGATAAGGAAACCTAGTACTTCCGTGCTAGGAGGAATTGTCGTCTTGAGCGACCACCTTTCTTAATATTTATTACGTTAGCCCTTTTGATTAATTAGGAGCTTATTTAAGAGCTTATTTTTATCGTAAATGATATACTGAATCTATCCTAACGAAAGGACTAGACCGGATGAGTAAAACCATGTCAGAACTGCCTTTTCACTATGGTTTGAAGATGAAATGTTATCCATCTTTCAAACAAAAACAAGTAATTGAACTCAATATCAATGCTTCTAGATTCGCATATAATGAAATGGTCGCTATTGATAAAGAACTGTACATGTTGTCTAAGTGTAAATTACCGATAAAACAAGTGACTGATCGTATTGCCTATCTTAAACAACGTAAGTCTACTAAGTATATCTTCGGATTACATACTTGGCTTGGTGTTAATAAGGTTGGTACCGATGTGGTAAATATGTCTAAACGTACCTATCAAGCATCGTGGAACCTGTTCCGTAAAGTACATTCTCATGGAACACCTAACTTTCACAAGAAACGATATGGTGGTAGTTTCCAATTACCAAATAGATACCCAAGTAAAGTTACACCTAATATGTTTAATGGAAATATCAAGTTTCTAGATAACAAACACATCAAAATAGCTCCACTTGGTACCATACGTGTATCTGGTTCTCAAAAGCGATTGCTTCAACGTAATCAAAATATTCGTATTGGCACCGTGACTGTCTCGAAAGATTCAATCGGTAACTACTACATATCAATGCAATTGGGTTCCAATCAATCATTCGTTGACAAACCAGCTAAAACTAAATCAAGTATTGGAATTGATCTTAATACTGATAATTTCTTAACTGATTCAAATGGTGATACTATTGGTAATCCAAGATATTATCGCCGTATGAAAGGTAAACTAGCTAAAGCACAACGTAAGCTATCTTTGAGACAAGTTCGTGCTAAGAAAGAACATCGTAGACTTATCGATTCTAAGAATTATCAGAAACAACGTTTACTAGTATCCAAATTACAAAAGTCAGTCATGAATCAACGTTCAAACTTTTTAAATAATCTTTCAACTACACTTATCAAGAGCCACGATCTGGTAGTTGCCGAAGACTTATCAAGTAAGAACATGTTGAAGAATCACGCCTTAGCCATAAGTATCTCAGATGTTGGTTGGAGAACATTCCTACAACAACTGGAATACAAAGCTATGCTATATGGTAAAACTTTTGTAAAAATCAATCCTTATAACACTACTCAGATGTGCTTTGATTGTGGTTATTTAATGAAAGATGAGGAACACCTAACTCTAAATGATAGAAAATGGACGTGTCCAAACTGTCATGCATTCCATATCAGAGATCACAACGCTGCTAAGAACATCTTGACAAAAGGATTGAAAGAAATAGCCTGATTAAACCAATGTAATTTAACAGTCCGTATGGCAACTTGCGGACTATAAAGACCTTGGTAATTACCATGTAAGACCTAATCTAATTAGGCAACGGTGTATCTAGGTAAATTGTAATGTACGATTCTTAGGATTGCGTATTCTTACAAGCTCGTTACTTTAGTGACGAGTAGTTGACTAACACATTAAGGGGATTGATTTCGGCAATCCTTGTTTATATATTTTTTCGGAAAGTCGTCAATACGATGACTTGGAAGGAATTTAAAATCGGAGCCGTCTGTGCAATATTTAATTTTATCGTAGTTCAGTTGCAGTCGACTGGTTTGAAATATACTACTCCGAGCAATAGTTCGTTCATAACTTCAATCTATGTTATCTTATTGCCCTTCATAGCTTGGTTATTTTTTAAAAAAATTCCACCATTGAAGATTTATCTTTCGATTATATTGTGCATGTTTGGTATGGTATTTTTAACCGGTATTATTTCTACTGGATTTGAGTTTCATTTAGGAGATTTTCTAACACTTTTAAATGCAATCTTTTATGCCTTTCAGATGACTTATTATGGATATGCTACAAAGAATGCCAGACCTCAAATAATTGCTTTTCAATTAGGCTTTATCTAAGCAATTTGTGGCACACTCTATGCCTTTACGGTCGATTATAGTAAGTTGCCACAGATCAATTGGGCAAATGCCATCGGTCCAGTTATTTACTTGGGAGTCGTTGCAACATTTGCGGCACAGGTCGTTCAAGTAACGAGTCAAAAATATACCGATACGGTCACTGCTGGATTAGTATTAATGACAGAGTCATTATTTGCTGGTTTAGTATCAGTCTTATTCCATGTCGAACCGTTGACGCAACATCTTATCATTGGTGGTAGTTTGATTATTTTGGCCACATTAATTGCCCAATTTGATATGCGAGGTGTTATCAGTCGATATTTTGTAAAACAAAATGGAATTAGAAAACCATGAACTTAGTAATATTTTTTTGAGGAGGAAACACATGCCAGAAGCACCAACATCATTAATGAACCAACAACTCGATGCATTACTATATAATGAAACCAACTTGGTGACTAATTTAGCCAATGCCAGTGCTTTGATCAACGATACTTATGAGGATTTGAATTGGTCTGGTTTTTATTTATATAATGAAGAAACAGATGAACTTGATCTGGGACCATTCCAAGGAAAGGTCGCCTGCATGCACATAAAAAATGGCAATGGAGTAGTTGGAACAGCCTTTAATGATCAACAGATTCATCGAGTTGCTAATGTCCATGAATTTCCAGGACATATTGCCTGTGATAGTGCCAGTAATTCAGAGATCGTCGTACCAATTACAAAAGACGGTAAAAAAATCGGAGTCTTAGATATCGATTCACCATCTCTGAACAGATTTACTGAAGATAACGAAACAGAGCTTGCTGAATTTGTTAAAGTTTTAATTCAACATATTGACTAAGGTAGAAAGGATAAAATTTTTTATCCTTTTTTTGTTGCCTTTTTACATTTATTTTGAATAAATTTTACTAAAGCTTATTTTAAGGTGTACAACGTATAGTGTACAAAGTAATCATGAGATTATTTTAGGAGGCACGATTTGCTGGCTAAATATTCAACAGAAAAATTTGAAATAGATGATGGTAATAAAACTATTTGGGGTTGGATCTTGCGACCACTTAGTAAAAAAAGTGATTCACAAGCTTTGATTTTTTCGCAAGGAATGAATCAATCATACAAAGATATGATTCCATATGCAGAGTATGCGACAAGTCATGGTCATACTGGAATTGTGTTTGATTATCGTGATAACGATCAAGAAGATGTTACATCACGACAAGAAGATTTGGAGCTAGTTGTCAGATTTGCTAGAAAGTTGGATGACGTTGACACGAATAAGATAGTTTTAATGGGTGAGAATATAGGTGGTAAAGTTGTAATTGATACTGCCAATAGTATCCCTGATAGAATAAGCAAGTTAGTATTAATACATCCTGAGTTAGGTTTGAACGATTCAAAAAATATTGGCAAATTTACTGGCCCCATATTGGTACTCCATGGCGACATGGATAGATCTGTACCTTTGGAGAGTATAAAAAAAGCATTTGAATCATCTTCAAATGCAGAATTAAAAATCTTAAAGGGTGCTGGACATGAATTTCTTGGCAATTATCGCAATCAATCACTCAAGATAATCGATCAATTTTTAGGTTGATTTTAACACGTCAGAGATGGCGTGTTTTTTTACGCTTCAGAACTTAACATCTTATTAAATATCATCGGACAGACAATACAAGTGATAATGGCAGCTAAGGTTATGGCACCATTTTGGGCTTCAGTGATTATTTTTAAGTTTTGTCCAACTTGCAAAATAGGCAGTACCAATGTAATCGTTGTTGACATTAGAATAGATGCACCAAAAGAATGCTTATTATCAAATTTGTGTCTAAGTACGAAGAAGATAATCGATTTAGCCAAGATGAAAGCAATGAAGAAGACAGGAATAAGAATCAAAGCATTTTGATCTTTGAGCATAGTTCTAAGATTCAAATTAACACCAGTGACAATGAAGAATATTGGCACGAAGAATCCATATGCCATTGAACTTAGTTTTTCCTGTGTGTCTTTTTTTGGATTCAATAATTTCATAACGACACCGGCTAAGAAAGCTCCCAGGATACTTTCAGCGCCAATCTGCTCAGCCACGGTAACTAGGGTGAAGATTAAGAAGAAGGCTAAACGAATATCTAATTGTGTAGTAGCCTTATCGATATTTTCGAAAAAGACGTAAATTCTTTTGAAACGTCTCAATAGGAAAATTGCAGCAAGAAAAATCAATGGTAACAAGAAGGCTGAAAAATAATTTTTTTGTTGAACAGCTGAATAAATTGTTAATGCTACTAAGGGGATGAATTCTCCCATGGCAGATATCAGTAGCATTGTCTGACCGTATTCGTTATCAAGCAGACCAACCTCTGTTAACAATGAAATAATAACTCCTAGTGCAATCGTGCTGACTAAAATTGTTGCTAAGATGATGTTATCGAATAACTCTGTGTAATACAGTGCAACACTTAACACAACCGACATGATTAGAACTGATATGAAACTTCCGAATGCCAAGCCTAATGGAGATTTTTCTGATCCTTTAGGCTTTTTTTCGAATAAGGAAAAGTCGATTTCCATACCACCTAAGAAGATCAACATAATAACACCTAGGTTGGCTAAATAGGTCAAAGTCGAGTTAGGCTGAATCAAGTTGAAGCCAGTCTTACCGATAATAATACCCATAATTATTTCGGCAACAGTACCTGGAATTCTAGTTATACGAAACTTGGCCATAATTAGTGGTGTTGCCAAGGCAGCGAATAACGTTATTAAAACTGAAAATTTACTCATAAGGATACCCCTCTTGATATTTCTAACTTAAGAGTTTAGCCCACTTTTATAAATTTTCCAATTGATAATTATTTAAAAATAAACATATTGGCAGAATTGTTGTTAAGATTTTGAGAAAAAATTAATTATAATATAAAAAAAGACTGATTACGTATGTTGTAATCAGTCATAATAAAGGGTTTAAAAAATTGAAACTATTTCGTACTCAGTGGCTGGTATCTACTTCATTTAAGAATCAGGTTTATATTACTGAATTGGTATGAGATTATTTATCGATTGAGTTATTATACAAATAGTCAATACTATAAAAAGGAGACATTACGTTATGACTGAAATTAAATTGATCAATAGTCCCTTTGTGATTGGGGGAAAAATTTTTGATAGTTCAGCTTTGATTAAACGAGTCGCTCAATTTTATCATTCAGTTCCTTTTTACAAACCGACGCCATTAACTAAATTAGTCAATTACGCCAAAGATTATAATATTGATGGATTATATGTTAAGGACGAATCTCAACGGTTTAATAATCGATTAAAATCATTTAAGGCTACCGGTGGTCTTTATGCTATGGCATGTTGCATTGCTAAAAAAGCTGGTTTGGAAATTGATCAACTTAGGTATTCACAATTACAGGCACCGGAAGTTAAGAAAATCGCCGATAAAATTACTTTTTACACTGCGACGGACGGTAATCACGGTCGTGGTGTTGCATGGTCAGCTGAACAATTAGGAACCCATGCAGTAGTTAAAATGCCAGCTAATTCTACCCAAACAAGAGCGCAACATATCGCCGCTTTTAATAACACGAAGGTCGAGATAACCTCTAAGAATTATGATGATACCGTGAAATTTGCTACTGAACTTGCCAACCAAGATCCAGATGGAATTTTGATTCAAGATATGGCATGGCCGGATTATACGGAAATTCCACAAGAAATTTCTGGTGGCTATTCAATTATCGTCAATGAGATTCTTAATCAATTACCTGAAGATGAATATCCAACTCATTTATTTCTTCAGGCAGGTGTTGGTCAACTATCATCAGGAATAATTGAAGCACTATTTAGCTCGATTCCCAAAGAAAAACAACCGCTGGTAACAATTGTTGAACCTGATACAGTAGCATGCTATTACCTTTCTGCTAAAAAAGGGGATGGGAAAAGTCATACTGTTCCAGGATCTCCTCAAACTATTATGGCGGGATTGAATTGCCAAACACCAAGTTTAATTTCATTCCCAGTTATTCGTGATACAGCAAATTATTATGGGACTCTTTCCGACGAAGCTGCACGACAAGGTATGAGAGTTCTTGCTAGACCAAGGGGGCATGATCCTAAAATAGTTTCAGGTGAATCAGGAGTAGCAGCATTTGCATTTGTTAATGCTTCTTTACAGAATCATGATTTACGAGAAAAATTAAAATTGTCTTCTTCATCACGTGTACTAGTGATTAATACTGAGGGTGATACTGACGAACAAGTTTATAAGGACATTGTTGAGTAAAAAACCATCGATACTACAAATTGTAGTGTTGATGGTTTTTTTGGAGTGAGATAATAATAATTAATGTAATTAAAAAGCCAACAATTCGTACTCGATTTATAACATCACCAATAATTATCCTTTAACTAAGGTGATTCTCTGACGCACGTATGTCCCTTTTTCAATAATATCGAGCATTCCAACAGCATAATCAGCATAACTAATGTAATGCTTGCTGTCATCTGAAGCATGATATTCTTCGCCATCAATTTGGTAATTACCGGTTCTAATACCTTCAGGATCATAATTAAATGCAGGTGTTACATATGTCCAACGAATATTTGAATAAGAACGTAATCGATCGAGACTTTCGACTAATGCATCAGCTAAAGGCATCCAATCTTTAGGGTAGTCAGGACGATCTTTCAACATCTTTGTATGATCTGCATTTATAAATAATGTTCCGGCACCACCTACTTTTAGATAACGAGTGTCGGTGTCTTTTAAGATGTTGGCAAGGTGGGAGATACCATCAGTATGAACGTAAAATGTTTCCGGTGTCCAGGCACTGATTGCATCAACGACGGCATCGACACCTTCCAAATCATTTCTAGTCAGATCCATAATATCCTTGATTATTAATCGTTCCACACCTAGATCGATTTCTTCATGGCTTTTATGAGCAATTCCAACAATACTGTGACCTCTTTGTTGTGCTTCCTTAATTACTGCTTGTCCAGTTTTACCGAAAGCTCCAATTACAGCTATTTTCATTTATTTTTCTCCTTAAAATTAAAATTCAATTTGTGATATTACAAAATTGTCTGTTTGAAAAACATCACCAGCCGTGCTGCTTATTTTTTGATGTGCTTCACTATTTATGAAGTTATCAAAGTCATCTTGATTTTCAACGTCAACAATCATGCTTACCGTATTATTTGATCCAAGCCATCCTAACGAACGACCCACGGTTATGTCTTTTATTTCTGGTACTTGATTTTTCAGATTGCGCATGTTTTGAATAGTTTTTTCGACATCACTATCTGAAACATTTGGTTTGATAGTTGCAATAAAGATATGTCTGATCATTTTGATTCACCTCAAATTTAAATTATTTTTCATTTCGATGGTTAGTATAATTTAAATGGTTAGTAATTTAAAATGCTTATTTTATATTATTAGTTATGCTATTAATGTATTACTACTATTTGTGTTAAACTTTAGTCAGAAAATACTATTAATGAGTTGGTGAAGAAAATGGACATTCGAGTTTTAAACTATTTTTTGATTACGGCGCGTGAGGAAAATATTACTAAGGCAGCAGCATTATTACATTTAACTCAACCAACTCTGTCAAGACAGCTTAAAGGGTTAGAGACTGAATTAAATGTTGAACTTTTTCGACGGAGTAATCACAGTATTTATCTTACTCAAAAGGGACTTTTGTTCCGTCAAAGAGCTCAGGATATTGTGAATATGTTTGAACATACCCGTGATGAACTGCAATCAGCTGAAGAACTAGTCGGAACTATTGAGATCGGCTGTAGTGAATTACAGAGCATGGCAGAATTAGCGGATTTAATCGACAAGTTCCAAGAACAGCATCCTGGAGTAAAGTTTAATTTAAGAAGTGGTAATAATAACGACATTAAAGGTTGGATCGAACAAGGAGTTTTGGATATGGGACTTCTAATTGAACCAGTTAGTATCGATAAATATGATTTTGTTCATATGAATACCAAAGAAGAATGGGGTATTCTGGCTCATAAAGAATCGAAGTTCGCCGATTACGATGCAATTCGTCCAGGGGAACTAGTTGGGACGAAGGTAATTACGATTTCGGATCGCGTGGTTCAAAACGAACTCGCTAATTGGTCAGGAAAGTATGCCGTTCAGATGGAAAACAAAGCTCGCTATAATTTACTGTACAGCGCTGCTATGTTGGCTCAACAAAATCATGGAGTCGTCATTTGTCTTAGAACGAGTCAAACTTTCAAGGATTTAAAATACATTCCATTAGAACCCAAATTGGAATTAAGCTCTGTATTAGCGTGGCGTGGACAGCAACCTCATTCAGAAGTAACAAAGTCATTTATTGATTTTGTACGTGAAGAAAAAAATTAAGATATTATCGCAAAATAAGGTCAACAATCATTATTTGATTGTTGGCCTTATTTGTTTTTAATTGAGAAAATTTATTCAAAAGTAGAAATACATTTAATGAATTACTAATGGAATATAATAAGTATTTTACATAACACGCTTTAGCATCTAAACTACAGTTATTGATTAGCCAAGCAACATGTCAATCAAATTTGTTTCTCGAGGTGAAATATGTGAATCGAAATGAGCTGCAAATCAAATATCAAATTAGTCAGCAGGTTTTAGATGATTTCGATAGTTGGCGACTGCAACATCGCAATACAAGAAGCAAAGTTTATTCTGAAGCTGATTTACCAATTATAAGGTTAATTAATCAATTACATATTATCGGATTTAATCATTTGGAAATTGAGGAATACTTTAATTCCAATCAAGAGGATAAGCAAACTTCAAACAAACAGATACAACTTTTAAATAGAAAAAGAAGTGAAAGATTAACTGCAATTCATAACTTTGAAAAACAAATAGCTTCAATTGACTATTTGAAATTTCAAATAAAAAAAGGAGATTTATAAAGATGGAATACGTTACTTTAAATAATGGAATTAAGATGCCCAAATTAGGATTAGGAATTTTTCGTGTTGATAATTTAGATGAAGCTGAAGAGGCCGTCTATCAAGCAATTAAGTTAGGTTACCGTTTGATTGATACAGCAGCTGCTTATGGTAATGAAAAAGCTGTTGGCCGAGCAATTAAAAGAAGTGGTGTTGATCGTTCAGAATTATTCATTACTTCTAAATTATGGCTTACCGATAATTCTTATGAGGGAGCCAAGACGGGGCTAGAACGTTCATTGAACAATTTAGGTTTGGATTATATAGACTTGTACTTAATTCACCAACCCGTAAGTGATTATTACGGTGCTTGGCGTTATCTCAGTGAAGCATATAAGGATGGCAAGATTCGTTCTATTGGTGTCGACAATTTTACACAACAAAAATTAGTTGACTTGATCAATTTTACCGACGTTCGTCCTGCTATCAATATGATTGAAACAAACGTCTTTAATCAGCGTGAAGAAGATCAGCAAGCAATGATCGACTACAATGTCCAAATGGAAGCCTGGGCGCCATTTGCTTCAGGTAATAACAATGTCTTCGAAATACCGCTTTTAAATGAAATTGCTGAAAAGCATGGTAAGTCTAGTGCACAGGTTATCTTGCGTTGGTTGCTACAAAGAAATATTGTTACCATTCCAAAGACAGTTCATGTCAATCGCTTAAAAGAAAATCTTGATATTTTTGACTTCGAATTAAGTGATCAAGAAATGGAACAAATTAAGACCTTAAATACTGGCAATGGATTTAATCTGCCTGAAGATGCCAAAGGATTTCAAAATATGTTAGATATGTCAAAACAATTTTCAGTTGAATAAGGAAAAGGTAAAAGGTGAGAAAAATGGATAAAACTTCAACATACACATTAAATAACGGCTACAAAGTTCCAGTAGTTGGTTTTGGAACAATTATTCCTGATGGAGAACAGACAATTTCAGCAGTAAAAGATGCCATTAAGAGTGGCTACCGTCTAATTGATACTGCTGAGATATATGGTAATGAAACAAGCGTTGGTCAAGGAATCCGCGAAGCCATGGCCGAAAACAATCTCAAACGAGAAGATATCTTGGTCAGTACTAAGGCATGGCATACCCATCGTGGCTATGAAAAAACAACTGCTGCTTTCAATGAATCATTAAGAAAACTTGGATTAGATTACGTTGATATTTACTTGATCCACTGGCCTGCCAATGCTAAGTGGCATGATGACTGGCGTGAATTGAATGCTGATACTTGGAGAGCATTAGAGGACTTATATAAAGCTGGAAAAATTAAAGCCATTGGTGTATCAAACTTTTTGGCACATCATTTAAAGGCTTTAATAGAAGATAGTGAAATTAAACCAATGCTTAATCAGATCGAATATCATCCTGGCTTTGCCCAAACAGAAGCCGCTGAATATGCTCAATCTCAAAATGTTCAAGTCGAAGCATGGAGTCCCTTTGGTGGACCCGGAAGTGATGTTTTAAAAGATGCTACTGTTAATGAAATTGCTGATAAATATGGGAAACAACCTTCACAAGTAATTCTTCGTTGGTTGATTCAAAAGGATATCATTCCATTAACCAAGTCTACAAGCATTAACCACATGCAAGCTAATTTAGATGATTTTGATTTTGAACTGACACAAACTGAAATGAACGCAATTGACGATGCACCATATAGTGGCGGATTCCAGTTTGATCCTGATAGCGCTGAATCATAGTAAAATATAAGGAAACTGAAAAAAATAGAGAGTGTGACAAAACATGGTCAGCTTTCGAGCATTAAGGCAAAGGAGCCTAGTAATCCGATTTTGGATTGCTAGGCTCCTTTGGTTTAAGCGGAAAAAGCTATGTTTTGTTGCACGTTTATGCTGCATGTTTATGTAAAAAGGTAGCTATGTCACAACCCCTTTTTTTGATCTGCATCTTTAATCAATCTAATCAACTGATTTTAGAGCTTCCAACATATCGACACTTTGAATTTTACGGTTCATCATAAACATTACTATTAGTGAGAAGATGATCGTTAAGCCGACTGAAATTAGAATATTCATCCATGTCAATCCTGGTGCGACCATTGCTGTTGCTGGTGGGAGAAGATCCATGATGTATGCGTGGAAAGCATAACCGACACCAATACCTACAATGATTCCTGCACCGGTAAGAATGTTGGTCTCACGATAAATATACATTAGGACTTCGTTTGGATAGAATCCTAGCACTTTGAGAGTGGATAGCTCTCGTACTCTTTCAGATACATTGATGTTCGTCAATGTGTATAGCACTACTAATGATAGTAACGAAGCACTTAATACTAAAACGAGGATCAGATTATTCAGATTACTCAAGATATTAGTGATGGTTAACTTAGTTTCCTGAGACTGAACAGTTTGTACCGCTGCAGCTTTTTTATTGAATTTTGCTGAGAAATTATTGACGGATTTCTTGGTTGCATGTTTCAGAGTGACTAGATAGGCGTTGGCATGAACTTTGGTATGGTAAACATGATTGTAATACGTCTTGTTCATGTAAATGTAATGTCCAGCGTACATGGTGGTGATTCCAGCAACCTTAATTTTATGACTGGTACCATCACTGTCTTTGATAGTGAAACTGTCCCCAACACCGACGTTTTGAAGTTTAGCTAGTTTTTGAGAAACTATTGCACCATCGTTACTCAAGGTCATCTTTTGATGGGTTTTGTAATCTCTCAATTTTATATATTGATCAAGTTGCGAGGTTGAATTAGGTACCATCAATGAAATATTTTCATGTGAATCCGAGTTACTATTAGTCGAATAAATGTTGGCAAAGTAGGCACCGGTATACCTTTTAACAGAGTCTGAATTTTTAACGGTGTTTTTTGCTTCAGCAACTTCACTTTTGCCAGCATCACGATTGTACACGGTAACGAGATCATATTGGCTTATTTGACTAAACTGGCGGGTAACAATGGTATTTAAGGAGTCACGAATACCAAATCCAGTAATCATTAGAGCTGTAGCACCAGCCACACCGATTATGGTCATGAACATGCGTCCTTTATACCGGAATAAGTTACGTGCGGTAACTTTGTGAGAGAAACTCATTTTTTTCCATAGTGGAGTAACTCGTTCTAAAAGAATTCGTGAACCGTTAGCCGGTGGTTTTGGAAGCATGAGCTCCGCTGGTCTAATTTTCAATGATGAGTGAGCTGCCAACCAAGAAGCTAGGACTGTTGAGAATAAAGCTAATGCAAGGCTGGCGACAATAAATTCTGGATGGAGAGCTAATTGTAGATTGGAGAAATTGAAGTTTGCCGTGTAGGCTCGGAAGATGATTTTTGGTAGTACGACTAATCCCAGCACACTACCTAATAATGTACCAGTGACTGCTGTAGTGACACTGTAAACTAAGAATTCACGCATTACTTCGCCTTTGGTATATCCGAGTGCACGTAAAGTTCCCATTTCAATCCGTTTTTCTTCAACCATTCTTTGCATAGTTGTAAAGCTGACTAAAATGGCAATCAAGAAGAAGAAGGCAGGGAATGATTTACCGAGAGCATCAATCCGAGCGGCGTCTTCCCCGTAGTTATTGTAGCCATCGTTATAATCATTCCGACTAGCAATTGTGAGGGTAACATCACTTAACTGACGCTTGGTTGATTTAGCGGTCGCTAATTTTTCTTTCGCTGAATTGAGTTTTTCTTGCTGAATTTTCAAATCATTTTTCTTTTGATTTAGAGTATTTTGTTGATCAGTTAGTTCGGATATGGCTGTTGTCGACTGGGCAGCTTTAGCTGCTGACATTTGTGTATCTAGTTGAGATTGAGCTTGAATCAACGATTCTTTAGCTTTCGAAATTTCACTAGTATTTTGTGCGATTGTTGTTTCGGCGGTGTTAATTTGTTTCGTTAAGTCCTGACGTAACTGTACGATCCGAGCACGATTACGTTTATTAAGTTTATCTTGGAGACTGTCTACTAGAGTGGTGGCATGATGCTCATAAGATGATGAATAAGCAGCCCCTTTTGGATTAGTGAATGAAAGCCGCGCAACATTAGGATTGTTACTTGAAAAAGCATTTTTTGTGGTATAAGCAAAACCATACAGAGTACCGCTACCCAAACTGGTAGAACCAATTTTATCTTTTTTAAGATATTCAGTTGAGGTTGCAAAACCAACTATCTTAAATTTCTTATGTTCCAATCCTATGTTGGAACCACTTTTACCAGCTTCGAGGGTGATACTTTCACCTAGATGGTATTTCCCACGTAATTTGTTACTTAAGACAATTTGTGAGGCGTTAGTTGCTTTATGACCGTTGGTAATGGTCATTTTAGATAGTGATTGGGGATTACTTTGAATCCGGATGGCATTTTTAGTGTTTTTGATTAAAGCATCGGTTGTATATCCAAATTCAACAGTTTTTATTCCAGAAAGATTGCGAATCGTGGATTGATCTTTCTTGTCTAAAGCAACAGTTGAGGAAACCTTTGCATCAGCAAGGTGTTCGGTAGTATAAGCTGTTTGAGCAGTTTTACGCATATTTGGTCCTGTAACATTTAATCCAATTAACACAAATACACCGAGCATTATTAAAGCTGAGACTGAGATGTAACGAGCAAGCGACATTTTAAATTCGCGGGCGATATTTTTATTCAGTGTTTTCATTTTCTGTCACCTACCATTCTAGTTCTGCAACCGGTGTTGGATTTTCATTACGAGTGTCGGATTTAACTTGTCCATCGGCAATTTCAATTACGTGATCGGCCATCGATCGAATCATTGAATTGTGAGTGACAATAATGACGTTTTTTCCAGATTGGCGAGTGAAGTCTTGAAACAACTGTAAAATTTTCTTTCCAGTTTTATAATCCAACGCACCAGTAGGTTCATCCGCCAAGAGCAGATCAGGATTTTTCGCAATTGCACGGGCGATTGCGACACGTTGTTGTTCACCACCTGACAATTGTGCCGGGAAGTTTTGCGTTCTTTTTCCAAGGCCAACAGCGGTAAGAGCTTCTTCTGCTGGCATAGCTTGATCTGCGATTTCGGCTGCTAATTCAACATTTTCCTGAATGGTTAAGTTTTGTACCAAGTTGTAAAACTGGAAAACAAAGCCGATCTGTTTACGACGGAATGTTGTTAGTCCGCGTTTGTCAAGGCCCCCAAGTTCAACTCCATTGACGTTGACAGAACCAGTGGTCAGTTTATCCATACCTCCCAAGACATTGAGTAGAGTGGATTTGCCAGCACCAGAAGCTCCGAGAATAATAGTCAGTTCACCAGGTTTGATGTTAAAGCTGATGTCTTTGTTGGCGGTAACAGCGTGATCACCACTACCATATGTTTTAGTTTCGTTTTTAACTGAGATGAAATTTGGCATTGCGTTTCTCCTCCTAAAGAATATAATAGACAACGTGTTAATCAAATTACAAATCCATTTAAGCACATTCAGCAACAAATTCTATGCACATTTTTTAAAAAAGTGTCTATTTAAATCAGGAGGTTAATATGGCAACACATCAGGAACGTATTACTCAGACTGAAACATCTATTGTGGATGCGCTAGTTACAGTGGGTAAAAAAAAGTCTTTAGATCAAATTACCGTCAGTGATTTGACACGTATCAGTGGCATTAGTCGGGGAACATTTTACTTACACTATCTTGATAAAGAAGATTTGATGACAAAGGTGAAGAACAGTATTTCTTCTAAGTTTCAGATATTATTAGATACCGGAATCGACGATACCATGAATTATCAGGAACTGAGCAGCGGTCAGCTCTATCCAATGATTGAAAAAATTGTTGCATTTGTGTCTGACAATAAAGCCTTGCTTGGCTTTCTTTTTGGTTCAAACGGAGATCCTGCATTTGCATCGATTATCACTGATAAATTGCAAAAGGCCATTTTAGGAGAACTGAAACGAGTCAAAGGAACAGCAACTTTTCGGAGTGATTTGCCCAAGAATTATGCCTTGTGTATCGTGACTAATGCAATAATGTCAGTGGTATTAACATGGTTGGGGGATGATTCTGACTCATTATCAGAAGAAGAATTGTCTAAAATTATTATGAGAGCATTGTATTTGTCTCCTTATGAGGTATTGGGTATCACGTCCAGAAAATGATTTTTGTGAAATGACAAATTTACATTTAATAACTATTGTTTGACTCTAAAATTTGATAAAAAAATCCCCTTAGTTAAGATATGTAAATCAAAACTAAGAGGATTTTTTGTGTTGTTTTTAATTTGTTAGTTTAAAAATATTTAACTATACGTAAAAGTGAATTTAGATCATTTTCACAGAATTTATCAAGTGTTCTACAGTAATAGTTTCAAGGTAAGCAACTGCTGAGTTTTCAGCATCGGCGAGGATATCATCAAGTTTGTTGTTGAAATCTTCGACATAAATGTTTTTTTCATCTGCGTGGTATTCGAATTCAGCTTTATCTTCTTTTGGTTGGTGCGGTTACCGCAATTGCTCGATAAATTTGCAATAAACTTCGATATGCTGTTTTCGTACATAAAATGGAAGTTTAGATTCAGTATCCATGTCATATAAAGATGACTCGTTAAAATTTGATTGTTCTCACTTTTAACCAAGTTTCTATTTCTTCAGGAGACTCCACTGAACCTCTATCTAGCCACTCCTTAATCCATCCATACATTCCATATAGGTAAAATGATTCTAAATAAATTTCATAATTGTTGTCAGCATGTTTGTTCAAGAGAATTTTTTTGAGAACTGGGACGATCAACCGTAAATAGCCGCGCCGATTTAGCAAATTATAAAATTCCTTATTATCGTTTAAATGGCAAAATATGCCAGCCAAGAGTGAGTCATTTCGGCCAAAGTCTCGTCGCTCTTGATCGAAATTTGCCTCGTTCTCAAGGTACCAATCCATCATGATTTTGTTGCAATAATTGGCTAAGATTGCTTCCATGTCTTGGAAGTTTCGATAGAAGGAAACTCGACTTATCTGTGATACTCTGGATAATTCGCTGACAGAAATTTGATCTAATTTCTTTTCTTTAAGTAATTGTAAAAGGGCCTTTGTCAATTCATCTTTGGCAAAGGTCTGCTTTTCTGCATTATTCATGTCTTTACAAAACCCCTTTGATTGTTTCATTTTAGCAATTTGGAGCGATACTTTCTAAAAATACTACCAAGTAATGTTACACTTGTAAAGTCGTGAATGAACAGATAGTAACATCGAATAAGGGAATTTAATATTCACGATAGGTAGCATGCTCTTTATTCGAAATTACTTTAAACAGTGTCAAAGCTGCTTGGATAAAATTTGAGGAGGGGATAGAAATCAAAATGAAAAAAATTATGTTTACAGTAGTGAAATTTTTTGGGATCATATTGGCCTCATTGTGCCTCTTATTGTTTGTCTTTGTTTTAGGTCCCAATCACTTATTAACAACTCAAATTGGTAGTATTTTTTTCCCGTTGGCTGCTGGTCGTCTTTTAGTTTTGTTGATTCTCTTAACCTTAGTGTCGCTGGGATTCATTGGATGGATAATTAAACAAAAACGGAAGCCAGGAAAATTTTTAATCACGTTAACTTTAGTATCTATAATTGCACTGTTTACTGGTGGAACCGAATGGCTGATAGAAAGAAATGTTGTTCGTGAAAATGGCGGTCAGATCAGTTTAATGGGAGATAAAAGTATTTCTACAAGTGCAAAACCGGATACACAAGTTAGTTTTGCTCATCGGGAAGGTAAAGATTTGAAAGTGTCTGTCTATAAAAATAAAGGGATAGCGAAAAAACAAAAACAGCCAGTCTATATCTATATTCATGGTGGTGGCTGGGCTTCTGGCGATTCAGAATCATCAGCTTGGCTTCATCGTTCAATGGCTGACAAAGGATATGTCGCTTTTAGCATCAACTATCGATTAGCAACAGGTAACCATCCAAATTGGCGAACTGCAACTGATGATGTAGTCGATGCAATTAAATGGATAAAAAGTCATGCTGCTGAGTATGGTGGTGATGGTGAACACATTTTCCTTTCGGGTGAATCGGCGGGTGGTCAACTTGCATTGCTTTATGCTGGCCTAGTTTCAAGTGGCAAGATAGAAGCACCACTTCCAGATGCAGTCGGTGTAATGTACCCTGCTATTGATATGACGTGGACAGCTAAAAATGGGCGTTATTTAAGTAGCAATGTTATTCCTGGAATCGTTGAAAAGTATCTCGGTGGGAATTTAACAATACACAAAGATAGACTGCGGGCAGTGTCACCGACAAACTATATTAACGATAAATTTCCTCCCGTTTATATCATTCATGGTCAAAAAGATAGTTTGGTAAGTATTACCGGATCTGAAAAATTTGTCAGCAAGCTTAATCAGGCAGGTGGGCAAGCAAAACTCGTCAAGATTCCTTTTGCTAATCATGGAATTAACATGCAAGAGGTAGTCAGTCTGCTGAGTAATTATGCTAAGGAAATTGATGGTTTGGGTATCAAGAAATAAAGTGTAACTTTTTCAAGTAGCTAACTTGATTATAAAATTTGCCCACTAAAAATAATTTGAAAAGTTTAAATATTACTATTCCCAAAAATATTTTAACAACTGTTTCGGGAGTTGCTGGATCTGGTAAAACATCTCTTATCAGAGGTGATTTTGCTGAACAATATCCAGGATCAATTGTTATTGATCAAAGTCCAATCGGGACCTCGATACATTCAACACCGACGACATACACTGGAGTAATGGATGAAATACGTGAAGTCTTTAGTAAGGTAAATAAATTTGCAGCCTCTTGGTTCAGCTTCAATTCAAAAGGAGCCTGCCCAGTATGTAAAGGTAAGGGAAAAATTAAATATGATATGGCTTTTGCGGATTCTGTGGAAGTGATTTGTGAAGAATGCAATGGTCGTCGCTACAATGAAACGGCTTTGGGATATTCGTATAATGGAAAGAATATTTTGGCAGCCCTTTAATCAAACTGAAGAAGATCCGCATGCATGGTTAGATCTGGCTAATGGAATAAAATACGTGCGGACGATTACAAATGTTTTGAAATAAAAAGATCCACAGAATGCTAGTTTTTATGAAGACAATGCCACCGAGTATATTGCTAAATTAGAGAGATTACATCAGGAGGTTGAATCAAAATACTTACAAATACCAGAGAAGCAACGTCTGTTAGTGACCTCGGAAGAAGCTTTTAAGTATTTTGGAGCCGCATATCACGTAACGCCGGCTTATATTTGGGAAATAAATCAGTCAAATGACTAAAATTTAAAATTGTGGTGTAACGCGCGTTTGCGGACGTTTTACCGCAGTAACGGCATATAATGCACTGACGGAATGTGCCACAGATTTGCCACCCTCAACTAGTTAATCAGTCACCAATCAGTAGGTCTGTGGTATCAAGTTCAGCACATCAGGCCCTATAACCAAAACAAGCGCAAACCATTGTTTGGCATGCGCTTGTTTTGCTTTTCGTGGTTCGGTTGACCATCACGGAAGAATCCATTCGTAGGACTGTCGTCTGGTAACGTTGCTGCCCAGCAATGCTTCATGCGCCATCTGGTATTGGGCGGTCGAAGTCACTTGATGCTAGGTGTGTTGCAACGACGCCGGGACATACGTAACTCACTAAAATACCATCCGCAGAAAATTTCCACGCGGCCTTAACCGTGAGTTGTAAGTGAACGGTTTGAATGACGTCGGATTGCTGATTTTATGGCATTCTTGATGCGTTTGAAACAGTTGAAATTGGCCAAATTTGGATGAAGTGGTACGCGAATATACTTGGTTGACTGCTACGATACGTGGCAGTTTTTTCTTACACTTTTAGAAGAAACTATCTCTTGCCGACGCATTATTGTTTAGAGGACACGGCAACTCTGGACGCGTTACCACTAGTCAATGTTTCTAATCATTCTTCGCATCGTGCTAATCTTGATAATTCCAACGTTCCTCTGTTATCAGTTCGTCCTTCCACTCGTGATTCTGCTTTGATTCGATCAACTTAAATCCGTTGCGTCTGTAAATGCTTCTTGCTGCCTCTAACTCACTGACTGTCCATAAGTACATCTTAGTAATCTGGTGTTGCTTAGCATAATCAATCAATGTCTTGATTAACTTCTTGCCAAGGCCGTGTCCTTGATACGCTGGATCAACGACGAACCATCGAACTTGCCAATAACCATCTTCCGCTTCGACAAGGCTCACGGTACCTGCTCTTTGACCATCGACGGTCGCGATAAACGAAACCCCGTCCATGTCTGATTGGGCATACTTTGCTAGTGCGGACAACACGTAGTACTGGAAAATCGCATGATAACCGCGGTCGGTGTAAACACGGGCGTGTAAATCTGCGATATAACCGATATCGGCTATCCCAGTACGTTTAATTTGAATATCATGCTGATTGGTTAACGTATGCTGTAAGACTGTCATAGCATTATCAACGCGTTGTAACTGCCCTTCGGTATAGGTCGCCACAAAGCGACTTAATCCCGTTTGGACCGTGTTCACTTGTTGACTTTGCCGTTTTTTTCCAGATTTCGTTAAACTAATCAACATTGAGCGTTTATCTGAAGGGTTAGTAGTGCGCTTGATTACGTCTTGCTTATCCAGCTTACTCAGAATTTTGCTGAGTTGGCTCTTATTCAGGTTTAATTGATTGCTAATTTCAATCGGACTGATCGGCTCACCGTTCCAGATTGCGGTCACAACCCGATCTTCGACCAGGGTAAAAGGGTCACCGTATAACGTTCGGTCAAACCCCGAAAGCAAATCCGCATAATAACGGTTAAAAAGACGATATTTGTTAATAAATTGTGTAGTTTCCATAACTAACCTCCGCATTTAGTTTGCATTGCAAACTAAATACTAAAACAGATTGTTTGCAATGTCAACAATATATCACACATGAAAGTCACCAATTCCGGAAATTGTGGAATAAGATCGGAGTATTAAAAAGTGAGACCCACATGAGAAATCATCCATTCGTTCGACTAACTCGGGGAATCCAGTACCAACACGCTTTCTGTAATCTATTGCGGTACTAATATCAAATATAATGCTGTTGGAATATGTCACCTCAATGATTAGAACTGCGCATACTTTGGTGGTTATATTTGTTTTTCATGTTTTGCTAGATCCTAGTGGTAGATGTTGACGTTGACAGATACAAATCAGATGTAAACATGTGTAGGAACATAGATTTGAATTTTGTTGGTGCTATCAAATAAACGTCACACAAAAAGTCACCAGCATTGGCCAATGACTTATTAAGTGATCCATTTCTTAAATTTATTGATTGGTTAAATTGTCTTCTACTGAGTCGACGCTTTCATAAAGCACAAGCTTAGTCTGCTGGGTGCCAGGATTTGACGTGCTCTGCTTCTTCTTCATAGGACACGTTGGTAATATCGGGTGTTGCTATTCAAGGCGCTCACTTGTGCCATCTCTTCATTGGTGAGCTCAAAGTCAAACAGGGCGATGTTATCGGCCATGTGCAGCGGGTTCGTTGTCTTTGGGAAGACAATATGCCCAGACTGAACGTGCCAGCGTAAGATGATCTGGGCGTTAGACTTCTGGTATTTGGCGGCAAGTTCAGTGAACAGTGGTTCGTTCAAGATTCCTGCATCACCGTGTCCCAATGGATACCACGATTCAAGCCGTGTCCCATAAGGTGCCAGCCGCGCCTTCAAATCCGCTTGTTGGAAGTATGGGCGCAGTTCCACTTGCATGATCGCTGGTTTGATCGTTGCTGCAGCGAGCACTTCGTCGAGCTTTTCATCTTTAAATTTTCGCAGTGCTATGCTTATAACAGCCGTATGTAATGTCTTTTTAATGTCGTTGGTATTGACTATTTTAGGAGCTTGGATTGGAACAAACCATGTTTCAATGGCAACTTTTAGGAACTTTCCATACACTTGACCTCGCAATTTCACAATTGCTTTAATTGTGGAAGTTTTCATTGCCCAGCCATTAGCTCGATTCGTCATGGCAACGGTCCATAGTAATAGAATAATGTCCGTAGAAAAATAAATATTTTATAAGTGATAGAAATTCGATAATTCTCTATTGTCTTTAAATATGCAGCTTAAGTGTCGAATAAAATATGGATTTTTTTATGTAACGAATTGTCGAATCATGTGTAACTTTATGCCAAAGGGAAAATCCATGAAGAATTACACAGATGCCTTTATCTCTGAAGTCCATAATTTCCTAAACAGTCGACTCAGAATATCACTTTGTCCAAGGACAATTAGGGGATTTTATTGTTTAAAAAATTCAAATCATTTATAATTACTCTGAATTCAAAGGGGGGTTACACCATGGGAGAAGATCTTGAAACAGAAACATTTCAAATAATTGATTCAATGTATAATCGACTATATAAAGATAAAAAGGATCAACGAATATTGAACATATTATTGAAAGCGGCCGCCGCATTGAATAATGGTGTTCCACCACAGATTGTTGCCACTAAAACGGTCAATGGTTTTAGCTTATATATTTTGACACATATTGATGAAAATTTCGGACAAGAAGTTAGCCAAGATATTTCAGAGTTAACAAGAATTGCTCGACTAGCGGGTTATAAATGGAGCAGTACGGGATTAGGAGATTTACGTATTCAATTTGAATAAAAAATTATTTTAGCTAGCTATACATTTAATAAAAAGCTAACGCATTGTACTGCAAAAGATTTTATTTTTCAGGTAACTTAATCCTAAGTTCATTAATAAAGTCATTTTCATCGTGGTAACCATAATAATCAACTGATGAAATCTCGTATACAGTCCCTGATGCATTTGGATATTGCTGATTAAATTCTTGTTGAAGTTTTTGATAATAACCAAAGTACTTACTACGATCCCAGTAAAAGGAGATACACAAATAATTTCCTTCAGGGATTTTTTTTATGTCTTGCTTCAGTTTTGGATTGCTGTCAGTGAATACTTGAGTCAGTATTTCTTGATAGTGGATATCTTCTAATGATTGATAATTCTTCAATGGAAAGCTGAAGCCGTATTGTAAATTTCCAATAGTTTTATTTTTAATTAATATTTTATCCAGCTCGCTAGTTTCTTTATCGGGATAATCTAAGGGCGTGATGATTTGTTGAGTAGGGATTTGAATAATATTTTGTTCGTTGATGTAGCGCTGATAAACGGTTTCTAAGGGATACTGCGTGATGCTTTTCAGCTCATGTAATTGAGTTATTTGTCCATTGATCAGTCGCTGACTATTTCGAAGTTGCTGTATCTGATTGTCAATATTATGTGATTGATCAGTTAAAAAATTCGCTAAGAGATCGCCTTTCAGATTGATAGCTCGACGTATTTCTTCAATTGATAATCCCGCATATTGCAAGTATTTAATGATATTAATTTGAAACACTTGTTGAATCAAGTAATAACGATAGTTGTTTTCAGGATTGCGTTGTGCTGGTTTGATTAGATTGATCTTGTCATAATATCTGAGAGTTTGAATAGAGACGTTACAAATTTTTGCCATTTCACCAATAGAAAATTTTTTCATGATTACCTCCTTGACCCTATTGTTAGTATAGACTTTATGATTATCTCATAAACGAAAAAGAGGTAATACATATGACCAAAACAATAAGAATGATGTACCCAGACTGGCAATCTGGTGATAATCCGGTTTACTATTTCGGAGCGCAATTACTCAACTGGCTGGCTCCGAAAAACTCACAACAAAAATCAATTCAGGTTCCAGTTGCTGCGCCACAAAAAAATCAATCAAAATTAGAAATAGAAAATGGCGTTACAGCTCAGTCAGCGGTATTAGACAATGTTCATCAAGCACAGAAAATTGTCGATGCAGAACAGCCAGATAGAATTATTACTTTGGGTGGTAATTGTATGGTTTCCCAAGTGCCGTTCTCGTACTTGCACGATAAATATGGTGATGATGTCGGGATAATTTGGATCGATGCTCATCCAGATATTTCTAATCCAGAAATATTTCCCAATGAACATGCGATGGTTTTGGCTAATTTGATGGGGAAGGGGGATCCTGATTTATCAAAATTAGTTAAACATCCATTCTTAAATGACTCAATTTTGTATGTAGGATTACAGAAACCAACTGACGATGAGAAAAAAATATTGCCGAAATTAGGATTAGATTATCAACTAGAGGATAATCAACAAGTTGATGTTAAAAAAATTCAAAAATGGATCGACCAGCATCATTTTTCAAAAATTTTAGTTCACTTTGATATCGATGTTTTAGATCGGAATCTATTCTTTGATCAGTATTTTGATAAACCGGGAGTGGCTGATTATGGAGTATCCGGTGGAAAGTTAAATCCTGACAAAGCAATTAAAATCCTTAATAGGCTTGGTTCCGATAATGATATTGTTGGATTGACGATTGCTGAATATCTTCCTTGGAGTGCTTTGAAGCTGAAAGAGTTAATGGAAAATGTTTCGATATTTAATTGATTATTACAAAAAAGCCATCCGTTAAATTTAACGAATGACTTTTTTTAATATACTGGGCGATCCAATCCCTGTGTATCAGGATCAGCCATACCAAGACTATCATTGGCACCAAAATTAGGATCCTTAACAATATGCAATACGACATCGGCAACACTTTGACGTGAACCTGAGACACCATCATATTGTTCATTCTTGTTGGTAACTGAATACTTCACTTCGTCACGGTCATTCAACCATGGTAGGCGAAGGGTAGTGTAAGTTAATCCAGATGCTTCAAGGAGTTTGTCGGAGTTGATAGCTGCCTGCAATCCTCCAGAGACTTGTTGATGATTCCAACGACCGAATTCACCAGGAACTTCATTGTAGAGTCCAAGAATATTGGTGAAGGCTACACGATCGACGTTGTTATTTTTCATAGCATCGATAATATTATGAGTCATAGCATTATCACTGTCGTGATCCACCACGGCAACAAAGACCATATCTTGACCAGCAACTGCATCTATAACTCATTTTATTTTGTGAAAATTAATCCAGCACATTATTAGATTCTCAAGTCATATACTAGTAATATATTAATGATATGAAATTTTCACAATTAAAGAGGTAAACTAGTTTGACAGAATCAACATTTTGGCAAGATATTTCAACCAAAGCTAAATCAGAAAATCGTCCATTTTTCACTATGGCACCAATGGAAGCTGTTAGTAATACGGTCTTTCGTCAAGTAATTACTAAGGCGTGTCCACCGGATACGTTCTTTAGTGAATTTGTGTACGCAAAGGCAATCACTGATCCAAATACTAAGTTCCCAATTCACGGACGGCTCTACGTTGATCCAAGAGAGAAGTCTTTACCAGTCGTTCAACTGTGGGGTAACGGTGCAGCTGACTTCGAAACTGCTGCAGTTACTTTAGCAGAACGAGGATTCCAAGCAATAGATATTAATATGGGTTGTCCTGATGGGACGGTTATTAAGAATCATGGCGGCAGTGATTTGATCAGAAATCATCAGTGGGCACAGGATGTGATTGCGGCCGCAAAAACGTCAGGACTTGCTGTTAGCGCTAAGACTCGTCTTGGTTATAGCAAAGTTGAAGAGTTCAGAGATTGGATTCCATTCTTGTTGCATCAAAATGTTGAAGTGCTAACAATTCACTTGCGTACGAAGATGGAGATGAGTAAGGTTCCCGCACATTTAGAGGTTATAGATGAGATCATCAAGATGCGTGATGAAATTGCACCTCGAACCTTGATTCAGATCAACGGTGATATTGCCGATTACCAAGCAGGGATGCAGCTGTATCAAGAGCATCCCGGACTAGATGGAATCATGATCGGCCGTGGGGTGTTCGCCAATCCCTTTGCATTCGAGAAAGGACCTAAGAAGCATTCTTTAGACGAGTTATTAGATTTGTTACAAATGCAGTTAAGTTTATTTGATGATTTTTCACAACATTATGATTATCCACGTTTTCCATCGCTTAAGCGTTTCTTCAAAATCTATGCACGACCGGAGTTAGGTGCAACTGATTTGAGAAACGCAATGATGGATACGAAGTCGACTGATGACGTTAGAAAGATTTTAGCTGAAAAAGATAAATATTTGAATAAATAATAATCAGGCAAATTTGCCTGATTTTTTAGTTTAAATCATTTTTTGAATTGAATAGAAACAAGCTAGATGATAGTCTTAAGTGGTGTAAACAAAACAACTTATGGGGATTAGATATTATGGACAAAAAATTATTAACGACACTTTTAATTAGTGCAAGCATTATCGTCGGAATTGCTGTGGGTACGAATCAAACTACGGTTGATGCTGCAACTAATAAGGTAGTTATGACTAGTAAGATAACATCAATTTATAATGATAATGGCAAGTTAGTTACTAATCGTGCTTTGGCTGCTAACACACCTTGGCAAACTGATAAAAAAGTTACGATTGGTAATAAAGGTGAATTTTATCGAGTAGCAACACATGAATTTGTAAAAACTAGTGATGTTACATTGCAACGAGATAATACTGGTACTGCCACGATCAGTTATGCGCCCAACAGTGGAATTGATTTGTGGAACGGATATGGCGTTAACAAAGTAGCATCTGGACAAAAGCTTACTAATGGTACAGAGTGGAAATTCTCTGAGAGAGTAGTTGATAGTAATGGAGATTCTTGGTATCGCATCGGTGGCGATCAATGGATCGAAGGTACTTATACGAAGATAACTAACGATGTTTTTGACCAAAATGCCGCCAACACATGGGATCCTAATTTTGCTGCAATAAGGGTTAATAAAGATACATTGGTCTACAACAATGATAATTACGGTTCAGGTAGTCGTGGCGGTGTGTCTGCTGGTGCTCTGCTTCAAGTTTCATCTACTTTGCAGGAGAGCGATGGAATTTGGTATGAATTGAGTAGCGGTGGATTTATTCCAGCAGGTGTATCAACACAAATAACTAGTTATCGTGCACCGGTTTCGTTGAATGGTAAGACTAAGAATCAAATGATCGATGATGTTATCTCTGCGGCTAAGTCACAATTGGGTAAACCATACGTATGGAATGCCAAGGGTCCTGATAGTTATGATTGTTCAGGCTTGATGCAATATGTATTTCGTCAAGCAACTGGTCAAAATATCGGTTCATGGACAGTACCTCAGGAAACTGCTGGTACAAAGGTTTCGATAAATGCATTACAACGTGGCGACCTAGTATTCTGGGGACCAGCCGGTGCTAGCTATCATGTGGCACTATATCTAGGTAATAATCAATATCTAAATGCATTACGTCCCGGAACAAATGTCAAGATCGATTCGATCTCTTCTAGTTTTGCACCATCATTTGGTGTTCGTATTTTTAAATAATGATAGAAACAAACAAGAGTGTGACAAAACATGGTCAGCTTTCGAGTATTAAGGCAAAGGAGCCTAGTAATCCAATTTTGGATTGCTAGGCTCCTTTGGTTTAAGCGGAAAAAGTTATGTTTTGTTGCACGTTTATGCAAAAGGGTAGTTATGTCACAACCCCATTTGTTTTGTATGGCTAAAATATATTTTTTAATTTATTCTTCGAACATTGAATTTACAGCAGCATCAACTGCGTTTTGATCAGCAAGATAAGGAATTGTAATGTGGTCTGTTCCTGCATTCATCTTGTTGTATTCAATTGATGTTTCGATAGCATGTGGATTACGTGCCCAACTACGACGAGCAACGCCACCCATTGTGTCCCAAGCAATTGATGATTTGATGATTTCATCAACTTCTTCGGAACCATCTAGAACTAATCCGAATCCACCATTGATGGCTTTACCAATACCAACACCACCACCGTTGTGAAGGGCAACGAGTGTCATACCACGGGCAGCATTACCAGCGTAGCATTGTGTAGCCATGTCAGCACAAACGTTACTACCATCTTTGATATTTGATGTTTCTCTAAATGGTGAGTCTGTACCAGAAACGTCGTGGTGATCACGTCCTAGCATAACTGGACCAATCTTGCCCTCACGTACTAATTCATTGAACTTAAGGGCAATATTTACACGGCCGTAGCAATCTTGATAGAGGATACGTGCTTGTGTACCAACAACTAGAGCATTCTTTTCAGCGTCACGGATCCAGTTATAGTTATCACGATCTTGATAACGACGGTTAGGATCGATGACTTCCATTGCTGCGTGGTCAGTTTGGATGAGGTCTTCGTGTTTGCCACTTAGACATACCCAACGGAATGGTCCATAACCGTAGTCGAATAACATTGGTCCCATAATATCTTCAACGTATGAAGGCCAGATGAAACCGTCCTTGTCGTCATGACCATTCTTAGAAATTTCAGTAACACCAGAGTCATAAACTGATTTCATGAAGGAGTTACCATAATCGAAGAAGTAAGTTCCGTCAGCAACTAATGACTTGATTACGTCAAAGTGGCGTCTCAAAGTCTTGTCTACTAAGCCGTGGAATTTGTCTTTGTCTTCAGCTAGCATGGCTGTTCTTTCTTCGAATGTTAAGCCAACAGGGCAGTATCCACCTTCGTAAACATTGTGGCAAGATGTTTGGTCAGATAGTAGATCTACGTGGATATTGTGTTCATTAACGTATTCTAGTAAGTCAACGATATTACCATGGAAGGCGATAGATGTACTTTCGCCACGTTTCATGTAATCTTCGGCCATGTTGACAGCTTCTTCAGGTGTTTCAGCTAATTGACTGATCCAACCTTGGCTCTTACGAGTTTCGATTCTTGAACGATCGACTTCAGCAATGATGGCTACAGCTTTAGCAATTTCAGCTGCCTTACCTTGAGCACCACTCATTCCACCTAATCCTGATGAAATAAATAATTTGCCAGTTAAATCTCCGTCATCGGGAATACCAAGTTTTAATCTACCAGCATTGAGAAGAGTATTGAATGTTCCGTGAACGATACCTTGTGGTCCAATGTACATCCAACCACCAGCAGTCATTTGACCGTAGTTAGTAACGCCCATTTCTTCAGCAACTTCCCAGTCGTTGATGTTGTCATATTCACCAACCATTAAGCCGTTTGTGATGATTACACGAGGTGCGCTCTTCTTTGATTTGAATAAACCAAGAGGATGTCCTGATTCTACAACTAATGTTTGTTCATCGGTCATAGCTTGTAAGTATTTTTTGATCAAACGATATTGCATCCAGTTGTGACAAACTGATCCGGTTTCACCATATGTAACTAGTTCATATGGATATAGGGCAACGTCGAAGTTCAAATTATTATCGATTTGAACTTGAATGGCTTTACCGGCTGTACAATTTCCCTCATATTCATCGATTGGTTTGCCGTAGATTTTTTCTTTTGGATACCATCTATATCCATAGATACGTCCGCGAGTTCTTAGTTCTTCTAGAAATTCTGGGATAACTACATCGTGATACTTAGGATGTACATAGCGAAGTGCATTCTTCAAAGCTAGTTCGGTTTGCTCTTTAGTTAAACGGAATCCACGATCAGGAGCACGTCTGATTCCTTCTTGAAAGACGGTCTTTTCAGGTAATTCATCGTCTAACTTGATTGTCATTGCTGCTTCCATTTCTTTGTAATCGATCATTTTAATAGCCTCCTAGTTATGTACTCTATTTCTGTGACTTAGACTGTGTTATTTAATACTGCACGTTCAGTATATTAAGAATGTGTCAATTGAGAGTCTATACTGGGAAATAATTATTGTCGTATCAAGCTATGAAACGCTTACGGTTTTTTTGACACAAATTTGACAGGCTGTATTTAGAATGAAGAAAAGTCATAATTGATGGAGTGTGCAAAATGAAAGCAGATAAGATTTTGAAGAATTTTAATCAGATTTTTTGTCCCTCAGACATTGGTCATCCATTAAGAGGTGAAGAAATGTCCGATGCAAAGATCATTGAACATGGATATATCGCTGTTAAGGATGGCAAAATATTAGCAATCGGGGAAGGACAACCGGATTCTGAACTCATTGCTCCTACTACTGAAGTGGTTGATTATACTGGAAAGATGGCAACCCCGGGCTTGATCGATTGTCATACGCATTTGGTCTATGGTGGTAGTCGTGAAAATGAATTTTCCAAAAAATTAAACGGTGTCCCATATTTGGACATTTTAGCAGCTGGTGGAGGAATTCTTAGTACCGTTAATTCAACTCGTGATGCCAGTTTTGAGACGTTATACAATAAGACATCAAAATTAGTTGACGACATGATCATTCACGGAGTCACTACCGTAGAGGCTAAGAGTGGTTATGGATTAAACTGGGAAACAGAGAAGAAACAGCTAGAAGTAATCAAACAGATCAATGATGATCATGATATGGATCTAGTATCGACATTTATGGCAGCTCACGCTGTTCCTCCAGAATATAAAGGTAGATCAGATGAATTCATTGATATGATTATCAATGAAATGTTGCCAAAGGTTAAAGAAGAACATCTTTCAGAGTTCTGCGACATCTTCTGCGAAACAGGTGTATTCACAGCTGAACAATCCAAACGTTTATTGCAAGCTGCCAAGGATCAAGGCTTCAAATTACGAATTCATGCAGATGAAATCGATTCGATCGGTGGGGTTGATGTAGCTGCAGAATTAGGCTCAGTTAGTGCAGAACATTTAATGGTCATAACGGATGAAGGTATCGATAAGTTAAGCCAAGCACATGTTATTGGTAATTTACTTCCTGGTACAACTTTCAGCTTGATGCAAGATACTTATGCACCAGCTAAAAAAATGATTGAACGTGGTATGGCAATCACTCTAACAACTGACAGCAATCCAGGTAGTTGCCCAACGTCAAACTTACAATTCATTATGCAGTTAGGGACATTTATGATGAAGTTGACACCGATCCAAGTTCTTAATGCTGTGACGATCAATGCTGCCTATTCTGTATGTCGCAATGAAAGTATCGGTAGTTTTGACGAAGGCAAGAATGCGGACATTACTATTTTTGACTCACCAAACATTGACTATCCATTCTATTTCTTCGCCAGCAATCTAGTTAGTGAAGTGTATAAGAACGGTAATCTAGTAGTGCAAGATAGACAAAGAGTTTAATTAAAAAATTAATGAATCGGTTCTCAAAATATGATTGAGAACCGATTTTTTTGTTATCGGTTTCACAAAACTGTGTCTTTTGACATTTTTTTGACGTATAGTAATTGTGGGGTGAGCATAATATGAAGAAAACACTAAAATTTCAATTGTTTGGTAATCCCAAGATCTATTTAGCCGACCAACAGATTTTTTTCTCATTCTCCAAAATCAATGCTCTTTTGTATTATTTAGCTGTCAATCAATCTATCAGCAGAGATGAAATTGCTGGTTTGTTGTGGCCGAATAAATCCGAACAGAGTGCTAGAAAAAACCTCCGCAATACGATTTATCAGGCTAATAAAGTTCTTGGCGACGATTATGTCGTTTCACCAAACAAGTCTGTTTTACAGTTAAATGATGAATTACCTGTTCAAAGTGATGTTGAAGAATTTGTTTCAGATCCGAATGAATATTTAAGTGAGTATCAAGGAGAGTTCTTAAAAGGATTTTTCTTGAAGGATTCTGAGAACTTTGATCAGTGGACAACAAGAATGCGCAATATTTATGAGCAGAAGTTTGTCCAAAACTGTTACCACAAAGTTTCCAATGACATTGCTAACAATCAATTTGATGATGTTGAGAGAAATATTCAACGTTTGATTGCGATCGATGAATACGATGAACGAAATTATCAATTGTTGATGCGATTTTATCAAGATAGCCATCGCAACGGTAAGGTCATCGAAGCGTATTATGAATTAGTTAGTACCTTAAAAGAAGAGCTAGGAATAGAACCTAGCGAAGAAACACGTAAGATTTACGAAAAAACTCTAGAAATAGTTAATCGTAAAAAGAATCATGAAGAGAACGTTGAGAGTTTTAAGTTTTTTGGACGGACACAGGAAATCGAAACGCTTGAAGCTAACTTCGACGGGTTCTTTCATGATCACAATTTCAAGTCAATCATTATTCAAGGGGATGCCGGGATGGGTAAGACGGCATTGTCCGATTTAGTCATTAGTAACATACGTAAGAAACACATATTATTGAACTTTACTTGTTTCCACTCAGAAAGATTCTTTACGTTACGACCATGGCGAGAGATCCTTCAAAAAATCGAAATGATCATCAAAGATAACGAGATCGTAACTTCGAATACGTTCGAGAAGACGTGTCAAAAATTCTTTCCGTATTTTTCAGATGACAGTTTAAGAAACTTTGATGATAATTTGACCGATGATGATATCAATTACTTATCACAGATTATTCTGGAAGTTCTAAAAATAATCGAAAAAGATAATAAACTAATAATCAATATTGATAATTTACAGTGGATGGATGAATGGAGTCTGAGACTATTAACTAGTCTGATGTTGCACGATGATCAGACGTTATTCTTACTAACGCTCAGATCTAATTATCAGACGAGTATCGATGACTTTATCAATACTGTTAGTCATTATGGAAAACTCAATATTATTGATCTAAAGCCCTTTGATCGTGATTCTATGACAGCTTTTCTTGCCAAACAAATGCCTTGTAATGAGTTAGATTTTGCGACAGTCAATGAATTGTATTCTGAGTCAGAAGGGAATCCGTTCTTTTTGATGGAATACGTTAGACAGATCAAACTCGGTTTGCGACCAGATTACATGACACCAAAGATTCAAAAAGAATTGAAGTTTATCTTACAAGATTTAGAACCAGGTGAAGAAGAAATCTTAGAAGTGGCTTCTTACTTTCCTAAGCAAGCACCGGTAAAAATCATTTCTACATTGTTGAATCGTACCGAGGACAGTATTGCTCGTGATATTGCCACGATCAAGGATCATCAACTATTAAATGAGAATATGGTTGAAGGTGAGATTCAGCTGAGCTTCACGCATAACAAGTTTCGTGAATTTATTTATTCACAACAAGCACCATCAAAGTTACGAGTGATCCATGAAAAAATTGCTGTATTGTTAGAACAGAAGTTACGAACTGTGGACGACGAGTCAACGTTGTTGTCACAGATTGCCTATCATTACAAATACGCTAATCAAGAATTGAAGTCACTGGATTATGAGTTATCACATCTCCAAATATCACTGAAGTTCCAACACGAATTATTTCCAATTTATACTGAATACAACAAGGAATCAGTAGAATTAGAAAGTATCGAGTGGCATGACGAACTGGCTAAGTTCAAACAAATTGGTGAGCGTCTCAAGGCAATCGAATATCAGTACGAAGGAAATCAGACATATGAACTGTTGTTGATGAAGTACCTATACTTCGAAGGTAGGTACTACATTAATTATGGAAATTACAATCAAGGAATTGAGAACATTCAACGTGTGATCGTTAAGGCCAAAGAGTTCCATCATGATGACTTCTTGATTCGTGGTTATCGTCAGATGATCTATTACTACATTCAAACTGACAATGCAGATGATATGGTGCATTACATAGATTTAGCGATGAATATTTCGATCAGATCAAATGACCATCAATCTATTGGTATTTTATTGCGTCTCAAAGGACTTTATTATTTAATGGTCGGTAATCTGACGGAGGCTGAGCATCTATTAGTCGAGTCAGTGACAATATTTACCATTTCCGATGAAGTCAAAGAGAAATATTCAAGCAATATTGCGGCAGCGTACGATTATCTAGCTGAAATCGAACGATTACGTGAAAATTACGACGAAGCCGTCAACTATGAGAAGAAAGCTATTGAGTTATGCGAAGCAACAGGCTTAAAAACTAGTTTGGTTATTTTTTATGTTGATATGGGGATTTCACTGTACGCCAAGAAAGATTATGAAGGATCAAAAGTATATCTTCAAAAGGCACGTGGATTATATGATAATTTGACGTCTCCATGGAAACGGACGCAACTCAATGCGTATCTAGCCTTGAATGAGTTGCACGATGGAGATTATGAATCAGTTTTGAGATTTTTATTGAGTTTTAACGAATACTACACGCATTTATCCAATCCCAGAGATATGGGAATAGTTTACTTTATTCAAGCAATTGTTAAAAAAATGATCAATGACCATTTGATCAATGATCCATCATTACATGAGTTACTTAGTCAAAATGAAGCTTTTTACTTTGAAAAAGCCAAAGAGAACTTGAGTCAGTATCGTGATCGTTTTGAACTGCAATATTTAGACGGAATTTTTGACGGATCTGATTCGATCAAGAATGGTTAATAAATTAAAAAAATAATATAGAGTAAGGCGCTAAAAATGACAAAATTAGTTATTTTTAGCGCCTTTTCTGTTTTTTTGAATGATTAGAAAAAATTAATTTTAGCTGATATTTTTTAATGTTTGAATCTATTAAACGTCAAAAGAAGTGATATTGAGAAATAGTTCACTTGACAAATATTTAGGCGGATATTCTGACTTTTTTAGCCAACCTATCGTAACTTGATTTCTATTAGTAATCCTAATAGTTTGTATCGATAAAATTAATTGAATCACTGATAGCTATAACTTTTTTGAAAATATCAGCTTAAAAAACCACTGTCAAAAAAGTGTCAAATTTTGGATTTTATAAAAATGTGTTTAAACATTATTTTATAAAACTAAAAAAATTATATATGATTGAAATATTAAAATCGCTGAAACCCTTGCTACGGGCGCTATTGACCGGTTTTAACTACCATGATAAGTTAATAGCGGTTAATGAAAGCGATAACAGATAAATCAGGTTTTGAAAAACATTTCGGGGGATATCCAGAAGTCGTGGATGATTTTTATACAGATCGAGGTGATGAAAATCCACAATTGTGACCCATGGAAATCTGGATTTGTTGTCTTTTATTAAAGCAATCAAGTACACAAATTTGAAAGGATGTTTGATCATGGACAAATTAATTGAATGTATTCCAAATTTTAGCGAAGGCCGAAATCAAGAAACAATTGATGGTTTAGTTGAGACAGCCAAGGGTGTCCAAGGTGTCACACTATTAGATCATTCTTCAGATACAAATCATAATCGTAGTGTATTTACATTAGTTGGTGACGAAGATGGAATTCAAGAAGTAGCATTCCAACTCGTTAAATATGCAAGTGAACATATTGATATGACTAAGCACGAAGGTGGTCATCCACGTATGGGCGCAACTGATGTAGTGCCATTTGTACCAATCAAGAACATTACCGCAGATGAATGTGTTGAAATTTCAAAGAAAGTTGCTAAACGTGTTAATGATGAATTAGATATTCCAATCTTCTTGTACGAGGATTCAGCATCTACACCAGCACGTAGAAATCTTGCCAAAGTAAGAAAAGGCCAATTTGAGGGTATGCCTGAAAAGCTCCTCCAAGATGAATGGGCACCTGATTATGGTGAGAGAAAGATTCACCCAACAGCCGGAGTTACAGCTATTGGTGCACGTATGCCGCTAGTAGCATTCAACGTAAACCTTGATACAGATGATGTAACTATTGCCAAGAAGATTGCCAAGATCGTTCGTGGTTCAAGTGGCGGTTTCAAGTATTGCAAGGGTATCGGATTAATGCTTGAAGATCGTAATATTGCTCAAGTCTCCATGAACATGGTCAATTACGAAGGAACACCATTATATCGTACATTCGAAACAATCAAATTCGAAGCTAAACGTTATGGAGTAAATATTATTGGTAGTGAAGTTATTGGATTAACACCTGCTAAAGCTCTCGTAGATGTTGCTGAATATTACTTACAAGTTGAGGACTTCGACTACAACAAACAAGTTCTAGAAAACCACTTAATTTAAGGAGAACGACCAATGAAATTAACTGACATGCAAGTACGTGAATTCATGACTGTTCTTGGTTCGGATGAACCAGCACCAGGCGGTGGCTCAGCATCTGCACTTGCCGGTTCAATGGGAATCTCGTTAACTAAGATGGTGACTGAACTTACGATTGGCAAGAAGAAATATTTAGAATTTGAAGATATTGCCAAAGAAACTCGTGAAGAAGCTGGAAAATTACAACTGGAATTGCTTGACGCTATCGATAAGGATACGGAAGCATTCAATGAAGTGTCAGCCGTGTTCTCCATGCCTAAGTCGACTGATGAAGAAAAAGCTGCACGTAGAAGTGCCATGCAACAAGCACTTCAAGGCGCTACTAAAGCACCATTTGACATTATGGAGAAATGTGTCGAAGCATTGCGAGTTACTGAATCGATTATTGGTAAGTCAAATACTAATGCAGCCAGTGACTTAGGAGTTGCTGCTTTGAATTTGAAGTCAGCACTTCAAGGCGCATGGCTGAACGTATTGATCAACTTATCAGGCATCAAAGACGAAGCATTCGTACAAGATTACAAAGAAAAAGGAACAGCCTTATTAGAAGAAGGATGTCCTTTGGCAGATAAGATCTACGAAGAAATTTTGAAAATTGTATAGCTGTTAATACTGATGAGAAGGGCGGAATTAAATATTATGGCAAGTTTATCTGATATTGAAATTGCAAACCAAGTTGAAATGGAACCAATCCAAAAAATTGCTGAATCAGTTGGTATTCCTGAAGATGATTTATCAATGTATGGAAAATACAAAGCTAAGATCGATATTAACAACATGAAAGACCTAGATGATGCTAGCCAACGTGGAAAACTTATCCTAGTTACAGCCATCACGCCAACACCTGCCGGAGAAGGTAAGACAACTGTATCAGTTGGATTAGTTGATGCATTATCAAATATTGGTAAAAAAGCAGCGATTGCTGTTCGTGAACCATCATTAGGACCGGTCTTTGGTATCAAAGGTGGAGCTGCTGGTGGTGGACATTCTCAAGTTGTTCCTATGGAAGATATTAATCTTCACTTTACAGGCGATTTCCACGCTATCGGTGCCGCAAATAACTTATTAGCTGCCTTATTAGATAATCATATTCATCAAGGAAATGCCTTGAACATTGATACTCGTAAGATTACATGGAAACGTGTGGTTGATATGAATGATCGTCAATTACGTCATATTGTGGATGGATTGCAAGGACGTGTGAACGGTGTTCCTCGTGAAGATGGTTATGATATTACAGTTGCTTCAGAAGTTATGGCTGTATTGTGCCTATCAAATAATATTACTGAACTCAAATCAAAATTACGTAAGATGATCGTTGCTTATAACATGGATGGTGATCCTGTTACAGCTGGTGACTTGAAGGCAGAAGGAGCATTGACAGCCTTATTGAAAGACGCTATCAATCCTAATATTGTCCAAACATTAGCACACACACCAGCATTCATTCACGGTGGACCATTCGCTAATATTGCCCATGGATGTAACAGTATCTTAGCTACAAAACTTGCTTTGAAGTATTCAGACTATGCAGTTACAGAAGCAGGATTTGGTGCTGACCTTGGTGCTGAGAAGTTCATCGATATCAAGTGTCGTCTAGCTGATATGCAACCAGATGCAGTTGTTCTTGTAGCAACAGTTCGTGCCTTAAAGATGCATGGTGGCGTCAAGAAGACAGACTTGAATGAAGAGAATGTTGAAGCAGTAGAAGCTGGATTACCAAATATGAAGAAGCACATTGATAACATCCAAAATGTTTATGGAATGCCAGTAGTTGTGGCTATTAACAAATTCCCTAACGATACCGATGCTGAATTAGCTGTTGTACAACAAGCATGTGAAGATATTGGTGTCAAAGTTGCCTTATCTGATGTATGGGGTAAAGGTGGAGAAGGTGCTGTTGAACTAGCTAATGCAGTAGTTGAAGCCGCTGACCAACCAAATAACTTCAGCTTTGTCTATGATTTGGAAGATTCAATTGAAGAGAAATTAAACAAGATCGTACAAAAAGTTTATGGCGGTGAAGGTGTTGAATTAACACGCGGAGCACGTAAACAACTATCAGAATTAGAAAGATTAGGATTTAATGACTATCCAATCTGTATGGCTAAGACACAATACTCATTCTCTGACGATGCTAAGAAGTTAGGTGCACCAACAGGCTTCACAGTTAAGATCAGTAACTTGAAAGTTTCTGCCGGTGCCGGATTTATCGTTGCTCAAACTGGGGCAATTATGACAATGCCAGGATTACCAAAATCACCAGCTGCAGAACGTATTGATGTTGATGAGAATGGAAATATCTCTGGACTATTCTAGAAATGAAATTACTTAAAGTAACAGAGGATGACTACCAAGTTTCAAATTGGAGTGGGGGTCAGACAAAGCAATTTTATCTATCCCCAACCAATGGACAATATCGACCAGGCAATTTTGACTATCGGATTTCTAGTGCGACAGTTGAATTAGATACGACAGAATTTACACCCTTGCCGGGTTATAACCGAATAATATTACCGCTGCAAAATCAATTAACTTTGGAGAATGGAACTAAGACGATTACTCTGGATCCATTTCAAAAATATTATTTTGCAGGAGATGACAAGATTACTAGTCATGGCAAATGTGTTGATTTTAATTTGATATATCGTTCTGATCTTGAAGGACATATAAACTTTCTAATCGATAATAAATCTTTGAAGCTTAAGGAAGATACAGAATACATTTGTTATTTCTTACATGGATGCTCAGTGATTTTTAAAGACGACGAATCAATGCAAAGTAAATTCGTTAGTAAAAATGAATCATTATATTTTAAAACAAATTCAACCTCGACAATGTTTGTGACAAGTGCGGCAGGTTCTTCAATAAATCCTATGGCCATTTTAGTTTGGACAAGTGAGAAGGAATCAAAATAAGAATTGCGCTTCAAGAACAGGTTTAACACTGAGAGGAGAATCAAACATGAAAAGTAAAAGCCAAATTCCTGAAGATTCAGATATCAAAGATATCGAGGAATTAGATAAGGTCGGCGAAGACGCAAAGTTCAGTCTTAATGGAGCCACGCTCTATGGTATCAATGCTGTTATCGGATCAGGGATCTTCCTTCTACCAAAGGACATCTACAAGGACTTGGGACCAGCTTCATTGGTCGCCATGTTACTGGATGTATTGCTGGTTCTGATGCTAGCGGTTTGTTTCGCTGAAGTTTCTGGATATTTCAACAAGAACGGTGGAGCTTTCCAATATGCTAAAACAGCATTTGGTGACTTCGTTGGATTCAACGTTGGTATCCTAGGTTGGTTCGTTACTATCGTAGCTTGGGCTGCTATGGCAGCTGGTTTTGCTAAATTATTGATTCAAACATTCCCTTCGTTAGAAGGAAAAAACACAATTATAAGTATCTTATTAGTAACGTTCTTATCAATTATCAATAGTACTGGTATTAAAACTTCAAAGGTTTTTACAATTACAATTACTATCGCTAAGATTATTCCAATTATTGCATTTACTCTTGTTACAATCTTTTTCATTAAACATGGTATCAAAGTTGGACACTTCACACCGTTCGTACAATTGAGTCCTGGAATGACGATTTCTAAGGCTGCATCTTCAACTGCGTTGACAGTGTTCTATGCATTTATCGGATTCGAAGCCTTGCCAGTTGTTGCTGGTGAGATGCGTAATCCAAAGAAAAATGTTCCTAAGGCTATTATCGGATCGATCAGTATCGTTTCATTATTCTACTTCATGATTATTGCCGGAACCATCGCAATGCTAGGAACAGGGATCTTACAAAGTAACGCTCCTGTTCAAGATGCTTTCGTAGAAATGATAGGACCTGCTGGTAAGTGGATTATTTCAATCGGTGCATTGATCTCAATTGCTGGATTGAATATGGGTGATTCACTGATGATCCCTCGTTATGGAGCTTCTATCTCTGACGAAGGATTGTTACCAAAAATTATTGCTAAACAAAATAAAAAAGGCGCTCCATTCGTTGCCATTATCGTTTCAGGTATTATTACAGTTCTATTCTTACTAAGTGGTTCATTCGAACAATTAGCTGAATTAAGTGTTGTTTTCAGATTCTTTCAATACATTCCAACTGCACTTGCCGTAATTTGGTTAAGAAAGAAAAAAATGGACAACGAACCAGTCTTCAAACTACCATTCGGACCAGTTATTCCTGTAATTTCCATTATTGTTAGTGCTTGGGTAGTTGCTGCAGCTAATCCGGTTAACCTTATTGCTGGACTTGTGGGTGTAATTGTAGCAAGTACAATGTACTTCTTGTTTATTAGAGGTAAGAAATTGGGATCTGATGGGAATTCAAATATAGATTCAGATGATGTAGATCCAGCTTAAAATTTTGAATTATAAAAATAAATGGGGGTTTTACAAATGATCAAAGAAAAGACAATCGTATTAGACGGTAACAGTTTGAAACTTGAAGATGTTGTTTCAGTAGCACGGAATAACGTCAAGGTAAGTATCGCACCTGAGTCAGAACAAGCAGTTAATGACTCACGTAAGATCATCGATAAGATTGTTGAAGACAAACGTGTTGTTTATGGTGTTAACACAGGATTTGGTTCACTTTGTAATGTAAGTATTTCTCAAGAAGACACAGCTCAATTACAAGAGAACTTGATCAGAACACATTCATCAGGTTATGGCGATCCATTCCCAGAAGATGTTGTTCGTGCCATTATGTTGATTCGTGTTAATTCACTTGTAAAAGGATTCTCAGGAATTCGCTTGAGTACAGTTAAAGCATTGATGGATATGTTAAATGCGGGAGTACATCCATTTATTCCTGAAAAAGGTTCATTAGGTGCATCAGGAGACTTAGCTCCATTAGCACATATGGTTCTGCCACTATTAGGATTAGGTAGAGCTTATTACAAAGGCGAATTACTACCTGGTAAGACAGCCATGGAAAATGCTGGTCTTGAACCAATTCGCTTGAGTGCTAAAGAAGGACTAGCCTTGATCAACGGAACTACAGTTCTAACAGCTGTTGGTGCTTTAGCAACATATGATTCAATCGAATTATTAAAACTCTCAGATATTGCTGGTGCATTATCATTAGAAGTTCATTCCGGTATTTCAAGTCCATTCGAAGAAGATCTACACACGATTCGTCCACAAAGTGGTCAATTAGCAACAGCTCGTAACATCCGTAGATTGATCGATGGTTCAGACTACACAACTGAAGCAACACAGGACCGTGTTCAAGATGCATACACATTGAGATGTATTCCTCAGATTCACGGTGCAAGTAAGGATTCAATTGCTTACGTTAAAGAAAAAGTCGAAATCGAAATCAACTCAGTTACTGATAATCCAATCGTTACTCGTGAAGGAAAAGTTATCTCAGGTGGTAACTTCCACGGTGAACCAATGGCACAACCATTTGACTTCCTAGGAATTGCTGCTTCAGAAATCGGGAATGTTTCTGAACGTCGTGTAGAGCGCTTAGTTAATACACAATTAAGCAAGATGCCTTCATTCTTAGTTAAACATCCTGGACTTAATTCAGGATTCATGATCACACAATATGCTTGTGCTTCACTTGCTTCAGAAAACAAGATCTTAGCACATCCAGCCAGTGTTGATTCAATTCCTTCATGTGAAAACCAAGAAGACTTCGTAAGTATGGGTACAACTGCTGCACGTACAGCCGCAGAAATCATTGGCAATTCAAGAAGAATCGTTGCTACTGAAATCATGGCTGCTTGCCAAGCCTTAGATATCAAGTCACGTCAATACGGACTTGGAAAAGGTACACAACCTGCATACGAAGAATTCCGTAAGTCAGTTAGTTTCATCGAAAATGATAAAGATATCGAAATTTACGACGAACTAAATAAAGCCACAGAAGTGCTTGAAAATGGTAATTTATTGAACGCTGTTGAAAAGACAGTGGACTTAGATATTCAATTTAAATAATTAGCATATGAGCAAGTAAAAAAGTGTTGAATGACTTAGACCGCTGCGAACCTTTTTACTTGCTCTTTGTGGTATCAAAAGTTATTTAGAAGGGATGCAAATTTAAAACATGTTGAATGATAAGCGAGAAAAGTTTTGGCAAGATGTAGTTACCAAACTGACGATTGCTATGATATACGCTGTCTTATATTCCATGGCTTTGAATTTCTTCTGGCAGCCAGGACATATTTATTCTGGCGGATTAACTGGTATAGCTCAGATATTATCAACACTTGCTGAAAGAGCCGATAACATCAACATACCTATCTCAGTTATTTATTACCTGCTTAATGTTCCGATGTTCATTCTGGCATGGTTCAAGATCAATCGTAAGTTTGTTGTGTTTACTATCATTGCAGTTACATTTGCTTCATTTGCCATTCAAATAATGCCTAATATGACGTTGATCGAAGATCCAATAATTTGTGCAGTTTTCGGTGGATTGATCAATGGATATTCAATGGGATTAGCTCTTAAACACGGTATTTCTACTGGTGGGATGGACGCATTGATCATTACCTTGCGTCAGGCAACTGGTATTAGTGTTGGAGCGATTTCCATGGCTTTTAATGGTGTGATTGTTTTAACTGCCGGCTATTTGTTCGGCTGGCCATATGCCTTTTACAGTTTGGTTTCGATCTTTGTCAGTGGAAAGGTTACTGATCTGGTCTACGTCAAGCATCAAAAGGTCCAAGTGATGATCATTACACGTCGTCCAGATGTTGTAATACCGGCACTGCAAAAGAAATTAAAGCGTGGTATAACTGCTATACCGCAGGCTTATGGTGCATATGATTTTAATACTCAATCAGTTTTGATCACGGTTATCACCGTCTATGAGATGGAAATCTTAGCTGCGATCATGAAAGAAGTAGATCCAAAGGCGTTCGTTAGTGTTTCGCAAGATATTAAGATCTTGGGGACGTTTGAGGAATTGGATATAGTTTGAAAATAGGGGATGAGAAAGTGTACAGTCCTGAAGAAATTGTGGAATTAAGTATTACCAAAGGAACAGCCAAGATTCAAAAGCCGCTTCTGGCAAAACTTATTCTAGGATTCATCGGAGGTGCCATGATTTCCTTAGGATATTTAGCCTACATCAGAGTTTCAGCATCGATTCCATCTGATTTGGCTAGTATTGCCGCCTTAGTTGGCGCATCCGTCTTTCCCATTGGTTTGATCGTTATCTTATTAGCTGGTGGCGAGTTAGTGACTGGTAATATGATGGCGGTCAGTTTGGCAGCATATGCTAAACAAGTTTATTGGTGGGATTTTGTTAAAAATTTGATTATTATTACATTCGCCAATTTTATCGGTGCCGTTTTTGTAGCTTACTTCTTTGGGTATATTGTGGGATTGACTCATGTTGGAATTTTCCGTGATGATTTGATCCATATTGCTCAAAGCAAAGTAGCATCACCCTTCATAGCCAGTTTTGTCTCGGGCATCGGTTGTAATTGGTTTGTCGGTTTAGCATTGTGGCTCTCATACGGAGCTAAAGATGCTGCCGGTAAGATAATCGGTATCTGGTTTCCAATTATGATATTTGTTGCCATTGGATTCCAACATAGTATTGCCAACTGTTTTGTGATTCCTGCAGCCATCTTCGAAGGTGCAGTTACTTGGGGAGATTTCTTGAATAACTTGATACCAGTTTATTTAGGAAATATTGTTGGTGGTTCTATCTTTGTTTCAGGATTTTATTACTTTAGTTATAAGTTTCAACATTAAAAAATATCAAATAGGACAGAGTAGTTGGTAGAGCGTTAAGTGTCGGAGAGACGGAATGTGCTTTCCGAACGAAAAATGACGATCCATTTGCGGTTTTGCCAACGCATTCGCTGCATAAAGATTTATGTGGCAGCTCTAAAAGGAGATGCTAGGAATGGATAAAAGAAGCAACGCACAATTTATAGCAACAATGGGATTATTAATTGCATTAATGATAGTATTGTCACAAGTTTTTGGTTTTGAAACACAATTGTTAAAAATAACTTTTGATTTTATACCGCAAGTTGTTATGGCTAGTTTATTCGGACCACTTTGGACGGGGATCGGATCAGTCATTGCGGATTTGATTGGTAGTACAGTTCTTGGTAAAGGTGCATTCTTTATCGGTTTTACCCTCAATTCATTTATTACGGGTGTCTTGTATGGATATTTCTTCTATAAGAAACCAATAAGTTGGAAGAATGCCTTTTTATGCGTATTGTTGAATACTTTGATTATTAGTTTGTTCTTAACACCATTATGGTTATCAATTATGTACAAGATTCCGTTCACAGATGGTAGATTGTGGATGATTCGCATCGTCAAAGCATCAATAATGTTGCCACTTCAAACTGTTATGATCGTATTCTTTGGCAATGTTATTCCATTTAAGTCACTATCTAAGAGATTTGCTGCATAAAGGTAATCATCGCATCAGTATAAAGGGGTGTTAATTATGATCAGAACAGGTGAAGAAGCCGTAGCTTGGATTCATACGAGAAGAAAATTTGGATCAAGACCAGGGTTAGATAGGATCAATGCCTTGTTAAAGATGTTGGACAATCCAGAAGATGAGGTTAAGAGTATTCACATTGCTGGAACGAATGGGAAGGGATCAACTGTCATGTATCTTCGATGTCTATTGGAAGAACTCGATTTGACAGTTGGAACATTTACCTCACCGTATATCGAAACTTTCTATGAACGTATTTCAGTAAATGGACAACCAATTCCGGAGGATGATTTCGTTGAATTAGTAAATGTGTTTATGCCATTGATTGAACGATTAGATGAAGATGAACACTTACAAGGTATAACTGAATTTGAAATTCTAACTGGGATGGCATTTTATTACTTCAAAGATCGAGTCGATATTGCCATTATTGAAGCTGGAATCGGTGGATTGATGGATAGTACCAACGTTGTCCATCCGATGCTTACAGCAATTACAACTGTTGGCTTGGATCATGTTGATATTTTAGGTGATACGCTAGCAAAGATTGCTCAACAAAAAGCTGGTATTATCAAATATCATGTTCCTATCGTGGCTGGGGATATTCCGGATGAAGCTTTATCGGTGATCGATCATCAAGCTACTGAAACCCACGCTCCTTTTTATGGTGAGAATAGAGATTTCTTAGTTGATTATATTGGATTTGATAAGAACCGTAATGAGAGGTTTAATTTTAGAAATCACCAATTTGATCTCAAAGATCTACGGATTCCACTCAAGGGTAAACATCAGACTGAGAATGCTGGTGTGGCCCTGGAATTATTCTCCTTATATTGTCAGCATGAAAGTATTCGTGTCAATGAGAGTCACATTCGTTCAGGATTAAAAAAGGTTCGTTGGCCTGCTCGGATGGAAACGGTCAGTGAAGATCCAATGATCATTATGGACGGTGCCCATAACCCGCATGCAATGCGTCGTTTAACTGACAATATGGTTAATGAATTTGGTGATAAGCATATTAACGTGTTGTTCTCTGCCATTACAACCAAAAACATCGATGAAATGTTGAATATGCTGGAACAAGTGCCAAATATTGAGATCACGATAACTACTTTTGATTTTCCTAGTTCATTAAATTTGGAAGATTATGCCGGATTGAAGAATATCAATGAGATAACGTTGGTAGACGACTGGCACGATGGGCTTGATGATATTAAGTCTAAAATGGGATCAGATGATGTATTGTTTGTTACTGGTTCGTTGTATTTTATTTCTCAAGTTAGAGATGAGATGAAGAAGGTTCATTAGTCGCTGTTGAATATAAGTGACCATAAAAAAACGAGTTCTTGTTTAGAAATCACAGGTTGGATTTCTTACAAGAGCTCGTTTTTTGTTTGCGCATTAAATAGGCATATGTTATTCATTATTTCGTCACATTTTTTCGTTACATTAGTATTAATAATTAATCTAATTAAACGGAGGACAGTGCATGAATTTTTTAACGATTCCTCTGACATTTGTCATTGGGTTGTCATTTTTGTTGTCAGCTAGTCACATCAAAAGTAAGTACATTTCAAAATTCTTCTATTGTATTGGTACCTTTGGCGTGATCATTGCAATGTATATTGCTTGGCCTAAATAGTTACTCGACAGATATCAATTGAACATTACTGATAAAATCAAATTCACGTAATTTATCCATTAAATCGTCAAGCGTGCCGGTTAGATGGCTAATATCTAAGGAAATGACAACGCTGGCAATATTGTGGATCGGAATGTTTTGGTTGATCGTCAAGATACTAGCGTTAGTCTCTGAAATAATTCCTAGTACTTTGGATAGGATACCTTGTTCGTGATTTAACATCATTGAAATCAAGGCTTTACGATCACTCATATCTTCATCTGGAAGATAGACTAGGTCCTTATATTTGTAGTAAGTGCCACGACTGATACCGACCATCTTAACAGCTTCACTAACGTTGTTTGATTTGCCAGTCTCTAACAAGTCACGGGCTTTGATAACTTTATCAAATGATTCTGGGAGAATAGAACTATCAACTATATAATATTTTTCCACGATAAATCCCCTCGCAATTAATTGTATAAACTCTTTTAAAAGTATATCACGATTAATAAACTAATGTTCAATCAAAAAGAACAGTTCGTTATGAACTGTTCTTTTTAGTTATTCAACATCTGATAGGTCTTGTGTATCTAGATAATCGCTTTTTAGTAGAATAATGTTTTCACCTTTGGCTTTGCGACGGGCAATGTTGTCTTCACCCCAGAGGCACAATTCTTCAAGGATGCGATTCAAGCTGTCTCCGTATTCAGTCAATGAGTACTCAACCTTAGGTGGTATTTGATTGTAGACTTTACGTGCCACGATGCCGTCGTCTTCTAATTCACGTAATTGTTGCGTCAACATTTTTTGAGTGATATTGGGAATGGCACGGCGTAATTGTCCGGTACGCATGGTTTGATGTTTGAGGTGGCAGAGAATGATTGGCTTCCATTTTCCACCAATAATGCTCATAGTAGCTTCAACGCCAATATTATAAATAGATTGTTTCATAAATAATTACCATCCTCATAAACTAGTATTAATATCTTACCATCATTCGAAGATTACTCAAGTTTTAGCAATTCTCTAATTCAATATCATTTGGTGTCAAGTCTTTGGCGGCAACCATCTTTTGTAGGACAACGATCAAGACGATTCCAACGACCAGCATGGCTATTCCTAACCAAGGAGTATTACTCAATTGATCAGCAGCGACAGCTTGTCCACCGATCGATGAACCAAAGGTGATACCGACATTGAAAGCTGAAATATTTAAAGCTGAAGCTAGAGAAATTTCGTTAGGTGTGAATTTTTCAGCAAGTTGAACGATATATAGCTGTAATCCGGGAACATTCATGAAGGCAAATAATCCCATGATCAAAATCGAAATCAAGCCTAGTAGATGCATGTTCATAGTTAATCTAACAAGTATCAAGGCAATGCCAAGTCCGACTAACATTTTTAGTAGTGCCTTTAGTGGATTCTTGTTGGCCAAACGACCACCGAGCGTATTGCCAATAGCGACAGCTACACCATAAAAAATTAAAATAATGACGATTGCGGCTTCGGACCATCCCATTTGTTTATTTAAAATAGTCGTTAAATAAGTATATACGGGGAAGGTTGCGCCGTATCCAAGAGCAGTGATGATTAAGATAATTAGTAATTCTGGTTGTTTGATGATTTTCCACAAGCCTTTTGCATTAGTTGGCTTAGGAAGTGGTAGGTTATTTGGTACTAAGATAATATTAGTGATCAATCCGATCAAACCTAATATTACTAGGAAGAAGAATGATGCACGCCAATTGATGTTTTGACCGATAAAAGTTCCTAGTGGAACACCAGTCACAGTAGCAACAGTTAAGCCGGTGAACATAACAGCTATCGCAGAAGCACGTTTATTTGGTTCCACTACATCAGCAGCAATCAGTGAAGCAATTGCCATGAAGATACCGTGTGATAGAGCCGTTACGATTCTACCTAATAATAGAATCCAAAAAGTTGGTGCCAAGGCGGCGATCAAGTTACCAATAATGAAGCTGACCATGATGCCGATCAGTAATTTTTTTCTTCCCCAACGATTGGTGATCAAAGTCAAAATTGGAGCACCGACCATTATTCCAGCAGCGTAGATGGAAACAGTCAATCCACCAGTTGCTAGAGAGATATTAAAAGTCTTAGTTAGTATCGGCATGATCCCGACACTGATGAATTCAGTTGATCCAATGGCAAAAGCACTGATAGCTAATGACATTAAGATCCATGTTGGTGATACTTTTTTGTTGTTCATATTTTTAACTCCCTATATGTGTTTTTGAACATGAATATCATTATAAGGGGTTAGATCAATTAAACAATTACGTACTTTAAAGTGCAGTAGGTACTAAAAAGTGCCCATAAGAAACAACACAGGGAGGTTGCCGTTTCTTATGGGCACTTTTAATTTAGATTATTTCAGCCGTTGCGCCGTTAGTATCAACTGTCAAAGGCTTGATTTGCCAGTTAGGGAAATCACTGGATATTCTGTTTGTTAAATCAGTGACTTGATTCTTTTGAGCAATTGCCATCAAAGTCGAACCACTACCGCTAATGTAGAGAATGACATTTTCTTCCTGACAAATTTTTAAGACTTGATCATAGTCAGGGATCAGTTTTTTACGATAAGGTTCGTGCATTTTATCGACGATTGCTGATTGAATCATCGGCATATTTCCGAGTTCTAAAGCTTTTATTAATACTCCTAAGTGGCCGATCTGATATATCGCTTCAGAATAACTCATGCTAGCAGGCAGAACTTCACGTGCTGCTTCAGTGCTGATGGGATAGTCGGGGATCATTGCTACAAATTGCAACTTATCGCTGACTTTATAATGTGCAACTTGAATATCACCATTGTGATTGATTGAAGCACAGAGTCCGCCATAAATTGCTGGCGATACGTTGTCAGGATGTCCTTCGATAGCAGTTGCCAGGTTTAGGATTTCTTCATCTGATAAGTTGTTATCGAACCAAGCGCTGGCACCCTTTAATCCAGCCACGATACAAACGGCTGAACTGCCTAATCCACGTGCGATAGGGATGTCATTGTCGATACTGATTTTGAGATTAGGGATGTCTTGTTTCATGTATCGACAACCACTAATGAAGGCTCGATAAATTAAATTATTTTCATTTTGGTATTTTTTGGGACAGCCAGTGATTTCAAGTTTTGAAGTGCTATTTTCGAAGTCAATTATTCCGTAGAATGAAACAGCTAAGCCTAAGCTATCGAAGCCGACACCGATATTGGCACTTGTAGCGGGAACTTTAATTCTTATCATACAGGTCAGCCTCAACTTTCATTTTGACATATTCGCGCATGTCGTCTTTTTTAATTACATCTTTGTGCAGAATCGGTAAATCCCAAACTCTGGCTAAATTTTGTGGAATTGGGACACCAGTATTTTTTTGAATGTCCTTCATTAACTGCAGATCATCATCTGAGTTGTTTTCAAGAATGGCATCCGCAACGACATTGACAAATTTATATGGACTGGCAGTACTCAACAGGATCGTTGGGCATGAATCGTCGATTTTTTGATAATCACGCATAACCTTGTAACCGACGGCTGTGTGTGGATCCATCAAATATTTATAGTCACTGTAGACCTCTTTGATCGATTCTTTGATTTCGTCATCAGTACTGTATCCACAATAGAAATCATCTTGAATGTTCTTCAATAATTGATCAGAAACTTGATATTTTCCATTCTTTTCTAGTTGGTTCATCAGTTTCTTGACGTATTCTGTGTCGCCGTTGCTCTTGTAATATAGCAATCTTTCAAAATTGCTCGATATTTGAATGTCCATACTTGGAGCAACTGTTTTGAAGAAGGGACGGTTGCGGTCATAAATACCACTGTTGAAGAAGTCAGTTAAGACGTTGTTTTCATTACTTGCAACGATGAATTTGTTAACAGGTAGTCCTAATTGTTTGGCCAGATAGCCTGCTAGAACATCACCGAAGTTACCAGTTGGAACGCTGAAGTTTACTTTATCACCGTTATGGATCTGCTTGTTCTCGACTAACTTCTTATATGAATAGAAGTAATAGACGATTTGTGGAATCAAGCGACCGATGTTAATTGAATTAGCACTTGATAAACTGATCTTATCGCCCAATTCTTTCTTTAAAGAAGCATCGTTGAGGATTTTTTTGACATTACTTTGAGCGTCGTCAAAGTTACCTTCAATAGCGGCAACTTCAGTATTATTGCCGTTAGTTGATGCCATCTGCAGTTGCTGAACTTTACTAACACCGTTATGTGGATAAAAAACAGTAATGGCAATTTTATCGGAATTTTTAAATCCTTCTAGAGCAGCCTTGCCAGTGTCGCCACTTGTGGCTGTTAAGATCATTACTCGTTTATCGGCAATTGAGTGTTTCATTAATTGTGGTAATAATTGTAGGCCGACATCTTTGAAGGCACTTGTTGGTCCGTGAAATAATTCTAATACGTGGAAGTTATCAACTTTAGTGACGGGGGTTATTTCGTCAGTATCAAAGCTTGAGCTATAAGCGTCATTAACACAGTTAGAGATCTCTTGATCAGAAAAATCTGGCAGTAATTGTCTCAAGACTAGTTTGGCAATATCTTGATAATTTTTGTTTGTCAATTCTTCTATATTAATAGATAAGTCATTGAAGTTTGGAAAGACGTATAATCCACCATCGTCAGAGAATCCTCTGCGAATAGCTTCTTTAGCTGAAATTTTAACTTGGTCATTTCTTGTACTTGTATATAAATTATTCATTGTCCTAACCCCTTGCAAATTGAATGTTATTATGATAACTTGTTTTTAAATAAAAAACAAGTGTTTACTAATAATGAACACAGAAATTAGGAGGTTATTACCATGAACATAGCTATTTTGGGATTTGGTACAGTTGGTAAGGGCGTTTATGAAATAGTAAAGAAGGCTAATGGTAAGACCGAAAGCCTCCATGTTGCTCATATTTTGATTCGCAAGAACAAAAAACGCAGCTTGCCAGAAATGACAGATAATATAGATGATATCTTAAACGATAATGATTTGGACGTAGTTGTCGAAGCAATTGGTGGAATTGAACCGGCTCACGAATATATTCTCAATGCTTTGAAGCACAAGAAACATGTTATTACAGCAAACAAGGCGGTTATTGCTCTTTATCTCAAAGAATTCACAGAGGCAGCTCGAAATAACGGAGTTAAATTTTATTTTGAAGCCAGTGTCGGTGGCGGTATTCCTTGGATTCAGGGCTTAGAGAAGGCATTGAGAATCGATCAAGTTAATTCTATTGAAGGTATTTTCAATGGTACAAGTAATTTTATTTTGGATCAGATGAGTAAGTACGGACAGTCATTTGCTGAAGTTCTTAAAGAGGCTCAAAAACTAGGTTATGCCGAAGCTGATCCGAGTGCTGATATTGACGGGATCGATGTTGCTAATAAATTATCGATCAGTGCTGATATAGCTTATAACATTGATATTTCAGATCAAGATAAAATGCCTATTTTTGGAATTCGCAATATCAGTGCCAGTGATATTGAATATTTTGCTAAAAAAGGTCTGTCGATCAAGTTGATCGGTAAAACTCATCAACGTGAGAACAAATTCGATTATATTGTTGAACCAACACTATTCTTGAGCCATACTCTCGAAGCAAATACACCAGATAATTACAACTTGATTTCGTTGAACGGTGATACAATTGGTAAGCTTGACTTCTTCGGACAGGGTGCAGGTATGCTACCCACAGCCAATGCAGTTGTTCAAGATATTTTGGATATTAAAGAATCAAAAAATCATTTGATCCGAGACTTTGATAGTAAAGTTGAATATTGTTCGAATCTGACAAAGAGCGATTACTTAGTACGTTCCTCAGTTGATGTTAGTGATATTTTTGCAGATTACAAAGTCTATCATGAAGGGAACTTCCTACGTGTTGAGCAAATATCAGCAGGTGCGATGCATGACTTGATGAAAGAAGTTCTTTCCTGTGACAGTAAAGCCTTTATGGCTAGTTTACCCATGGAGGTAGTTGCATAATGAAAGTTGTAAAATTTGGTGGAAGCTCTGTAGCAGATGCAGAGCAATTTTCAAAAGTAAAAGCAATCATCAATGATGACAGTGATCGCAAAGTAGTTGTTGTCAGTGCTGCTGGTAAGAGTCGCAATGAAAAAATAAAGATCACTGACTTGTTAATAGAACTTGATAAGCTAAGAATTAGTGGATCAGATTATTCGAATATTTTGAATAAAATTATGCAAAGATTCTTGAGGATCAAAAGTGAACTAGGGATCAACTTCGATATTGAAAGTGAAATTAGAAAAATCGAGGTTAATCTAGCCAACTGCTCTAGTGATTATTTGATTTCTCGTGGCGAATATTTAACAGCCCAATTGATGGCATCATATTTAGGATTTAAGTTTATTGATTCAGCTAGTTTTATGATGTTTTCGAAAAATGAAATTGATTTGAATGCAACATCAAAGGAATTCCATAAATTGTATTCAGAGACTGATAAAGTCGTGATACCAGGATTTTATGGTAATCAGAATGGAAATATCAAATTAATGCAGCGTGGTGGTAGTGATATTTCTGGAGCTATTTTAGCTAATATCTTGAATGCTGACTTATATGAGAATTGGACAGATGTCTCAGGAATTTTGATGGCTGATCCTCGAATCGTCAGCAAGTGCAAACGAATCGATTCTCTGACATACGGAGAGTTACAAGAGTTGTCATATATGGGTTTCAACGTCTTTCAAGAAGAAGCCGTGCAACCAGTTAGAGTTAAGAATATTCCGACAAAAATCCTTAATACAAACAACCCGCACAGTGGCGGAACATTAGTTGTCGATAGGATCAAAAGGGATAGTAAGCAATTGATTACAGGAATTGCCGGCAAAAAGAATTACACAATTATTACTGTAAAAAAATATCAGCTGAACAAGCATCTCGATATTTTACAAAAAGTTCTATCGATCTTCCAAAAGCACAATTTGATTGTCGATTCAGTACCATCAGGAACAGATTCATTCAGATTTTTATTGCCACAGACGGAATTAAAAGGTGTTCTTAATTCAGTCTTGTCAGAATTAAAAAATAATTGTAATTTGGACGATGTATTTCTTAATGACAATATCGCTCTGATTGCGGCAGTTTCAACAGAATTGAGCAAGCGCCCAGCCATTGCAGGACGAATCATGCAATATTTGGATAAAAGTTTGATCAATATCAGATTGGTAATTCAAGAAGGCAGTGATATGAAAGTTGTCTTTGGAGTTTCTAATGCTGATTATGAAAAAACAATATCAAATATTTATAAAAATGCTGTTGGTCAATAAAAAGCCTTACTATCAGTATTTGAGACAATGAATTAAATTAAAGAAACACTCATAATATTATTTAAATATTAAATTAATTGTTGACAGCATATTTTTTACATGGTTTACTAGTCATTGTAAATTAAAGACATGAAAGGAAAGGTAATTAGCTATGATAAAACTGAATTGCAGTACGAAACATTTGAATAGTCAATTTGCCTTTAGCTTTTTCTTTAGATAGCGTTTGTGTTCAGTCAACTGGATGCGAACGCAGAAGCAGTAGCGTTCGTATCTATTGATTGGCTAAAGTTTTTGAACATGTCATGAAGCCAGATAGATACGGGTAAAATCTATCTGGAGACAAATATTCGGGCCCGATGTTTAAACCAGATGGATTTTTCTAAATCTATCTGGTTTTTTATTTACCTTTTTTAATTATCGGGAGGATATTACTTATGAAAAAATACTTAATGGGATTAATTACAATAATTATGGCAACGGTGGTATTAGCCGGTTGCTCATCTTCAAAATCAGACGATAAAACACTTAATGTTGGTATTTTACAAATTGTTCAACACGGTTCATTGGATGCTGCTAGAAGCGGCTTCAAGTCAGGATTATCCGAGGCAGTCAAAAAACACGACAAATCAATGAAAGTCAAGTATACATATATGAATGCTCAAGGAGATCAGTCAAATGTTAATTCGATGAGTCAGCAATTAACTCAAAAGAAACCTGACCTCATGTTGGCAATTGGTACACAAGCTGCCCAAGGACTTGCTAAGAAAACTAAGACAACACCGATCATCATTACAGCCGTAACTGATCCAAAGGGTGCAGGCTTAGTCAAAGCAAATGATAAACCAGGTACTAATGTCACCGGAGCCAGTGATAAATCACCGGTTGAAAAACAAATTAAATTATTAAAATCAATTACTAAAAATGATAAACCAATCGGCATTATGTATGATTCATCAGAAGAAAATTCAGTCTTGCAAGTTAAGCGAGCTAAGAAATATGCCAAAGCAAATAATATTTCAATCAAGACAGTCAGCGTAACAAGTACTAATGATGTTGCTAGTGCTGTATCGGGGATGAAAGATACAGTTTCAGGAATATACCTACCAACAGATAACTTAATGGCAAGTTCAATGAAGACAATCGGTAAAAAAGCTAAAGAAGCTAATTTACCAGTTGTAACAGGTTCAATTGAAATGGCACAAGATGGCGGTACAACAACTTACGGAATCAATTATAAGGATCTTGGTAAACAAGCTGGAGAGATGGCTTATCAAGTATTGATTAATAAAAAGAAGCCAGAAACAATGGCAGTCGAGACTTCAAAAACTTTGAGATTGTATGTGAATAAGGATAATGCTAAGGCAATCGGTATCGATCCAAGTTCGATCACGAAACCATAAAAGAGAGGTAAACAGCTATGCTTATATCTAGTTTGGGACAAGGTTTATTATGGGCACCGTTAGTTATCGGTGTTTTCATTACATTTAGAATATTAGATATTCCAGATCTAACGACCGAAGGCAGTTTTCCCTTTGGCGCTGCAGTTACTATCAGTTTGATGTTACACGGCCAATCTACTTTTGTAGCGACGATGGCTGGCTTTGTTGCTGGATGTTTAGCAGGTGTGGTCACGGGGATCTTGGATACTAAGCTTAAGATTCCTTCATTGTTGGCAGGAATTTTAACTATGACAGGTTTGTATTCAGTCAACATGCATATTATGGGCAAGTCCAATATTCCGTTATTGGATCAGAAGGTTTTAACTAATTATTTACCAGGAAACCTAGATCCTGATATTCAAACAATTATTGTTGGCTTGATCATTGTCTCAATTGTGGTGGCACTCTTGTACAGTTTGTTCAAGACTAGACTAGGTTTGTCACTTATGGCAACTGGTAATAATAAGGCCATGAGTTCTGCTAATGGTATCAAAACTGACGGGATGATCATCTTTGGTTATATGATCTCAAACGGTTTGATTGCACTGTCAGGTTCCTTGATTGCGCAGAGTAACGGTTATGCAGATATCGGAATGGGTATTGGGACGATCGTTATAGGATTAGCTTCAGTCTTAGTGGGAGAAATCTTTTTGCGAGGACGCAAGATTATGGTTAGACTGTTAGCTATGGTATTTGGAGCTATTGTGTATCGCTTATTACTTACAATAGCTATGGGATTAGGATTCCCACCAGATGATCTGAAGATTCTTTCAGCAATCATTCTGGTAATCGTTATCTGTGTACCAATTATTCAAAACCGTATCAAAACTAAGCGACAATTAAAGCAATATTTAGCACAACTATCGGAAGGTGAAAATTATGAACAACGGGATGAAATCAGAAACATTAGTAGTCGAAAACTTACAAAAGGTATTCTTTCCGGGAACCGAGAATGAGAAACATATCTTAAAAAATGTCAGTTTAAAAGTTTATGACGGCGATTTTATCTCTGTTATTGGTAATAACGGTGCGGGTAAATCAACTTTACTAAATACCATTGCCGGCACGTTACCAGTTGATGCGGGAAGAATCGTCTTAGAAAAGCATGACGTAGCTAAAAAATCAGTTGCCTATCGTGCTCGATGGATGTCCAGAGTGTTTCAGGACCCCAAGATGGGTACAGCGGGAGATTTAAGTGTCGCTGAAAATTTAGTTTTGGCACAGAGTCATACGAATACAATTAGTCTTCGTCGATATAAAAAAGCCGATAAGTGGAATAGGTATCATGAATTATTGAAGACTTTGTATATGGGCTTGGAAGATAGACTCGAGACGCAAGTTAAGTATTTGTCAGGTGGGCAGCGACAAGCACTGTCATTATTGATGGCAACTTTGAGTAAGCCTAAACTGTTGTTACTCGATGAGCACACTGCGGCATTGGATCCAAAGACTAGTAGCGATGTAATGAAAATAACTCAAGATATCGTTACTCATGAAGGGTTGACTACGATGATGATCACCCACAAAATGTCGGATGCTTTGAAGTATGGCAATCGGCTAGTTATGGTTCAAGATGGTCAGATTAAATTGGATGTAAAAGGTGAAGAAAAGCAAAATTTACGTTCAGAGGATTTAGTTAAGTTATTTCAAGAATAACCAAAAAAACACGTTCAATCACAATAGTAAGTGGTTGAACGTGTTTTTAATTTTTAGAATTAAATTTTATAGTGTTTTATTTTAATCTGTAACGACGAATGAAGATGAAGCTTAATCCGGCAATTAATAATAAGATACCTAATAGTAATGCAGAGTGATTTTCTTTCTCACCAGTTTGTGGGAATTTGTTCATTGCTGCAGGGTTACTTGATTTAGCTACGTTGCTTGAAATTACGTTACTAGGTAGATAAGTCATAGTCTTTTGATCGTTATTGTTAGTTACAGGAAGGCCAGATTGTTCATCGCTTAAGATATCTAAGCTATTTTCTGTGATTGGCTCAGTGTTTGTTGAACCTTCAGTAGCTGCTTCTCCAGAATTAGAAGTTTCAGGTTTTGCAGGTTCTGTTATAACTGGTTTTTCTGATTCAGAAGTACCAGGTTCTTCGGGTTCAGAAGTACCAGGTTCTTCGGGTTCAGAAGTACCAGGTTCTTCGGGTTCAGAAGTACCAGGTTCTTCGGGTTCAGAAGTACCAGGTTGTTCGGGCTCAGAAGTACCAGGTTCTTCGGGTTCAGAAGTACCGGGCTCTTCGGGTTCTGTGGTACCGGGTTGTTCGGGCTCAGTTGTACCAGGTTGTTCAGGTTCAGAAGTACCGGGTTCTTCAGGTTCAGAAGTACCGGGCTCTTCAGGTTCAGAAGTACCGGGTTCTTCGGGCTCAGAAGTACCGGGTTCTTCAGGCTCAGAAGTACCGGGCTCTTCAGGCTCTGTAGTACCAGGTTCTTCAGGCTCTGTAGTGCCAGGTTCTTCAGGCTCTGTAGTACCAGGTTGTTCAGGTTCAGAAGTACCAGGCTCTTCAGGTTCTGTAGTGCCAGGTTCTTCAGGCTCTGTGGTACCAGGTTCTTCGGGTTCTGTGGTACCGGGTTCTTCAGGTTCAGAAGTACCAGGCTCTTCAGGTTCAGTTGTACCAGGTTCTTCGGGCTCTGTAGTACCAGGCTCTTCAGGTTCAGTAACATCTGGACGTGTTACTGTAGCTGTGGCCGAACCAGAATTTCCGTTATCATCGGTATAATCGACTTGATTATCAAAGCTATCTGCACCCGTAGGACTGTTTGTAGTGGTTTGATATGTAAGATTCAAATCACCAATATAATTACCGGTAGCTTGGATCGTCATTACGTTGTTATCCATAGATAACGTATATGGTATTTCATATCCTAAAGCATCAGTAAGTTTTGCGCTATCGGGCACATAGGTCTGATTAGAACCAATCGTATCAGTGAATACTGGGTTGACTAGTTCATTACCACTAGCGATAACATTGACCTGCCAATTAATCGTATTAGGGTTATTTTCATCGACCCAGGAACCACTCTTATTAACTGTGATAGGTGATAGAGACTGATTTGTATCGGGAACTGTACCATTTACAGTTATATAGATATAACCTCTACGTGATATAGTCGCAACTGAAAACGCAGAGTTGAAAGTAACAACACCGATGTTTGATCCTTCAGTAATAGTTGCAGTACCAATGGAACCAACAATGGGATTCTTCATTGTAAAAGTATTGCTGTGATCTACTCTGACATTATCAGGAATTTGAAAAGTCATAGTATCACCAGGCGACATTTTTACGCTATTTGGAATTGACCAAGTATATCTGACTGTATATTGTTGATCTTCAGGCAATTCCGCATCATGTGAAATTGTATTGCCATCACTATCTACGATAACGGCGCTATTAGCATCAACACCGACAGCTTCAGTCACTTCACGAGCTTGGCTAATGGACGTTGACGTGACCAGTACTAGAAGAAAGGCTGTTAACGATGCTAATAACAGTGAAAAAATCTTCTTCATAAAAAAACCTCCTTCGTAACATCCCCTTCACTAAAAAATTTCTTTCCCTAATGCCCAACTTCAATCTAACATTTCTTATTTATGGATAATAATAATTTGCACTAATGAATATATCAGAAAAGTTTTTTAAAATATATTTTTGAAAATATAAAGTAGCTATAAAGGTGTATTTAATAGTGATTATAGAATACTTCTAAAACTATTTATTTTTCATCAATGTATACATATTGACATGTTTAAAATAAGCAAATCGTTTGATAATGTATTGTCGAATTGAATGCTTTTTCAAGAAGATAATTATGCATTTTAGCGATTAATATTTATTTATAAATAGCATCTTATTTAAATCAATTACGATTATTTAAATAACAAATCTGGCCAATTATCTGTTACACTAACTACTTAAAAATGTTGAGTGACAACTAACAAGAGAGTATGTGTATGGTTATGTATAAATCGCTACGTGTAATTATACTTACGTTATTCGTTTTTCTTTTTGCATTGATTACTGCTCAAACTACCTTGGCTGCCAAGAAGCCGCCGTCAAATAACAATAATAACCAAAATATCGAACTACCAGTTGATACCATGCCTGGGGATCCAGATGATCTTCATCATGCTTTAGAAACGGCACCACGTGGGATGGATATATTGGAGCGGAGTTTTGTTCAAGGGAAGTTTTATAAATCTCAAGATGTTGATAAAAAATATAATTTAAATGCATCTAAAGTGATTCATCGTAACCCAGATTCAGACGATAGGACGGGAATATTACGGGTTACACACGGTAAGAATCAATTGGGATCTATTTGGGGTAATGTTGAAGGTAATAATTATTTTGATGTAACAAAATTCCAAACAATGTCGATGTGGGTTTATTTTGGACATCCTCAAGATCCAGCTGATGATAAAACAGTCGGTGACGGGATGGCTTTGGTATTTCAAAATGACGATAGAGGTGCTGATGCCATTTCTACATATAATGGGAATCCAGCTTATGGTGAGACGCTTGGTGTTTGGGGAGCTGATTTTAATAATAAAGTTATAGTATCTTCAAAAGAAATCGCTCAAACGGCAATTCAAAAAAGTTTTGCGATCGAATTTGATACTTATTTGAATGTTAGAAAAAACTTTGATCAGTTAAATGGAGAGGGAGTTTCGTTTGACATAAATAATCCCAACAGCAAACATATTGCAGTTAATTATCCAGGTTCTCCGAAATCTTATGAACCTGGAGTGGCCCCAAGCGGCGTGAAGAGAAAACAATATTTTAAATTAAATCATAAATATGGTATGGAATTTATGAAAATGACGGATTCAAATTGGCATCATATCACGATACAGTGGAATCCTAAACAACAGACTTTAAGTATGAAATACGACGATAAAAATCTAGATGGAACAAAAAAAGCCACTCAATACGTTTGGAATGAAATAAGAGTTGATTTAAATAAGTTTGAGTTAAACGGTTCTAATAAATTGAGATGGGGTTTCACAGGCTCAACTGGTGGGCGATTTGAGAATAATTTAATTGTTTTCGAGTCGATACCATCATACGTTAATGCCGACTTGGATATTTCGATTCGGAATAATTCAAAAAACAAAATGATATCAGAACAGGACAATCGTGTTGAAGTAGGGGATGATTTAACATTTATTTATAATCTGAACTATAAAGAAGGCTCAAAGAATTGGGAACAAATACTGGCAGATATAGATATTCCTGAGAATGTTGTTTTGAATTCTGCCACTGTTACGTATAAAGGTGATGAAAAAAATCCTGAAGCTATTTCGATCGATTCAGTTGAAAATAATAAATTGAAGTTTAATTTATCACGTGCTTTGTCAGAAAATGTACCCCAGGCCACCATTGAATTGCATGCCAAAGCTGCTAAGGTCGATAGATCCACGACAGTATTATCGGCACATGCACGATTTGAAAGTGATAATTTAATTGTAGATGAGGACACACCGTCATTCAAAATTGATGTCCCATCATTGATCATGTCTATCAATCCGTCAGGTATTATAGAATTTAATTCATTGAAAAATGTTCCGGATGTCATGGAATTTCATGGAGAAATAAGCCTTGCTAGCGGTCAAAAATTCAATTCTAAGAATATAACGGTTTATTATGATGTTAATGGTAATCCTAGTGCAATACCTCTTGGTAATTCGTATGTAAGTAGAGCAAAATTTGTTCTATATGTTGAACGAGAAAAATTACACGTTGGACAGAATGTGATAACTGTCAGTGCAAAAGACGGTCGCTTTAACAGAACGAAGGAATTTGAAATCATAATTAATATCGGTGGTGGTTTAGAGTTTGGCACTGTACATAGTGAAGTGTCCTTTGTTCCTATAATGGCCGGATTAGACAAGCAATTTATACAACGCCAAGAGGGGTGGAAGATTGAAGTAGTAGATAGTCGTGATATGGGTCAGTCGTGGCAATTACAAGCAAGAGCTGAAAAAATGATAAGCAGTAATAATGATATTTTAGAAGGGGATATTGTTTACAAAGATGACAATGGCATTGCCAAAGAACTGCATGAATATACGACGATTTTTTCACACGTGAAATCTAGCGAAAATGTTCAAACCATTGATGTGGCTAGTACGTGGGAAAATGATAATGGGATTTTATTGCGGTTGAATGGAGGATCATCTAGTGCGGGGAGATATACCGGTAAAATTCATTGGTGTTTAGTAGATAGCATGTAATCATATAATTTTAATTATTAAAGGCTATAACAAATTCGCTTAAGATATATACCTAGCTCATGAGATTTATGTCTAAAATTTTGATACAATATTTATGGAAAAATGATGACATAAAACAACTGGGGAATGGTATATATGCGTCTTAATAAAAAATATTATATAATATCATTTATATTTTTTATATTTTATGGTTTAATTGCTTGCTTTAATACCACTATGGCTTATGCGGATGAAAATGACTCATATGATAAAGCTGATTTTGAAAATGCGATGAAAACCGCTCCTCGAGGATTAAACATTGATGATCCAGCATTTAAATTAGGAGAATTTCCTGATAACAAGGCTGAAGTTTTCCGAAGGAATAGTGATCCTGCGGATTATTCTGGAGTTTTACAAGTTACAAATAATATTAATCAAATAGGTGCAGTCTGGAGCAATATGGAGGCTAATAATTATATTGACTTGAATATTCCCCAGACTCTTTCTATGTGGTTGTATTTTGGACGTCCGTTCAATCCTAAAGAACCGCTAGAAGTTGGTGACGGAATGGCATTTGTACTTCAAAATGACCCTCGTACTTATAAGGCGATATCTATGTACAACGGTAAACCGGCAGTTGGTGAAACTTTGGGAGTTTGGGGAGCTGATTTTAATACTAGTATGAGTACAACCGCTGAAGATATTGCTAAAACGGCAATACAAAACAGTTGGGCGCTGGAATTTGATACCTTTGTTAATCGATTGAGTGTCTTGGAACATATTGACGGTAAGGGTGTTTCTTTTGATATGGATCGTCAGGGACAACATACAGGAAATAATTATCCTGCACTCCCTGGAACATATAATCCTGGAGAAACTAAACTTGATTTACATGGCAATTCAGTAGAAGATAAATATAAAAAAAGATACTTTACATTAAATCATGGAGTTGGAAATCAATTTCAAACTATGACTGATCAAAGATGGCATCATATAACCATCAAATGGGACCCGGATACATCAGAACTAAAATATTGGTTCAATGATAAAAATCTAGATGGTAGCCAAACCAATATTACAGGTTATAACTATACGATCCCGTTAGACACTAAAAACTTCCACTTCAAAGATCCTAATAATCGCAAATTACATTGGGGATTCACCGGAACGACTGGTAGATTTACTGAGAACAACTTCATTGTCTTTGAATCCATTCCCTCATTTATCAACGCGGAATCGAAGGCATCGATTCAAAATTTGACTACTGGTAAGCAAGTGCATACTGACAATACGGTATCGATCGGTGATGATTTGGATTTTGTTTACAATCTAAATTACATGAGTGGAACTAAAGATTGGGAAAAAATCCTTGCTACAATGAATTTGCCGTCACAGGTGGATTTTAAATCAGGAACAATTTCCTATGATGATGCAGAACCTGAAGAAATAATCAATAAGAATGAATTAAAAGATAATCAAGTTGAACATGTTTTAAAACAAAGTTTAAACAAGGATCATCGAAACGCCAAGATAGTTTTGCATACGAGAGTTAAAAAAATACCAACAACTACGACGGTATCTATCCAGCATGCTTCCTTTAAGGGTGATAATTTTATTATTGATGACAATACCCCTCAATTTAAAATTTTGCTGGATACTTTAATGATAGATTCAGATCCGAGTGGAACGATTAATTATGCTAGTCAAGATGCTGTGCCTGAAAATACAGTAATCAATGGTACAGTGTGGTACGGAAATGGTACTTTTATTAAAGAGGGTGATTTAAAAGTATTTAGTTCGTTAAATGATGAAAAGTATGTTCCCAATGATGTGATACGCTCAAATGTGTATACTAGTGGATCTTACGAACTCAATATTCCTAAAAATAAATTACATATTGGGACTAACACACTGAAGATTTATGCTCAGGATAATATAAAAGGTGCTTCTGATGTGGCGACTAATACGACCAAATTGCTCACTATTAATATTGTTATTGGTGGTGGATTAAGGTTCGGTAATGTAAGTGATCAGGTGAATTTCCAACCAGTGAACATGGGTTACCCTGGTCAACTGGTATCTCGTCAGAAAGGTTGGCAAGTCGAGGTCGTTGATGATCGAAGTCGGGGCAAAGGATGGATTTTAAGTGCCAAGGCATCTGATTTGGTCAATGAAAAAACTAAACAAAAGTTAAATGGAACAATTGTTTATAAAAATATTTCTGGTAATATACTATCGCTGGCTGAACCAACAGATATTTATAAGAATACTAAGGATTCAGATAATCCCCAGACGATAGATGTTGCGGATAAGTGGACTAATAATTTAGGAATATTTTTAAAATTGAACAATAGTAATATGGGTGGAAAATACCAAGGAAAAATAACTTGGAATTTGAAAGATGCATTACCGAATAACTAAAAATGGCTAGTAAACTGACAAGTTTACTAGCCATTTAGCTATTTATTAAATATGAATTCAGGATTATCTTTACTGATAATCGTTAAATCATTAATATCAATATCCAAGTAGTCTTTGAAGCGTTTGATCAATTGTTCTCCGGCCTCAGTATGATCAGCTTTACGATCCGGTTGGATATTTTCCATATAGAATAACAAGTTCTTAGTGTCATCAGTAGCCTCTACACGTGAACTGTCACGCCATGCCCAGCAACGTGAAAGAACTCCTTTTTCGTCGCGGTAAATAACTTCACCAGGTAGTGCTTCTTCCATCTCATCTTCACCAATTGGTACGAATGGTTCTCCACCTTTGGCTACTGTCAGATGAACATCCCCCACGATGTTATCCAAATCTTCAGCGGCGATTGGGAAGGCGTATTCTAGTGATACAGAATTATATACATCAACGACTGGATTGATGTTTCCAACACCTTTATCATTTTTAGCACGTTTTAGAAGATTTTCAACAGCATTACGTGCACCTTTTTTGGTCTTAAACTTACGATAAGCTTCACGCCAAGCGTGCACAACAGGATTGGCACTGATGGGATCATCAGGGACCCATTTTTTAGCTACCTCATTAGCGTGCTGAATCAAGTTGTCAGGTACATTACTGTCATCATGATTGTCGATATCACGTGCTGTCATACAGGCGATTTCAACATCAGGAAAAATTTCCCAGAATTCTGGATCAACGATAATTTTTTGCATTTCATCCTCCAAGTAATTCTAATAATAATTGTTATGTATACGTTTATATTATTTAATTATATCACTTCAATTCAGACTTGTGAGAAGCTGTTGGAATCAAAATATGTTATTCTAAAAACATTATGGAGGTGTGGATTATCAAAACTTTAGTCATCGTTTCACATCCAGAAATCGATAATTCTCAAACACAGCAGTTTCTCAAAAAGGGTGCTGATGATATACAGGCAACTTGGCATCATGTGGAAGAATTGGATAAGATTGATATTCAAAAAGAACAAGGCTTGTTACGTCAAGCGGATCGAGTTATTTTTCAATTCCCACTATATTGGTATGCGGCACCGTTTGGTCTAAAAAAATGGGAAGATGAAGTTTTGACTCGTAACTTCATCTATGGAGACAAGACTTTTCCACTGGAAGATAAAGAATTTGGACTCATTGTTACAACAGGGATGCCTCTGAAAGATTTCCAAAAGGGGGCAACTGAGAATATTACTTTAGATGAGGCAATGGCACCGTATCGTGCAATCGCTCATTTGGGTAGGATGAAGATCATGCCTTTGTTCTCAGTACCGCAATTTTGGTATATGTCTGAGGAAGAACAAATGCAGCTACTAATTGATTACCAACGATATTTAAGTCAACCTTTCCCCGATTCACTAGTCAATCGTGAGGAGTGGTTCGAAAAACATTTGCATCAATTTGTAAGTGAATTGGGTCCAAAAGATCAATTCACTGGCAATTTGATCCTAGATACTTTTATTCAAAACAAAGAAAATTTGGAGCAAGTGAGTGATACGTTAAAAATGATCAAGGAAGGTGAGGATGAGTAGCATGGACGAACAATCGCGATGGTTAGTTGATCAAATCGATCAATTAAAAGAATCCCAACCGGAATATGAAAAACGAGCGTTTTTGACGGCACTGAAGAAAGTTGTCACTGAACAGTCGATACGAACAGATCAAATTCAACATGAATTGGATGGTAGGCTCTGGAATCACGATAAATGGTAAATAATAAATTATATAAACTAAAAGCAGATTAATAGTGCTTTTAGTTTATTTTTTTTGGAACATTAATTTTGATATTGAAATCAAAAGGGACTATAAAAGAGGTGGATGTTTAAACAGGTAATGGCATCCAAATACAATAGTATTTTTACGAGAAAGCTTTTTTATTCGAGGATTAAATTATGAAAAAATTAATTAAGGGTACGGCTGTATTGGGAGCTATAGCCCTCGGAGCAGCCTCGACAATTTTAACCGCTGGAGCCGCAACAACGACGGAATCAAATCCAGCACCAGTAACATCTACGTCAGATGCTACGATTACACAAACGGGTTCATTGGCACTAGATAATGTGCCAGCAATCAGTTTTGGTAGTCAAAATTATGCACTTGGTAAAACTACTTATGCATCAACTTCAATTTCACCATTGCATGTAACTAACCCAGGATTTGCATCAGGTTGGAATGTATCTGTTGCCCAAACAACACCATTTACAGATACAGCCACGGGTAGTACATCAACATTGAAGGGTTCAACATTGACAATTGACTCGACGACAACTGATCCAATCACTCCTGACGATTCAACCAATGTTTCAACTCCACCAACATACGTAACACCAGTAACATTGAGTTCAACCGCAGCAGAGGTTGAAAGTGCCGCTGCCGGCGGTGGTGTTGGTGCATATACAACACAGTACGCAGCTAATGAAGCTTCATTATACGTACCAGCTGGTAATTTACCAGGTTCATATCAATCAACATTGACATGGACATTGTCTGATGCCCCAGCTTAAAAAATATTTGCACAATAATTTTTTTGAAGGACAATACTGAATCGTATTGCCTTTCTTTTATCGAAATTTGAGGCCAATCACCTCAACATCTCGTTCTTAATTTGGAAGGATGGATGATAATGATTAAGAAAATACTTCTACCGATAATTTTGGCATTCAGTGCTTTCTTCGCCTTTCTAGTAACTAACAATACTACGACGGTAAAAGCCGATACACTAAACTACACTGTTGGTGCAGATTTACCTGATAATCAAATTGATAAATCCGGCGCATATTTTGATCTCAAAGTTACGCCCGGTCAAAGTCAAGATTTGACTATAAAAATCAGTAACAAAGACAACGAAAGTCATCATTACGAAGTTTCGGTCAATCGTGGTTTAACTAACGACAATGGGATGATCGATTACAGTACTCACGGTTCTGCTGATAAGGATGGTTTGAAATACAATATTGAATCTTTAACAACTAGTCCTCAAGATGTGACCGTTGACGCTAATTCTACTAAGTTAGTAACAATACATTTGAATGCTCCTAAAGATAACTTTTCCGGCATAATTCTTGGTGGAATCAGAGTTCAAGAAATCACACCAACACCTAAGGCCAAGAAAAAGGGCCTTAACATCAATAACGAATATGCTTATGTAATTGGTTTGGAATTAAGACAGAATTCTGACAAGATTCAACCAAAGATCCAACTTGGTAATATTTTTGAAAAACAAGTTAATAATTATAACTATGTTGCGGCTGATTTGATAAACCCAAATCCTTCAATTATTGATAATATTTCTATCAATGCGACGGTTAAGGATAAGAATGGTAAGGAAGTCTATACCCAAGATAAGAAGAATTTGTCTATGGCACCTAATAGTGACTTCAATTACTTGATTGGTAGTCCTAAACAGACTCTGAAAGCCGGTACCTATGAATTAGTTTTGAATGCTAAGTCAGGAACAACAAGTTGGCACTTTGATAGAAAGTTTACGATCACTACTCAAACTGTCAAGAAGTTAGCTAAGACAACTATTCCAAAACATACAACACCAAATTATCTATTGATAGCCTTTATCATCGCAATTCTCTTAGTAATGATTCTAGTCGTCCTAGAATATCGTAAGAGATATATCAAGAGACACTAAGGTTATAAAGATAACTGATTAAAGTCACAGAAATGTGGCTTTTTTTGTTTTGTATCGTTCCGGTTGATTAACATCACCAATAATTAACTTTGTATCGCTATACTTAACTTTGTTTACCACATATAATTGAATTATAGAAACGAGGAGGGCAGTTATGGAATTAAATATGGGGACGATTATTTCACAGAAGCGAAAGGAAAGACAAATCACACAGCAGGAACTGGCTGACTTTATGGGAGTTTCTAAGGCTTCAGTTTCAAAGTGGGAAAATGGTCAGTCTTATCCGGATATTACTTTGATTCCGTTGCTGGCAGGCTATTTTAATATAACGATCGATGCATTGATGAATTACAGTAACGAACTTTCTACTGAACAAATTCGACATATTTATACTTCGATAACTAAGGAGTTTGAGACCAATACTCCCGAAGAAGTGTGGCATTCGATCGAAGATATTATCCATCGCTACTATTCTTGTGCACCGTTGATCTTGGAAATGGGTCAATTATTACTTAATCATGGCGATCTTTTGCCAGGTGCATCTAAAGAAGAGAAGGTCCAGAAGTATTTTGGAAAGGCACAGGAGTTGTTTGCTCATGTGTTAAAGATATCTAATGATTCAGTTTTATTAGATAAGGCCACTAATTATTCTGCCTATTGTTCGCTGATGTTGAATAAGCCTGATGAAGTCTTAGATATCTTGGGTGAATACGTACCAGAATACTATTCAACTGAGAGTCTGATTGCTTGGGCTTATAAGATGAAGGGTGATAAGCAAAGAGCAATTGCCACAGTTCAAAGTTCACTGTTTCAATACGTGGTCGTAATACTCAGTCAGATCAATAATTACTTGCAATTGTTACTAGATCAACCAGATAAGTTTGATTCAACTTATGACAAAGGAAAATCGTTGATTCGATCTTTTTCGTTGAAGGAACTTAATCCAACGGTTGTGGCTAACTTTTATATCTCAGCTGTAATGGGTTATGCTCAAATGAATAGGACGGAACAAGTGATGGATTGTTTAGCACAATATGCTGATCTATTGGATGGTATGAAATTTCCCATCGAGCTTCATGGTGATGAATATTTTGACCAGATCGATGATTGGCTTGATCAAACAGATCTAGGTCATTCATTGCCAAGAGATACTAACCAACTAAAGACTGACTTCATTACCATCGTTTTTCAAAATTCTTTTTTGAAACCATATCAAGATGATCCAAAATTTAAAGCAATATTGAAACGTCTAAATATAATAAAGGAGCGTCTGGAAAATGCATAATACTGATATTATTACAAACAATTTGCCACTATTTATTCCATTGATCTTATTAGAAGTGGGCTTAGATATTGCCGCCTTGATCCATATTTTTCGTCACAAAAATTATCGTATGGGAAATCGTCTTTTGTGGGTTTTATTGACTCTGTTAGTTAATCCTCTTGGAGCAATTTTGTATTTTATTATTGGACGGGAGACATATTGATGGCGATTCTCGAATTGCACGATGTTAAGAAACGCTTCGGAGAAAAGCAAGTCTTGAATGGACTGGATTTTACAGTACCAGAAGGATCCATCTTTGGTTTTGTAGGTGAGAATGGTGCTGGCAAAACTACTACTATGAAGATGATTCTGGGTTTAGAGACAATCGATTCCGGTAATATCTTGATCGATGGGCAAGAAGTACATTATGGTAATTCTGTGATCAATCAAAAAGTAGGTTATTTGCCGGATGTTCCAGAATACTATGGTTATATGACACCGACTGAATATTTGAGATTGTGTGGGCAATTGACTGGTATTCCTAAGGATGAATTGCCTAGTCGAATTAAAGAGATTTTAAAGACAGTCGATCTGCCGATCAATAAATATCGTATTCATGGTTTTTCGAGAGGGATGAAACAACGTCTGGGTATTGCCCAAGCATTGTTGAATCGTCCTAAGTTATTGATCTGTGATGAACCTACATCGGCACTTGATCCCATTGGTCGCAGTGAATTTTTGAATTTGTTGGCGGGCCTTCGCCATGAAACGACAATTCTTTTTTCTACGCATATTTTGAGTGATGTTGAAAGGATCAGTGATTATGTTGGAATTTTGCATGATGGAGTATTGCAGGCTAATGATAGTTTGAGTAATTTGAAGAAGAAATATTCTAGCCCACAGATTATTTTTAAATTTCAAACTGAAGATATTGCCCACCAAGCCGTGAAGATAATTGGTAATGGTGCAAGTATGGACAAGAGTCAGGTTACTTTGAATTATTCAGGCGATTATCAAACAATTGTCAAAACAACTTTGAATGAACTTTTACAGTCCAATTTGATTCCGATATCAATGGATAATCAAGAGACTAGTTTAGAAGATATTTTTATGGAGGTGACTTCATGAGAAATACTTGGTTCTTTATTCGTAAGGAATTGCTCGAGTCTTGGCGAAATTATCATTTGTTGATAATAGCGATTGTTTTTGTGATCTTTGGAATTGAAGGTCCCTTGATGGCCAAGCTGACGCCAGATATTTTGAAGATGGCATCAAGCAGTGGGTTAACGATCAAAATGCCTGACCCTACTAGTCTTGATTCTTGGCAACAGTATTATAAGAACATGACCCAGATCGGTATTTATGTCTTGGCGGTTATTTTTAGTGGTACAGTCAGTGGTGAGGTTTCACGTGGGACGTTAGTAAATCTCGTTACCAAGGGTTTGCCACGTCATTCAATTGTGATTGCCAAGTATTTGGTGGCATATCTACAGTGGTGTCTAGCAATTGTTACGGCATTCTTGATCAATTGGGCCTATACTTTGTATTATTTCCCTGACGATAAAAGTCCCTATGTTTGGACGGGGATGTGGCCATTGTTGATATTTGGAATGATGTTTGTGGCAATCATTATTTGGGGATCGACTTTGAGTAAAAGTAATTATATGGGATTTTTAACGGCAGTAGTTGTCTTTATTGTGCTGACCTTAGTTAATATGTTCAAAGATGCAAAACGTTATAATCCCATCTCACTAGTGACGGATAACATGTCATTGGTGAAGGGGACAGAACAGGTTGCTCATGTTATGCCGGCAATTTGGATAACCGTTATTTCAGCTGTAATAATTGTTTATTTATCTATATTATTATTGAAACAAAAGAAATTATAAGATCACTTAAAAGTGGTCTTTTTGTATGTCATAATGTGGGTAAATGAGGTGAATATGATGGATTATAAATTGGATCAGAGTTTGATGGATCTTGGTATTTCCAATATTGTTATTGCCAAAGTTAGTGGTGTAGATCTGTCTGCAAAATTAAATGACGAAATTTTAAGTGAATTGAAGACCAATGAAGAAAAGGCACTCAATACTGACCTTGATGAACTACGTGACAATTCAATAATCAATGGATATGTCGAAATGATTAAAAAAATTGGCCGCAGTTTGAAAAAAAATCCACCTACAACTGAAGCTTTAATCGGAAATATTCAACATCGTGGAAGTTTTCCACGTGTCAATTCAGTAGTGGATGTTTATAACATCGAATCGTTACGTTCGTACTTATCGATTGGGGCTCATGATATGGATAAGATTGATTTCCCAATTGAATTCACTGTTTCTAATAAGCCAGATATTTTCTCACCAATCATGGCACCTGATAAGAAGGTGGCTGATTATGATTATGTTTATCGTGATCGCAATGGAATTTTGGCATATTTAGATTGCCGTGATTCAGAATTGTATAAGATCGATGATAGTACTAAGAATATTTTATTTGTTGTTCAGGGAAATGAGTATACGACAGTCGAATATCGAAAGAATGCCTTAACTAGGATTTGTGAGATATTAAAGTCAATAATGCCTAATTTGAAATATGAAATTGAGGTTGTTTCTGGTACAAACTAAGTTCTTGCCAACGTGTAACTAATAAAGTAGCATGTCTGTATTAACTACAAAGAGGTAATGTAAACATGAAATATATTATTACTGGTGCTACAGGTCATTTGGGTTCTCAAATTCTAAAAGAAGTCATGCAACTTGTACCTAACTCTGATATAAGTGTTGGTGTTCACACTGTTAGCAAGGCTAAGCATCTTGTCGATGAAGGCTTAGAGGTTTTACCGATCGATTATCTAAACGAAGATATGATGGTCAGTGCTTTGAAGAACAAGGATATTTTTATTTACGTTCCAAGTAAGAGTCATGACAGTTTCAGTCGAGTAACTGAGTTAGAGAATGTGATTTCAGCGGCAGAGAAAGCTAAAGTAGGCCATATTTTGGCGATGGGCTTTATCGCAGATCAAGAGAATAACCCATTTGATCTATCAGCCTTCTATGGTTATTTACCACGTCGCTTGGCAGAATCAAATCTAAAATATACTATTATTAAAAATGCTTTATATGCTGATCCGTTGGTACCATATTTGCCAGAATTGATTGAACGTAAGAATGTGATCTATCCTGTTGGTAAAGAGGCACTATCATTTATTAGTTTGGAAGACAGCGCTAAGGCGTTTGCCAAAGTTGCCACAACAGACGTATTGCGTCTTAATGGAAAGATTTACACTCTTACTCAAGATAGAAACTATACTATGCCAGAATTGGCAGAAGTTTTGACTGAAGTTTCTGGTCATAAAATCGGCTATCAGCCAGTGACACTCCAAGAATTCTCAGATTTGTACAATCAAGGTGGAGAAGGTCACATGTTGAGTTCAATGTATGATGCTGGTGGTAAAGGCTTATTGAACATTGTGACGGATGATTATCAAACAATAATGGGACGCCCAGCAATGGGATTAAAAGAATTTTTAACTTTGAAATTAAACTAAAAAAACGCAGGGCAATTTTGTCCTGTGTTTTTTAGTTGTCCGCTTCCGGTCAGCAGTAATTCCATCAGTGGCGGGACAGATTTGAGCCAAAAAGCGGTCTCAAATCTTGCTTTCTTGCTTTGCCAAGGCCGCAAATCAAGAAAGACATCCAGCGCTGTAAATGCGAAAAGTCATCGCATTAACACCACTTACGCTACTGATCCCATTACTTTTGACCTCCAGCTAAATTTTGTAAAGTAGAATGTTGCTGCAGCACAGTAATTTACACATATATTGTCATAAGTTATTACTAGTTCACTAGAAGTATATTTGAAACTAGCTGAAGATGGTCAACAATGGAATCCGCCATGATAGTGTACTTAGCGATTTATCGCTTAGTACACTGGACGACTCGGAAGACTACATGCTTCCGAGCGAGGCTTAAGACGAAGACTTCAGCCGGTCCCAGGGCAGATGGAATTGTTGACCATCTTCAGCGGCAGCAGAAAACACCCCACCTTATCCACTAATTTCTTTAGCTTTTTGTTTTACAAGAATAGTTTCGATCAAATCCTGCAAAGTAGTATCGTTAAGCTTCCTTTGAGCAGCAACTTTAGCCTGCTCGTAGTAATCTCCAAGAACGTCTTGAATATTGCCACCAACGATACATTCAGGGTTTGTTTTTTTGTCCAATTCGAAGAGCGGCTTATTGCCCTCGGTTGCAAAATAAATATCTAATAAAGTAATGTCTTTTGGATCACGAGCAAGCTTTGGTTCAGCTGAACCTTGTTTAGTAGCTATTAAACCTGCTTCTCGCAATACTCCCATCAGACGGCGAATGACGACTGGGGAAGTTTCAACACTACTTGCAATGACTTCACTGGATAGCCGAATGTTTTTGTATATTTCGATAAAAGCTAAGATGTGTATTGAATCGCTAAAACGAGTAGAGACACGCATAGACTCACCTCCATTGATTGTAACTGTATTAATTACAATTAATGATAGGTGGAAATTTTTGTTTAGTCAACTTTTATTACTTAACATGCCAAACCAGTGCGTATAAATTGACAATTTGTATGAATAATTATATTCTGATTGTAACTTATCGAGTTACACAGAATGCTTTAAAAGGGTGTCTATATGATTGAATTTAAAAATGTGTACAAAAAATATGAGAATAACGATAATACAGCAATCAATGACCTCAATCTTCAAATAAAAGATGGAGATTTCTTTGTCTTGGTTGGACCTAGTGGTAGTGGTAAGACTACGACGCTTAAAATGATCAATCGTCTGATCAAGCAAACTTCAGGCGATATAACGATCGATGGTAAAAATATCGATGATTTCGATATTCAAGAAATGCGCCTACAAATGGGATATGTGTTACAAAACATTGCTTTATTTCCTAATATGACGATTGAGGACAATATCACCATTCAGCCAGAATCATTGAAGTGGTCAAAGGAAAAACGTCATAAAGTGGCGTGGGATTTGCTGGATAAGGTAGGTTTGAAACCTGAAGATTACGCTAAAAGATATCCTCGTGAATTATCTGGTGGTGAGCAGCAGCGTGTCGGCATCGTCCGGGCATTAGCAGCTGATCCAAAGGTTGTCTTAATGGACGAACCCTTTAGTGCTTTGGATCCTATTTCACGCAATCAATTGCAAGAACTAGTCTTGAAATTACATTCCGAAATGAAAATGACTTTTATTTTTGTTACTCACGATATGAACGAAGCGGTTCGATTAGGTAATACGATTGCCGTCATGCGTCTAGGCCACTTGGAACAAATTGGTACACGTGATGAAATTGTTCATAATCCGAAGAATAACTTCGTTAACGGATTCTTCAAGAATCAACAAAATGATGATAAAAAGTTAAAATTGATCATCGATAGTCAAGACTGTCAGGAAGTTGACGAGCAAGATACAGATCTAAGCGAAGAAGATAATGTCTCTGATCTTGCTAGTTTGTTAAAGACGCGTAGTTTTGCACTAGTAAAAAGTGCAGATGGAAGAGTTTGGAAGCTTACTACCCAAAGTCTCTTAAACTATTTAGCAAGGGATGGTGAGTAGGATGTCAGGAATAGTTCATGTTTTTAAAACTCAAGGAAATGATATCCTCAATGCCATCGGTCAACATATTTCTATATCGTTGATTTCGTTATTGATCGCGGCCGTGATTGCAATTCCTTTAGCAATTATTTTGATGAATCATAAGAAGACAGCAGAGTTTATTCTGAATGTAACGAGCGTTCTGCAGACGATACCAAGTTTGGCACTTTTGGGTATTCTAATACCGCTAGTCGGGATCGGTACAGTACCTTCGGTTATTGCATTAGTAGTTTATGCAGTCATGCCGATCTTTCAGAATACTTATTCCGGTTTGACAACGATCGATCCCAACTTGGAAGAAGCGGCTGAGGCTTTCGGGTTGTCACGTTCGAAGAAACTATTGAAGTTTGAAATACCTTTGGCGATGCCGATGATTATTTCTGGACTGCGAATTGCTATGGTTATGATTATTGGTACGGCTACATTAGCCGCCTTGATCGGTGCCGGTGGTCTAGGTACTTATATTCTCTTAGGAATTGAAACTAACAATAATTCTTTGCTGATTATTGGTGCAGTTCTTTCAGCAATTTTGGCATTGATATTTAGTGGTATCATTCGCGGAATCTCAAAGTTATCATTGAAAAAAATTGGAGTTATCTTCGCAGCGCTAGTTATTCTTATCGGTGGTGTGGCTGGTTATCGGGTGATTGTTAAACCACAGACAACAATTACGATTGCCGGTAAGATGGGTAGTGAACCAGAGATCTTGATCAATATGTATAAGGATCTGATCGAGCAAGATAATCCTAATATTAAGGTGACTACCAAGGCCAATTTTGGTGGAACTTCATTCTTATACAAGGCGTTGAAGTCTGGTTCGATCGATATTTATCCCGAGTTCACAGGAACAGTCTTAGAATCCTTAGTGAAGACTAAAAAGGGTGCCAGTCATGATCCAGCCGCAACTTACCAATTGGCTAAGAAGTTGTTAAAATCACAAGAAAACTTAGAATATTTGAAGCCAATGAAATATGAGAATGGCTACGCATTAGTGGTTAAGAAGAGTTTTGCTAAAAAATACAATTTGAAGACGGTCTCTGATCTTATTGCTATCGAAGGAAAAATCAATGCCGGATTCGATCCTGATTTTTATCAATTGAGTGACGGATACCCTGGTATAAGTAAGGCATATCATTTGAAATTTGGTAATACGCAAACGATGGAATCATCCATTCGTTATAAGGCAATTGCTAACGATAAAGTTAACTTGGTAGATGGATATACGACTGATCCACAGATTCAAGAATACGATCTAGTGGCGTTAAAGGATGACAAAGAGTTCTTCCCACCATATCAAGGTGCACCATTAGTATCTGAAGAGCTGTTGACTAAGTATCCAGGCATACGTAAGACCTTGAATAAGTTAGCTGGCAAGATCAGTGAAACTGATATGCAAAAAATGAATTATCGTGTATCTGTTAAGCATGAAAAGGCCGCTAAAGTTGCTCGGGAGTATTTGGTTGAACATGGTTTGTTAAATAGATAGAAGGTAGATTATGAAAGCAGTAGTTGTTAAATCACCGGGTGGACCAGAATCTTTGGAAAGATTGTTGTTTTATTATAAATATCAGGCAGGACAAATTTTAAAATTTGTCCTGCTTTTTTTGGCGTGAAATATAATAGTAACAAAATTGTAACCGGAAACTTCATAAATAATTCAAATATCATTATTACAATTTAATTTGTAATGTAAGTTTTAGATCTCGTTTACGGAGAGGGAGTTTTAGTTATGAATTTCAAGAAATACGCAGTGCTGTCAATGGGATTGTGGGTGTTGGGATTCGGTGTTTATGAATCACAACCTGCAATTGTCCACGCTGACGAGCAAACTACGGCAAGCAAACTAGTAAAAACTACATTATCTAGTGGAACCAATATTTATTGGTATGACGGATCAGTTAAGTTACCTGATGTTACCGGTGATGATTTAACCAATCAAGTTGTTGCCCATTTCAGTGAAGGTCAATCAGAGGTCGGTTCAAAAAATATTACGATCACAGTGGATCCAGCTGAGAATACCAACTATACATTTTCTAATGAACTGAATAATGATGGAAAAATCACGTTACAAGGAAAAGTAATCGTTGGGGATGTTAAGGTTAAGTACGTTGATACTGACGGTAACGAAATTGCAGCAAGCACTGAAGCAAGCCATTCAAGTGATCCGGCTGCTTCTGATTATCTGAATTATACGACCAAGCAGTTGAATATTGATGGCTACACTTTTGTCAAAATGAGTGAGAATAGTATGCTAGCCAATGGTACTTTGTCGGACACTGGTGGGACGGTAGTCTATGTTTACAAGGCTAATGATACTGATGCTGCAACTGATTCTGGATCACAAAATCAATCAAGCAATAACAGTACAGTGACAGATTCGGTTAGTTCGAATAATGTAACAACTGCTGAATCTGATAGCACATCTGATGCTGAAGGTAACAGTGATTCGGTCGCTGATAACAATGATCAGGCAGATTCACAGACAGCTACGACAGCTGGAAATACAGCTTCTGACAGCTCAAATAATAATGAAGCCGATGATTCTGCCAATTTATTGAAGGGTAATGGTGCAACTTCAATATCCAGTAATATGTTGCAACAATCAGGATTGTTAACACAACCAAGTACGACAAGTTCCACTAGCACAACTAAGCCAGAAGCTTCAACTAGTAAGACGATTGGTCAATCTGGTGCAGATCAAGGCGAAGTACCAGACTCCAATACGGATTACTATATTACGTTGGCAAGTTTTTCATTAGTTTCGGTATTGGGATTAGTTGGAATAAGTATACTTAAACATTAAAATTACTATTTTTTTAAAAATATAATTATAATAATAGAAACAAATCAGATCTTATTCATTGATATAATTAACCAGTCTTTAGGGAGGGGTTAGATGAATAAGTCTAGAGTTGAAGCATTTACAGATGCGGTTATTGCAATTATTCTTACTATTATGATTTTGGAATTTAAAACTCCAGAGTCAGATAAATTAACAGCTATTTTGCCACAAGTTCCATATATGATTTCATATGCGGTCGGTTGGCTATTTATTGGAATTGCCTGGTATAATCATCATTACATGTTTAGTAAAACTAAGTTAGTCACTAGAAAAATATTCTGGATCAATAATGCCTGGATGTTCACGACATCATTTATTCCAGTTGCGACTGCATGGGTCGGTCGAAGTTTAAATGTTCAAGGTCCAGAAATCTTCTATGCCATAGTGTATTTTTTGTGGTCGTTTGCGTATGCTTTGTTGACATATATGATTGCCAGAGAGAACGAATTAGCTGGTCATCATGAAATTGCAGCAAGTATTCGCAAGATGAAAATATATCGGGCTCTAACTAGTTGGAAGTTTGTTGGTGCAGAATTGATTGTATGGATTTTGATTTTAATCTATTTGCCGGCATTACAAATGTTATTAATAGCTTTTCAAGTTCTAATGGTTGGTGGCAATGTTAATGAAGATAGTGACAAATTATTTAACTAAGGTATTGAGTTTAGTCCTCAATGCCTTTTTTTTGCGACAAATGATGACTTCTATGATGGTTAAGTGGTAGCATTAAAAAAAGTTAGTTTATTAATTACCAGTTCAAGGAGGGGATTGAATAATGACGCAATCAAGGACTAATACATTTGCTGTTACAGTTGCTATTTATTTGGCAACGTTCGTCAGTGCGATTGAGGGAACTATTTTATCGACAGCTTTGCCAACCATTGTTGGGGATTTACATGGAGTGTCGTTGATGAATTGGGTGTTTTCCATTTATTTATTAGCTACTGCTATGACTACTCCGATATATGGTAAGTTAGCCGATCTGATCGGTCGTAAGCCGATCGTACAAATAGGTTTGGCACTGTTTACCTTCGGATCATTGATGAGTGGATTGTCCACTTCTATGATGGAATTAGTTTTTTGGAGAGCGGTTCAGGGAATAGGGGCTGGAGCGCTACCCACCGCCACTGTCACGATCATTGCAGATTTGTACCCATATGAAAAAAGACCACAGATTTTGGGATTAAACAATTTGATTTGGGGTATAGCTACTCTGATTGCACCTTTGATCGGTGGAATAGTAGTAAATACGTTCAGTTGGCATTGGGTATTTTTTATCAATATACCGCTGCGTCTATTGATAATGGTTATTTTCCAATTTTTCTTATATGAAGCTGGAAAGAGAACTTCAAAAGTTAATATTGACTATTTAGGTAGCTTTTGGTTAATGCTCAGTGTATTGATGCTAATGTTAAGTTTTCAATTTTTGAGTTATAAAGAATTAAATTGGACGAATATTTTGGTATTCTGGTTAATTAGTTTCTTTGCTCTGTGGCGCTTTATTCGCCATGAACGCTACGCAAAGGAACCAGTTGTTTCGTTACACTTATTCAAAAATAAACCATTCATGGTTCAAAATGCTATTGCAGCACTGATCAATGGATATTTAATGGCGATAACAGTTTATATTCCAATCTGGGTACAAGGAGTACTCGGTGTCCCAGTTTCCTTTGCGGGATATGCGACTACTCCGCATTCGATCTTTTGGATCTTGGGTTCATTCGCTACTAGTTATTTACTGATCAGGTGGACGCCACATCGTATATTACGTTTTAGTTTGTCAATCGTATTATTCGCCGGTATTTTATTGGCATTCATTCCGATTACGACGCAATTTGGATGGTTCTTTATCATTACCGCCATCAGCGGTTTCGGATTTGGAATAACGATTGTGACTACGACTGTTGAATCCCAGCACTTAGTGTCAAAAGACAACGTTGGTGTAGCCACAGGCTTCAATACGCTTGCCAAAACGCTCGGTCAAACTTTGATGGTCTCAATATTTGGCATAATGTTGAACACTGGTATACAGCATGGTATTTCGATTCATAAAGGATTAAGTTTAGATTTAATCAATTTGGTGATCAATCCTAAAACAGCCTTACATTTACCAACCGATAAATTGCCAATACTGAGACAAGTCTTATACGGTGGACTGCATTGGGTTTATCTGTTGGGAGTATTGATCATTTTACTAGCAATTATTATTAATAAAATTGGATATAGGACAAATAAACAACCATAAGATTCGTTTCGAATGGTTGCTTTTTTACGTTCTGTAAAGTGGTAAGATAATCAGTATCGTTTTAAAAATAGAAGGAGTGAGATTTATTAAAAATTCATTACAGACTAGAATCATTGCCTTAGTTATAGGCTTAATTCTGAATTCTTTCGGGAATGGATTGTGTATTACTTCCAATATGGGAAGTGGAATTTGGACTGCAGCCGCAGTCAATTTGAATATGTGGCTAGGCGTTAATGTTGGTGTAATGTTGTTTGTCTTCGGCGTTACCAATGCACTGACAAATTTGATCTTGATAAAAAGGCTGGATATCAAGCGTTTCGTAGCTGAAGTTTTGTATATCCTGTTCTTTAGTTATTTTGTTGATATTTTTACTAATTTATTAACCATGGTAGGGGTGCAACATCTACCAATGGTAGTTAGAACTTTAATTTCATTTTCTGGTGTTGTCTGTTTCTGTATCGCAATTTCCCTTTATCAACGTGCAAATATCGTTATGCATCCTAATGATGATACGACTAATATTTTACGATTTTTATATTTGAAGGGTAATTCAACCGCAGCGCAGATTATTGACTTTGTACCTCCAACAATTATTGTCGTTGTTTCATTGATCGCAACTCATCACATTTATGCGGTTAATGTGGGTACGCTATTTTCAATTTTATTAAATGGTATATTGATTGCTGAATCAGATAAGTTGATTTGGCCAAGTTTGAAGCATAATTTTAAAACAAAGAATATTGAGGAAGGGTAGATTAGATGAAAGTAAATATTACAGTACCCAAGGTAAATGAATATCATGATATTGGATATTCACAAATAAAAGAAAATGATACCGTACGTGAGATGCGGATGTCATTGTTAGTACCTGAGATCGATAAACCAAAACCAGCAGTTATTTATTTTCCAGGTGGAGGTTTCACATCAGCTAATTATCATAAATTCGTGCAAATGAGAACTGCCATTGCTCAACGCGGTATTGTCGTTGCGGCTGCTGAATATCGTGCAGTTCCGAATGTCTTCCCGGCTATTTTGAATGATGGTAAGAATGCATTGGGATATTTAAGACGTAATGCTAAAAAATACGGAGTAGATCCAACTAGAATCGCAGTATTGGGCGATTCAGCCGGTGGCTATTTAGCTCAATTTTTAGGAACTACTGCTGAAAAAAGTGAATTCATGCCTGACACAGGTGAAGTAGTTGATACAACCGTATCGGCAGTCGTTTCACTCTATGGAATTTCTGATCTATTGACGATCGGTAAGGGCTTGAACACTGATTTTCATGCTTCCACAACTTCAACTGAGGCATTATTAGTAAACGGCGTTTCCTTCGGTGAAGATACAGCTAATGCTATTACTGATGTAGAAGAGAATGCTAAATTTGCCAGTCCTATCGATCATGTAAAGAAAGGCTTGGCACCATTTCTATTGATGCACGGTGATTCTGATACGGTAGTTTCGCCGTATCAAGCAGAAGAGATGGAAGCACGCTTGAAGAAAAATGATGTACCAGTTGATCGAGTCACGATTGAGGGCGCTGATCATGCGACCGTTGAATGGTATCAACCAGAAGTAATTAATTTAGTTGCTGATTGGTTGGTTGAACATTTATTTTAGTTGTGTGGTTGTAATATTGAGAATCGCTTCCGGTCAGCAGTAATTCCATCTGTGGCGGGACCAGTCCGAGCCAAAAAGCGGTCTCGAACTTCGCTTGGCTGCTTTGCACAAATCGCAAATCAGTCAAGACGTCCGTGCTGTAAATGTGGTAAAACCGCCCGCATTAACACCACAATCGCCACTGATTCCATTACTGCTGACCTCCAGCTAAATTTAATAGTTAGTAAAAGACATCGTATTGCGACAGTTTTGCCGTTACACGATGTCTTTTTTTGTACGGTCTCAAGGACTTAATGAGCCCACGGCCTGTCTTTACTACCACTATAAAGTAATAGAGGCATAGGAACACCCCGTCAGGTAACTTCTACGCCTCTAAGCTTAATATTTTTTTGTTATTAGAGATATAAAAAGATAGCTATTTACAGCTATAATAAGACAAATCCTAATTTAAAAGTAGTACAAATTTAGCCAACGACGGTCAACAATGGAATCAGCCGTAATAGTTTACTTAGCGATTTATCGCTTAGTAAACTGGACGACTTTGAAGACTACAGGCTTCAAAGCGAGGTCGAAAACGTAGTTTGAGACCGGTCCGACGGCAGATGGAATTGTTGACCATCGTTGGCGGCATCCATCAGCACCTAATCACAAACCTTAAAGAAACCAATCACGAAAAGTATCTTTAATAGCTTGTTGCGACTTGTTTAATAGATTGGAATGTTCGGAATCGTTTATTTCAGAATAAAGATTGGTGTTGATCTTAGTTAGGATATTGGCAAGCTGGTCAAGTTCATCATCAGTTAGAGTACTCAAATAATCCGGTACCTTGGCCGTTTCTTTTTCAATGACTTGCCGTCCTTGATCAGTTAGACGAATAATTACTACTCGACGGTCACTTGTTGATTTCTCCTTAGTAACCAGTTGCTTCTTAACTAGTTTATTTACGAATTCAGCCGTTGATTGAGCTGTTAAATCTAGTCTTGTAGATAATTCTTTTTGAGATAGACCATCGGATTGCGACAACGCTAGTAGAATTTTTCCCTGACCTTGATAGATGGAGTTGTGTCTACCATTATTGGAACTCTTACGGACTTTGTTCTCAACGATATGCCGCACCATATCGAATTCTAATAATTTACCAGTAGTATTTTTTTGCTTCATTAAATTTGACATAGGTTTGAACCTCCAAAAACTATTATACTGAATGATTAAAAAAATGATAGTCAGGATACCTGAATAAAATACTTGCAATATTAATCAGGTACCCTTACAATTGGCTTTAGTCAGGGAACCTGATTAATATTAAATATCGAGGTAACAAACAATGACAACAAATAATGCAATCGAAGTTAATCATTTAACAAAAAGATTTAATAACAAAACAGTCGTTGATGATCTTTCCTTTAATGTTAAAAAAGGTGAGATCTTTGGCTTACTGGGGCCCAATGGTGCCGGTAAAACTACTACATTGCGAATGATGACGACTTTATTAAAAATTGATAGCGGCAGTGTCAAAATTTTTGGTCACGATACTGCCACCGAAGGTAAACTAGCTAAATCAATGTTTGGATTAACTGGTCAATATGCATCAGTGGACGAAGATATTTCCGCTAGAGAGAATTTAATGATTTTTTCCCGACTCAACGGCTTATCACACTCGGATGCCAAGCGTCGAACAGAAGAACTATTGAAAGAATTCTCATTAGTGAATTCAGCTGACAAACCATTGAAAGATTTTTCTGGAGGGATGCGTCGACGTTTGGATCTAGCTGTTAGTTTGATCAGTCAACCAGCATTGATTTTTTTGGACGAACCAACCACTGGATTAGATCCGCGGACGAGAACTCAAATGTGGCAAACAATTAGAAAGCTGGTTGATAACGGTTCAACGATTTTATTGACGACACAATATCTTGATGAAGCTGATCAATTGGCTGACAGGGTGGCTGTGATCGATCACGGTAAATTGATAAAGATAGGTACACCAGAAGAATTGAAACAGCAAATTGGCGGTATAAAATTGAAATTTGCAATTAATGATGATAGTCAGATTTTATCGGTAACGAAAATAATTCAATCAAGCGTAACTAGTGCTATACAACGAGTGGGACAACAATTTGAAATCAACTTAAAGAATATTGAGCAGTTGACACCATTATTGGTTGCTATTGAACAGGCCAAAATCACAATCAGTAATTTAACAATTCAAGAGCCATCATTGGATGATGTCTTTATGAATTTGACTGTTGGTAAAAATTAAAAGAAAAGAGATCTTTGATTATGGATTTACAAACACATCGCGGCAATTTATTTATGAATACAGCAACAATGGCATTTCGAAATTTACTTAAGACAATTCATAATCCGGATAGATTTATGGATGTTATTATTCAACCAATTATGTTCATGTTGATGTTCGGTTATTTATTTGGGGGAGCTATTTCTGGTAATGTTAAAAATTACTTACCAATAATCGTCCCTGGTATTTTGATTCAGACGATGCTTTCCGCGGCATCGGGTTCAGGTTCACAGATTAGAGAAGACTTAGATTCAGGAGTCTTTGACCGTTTCAAGTCACTTCCAATATCACACATTGCACCATTAGCAGGGCAATTATTTGCTGATGTACTGCGTTTGACTGTTGCCGCTATTACTTCATTGGCTACCGGATACGCGATGGGATGGCGTCCGGCTTCTGGTTTAGGAGGAATTGTTGTTAGTGCTCTATTAGCCATTTTTATCGGCTGGTCATTATCATGGATCTTCGCACTGTTAGGATTGCTAGCCAAAAATGCTACAACTGTTGAGAGCTTTTCTTTAATGATAATGCTGACTTTGTCATTCCTTTCCAATGCCTTCATACCCATAAAGACACTTTCGAAAACGATGCAGGTAATTGCTTATATGAACCCAATAACTTATGTAATTACAGCTATTAGACAAATATTGTCGACAGGTAGACTGACATATGATGCTTTATTAGTTTTGATTTTTGGAGTGGCAATTGTAATTGTTTTTGCTCCATTGACGGTTTGGGCATACAATCGAAATAATTAAGCAAAAAAATATCTTTGAGAAATATTACATTTCCCAAAGATATTTTTTTGTTATCGATCAATATGATTTAAAAATCTTCTCGTTGAATAATTCAACGAAGATATTAGCTCTACTTTGATAAATATTAGCAATACCATTTTTATGAGCATTGCTTGCTAATCTTGCCAATAAATAATACATATTTCCAAGCATATAATGTGAGTCGTGAGCAGATGCGAATTCAATCCCTTGAACTATCCAGTTAGTTGCATCGATATTCTCACCTAATAAAATATTTGTGTATGCTGCTAGATAAAATAACGCAATTTGATTTGTCTCAAATTGTGATTTGTCGAGATCTGTAAAAGCTAACTTGAGGTATTTTTTTGATTCATACTCAATATTTTTATTAGCGAAGATCAAAGACATAGATATCAGTGTCAATCTGTCGAGAGTTGTTAATTCTCTTTGATTGTCGATCTTTGACATAGCCATTTGTAAGTCCATTTTAGCTGCTTTAAGATCTTTGTCAGCTTGTAGGTGACAAACTCCGAGGTAGTAGTAGTATGCTTGAGTTTGCTGATCATTTTCAATCATGCTGACAGTTGATTCCTGAAGTAAAAACTTTTTTAGCTTTTGATATTCGTGGTTATTACAATAAAGACCGACCTTTTTGTTGAATTTCTCAACCGAGCTAATTTGATAGTTATCATCTAAATTGAGTATATTCAGATTTATCTTCAGCTTTTTGCAAATAGAAATTAATATTTGAGAATTAGGAATGTATTTATTCTTTTCAATGGAAGATATCATCGGTTGTGTGCAAATTCCATCAGCAACTTCTTTTTGTGACATTTTTAATGATAATCTTTTTTCTTTAAGAACCGTACCCAAATTATTCATTTTATCCACTCATTTTCTTTATCTTTTGACTAAAATAATGCCACACAAAATTATTTAAGGAAAGTATAATGCTCTATTTAAGTATTTTTGTGGAAGCGGTATCATATAAATAGACATAGAATTTGCTATGTTGTATGATTTGCTATAAATCTTAGAGGGACGGAGAGTGAAGCCCATTGAAGTTAGAAAATTTGGAAGAATTGAAACTAATTCTTTCAAAATTGTACGAAACTCTTGACATGTCATTAGAAAGCAATAAACTTGCCGGTAAGGCCATATTGAATGTCTATAGAGAATTAGATAATTCCAACGATATGAGTGATAGAACGTTGATATCACTGGAATCGTACTTGGGTCGACTATCATTGTTCGAAGATTTCAAGTTAACCGGTGAGGGCGAGAACTTCTATGAACAAATTGAGGAAATAGACAAGAAGTACACTACCGCACTTTCAGCTAATGATGTGTTTGACGGACAGTAAAAAAATATAAAGCAGGTGTATATTTATGAAAATGACAGATGATACAGAAGCAAAGAAAATTTTATCAGAATTATACACGGACATTAATAAATATAAGGATCTTGATCGTGATGATTATACTAAGAACTTAGTATTGAGGACTTATAATTTATTAGACAAAAATTACTCATACAATTATCTATTTGGCCGATTAAAAGATGATTCACAAGTTACACGAACACTACGACAAATGGATGAAGGCAAGGATTATGAAGAAAAAATCAATTACCTTGCTAAAGGAGTTAACTACGCGATCTACTAACATTTGAATATATGCAAAACGCCACCGAAATTTATTCGGTGACGTTTTTTTATTTGAATACATATATGGCTAGTAATTTATGAAATATATTATGATACTATGAATATGAAACGTTATTTAACCAATGTAAGGAGTTCAGTATGGATAATTTGGAATTATTGATTCAACAATTACAAGCAATCGCACAATCTGGTAAGCATTACACCAAAGATGTTTTTGATATGGAACGTTACGAACAACTGGAAGATGTGGCTAAGAAATTAACGGCCAAATACACTGGCGCTAATGCCAAACAGTTAGATATATTCTTTGATTCAGATAATGGATACGTTACACCAAAAGTTGACGTGCGTGCTGTTACTTTTAATACTGAAGATAAAATCTTACTAGTTAATGAGAAGCGTGGCAATACTTGGTCTATTCCTGGTGGCTGGGCCGATATTGGTTATTCGATCGGTGAAATTGCAGTTAAAGAAACTCGTGAGGAAGCCGGCATTCATGTTACGCCTAAACAGTTGATTGCGGTCAGAGATATGCAAAAGCATGATTATGCTAAGAAAAATTTGAGTTATATTTATAAGAATATTATTGAATGCGTACCAGATAACAACAAATTAACTGATGTCGATAATTCTGAAACAGACGATGCTGAATACTTTACATTGGATGAAGCTTTAAAACTTAATTTGTCCTTAAACCGTAATTTACCTGAAGATTTGAAGATGGCATTTGAGTGTCATCATAGTGAAACTTGGCAGACTGTTTTTGATTAATTGCAGAGAGTTTCTTTTAATTCTTTAGGATCAATATTGGCCAATCCCCAGTCACAGATAACATCAACGACTGGTATTAAGGATTGGCCTTTTTTGGTGAGACTATATTCTACATGGAGAGGTTGTTCGTGGAAATCGTGACGTTCAACTAGCCCGTCAGTAATCATTTGTTGGATCTGCTCAGCTAGGATCTTGTGAGTGATTGGTTTCATGTTCCGTTCCAAAGTATTGAATCTGGAATGTTCGTTACCATTTAGCTGGTATAGTAGCCGTATTTTCCATTTTCCTCGGATCAATTGCATAGTTGCATCGAATTCATTTACGTACATCTTATTTCTCCTATTTCCCGGTTCCTTTTATCTAAAACGAGTTGCAGAAACCAACTCCCTGCGCTTACTACGATTAGTGACTTCACCACTCCGTGGCAAATTCACTAATCTAGGTAATGCTCAGGAGTTCCCGGTTTCTTTCACTCTCTGGTAACCAAAAAGTGCGTACTTTTAAATTTGCTATCTCAGTCTATAATAAGAAATCGTTGAAATCAAATAGGAGAGGGATTTATAGATAATATGAAAAAATTAATAGTTATTACTGGTGCTAGTTCTGGTTTTGGCGCTGCTATGGCTCGGTTATTTAATGAGAATGGTTATCCATTATTGTTGTTAGGTCGTCGTACGGAAAAGATCGAAGCTTTGAATTTGACTGGTGAAGTGATGGTTCGCCACGCTGATGTTACTGATCGATCAGAATTGTCCAATGCAATTGCCGAAGCTGAAGCAAAATATGGTGCTACTGATTTACTTGTTAACAATGCTGGTGTGATGTTACTAGGCAATGTTTGGAAACAATCTTCTAAAGAATGGCAAACGATGCTTGATACTAATGTTATGGGCGTGTTAAATGGGATGCAAATTGTGTTGCCTGAAATGAAGAAGAATCATCATGGGACAATTATCAATATTTCATCGATTGCAGGTTTCAAGGCTTTTCAAAATCACGCTGCCTATGTAGCAAGCAAGTTTGGGGTTCACGGTTTGAGTGAAACTGTTCGTCAAGAAGTCGCTGGTGAGAACGTTCGCGTTATGCTAGTTGCTCCTGGTGCAGCTGAAACAGAACTGCTGACTCACGTTACGGATGACCATGCTTTAAGTGAATATGAAGACTGGAAGCAATCGATGGGTGGAATCACTCTGGATCCTAAGCATGTCGCTGAAACAGTCAAGTTTATGTATGAGATGCCGCAAGAGGTTAATATTCGTGAAGTCGACATTGCTGCAACTTTACAGGACAATTAAAGTTTATTGATTCTTAAATTATATAAGAACTCTTATTATCTTGATTGAATGAAACTTGCTATATTTTCTTTAAACCTTAAAGGAGGAAAAGATGCAAGCAATCATTCAGGATACATATAATGGAATTTCAGATTTAAAAATTCGAGAAGTATCTGATCCAAGTATCAGCCCATTGTCAACTTTGGTGAGGACGAAGTATACACCGGTTTTGCCATATGACTGGCGCACTGAAACTGGTGAATTGCAACAAATAAGGCCAGTGCAATTACCAATTGTTATCGGTTATGGTTTTGCTGGAATAGTTGAAAAAGTCGGTGGCTTGAGAAATAGTGATCTAGTTGGGAAAAAGGTTATCGGGGCTTCGATGAGTGGGTCGGCAAGTACGCTGATTGATTCACGAATTCCACCGCTGTTGTTTCCAGTTCCAGAAAACGTGGAACTAAAAGATGCCGCTACAATAATTGGAGGAGCAGATGCTGCACTAGGGATTATTAACAGAACCCATATTAAATCAAGTGATGTTGTATTATTAACTGGAGCATCAGGCGGAATTGGTACTTATTTGATTCAACTATTGAAACAAATGAGTACAAAAGTAATCGCAGTTGGTCACAGTTCTAATATTGAATTTCTAGAACAGTTAGGAGCAGATGCGGTCGTTGATTATACTGATGATATTTTTCAACAATTACAAAAAATTGGTAGTGTAACTAAAGTAATTGATACGGCCGGAAGTATTAGGATTTTGGAGATGGTTTCAAATATATTTCCAGCGAGTGCAATAATCTCAGTAGCAATCACTAACTTTAACTCCAAGCAATTTAGTTTTATTCATCCTAATATTTATCCGAGTGATTACCAGAATCTTTTGAAGATGTTATCAACTGGAGAATTGCATTCTTACATTCAGGAAGTGTTTGATTATAGGGATGTAATTCAAGCGCAAACTCTTTCGAGGGATACTCATTCTCAAGGAAGGATTCTTCTGAAATATGACAGTTATTGAAATAGAGCATTTATTCACGATTTTTTTCAGTTCTTATTTGATTATTCAGATAATTAGGATCGGTTTGATATTACTGATCTTGTTGTACTTCAAAAGAAAATTGAGCAAATAAATGGACCTGACAATTTTGTCGGGTCCGTTTTTATTTGTATTCGAGTAGTTCTCAAACGAGCTCTAATTAATTGCCACGACTTTCTTAATGTTTTACTTTAGATATATAACAACTAGGGAGGTCAACAGAATGGTTGAAAAGTATGATTACGATGTTCTTTATATTGGAGCAGGACATGCTACGTTTGACGGGGCGGCACCTTTAGCCAAGACTGGCGTTAGAGTCGGTGTTGTTGAGAGTGGACTAGTCGGTGGAACTTGCCCAAATCGCGGTTGTAACGCTAAAATCACGTTGGATGAACCTGTTAAATTAACTCGTGCAGCTGAACGACTTCAAGGAATCGTTAAAGGTGATTTAAAAATTGATTGGACGAAAAATGTCGAACACAAGCAAGAAATAATCGATGATTTGCCAGCTGATTTAACTAAACGCCTAGAAGATGGTGGAGCTACGATTATCAAAGGTTATGCAACGTTTAAGGATAACCATACTCTTATGATCGATGGCAACCGAACAGTTACAGCTGAAAAGATAGTCATTGCCACAGGCTTACGTCCACATCGTTTGGATATTCCGGGTACTGAATATGCACATGATAGTGAAGACTTCATGAATTTACAAAACTTGCTTAAACATATCACGATTATTGGATCAGGTTATATTGGAATGGAGTTTGCAACAATCGCCAATGCTGCTGGAGCTGATGTGACAGTCATGCTGCATTCTGATAAAATTTTACGTGATTTTTATCAACCATATGTTCAATTAGTTGTGGCTGATTTGAAAAAACGTGGTGTTAAATTTATCGAAAATGCTAGAGTGCAAGCCTTTGAGCAAAACCAAGACGGATATCAAATACTCTATGGTGATAAGCAAACACTAGAAACCGAGTGGATTTTGGATGCGACAGGAAGAATTCCAAATGTTGATAATTTGGGTCTAGAGAATGTTGGTGTTAAACATGATCAAAAGGGTGTTTATGCGAATGACTATCTACAAACCAATATTGAGAATATTTATGCAGCTGGAGATGTGGTCGCTAATGATTTACCAAAAGTTACACCAGCAGCGTATTTTGAATCAAAATATTTGATGCAGTTGTTCTCCGGTCAAACAATCAAACCGATTGAGATGCCTGTCATTCCTGCAGTTGTCTTCACATCTCCACGAATTGCCAAAGCGGGAATGTCGATCGAAGAGGCTGAAAGAAATGGCTATGAAATTTCCGAAAATGATCTAGCAAATTATTGGTATTACAAAGTTGACAAAGAACCAATTGCACAAAGTAAGCAAGTTCATGATAAATCAGGTCACTTGCTAGGAGTTACAGAGATCAGTGATCAGGCACAAGATGCCGTTAATGCACTGTTGCCTGCAATTGAATTCCAATTAGATCCACAACAAATTGGCCGATTGACTAGTCTCTTTCCAACGATTGGTTACGCTGCATGGCATAGGGCTTAATAATAAGATAAAAAAACTCCTTAGTTTGGATATGAATCCAGGCTGAGGAGTTTTTTTATGATCGAATTCAATGCTGCGATATTTAAACATAAAATAGTTAATTATTAATATAAAAAAGATAGTAATCTAAAAAATGAAATCAGTAAGTGACTAAAATAATAGAATTTAAAGTATTGTTTAAGATATCTTTAAAGCCATATTTCTTATTTATTTTGATGTTATAGTGTGGGTGTATTCATAACATGAGTGATTTCTGTACTAATTTAGGCAAAATTTATTTAATATTTTGATTATTAATAATTTGGTCGTATAAAAGGGGAAATAATAATGAATAAGAAGAGACTAGTTTTAGCATCTTCATTAGCAATCTTAATTGCACCAACAGTTCTTGGATCGATGCCTAATTCGTCAGTACCAGTTAATGCCGCTACAACCGGCTTAACCGGTATCGTTCGTCGTGGAGGAAACGCTCTTTATGATAGTAATGGTAACCTTTTGAAAGGTGTTTCATTACCTAATTTTACTTCTTGGAAGTTAGGATCATCATTTACTAAGAATGGGATTACGTATTATAAAGTTGCAACTAATCAATATGTTGTAGCAGACGGAATTGATATTACTGGTCCCGATGGCAAAGTTCAAAATTACATTCATAGTGACAGTCATTTGACGTTAGATAATCCAATCGTAACTATCAAACAAAATGGAGGAACTGTTTATAATATTAATGGAGTTGCAACTGGCAGAACATTACCAATTGGTTCAGCCTGGAAAGTTTTAAATCCTAATGTAATAATTAACGGCGCAAAATATTACCAAGTAAGTGGAAGTGAATATGTTATTGCTTCTGGATCCACATTGAGTGACGGTGTGACGTCACCACAAACACCGAGTACGCCAGCGGCTAATACTCAGACTAACAAAGTTGGTACCCTTGGTTATACAGTTAAAGTTGTTGATGCCAATGGCAATGCTACAGGAGTTGTATTACCATCTGGATCCTCTTGGCAACTGGGTAAGCTAGTAAGTATTCAAGGTCATAATTACTACAAAGTTGCTACTAACGAATATGCATTAGCAATTGCTTTCAAGACTACAAATAATAGTTCAAATAGCAGTACAAATAACAATGTTGAAGTCGCAAATGTAAACAGCACAGTAACAGTTGGTACTAATGAAACAGCGATTGTTAATGATAGTGGCATTGTTACAGGACAAACATTGCCAGTAGGAACATCTTGGAAAGTTGATCAAATCAAAGTCATCGGTAGTACAAGATATTATCGTGTTGCTACTAATCAATGGATCAAACGTATTTATACACCAGTGAAAAATCCTATTACGGTAACATTAACATCCAATCAACAGATTTATGATACAGCCACAAATTCTTTGGGAAGAACTTTACCAAATGGATCATCATGGAAGGTCAGCAAGGTATTCCGTAACAGTAAGAATGTATTTTGGGGACGCGTGTCAAATAATGAGTGGATCAAACTTAGTGAAGTAGATATGTCTTACGGCGATGGTGATGCAATTCCAAGTATTGCTATCAGTGAACCATATTTTGCCTTGAATTTTTAGTATGTTATAAGGAAGTAATGAGGATGCTTATTAATTTAACATTGATAATTTTAATGATACTGATTGCTTTTACAGGTTGGCGAATGATTTCTATAAGTAAGAAAGAATCATTTTCTAATGTTTTTACAAAAATTACTGTTACTTTAGGAATTGTTATGGCAGTTTTATACTTTAATATTATTTAGTTTATACATCAAAAAGGTCTAGAACATATTAATTGTTCTAGACCTTTTTTTGGTACTATAACTACTTTAATGAGAATCCCTGCTTTTTTAAAAAGTCAGCAACATCTGCACGATGTACTTCTTTGAAGATGGCTAAGTTCTTTTCAGTCCAAGATGTATTAGCGGGGTTAGTTTTACGATTTATATAATAATTTCTGACAGTTTGGTCGTATTCAGATAAGTTGTTGAATTGTGATTCGTCATATGAATTGATTGAAACTTGATTGGCTGGTGACATACGTGGCTTTAATTGATTCTTTGATTTGGGAACTCCCACTGTCATACCAAACAGTGGAATCGTGAAGTCTGGTAATTTCAATAATTCCGCTACTTGAGCAATATTATTACGTAAACTGCCAATGTAGCAAATTCCCAAGCCCATGGATTCAGCCGCAACCGCCATATTTTGGGCGGAAATCGTTGTGTCGATAGTAGATAGCAGTAATGCTTCCATATTCTTAACACTGTCGAGACTTTCATGATTGGCACGCAAAATATTAGCTTGGCGGTGAAGATCAGCAACAAATACATAAAACGTATCAGCTTTTTTAACATGAGGCGAACTAATTGTTATGTCAGCTAATTTACTGCGTAGTTTTGGATCAGTAATTTCAATGATTGAGAATGCTTGGACAAATTCAGTAGTTGAACCATGTTGAGCAGCAGCAATTAAATCATTTTTTTGTTGTGGAGTGATCGGTTGATCTTTAAAATCACGGACCGATACGTGTTGAAGCATATTTTCAATTGTAGAATTCATTTTTGACCTCTTTTTGGTAAGACTTCTCTTACTTACTAGAATAACATTAGTTTGGCATTTCATGAGAAATATCGATTTTTGAATATTATTAACGATAGTACATTTTGTATAAGGTTTTTTCTAAAAAGCTGCTATGAAGGCATTTGTTGCGATAGTAATAATTTTACTCATGGCTAATTATTCGCTTCCTTGTAATTTAATAGTTAAAATTCATTGAAAATGGATAAAAAATCAAGGCGTGAATAATTATGAAAAAGTTGATAAAGAAAAATTATTTAATCTTAATATTATTTTTGATAATTAGTGTCTTCATGATTGGTATGGTCGATTGGCACTTTGGGTATATTTTTGCGACCGGTGATTTTCATTATCATCTTGATCGAATTGAAACGTTAGCGGGTTCTATCAAACATTTGAATTTTTGGCCTAAAGTTGACGGCCATTTCATCGGTGGTTATGGTTATGCTTCCAGTTTATTTTATCCAGATATCTTTTTATATCCAGCCGCACTGCTCCGAATAATTGGTGCGACACCAACAGTTTCGTATTTATTCACATTAATTATGATCAATTTTTTCACATTATGGATTGGATACATTGCTGGTAAAAGATTGAAGTTTTCCAATTCGAGAGCATTATTATTTACCTTCATATATGCCTTTAATTTTTATAGATTGCAGACTTTATTCAGTAGACAAGATATTGGTGAACTAATGGGAATGATGTTTTTCCCATTGGTATTATCAGAACTGATCAATTTCAAAAATAATAATTTTAAACAGTGGTACGTTTTAGCCTTTGCTATGATCGGGATCGGTTGTGCTCACACAATTTCTTTGTTTATGATAATTTGTTTTTCTGCTCTGTATGTTCTATTGAATATCAAATCATTTTGGAATGGTAAGAAGATTTTGGCAATAGTAAAAGCTGCGGGGTTGACTATTGGAATCACGGCGGGTATTTACTTGCCAATTCTAGAACAAATGAATGGACAAAAATATGCTTTGACTACAGATCCTTTGATCAACATTATTAACGAAATTTTACCGCTGAAATCACTACTGCATAATTCTTTGACCAACCAAGTTTTTAGTGCTGATACAGTAAATATAGGTGCGGTCATTTTACTGAGTTTATTAGTGTATTCATTTTACAATTTGTTCAATCACAAGAATATTGATTTAACACTAATTGCCTTACTCTTTTTTATAGCTTGTACGAATATTTTTCCCTGGAGGTTTTTTAACCATTCTATTTTTGCAGTAATTCAATTTCCATGGCGCTTCTTCTCAATTATTTCTCTGATAGTCGCATATTTCTTGGCGAATGATGACTTACGGATTTTTCAAAATAAAACTTTTGAATGTACTTTCGTAGGAATGGTTTTATTATTATCAATTGGTCTCGGTCGTTATACAGTCTCTGATTCATCCAATAAATTAGAGACGTACGCTAACTTTAATACCATTGATAGTTACTATATTGGTGCTGGTCACGAGTATTTACCAAGTGAGGTTAGTTATCCGGAAGTATTGGAACATAAGGATAGAACACTGGCATATAATAAATCAGATATTTCAATTGCCGATCCAACGATAAATCGTCAGTATATTGCATTTAATTTTGATACTTTTGGGAAGCCAGCAAAGATTGAATTGCCACTGATTTACTATAAAGGTTATCAGGCGGAAATCTATGGACCAGGTAAGTCGACTGTTCCGAAAATCTCCAAATCAGGTTTGACTGATATTTATTTATCAGGCAATGGTACAGTCAAGATCCAGTACGTTAATACCTTTATTCAGCGACTGAGTTTGATGATTTCATTGATCACTGTATTCTTAACATTATTGGCGCTTCTCAATAGTAGAAAATACAGATACATATCATATTCAGAAGAAGTTCCAATATTTGTTACGCCGACTGAATATGATTATATATATATTTATCAGATCATTGATGGAGTTGATAATGTTAATTCTGATAAATAATACGAAAAGTTCAATCTTTTAGGTTGAATTTTTTTGTTATTTATAATTATATTTTCATAAATACAACGGTATATTATTTAATTATTGATTTTTAAATCTAAAAAATAATATTTCTGTAATTATGCTTATCTCACTATGATATATAGCGCTAAACTCTGGTATTTTCACTTTATAGCTATAAATTTTCAATATTTAAGCATTGTATTCTAAATCGCTTACATAAATGATATTATTAAAAACATCAAAAGAGTCATCGAAAGGTTATGAGATTATGAGAAATTTTGATTTTTTAATGCCAAGTGTTAATTTCTTCGGCCCTGGTGTCATTGAGAAGATTGGGGAACGTGCTAAAATTTTGAATATGAAGCGTCCATTGATAGTAACAGATACATTTTTAGAGAAACTTCCTAATGGTCCATTTGAGCAAACTGCTAAGTCATTAAGAACAGCTGGGGTAGATTTTGTTGTTTATGATGGTGTAGAACCTAATCCCAAAGTGAGAAATATTCAAGCAGCCAAAAAATTATATATTGAAAAAGGCTGTGACAGTATTATTACTGTCGGTGGTGGATCAGCTCATGATACTGGTAAAGGTACCGGAATTATTTTGACAAATGGTGATGATATTACTAAGCTAGCGGGAATTGAAACTCTCGATAATCCATTGCCACCACTGATGGCAGTCAATACCACAGCTGGTACAGGTTCCGAATTAACACGCCACTGTGTTATTACCAATACTGAAACTCATTTAAAATTTGTTGTTGTATCATGGCGCAATATTCCCTTGGTTTCATTTAATGATCCAATGTTGATGCTAGATGTTCCTCGCGGTATGACCGCTGCAACAGGAATGGATGCTTTTGTTCAAGCAATCGAACCTTATGTTTCAACCAATCGTAATGATATTACTGACAGTCAATGTGAGAAATCCATTCAATTGATTGAAGAGAGTCTGCGTGAAGTCGTTGCTAATGGTCACAATATCGAAGCTAGAACAAAGATGGTTGAAGCTGAAATGTTAGCCGGGATGGCATTCAATAATGCTGATCTGGGTTATGTTCATGCCATGGCTCATCAGTTGGGTGGACAATACGATGCGCCACACGGTGTATGTTGTGCCTTATTATTACCATATGTTGAAAAATTCAATTTGATCGCCTGCCCAGAGAGATTCGCCAAATTAGCTGAGATCATGGGCGAGAATACTGAGGGATTATCAATTCGTGATGCTGCAGAGTTATCGATCAAAGCAATGAAACAAATGGCAATCGATGTCGGTATTCCTAAGAGTATCAAGGAAATCGGTGCTAAAATCGAAGATTTCCCAATGATGGCTGAGAATGCTTTGAAAGATGGAAATGCTTTTTCCAATCCTCGAAAAGCTACAAAAGAAGAATTGATTCAATTGTATCAAGAAGCATATGATGCAAATTAAATTTCTGATATACTTAAGAAAATTTAATTATATGGAGAATATGCCATGGATGTATTTGAAGAATTTTTAGCAAATATTCAAGATGAATCACATCGCAAAAGAATGATTGAGATCATTGATTGGGTACAAGAAAATTTTCCTAATTTAAAGAAGCGTTTTGCTTGGAGACAACCAATGTTCACTGATCATGGGACTTTTATCATTGGTTTCAGTGTTGCTCAAAAGCACATTTCAGTCGCTCCAGAGGGCAAATGGGTGGAACTATTCGCTACTAAGGCTGAAGATGCTGGTTATAGTCATGGTAAAGAAATATTCCGAATAGGTTTTGACCAAGAGGTCAATTATGATTTACTTAAGGATGTAATTGAATTCAATATTGAAGATAAAAAAGATTGTGACACGTTTTGGCGCAAAAAATAAAACAAGCTATCAGGATTATTTCCTGGTAGCTTGTTTCATTGTGTGTTCAAATCCTACAAAAGGGAGAATCAAAGCAATAATTAAGAAAAACATTGGTAGCTGATATCTTCTCCTCGTGTTACGCATGACATCACTCCTACTAAGTGAAAAAGTTCCTACCAGGTATCTGGGGCAGGGACTCTTTCCAGTTGAGTAATAGGTTGGTACGGGGGGTAGATACAAATACCTTTTGTATCTATCTATACTATGCCATGATAATGAAATATACTCTAGTTTTATGCTTGTGAATTATCCATTAATAATTATTTTTTGAAATTCATCCAAGGTAATACCTTTATTTACTCGGACACGATTTAAAGAGAGCAGGCCATTATCTTTGCTTGCTAGTCCTTCATTAGTTGTGACTGCTAATTTATGACCGGATTTGGCTGCTAAATTAGGAGTTAATTGATTGTAATGTCCGGCCGGATATGCGACAGCGATAGTTTTTTGATGTAGTAACTTATCTAGGATGTTTTTACCCGTGCTTATTTCTTCAGATTGTTTTTGTGAGCTTAATTTATCGAGATCAACGTGATGAAATGTGTGATTTTGAATGGAAATATGACTGTTTTTTAAATGTTTGAGTTGATACTGACTTAAAAAACTCTCACCGTTCTGACTGTTAATAATGTCGAAGACGGTGGCCTTTGCATGATAGTTTTTATAAATATTTTTTAGAGCGTCAAAGTTATTTTTGTATCCATCATCTAACGTTACCCAAACAATATTTCGATGCGGCTTTTTATTGGTTTTTAGAACAGCATAAGCTTCGTGGGGACTCAAAAAATAATAATCGTGAGATTTTAAATAAGAAATTTCCTCTTCGAATTGTTCAATGGGAACATTCAGTGAATTACCAGTTGCAGCTATTGAATGATACATCAAAATTGGAAATTCTACTTTTGTAGAAGATTTTTTCCAGTTTTTAGTTGTCTTTTGAACATTTGGTGATTCAGTTGTGGCGTCAACTACTCGTCACTAAAGTAACGAGCTTGTAAGAATACGCAATCCTAAGAATCGTACATTACGATTTACCTAGATACGCCGTTGCCTAATTAACTTAGGTCTTACATGGTAATTACCAAGGTCTTTATAGTCCGCAAGTTGCCGAACGGACTGTTTATTTAAGCTATTTCTTTCAATCCTTTTTC